>JAZSKE010000003.1:0-19834 GCA_045534675.1 Acutalibacteraceae bacterium
AGTTCAAGATGGAGTTCTCTCTTGCTCCCGTTGCCGCAAAGCTCTCCGAGTACCTTGGTATCGAAGTAGCAATGGCAAAGGACGTTATCGGCGAGGATGCAAAGGCTAAGGCTGCTGCCCTCAAGGACGGCGAGGTCCTCCTTATCGAGAACGTACGCTTCCACAAGGAAGAAACAAAGAATGATCCCGAATTCTCAAAGGCACTCGCTTCACTTGCTGGAATCTATGTAAACGATGCTTTCGGTTCAGCTCACAGAGCACACTCCTCAACAACAGGTGTTGCTGACTATCTTCCCGCAGTAGGCGGTTACCTCATCCGTAAGGAGCTTGAATATATCGGCGGCGCACTTGCTAATCCCCAGAGACCTCTCGTTGCTATTCTCGGCGGTGCTAAGGTAAGCGACAAGATCGGCGTTATCACAAACCTTATGGAAACTGTTGATACCCTCATCGTAGGCGGCGGTATGGCCTACACATTCTTTGCTGCTCAGGGTCACACAGTAGGCACATCAATCTGTGAAGAAGACAAGATTGACCTTGCTAAGGAAATGATGGAAACAGCTAAGGCTAAGGGTGTTAACTTCCTTATTCCCATAGATAACAGAGTAGGTCTTGAATATAAGGCTGACACAGAATGCAAAATCGTTGATTCAGACGACATCCCCGACGGCTGGATGGGTCTCGACATCGGTCCCAAGACAGAAGAACTTTTCGCAAACGCTATCAAGGGTGCAGGCACAGTTATCTGGAACGGCCCCATGGGTGTTTCAGAGTGGGCTCAGTTTGCTTCAGGTACTATCGCAGTTGCTACTGCCATTGCAGAAAGCGGTGCAATTTCAATCGTTGGCGGCGGCGACTCAGCAGCAGCTGTTCAGAAGCTCGGCTTTGCTGACAAGATGAGCCACATCTCAACAGGCGGCGGCGCATCACTTGAATTCCTCGAAGGTAAAGACCTTCCCGGTGTTGTTGCTCTCAATGACAAATAATTTTTGAAGCTCTGCTTCAAAAATTAAATGCAAAATTATAAATGCAAAATGCAAAATTGCCGGTCACTTCGTTCCGATTATATCCGTTTTGCATTTTGCATTAAAAATAAAGCTCTCTCCCGCCAAACAGGTGAGATACTGCATTTATAATCGACGGCAGTTGGCATTTCAACCGTCCGCCTCTGCGGTCAGGTATTGCATGGTATTGTAATAATTACCCCGCGACCACAATTTTGCATTTTGCACTTTGCATTTTGCATTTTCATAAACCACACTATAAATTAAAGGAGTAACTAAAATGAATAAAGCTACACGTAAAGCAGTTATCGCAGGTAACTGGAAAATGAATATGACTCCCTCACAGGCCACAGCTCTCATTAATGAAATGAAGCCCCTCGTTGCAGGTGCAGACTGTGAAGTTGTTCTCTGCGTACCCTTCGTAGACATTCCTGCAGCTCTTGAAGCAGCAAAGGGTTCAAACATCAGAATCGGTGCTGAAAATGTACACTTCAAGGCATCAGGCGCATACACAGGTGAAATCTCAGCTGATATGCTCAAGGAGCTTGGCGTTGAATATGTAGTTGTTGGCCACAGCGAAAGAAGACAGTATTTCGGTGAAACAGACCAGACTGTAAACCTTCGTTCACTTGCTGCTCTTAAGGCAGGTCTCAAGCCCATCATCTGCGTTGGTGAAACACTTGAGCAGAGAGAACTCGGCTACACAGAAACTCTCCTTAAATATCAGACAAAGATGGCTCTCACAAACGTTACAGCTGACCAGCTTAAGGACGTTGTTATCGCTTACGAACCCGTATGGGCTATCGGCACAGGCGTAACTGCTACTGCTGACCAGGCTGACGAAGGCAACGGCTACTGCCGTGCTGCTATTGCTGAGGCTTACGGTGCAGAGGTTGCTGAGACTGTTACAATTCAGTACGGCGGCTCAATGAATGCAGGTAACGCTGCTGAACTCGTTTCAAAGGTAAACGTTGACGGCGGTCTCATCGGCGGCGCATCACTCAAAGCTGCAGACTTCTCAGTTATTGTTAAGGCAGCTTCAGAGCAGAAATAAATCTAAACAAATACAGGGTCGCTTCACTGCGACCCATTTTTACGAAAGGAAAACTAACCAATGAAAAAGCCTGTTTTACTTTGCATTATGGACGGTTTCGGCAAGAACCCCTCAGATTACGGTAACGCTATTGTTGCAGCTGAAACTCCTAACCTTGATAAAATTATGAAAGAAAATCCCATGACCCTTATCGGTGCATCAGGTATGGATGTAGGTCTGCCTGACGGTCAGATGGGTAACAGTGAAGTAGGTCACACCAACATCGGTGCAGGCCGCGTTGTTTATCAGGAACTCACAAGAATCACAAAGTCAATCAAAGACGGTGACTTCTTTGAGAATGAGGCTCTCGTCGGCGCAGTTCAGAACTGTCTTGACAAGGGTACAGCCCTTCACCTTATGGGTCTTATGTCAGACGGCGGCGTTCACTCACACGACACTCATATGCTTGCTATTGTTAAGCTTGCCAAAAAAATGGGGCTTGAAAAGGTTTATGTTCACTGCTTCCTTGACGGCAGAGATGTGCCTCCCGCATCAGGTGCAGACTATGTTGAAAAGACCTGCAAGGCTCTCGAAGCAATCGGCGTAGGCAAGGTTGCTACAGTTATGGGCAGATACTACGCTATGGACAGAGACAACCGTTGGGAAAGAGTAGGCAAGGCTTATGCTGCTATGGTTTACGGCGAAGGCAATAAGGCTGACTGTCCCGTGGCTGCTATCAAAAAGTCATATGAAACTCTCGACAGCGAAGGCAAGTACCTCACAGACGAATTTGTAATTCCTACAGTATGCCTTGAGGGCGCTACAATCGGCGCAGACGACAGCGTTGTTTTCTTCAACTTCCGCCCCGACAGAGCAAGAGAAATCACAAGAACCTTTGTTGACGAGGCTTTCACAGGCTTCGAAAGAAAGAAGGGCTTCTTCCCCCTTTATTATGTCTGCATGACACAGTATGACGCAACTATGCCTAACGTACATGTTGCATTCAAGCCTCAGACACTTGAAAACACCTTCGGTGAGTACCTTGCCAAGATGGGTAAGACACAGCTTAGAATTGCTGAAACTGAGAAGTACGCCCATGTAACCTTCTTCTTTAACGGCGGTGTTGAAAAGCAGTATGAGGGCGAAGACAGAATTCTTGTTGCATCACCCAAGGTTGCAACCTATGACCTTCAGCCCGAAATGAGCGCTTACGAGGTAACCGACAAGGTTGTTGAGGCTATCAAGAGTGGCAAATACGATGCTATCATCCTCAACTTTGCAAACTGCGATATGGTTGGCCATACAGGTATTTTTGACGCTGCAAAGGCTGCTGTTGAAGCTGTTGACCAGTCTGTAGGCAAGGTTTATGATGCTGTTATGGAAATGGACGGCGTTATGCTTATCACTGCTGACCACGGCAACGCTGATAAGATGTATGAGGAAGACGGCTCACCCTTCACAGCTCACACCACATTCCCCGTACCTTTTGTGGTTTGCGGTTATAACTGCGCACTTCGTGAGGGCGGCAAGCTTTGCGATATTGCTCCCACAATGCTTAAGATTATGGAACTCGAGCAGCCCGCAGAAATGGACGGACAGAGCATTGCGCTCTAATTCGGAATGCGGAATTCGGAATTCGGAATTGCGGGTAAGTTTCATTAAAGGATAAAATCTGATGCCGCCAAACATCAACGCGTTTTTGATTCGTCTTGCCTTCCCCTTTTAGGGGAAGGTGGCAGACCGAAGGTCTGACGGATGAGGTCAACCGCGGCAGGAAAAAGTTTCCCTCTTGCGGTTCCCAAAATTCATAACGGCTTGGAGCGCCTATGAATTTTGACCGCTGCGCCATCCTCACCTTGCTTCATCCACCACAGGCGGCGCTTCGGTGACGATGCCTGCCCGGCGAGGGCAATATGAAAAAGATAAGACCTGCAAGTTGTTTGCAGGTCTTTATTATTTATTAAACTTTGTAGATAACGAGAAGCGTTCCGTCTTTAACCTCAATCTCAGCCTCTTCCCCCATAAACTCATTACTCACCCCAACGGGCATATATGAATGTAAGGTGGCATCTTCGAGAGTATACTTAAGATTTTTAAGAGTCACTCCCCTGCTTTCGTCTGTGAGAGAAAAAACAGAGATATAACCCTTAAGGTCAGCACCAAGTGTCAGCGTACCCTTAGAAAAAGCAGTGAAAACCTCATTGCCGTGAAGGATAGTCCCCTTTGCGCCCTTTGATGCAATATAGTGCAGAAGCTGAATGTTAGCCACGGAGTGGTCTGATCGTTCACCGCCCAAAGCACCTAAAAGCACGAAATTGCGGCAGCCCCGCTCAAAGCCTGTCTGCACTGCAAGCATCATATCGGTTTCGTCTTTTTCAGTTGGTGCAACTATTTTATTGTCTGTGTCAGGTATAGCGCCTAAGGAATCAAAGTCGCCCACAACAAAGTCGCACTCTCTGCCGAGAATGTCTTTATACTTATATCCGCCGTCAGCGCAGATTATAAGATCTTCTGCCGTGGCAGTGATGTGGGGGTCGGTTATATCCCCTGCACCGATTATATAGCAAGTTTTCATATGAAAGACTCCTTTCATAAATGCAAAATGCAGAATTGTGGGGAGCAAAGCTCCGGATTATGTCAGTTGGCAGTTTTGCATAAAACTGTAGGGACACGGCGTGCCGTGTCCACATAGACAACCCTGCCCACCTTTATCGGACACGGCACGCCGTGTCCCTACTGAGGGAGCTGTCCGCAAGACTGAGGGAGTACAATCGACGGCACTTGTATTTACTGAGCATTGTCTCTGCGGGCAGAAATATTAAAATTAATAACAACTGCCACGCGACCGAAATTTTGCACTTTACATTTTGCATTTTGCATTTAAAAAGTCCCTCAGGACTTTTTTGTAACCTTTTTCTTGTTGCCCTTTTCGTCAACGATATAGGTGTTTTCAAGCTGACCCACAAGGCTTTCCTTGAATGAATCAATATATGCGCGTCTGAGAATGTCTCTTTCCTTGATTTCTTCTTCGGTGAGACCCTCTGTCTTAGCTTTTCTTGCAAGCTCGTTAATTCTGTCAATCTGTGCCTGTGTAACCATTATTCCTTCTCCCATTCTTTCCATATTTCGGGGCAATAGCCTAAGGTGGCTTTCTTGCCGTTACGCACTATAGGCGTTTTAAAAAGCTCCTGATTTTCGAGTAGCTTTTCCTCTTTTGCATCCTCTGTGGCAAGGTACTTGATAAAGCTGCTGTCATATTTTTTGCTCTTTTCATTGACCAGGTCGTCCACCTTCATTTTAAGGGCAGTTTTAATTGAATTATATTCGCCCTTACTCATGCCGTATTTTGCCAGGTCAACAAACTGAAACTTTATGTTTCTTTCCTTGAAGTAGCGTTGAGCCTTTTTGGTGTCGAAGCACTTAGCTGTGCCGTAAATCTGTATATTCATCTTTTTCACCTCATAAACACTGCCATATAGACCTTTTTCATAAAGCTTCTTATCTTTGCTTTAAGCTTTAATTTTCTTTTTGTACTGCGAAGAAATGCCGTCTTTTTGGGACATATTTCACCCGCAAGCTTAAAAGCCTCCTCGCCTTCAATATCTCTTGTTTTAGTCAGGGCATTACAGCCGAAAATATAGAAGATTTCAAAATTATCCTTACAGTTTTCCTTAAGATATGAAAGGCTTCTTTGCCAGAGCATATCCTGCTCCGCATTGTGATAGGAAAAGCCTATGCTTCGTGAAATCTGACCTGAGTGTATTCTGCCTATTGTCAGCACCTCACTCATATAGTGAAGCTTGTAAGAACCCATATAAACCCTTGTCCACATATCAAGGTCATTGATAAGCCTTAAGTTTTCATCAAAGCCGCCGATTTCTTCAAATACCTTTTTATTTACAAGGCAGCCGCAACCGTAAAAATTATATTTCGTAGGCTCAGCTATAAGATATTCGTTGCCCCTGAGCTTTGCAATATGCTCCGAGAGTATCTTTTCTTTTTTGGGGTTGCTCTTCTTTATTATTCTGCCCTCACCGTTTATGAAGTCACAGGCGGTAAAAAGCACGTTTTTATATAGGTCAGCCTCACTTACTGTTTTAAGGAGAGTGTTCAGATACTCCACCTGCTTTTCAATTTTTTCGGGATAATAAAGGTCATCGTGGCTCAGCCATGAAAACCATTCCCCCTTCATTTCTGCAATTCCCTTATTGAGAGCCGAGGATGAACCGCCGTTTTCCTTTGGGAAATATCTTATTTTATCGCCGTAGCTTCTAGCTATGGCATCACTTTTACCCTCGTCCTTTGAGCCGTCATTGACCACTACAATTTCAATGTTTTCATAGGTCTGCATAAGGGCGCTGTCAATAGCTTCCCTCATATAATTACTGCCGTTATAAACGGGAATTACAATGCTTACAAGAGGCATATATTTCATTGTTATCACCTCAGCTTGTGTAAATATCTTTCATATATTCTTCTATTATTTTCTTATCGTAGTCTTTGCTTTTTATGAGAGCTTTTTGTGCCATAGTGCTTCTGAGAGCTTCATCATTTATGAGCCTTTCAACGGCATTCCTAAAAGCAGTTACATCATTCACACTGCAGAGGATGCCCTCTGAGCCGTCTTCTATAAGGTCAGTGTTGCCTCTTATAGCTGAGCATACGCTCGGCATTGCGCAAGCCATTGCCTCCATAAGAGCAACGGGCAGACCCTCCTGAAGTGAGGGGAAAACGAATATATCTGCGCTTTTCATCAGCTCTGCTATATCAGTGCGAAAGCCTAAAAGATGCACTCTGCTTTCAACTCCCAGCTCACTTGCAAGGCAGCGGAATTCTTCTTCCTTTTCTCCCCTGCCTGCAATAATAAGGTGCAATCTGCCGTCATTTATTTCTGAGAGTGCTTTTATGGTTACACTGTGATTTTTTCTGTTGCTGAGTTCACCCACGCTAAGAAGCAATATGCTTTTTTCATCGGCGGATATTTCTTTTAATAACGCCTCACGCTTCCGACGCGTACCGGCAAAATGCTCTGTGTCAACGCCCACCCCGGGAACATAGAAAACCTTTTTTGCGTGAAGGAGCCTTTTTGCGTTTTCATAATCCTCTTTGTTTATGGTGATGAGGCCGTCGGTGAAAAAGGAACAGAGCCACTCAGCCGTGAAGTAAATGAGCCAGTTGACAAGGGGCGCGCCCTTGAAAAAGTGAAAGCCGTGAGCCGTGTAAATGACCCTTGTACCCTGCCGTCTGCTTTTTGCCGAGGCAAGACGGGTGAGAATGCCGCCGACAGGAGTGTGACAGTGTATGAGTGAGTAGTTTTCACTGTCTATCAGCTTTTTAAGAGAAAGAAATGCCTTTAAATTCTGAGGCTTGAGCGGATTTCTCTGAAAGGGGATGTTATAATATTTCACACCCATAGCAGTGAGCTTTGCTTTCAGCGCCTCTACCTTTTCATCACTCAGGGAACTTCTGTCGTCAAAATTGCAGGCAACCGCCACCTCAAAGCCCATGCCCTGCAGAAGCTGAATGTTAGGTATGTTGAACATTTCAATTGCATAGGCAACATGGGCGGTCATAAGAGCTTTTTTCATCGGCTCACCTCCTTTATATATCCTTTTTAGTATATCACATTTAATCTGAAATGCAAAGTGTTAAAAGCAAATTTGCCTGAAGTATGAATATTTTTTTGATTTGTTTAATATTTTTTAATTTTTATATTGCAATTCTGTATATTCATCTGTTATAATGAGGTTGCAGGGAAATCCTGACACTATTTCAAGGAGATGTAAAATATGCTTTTCACTTATGTTGCAACAACAATCTGGCTTGCTCTTACAAAGGCTTTCACAAAGGCATGGCTTCACATTATTTTCTGATAAACAACTGAAACTGTAATCGCCTTTGAGGCTGCATAAGACAATAAATGCTAAAAACAGAAAAAGAGGTAATACGGTAAAAGCCGTGTTACCTCTCATTTTTTATAAAGTTTAATTAACAAATGCAGGCGTAATTGCAATAAGGAACTGAGCGAGATAGTATGTAATAATATTTATTGTAAATCTCACTGCATTGTTCTTGCCTTTGCAGAAATACATCTGTGAAAGCTCAAGGTCTGACACCATAAAGGAAACACAGCCTATGGCAAAGATAAGAGCAAAGACTGCACTTGTCTTTATATAAATAAGCACTGAAAGCACCGTAGTGTAACCGAGAACAAGAGCATAGATGCTTACAAAGGGTCTGAATTTACCGAAATCCTGCTTTGTAGGTTTTTCCATAATCAGGTTGAAAGCAACCATAAATATACCGCCTGCAATGGGAATAAGGTGTTCAGGCACCGTAAGCTCTATCTTCTGATGAAGCGACCACATATAGAAGAAGTGACCAAGACCAAAACAGATAAAGCCTATGCGAAGGTAGTTATCCTTATGCTCATCATACATCCATTTCTGATCGAGATAGATATCGCCTTTAAGCCCCAAAACACCTGCAATGATAATGGGAAGTCCGTAATAAAGGGAATCGGGATTTGAGAGTATTGCAAAAGCACCTGCAAGCAAATAGCTGACACTTACAAAACTCTTAACAAATAAGCCTTTGATTACTCTGCCCTTTCTGCATAAAGCAATATAAGCAGCGAGTAAAACCGCACCTGCGGCACAAGAAGCGTACATTAAAGCTGTCATAATAATTTCCCCTCACCTAAAAATATAATTACAACACCGGTTCTCTATTTAGTTTTAATCTTCTATCTCAATGCCTCTTTCTTTTCTCAGCACTGCAAGCTCATCAAATACCTTCTGCTTTTTCTTACCTGTAAGGTCATAGAAGAACAGCGGAACAGCGCAGAGAAGAAGGCTGATACCGGGTACTATTGTAACCAGTGAGAACATAGCAAAGTTCTGAGTTGAAGACATAGCATTGATAGCGTCAACAACCTGCTGACCTGAGCCGACATTGAGGTTGTTTACATCGATATTAACTATCATATACATAACGATAATCATTACAGTTGCAAAAGCGTTACCGATTTTGTTAACGAAGCTCTGACAAGCTGAGCCGAGACCTGTATTTCTGAAGCCTGTTTTCCACTCCATAAAGTCAAGACAGTCGCAGACCATAGCAAAGGAAACATTGTTGATAACACCCAGGGGGATGCTTGAAATAAGCATAAAGGGAATGCAGATAAGAAGATTCTTTGTTGTCCAGCCTATGATAAGTGTAAAGCAGCTTGCAACAAAACCGCCGATGCAGGAAACTATCATAATCTGCTTGTATTCAAATTTCTTATAAAGCTTGGGCAGGAAGAGCATAGCACCGAACATACCTACGGCAGCGCAGACCTGAATAACAAGCGCAACAGTTGAAATATTTGAGTTGTACTCTGCCACGGTGGCAGGCTTTGTGCCGATATAGAAGCCCGAATAACGTGCAACGTGAGGTGCAGCAGCCTGAAGCATATATCTGCCGAAGGAAAGTACACCTGAAATAACAACAAGCACAAGAGGCTTGCAGGTGAAAATTCTCTTGAGTGATGAAGGCTCACCGGGTGCGCGCTTTGTGGCATTGGGCATCTGAATTCTCTCTTTAACGCCGAAAGAGGACCTTACAAATAAAGGCATACCGATGAGTGACATTGAAATTGCCATGATAGCGTATTTGACAATATTTGCCTTTTCAACATCCATATCAGCAACGATGAAGCCGACAATAATGGGAAGTGCTACTGTTACGGCTGAGCCGATACCGCCAACGGTTTTAGCATAGGAGATGATGTTACCTCTCTCTTTCGGGTCGGGTGTCATAACATTGGGCATACTCCAGAAAGGCACGTCACTGACTGTGTAAATCATACCCCAGGCAATATAAACAAATGCAACAAACACATAAAGCCATATTGACTTGTTATCTGTGTTAAAGCCGGGATTGACAAACATAAGGATAGTCAGCACTGCAATAGGCACTGCCGTCCATAAGGGATAGGGCTTCATTCTGCCTTTTTTGGTTGTGTATCTGTCCATAATCATACCCATCATGGGGTCATTGATTGCGTCCCATACTCGTGCAAGGAGCATAAGAAGGATAACAAACATAGCGTTGAGGGTCAGAACATTCATATAATAGTCTGTTATATAGCTTGACATGCAGCTGTAAACAAGACCCTGACCCAAAGCGGCAACGGCATAGGTTGTCACTTCTTTTTTAGGAACATACTTTTTTTCTTCCATAAGAAACCTCCTCAAGTGTAATATTACACATTAATACTACATATTTTAACATATTTATACACAATTTGCTATGATGTTGCAAAATAAATAAATTTCTAAGTGTAGAAAAATAAGCCCCGTTTTTGTGCCATTTGCCGAAAGTTATTATTTAAGTTGAAAATATAATTAAAATAATATATCATTATAATAACTATAAGGCAAGGAGACCTAAAATATGAAAGAACCGTGCAAGTATTTCAAAGACACATTCTCATGGAAAAGCGAAAGCAAAACCGACGAAAAATTCATCATAAGAAAAAACAAGGTAAGAATTTCCCTGCTCACTGACAGACTGCTTCGCGTAGAGGTTGACAAAAAAGGGCAGTTCACCGATGCACCTACTCAGTGCGTTATCTGCCGTAATTTCTCCTCACCCGAATATAAGGTGATTGAAGACGGCGACACACTTATAGTTATCACAACAAAAACCATTTTCAGATATGACACTAAAAAAGAGGCTATGACAGGCATATCCCTTCGCGGCGGCAAAAACCTGACGGAATATAAATCAGGCAATCTCAAGGGTACCTACCGTACCCTTGACCAGACTACAGGTGCTATCCCTCTGGGCGACGGTCTTATGTCAAGAAACGGCGTAGCGGTACTCGATGACAGTAAGAGCCTTATTTTAAACGAAAACGGTACCTTAGGAGAAAGAAAAAAGACAGTGAAGGATGAATACTACTTCGCCTACAATCACGATTACAGAGGTTGTCTCAGGGACTTTTTCTCACTTTCAGGTCAGGTGCCTCTGGTACCCCGTTATGCTCTCGGCAACTGGTGGAGCAGATATAAGGCATACACTCAGCAGGAATATATGTCACTTATGGAAAAATTCACCGAAAAGGATATTCCTATCACCGTTGCAACAATTGATATGGACTGGCACTGGGTTGATGTTGACAAACGCTTCGGCCTGAAGACCTCAAAGCTTATCCCCGGGCTTAACAATGTGCTCTATGAGGGTGACGGCTGGACGGGCTACAGCTGGAATACGGAGCTTTTTCCCGACTATAAAGGCTTCCTTCAGTGGCTTCACGACAAGAATTATAAGATAACCGTAAACCTTCATCCCGCTCAGGGCGTACGCTTCTTTGAGGATATGTATGAGGAGTTTGCCGAAAGAATGGGCGTTGACCCCAAAACAAAAAAGAGAATACCCTTTGACATAACAGACCCGGACTATATTGACGCTTATTTCAATATCCTTCATAAGCCCTATGAGGACGAAGGCGTAGACTTCTGGTGGATTGACTGGCAGCAGGGCAAAAACTCAAAGCTGAAAAATCTTGACCCCCTCTGGGCGCTCAATCACTATCACACCCTTGCGAATGAAAGAGGCAACAAGCGTCCTCTTATACTTTCACGCTTTGCCGAAATAGGCTCACACCGCTATCCCTTAGGCTTCTCCGGTGACAGTAAGATTTGCTGGCCCTGCCTTGATTTCCAGCCCTATTTCACCTCAACTGCAACCAATGTAGGCTATACCTGGTGGAGCCATGACATAGGCGGTCACCACATGGGTGCCAAGGATGACGAGCTTTATATCCGTTGGGTGCAATACGGTCTTTACTCCCCCATTATGCGCCTTCACTCAACAAGCAATGAGTTTATGGGCAAAGAACCCTGGAAGCACTGCTGGCAGGCTGAGGAATTAGCAATAAAGACCCTTCGTGAAAGACACGCGCTTATCCCCTACCTCTACTCAATGAACTACCGCACCCATAAGGATGCGCTTGCTCTCGTTGAGCCTATGTACTACCCCTACCCCGACGAGGACGAGGCGTACAATGTGAAAAATCAGTTCCTCTTCGGCTCAGAGCTTATGGTCTGCCCCATCACCGAAAAGCTCGACCCCAAAACAAATCTTGCCAAGGTCGAAGTGTGGCTTCCCAAGGGCAGATGGACTGATATTTACACCGGTGCAATTTATGAAGGCAACAAGAAAATCACTATGTACCGCGGTATAGAGTCAATCCCCGTCTTTGCAAAAGAAGGTGCAATTATCCCCATGGCAACAGACGACATTCACAACGACTGGACTAACCCGGAAGATATGGTTATCCTCATATACCGAGGCAACAGCTCCTTCACGCTCTATGAGGATGACGGCGAAACTAACGCCTATAAGGAAGGCGTCTTTGCCACTACAGTTCTTTCGGTACGCGAATTGGCAGGCGACGTCAATTTCGCAATCAACCCCGCCGAAGGTGATTACAGCGTAATTCCCGCCAAGAGAAGCTACACTCTCGTCTTTGAGGATATAGCTTCAGCAGAAAGCATAACTGTTTTACTCGACGGCAAGAAAGCCAACTGCAACATTAAAAATGCAGGCGGTAAAACTGTAATTGAACTTATTGGCGTTTCACCGGAAAAGAAAATTGAAATCTGCTTCAGGGATATTACTCCCACCCTTAACCGTGACAGGCGTGAACAGATTATTGACCTTGTTACAAAATATCAGATGGATGTCCATTTGAAGAAAGCTCTTTTCACTTCATTTATCGATAATCTCAACGGCAAGCTTCCCCAGTGTGAAGAATGCTTTGCAGGACCTATAAAGGAAGTCCTCTCACAGAAATAACCCATAGGAGAAATAATTATGTCTAAGACTAAAAAAGCTCTTATAGCCTTATCAGTGTCAGCAGTGCTGCTTTTCGGTATATTTATATGTGTTTCATATTTCGTTTTTGACCGTTCTCTTTCGGCAACTCTGACAGAAATGAATATCTCTTTTGGCGAAAAGGATGCCCACTTTGAAAACGAGGAGGATTTTTCCGACTACTTCATATCTATGAAAAATCAGCAGTTTTCAGACGAGATTTATGAAATTCCCCAAAAGCTTAAACTCACCTCTTCGGCAGAGTACAAGGAAAAGCACGGTATGCAGGTCTTTTTCATCGAAAAGGATAAGCTGGGTAAAAGCGACAGTGTTGTGTTTTATTTTCACGGCGGTGCCTTCATCAGCGGCATAACCGATGCCGATTGGGAGTTTGTTGACCTTATTGCAAAAGAGACGGGTATGCCCGTTATTGTGCCTCTTTATCAGAAGCTACCGAGATATACTTCTGCCGATGCCGAAGAAGGCCTCTTGAAGCTTTATAAGGATATTGCGAAAAAGAAAAACATCAAAAGTATTTATTTTGTCGGTGATTTTTCGGGCGGTAACATTGCCCTGAGCCTTGCAAAGGAGCTCAGAGATTATAAGCTGACACAGCCGAAAAAGTTAGTGCTTATTTCACCCTGGCTTGACCTGACACTGAAAAACAAGGATATCTCCCCTTTGGAAAAGAATGACAAAATTCTTGGCGTTTACGGACTTAAAAAGCTTGGTAAGCTCTGGTCAGGCAAAAAGGCTCTGACTAACCCCACCGTCAGCCCCATTTACGGCTCAAATGAAGACCTCGGGGAAATCACCGTCTACACCACCAAAAAGGAAATCCTCTACCCTGATATTGCTCTTTACAGTGAAGTTCTCACCAAAGAGGGCATTGACCATAAGCTGACAGTCAGCGAAAACCTCTCTCACGGCTATGTACTTTCAGACACCAAAGAAGGCAAGCAGACAAGAAGGGAAATCCTTGCGGAAATTATGAATTAGGAATTATGAATTCGGAATTGCGGTCGCGGTTTGCTTCTCAATTATAAGTAGGTTTACCCGCAAAGACAGTTGAGATAAAATACCAACTGCCGTCAATTGTAAGTCTAAAAAAACATACACAAAGATTAAGCAGGTCGCTACATTTGTAGTGACCTGCTGATGTTTTATAATCGCAAAGGGATGGTATTTATACTTTGCTTTTTTTGCGGGTGAAACTTACTTATAGGTGAAAGGTAACCCGCGACCGCAATTTTGCATTTTGCGCTTTGCAGCTTGCATTTAATTTATTCTTCTGCCTTGAAGCCCTTTTTTGCAAGAAGTACAATGGGTACGAAAACGAAGACTGCAACAACGGCAGCGAAAAGGAACATACTGGTTGAGGGAACAAGCTTCTCTACACCGTACTCAATAATTGTAAGGTTTGAGGTGCGGCAGGCAATATCGCCTATCCAAGGGCCTACAACCATAGGAATGAGTACGGAGAAAATCATTCTGATGCCCTGGAAAAGACCAACCTTATCCTCGGGGATGAAGTCACGCACTGATGCGCTGAGCTGAATCTGAAGCACAACATAACCGATAAGAGTGGGAGCAATACCGATAAGAACAACCTTGATATTTGTTGAAGTTGAAAGAATTGCAAGACCTATAACAAAGAGAATAATTGTGGGAATATAAGCCTTGAGCTTATTCTTGTTAGCAACCTTGAGAAGAATTACAATGCCAGCAACGAGAGCTGCAACGGCAATAACTGCTGTGATAATTGTCATAGCATCAAACTGCACATCCTTAAGAATAACCTTTTCAAGATAAACAAAGAGGTAAGGGAAGAAAACCTGAACTGCAATGTTATAAATACATACAGCAGCAAGAGCAAGATAGAGCTTTGAGTTTTCTTTTACAACTGAGGGTCTGAAGCCGTAGAAAAGGTCGCTCCAATAATTTGAGTCGGTTTTTTCGCCTTTGATTTTCGGCTCCTCAAGAGTGAAGAGACCTGCAACACCGCAGACTGTAACAACAAGTCCGAGGCCGAGGAAGAATGCCTTATATGACACTGTGCCTGCCTGAGCAAGAGAGCCTACACCCATAACTGCAACCATAGCAAAGAAGCCCACAAACATAAGCACCGTTTCAACCTGAGGTCTTACTACGGGATTTGTTACGTCAGTAACCCAGGCGTTAAAGGCTGAGTCGTTACTGGTTGAACCCATAAAGGTCATAACCATATCCATGATGATAACTACCCATACGGTTACGGCAAGAATCTTAACTTCGTCTGAAAGTCCGAAAAGGCCGGCAATATTTTCTCTTGAAATAAAGCCGAAGGCCGCAGTGATAAGACCCCAGATTATGTAGCCCACAGAAATGAAAACCTTACGCTTTTTCATCTTTTCGCTGAGAGTACCCATAATGAATGTGGTGACAACTGCCGTGATAGCTGACAGAGCAACCATTCGGCTGATTGCCGTTGTGGGAGCCATTACACCTGCAAGTGCGTTGGCGGATACACCTTCGTAAACTGAGCCGTAAAGGAATGTGTTGAAATACATATTCTCTAAATTCCATGCAACACCGCCCATAAAGCTGAAAATTACGATGTTCAGCCACAAACGCTTTGAAAGTTTGTTTTCCATAGTTTTTTGTCTCCTTTTTATTAATAAAAAAATCTACTCCACTATTATAGCAGAGTAGACACAAAAATCAAATAGAATTGAGATATTTTACTAAATTTTTATTTTTTATTGTTCTTACAAGCAGTAATCCCACCGTGAAGCATACTCCAAGCTCACCCAGAGCCACCAAGGATGCCTGTGTAAGGAAGCTGACAAAGTTGAAAGAACCTTCAATAAAGAAAATTTCAATTTCAGCACCGATGATAATGCCGTTGAAAATTGCAGGCATAAGAGCCGAAACAAGAGGCATTCCCTTTAAGGTGATATTCCGTGCTTTATACATACAAATCGCCGCCAGGAAAGATGCGAGAGTACCCATAATCATATCTATGGGCAAAGCACCCGAGGAAACAATATTTGCCAGGAAACAGCCCACCGTAACTCCGGGAATTGCATAAGGTGTGAAGACGCAGAGCATTGTCAGTGCTTCACTCAGACGGAATTGAACAGCCATTGATGTAGTACCGGGAAGCAGTGCCTCCTGAGAGTAGGTCAAAGCAACATATAAAGCCGCCACAACCGCACCTGCTACAATACCGTAGATTTTTTTACTGATATTCATTTTTAAGCTCCTTTAGTTTTGATTTAGACAATAATTCCTTATTGTTCAGGTCAGGAAGGTTTCGAACTGACCGCAGAATTAAAATGCAAAATTCTACAATCGCTATTATACTACACTGCATCTGCAATTGCAAGAACTATTCACTTAATTTTTCCACCGTCATAGCAAGAGACAGTGCAGTCTTCTCGCAAAGCTCGGAAGTTTCAGCCTCAACCATCACTCTTATTACAGGCTCAGTCCCCGATTTTCTTATGAGCACCCTGCCCTTGTTGCCAAGGAGTTTTTCGGCTTCACTGACGGCAGACCTGAGACTTTCACTGCTCAGAACTGCATTTTTATCTCTCACTCTCACATTAATCAGCTTCTGAGGATAGGTCTTCATTCCTGAAGCAAGCTCACTGAGCTTTCGCTTTTCCGAGAGCATAATTTCCATAATCATCAGGCTTGTGAGTATGCCGTCGCCCGTAGTGGCATACTTTGAATAGATAATATGACCCGACTGCTCACCGCCCAATTTGAAGTTGCTGTCTTTGATTTTTTCATAGACGAAGCGGTCGCCCACATCGGTGGTCACATAGTTTATTCCCAGCTTGTCAAGGCTCTTATAAAGTCCTAAGTTTGACATAACCGTTGTCACTACGGTGTTGCCGCCCAGGAGATCTTTGCTCTTCATGTACCCTGCCGAAATATAGAGAATTTTGTCTCCGTCAACAACATTGCCCTTTTCGTCAACACAAAGGCATCTGTCAGCATCTCCGTCATAGGCAAAGCCTGCATCAAGGCGTTTTGCCCTGACAAAATCACATATTTCATCCATATAGGTTGAGCCTGTCATATAGTTTATGTTGGTACCGTCAGGCTCTGCTCCTATCATATAAACACTTGCGCCGAGAGCCTCAAAAACAGATCGGGCAATGTTCCATGCGCTGCCGTTGGCACAGTCAAGACCTATTCTCATACCCTTGAAGGAATATTTGCCAAGGGAAATGAGATAAGCAATATAGCGGTTTCTGCCTGAAACATAGTCAACTGTCTTTGCAATTTTATCACGAAGGGCAAAGGGTAATTCCTCACCTTTTCCGTCAAGGTAATCCTCGAGGGCATTTATGAGGCTGTCGCCCATTTTTTCACCCTTTGAATTGATAAGCTTTATGCCGTTGTCATAAAAGGGATTATGGCTGGCTGAAATCATAATGCCGCAGTCAAATTCATCGGTACGGGTAATATATGCAACACATGGCGTTGTGGTCACATGAAGAAGATAGCAGTCACATCCCGAAGCCGTAAGCCCCCCTGCAAGGCAGTATTCAAGCATATAGCTTGAGCGTCTCGTATCTTTGCCGATAACCACTCTCGGCGGAAATCTGTCGCCCTGCTTATCGCGTTCATTTCTGAAATACCAACCTAAAAATCTGCCGATTTTATAAGCGTGGTCAGCCGTCAGCTCAATGTTGGCTTCACCCCTGAAGCCGTCTGTTCCGAAATACCTTGCCATAGTGTCAAACCTTTCTCACAATAGTGTTTTCATCCTTGACAATCCTCATTTCTTCAACAGTTCCTCTCACCCTCACCAAAGGGTAAACAACGGAGCCTTTGCCTATTATTGTTCCGGGACACAGCACACTGCCGCAGCCTATTTCCACTGTGTCACCTACCACGGCACCGAATTTTTTTAGCCCTGTAGAAAGCTTCCCCGTACCGGTAAAAATGCTCACATCACTTTTATCACTTTTGACATTTGATATAACAGCACCTGCACCAAGATGCGCCCGAAAGCCCAAGATGCTGTCGCCCACATAGTTGAAATGAGGCACCTGAACACCGTCTGAAAGTATGGAATTTTTAATCTCCGTGGAATTGCCTACGGTGCAGTTTTTGCCGATGAGAGCGCTGCCTCTTATGAAAGCACCGTGTCTCACTTCACTGCCCTGCCCTATTATGCAAGGCCCTTTGACAAAGGCGGTGGGATAAATCACCGTGTCTTTGTGTATCCATACATCCTTGCCGTAGCGCTCATATTCCTCCTTCGGAAGAGTGCCGCCAAGGTCCCTTATAAAGTCTGAAAGGCCTATGAGAGCCTGCCACGGTTCAGAAAAAGACAGAATATAATCCTTTGCAGCGGTATGCTCAAGACAGCAGTAGTCCAGTATATTAAAAATAGAAATCACCTCTTGAAATTAGAAATTAGCAATTGCGGTCGCGGATTGACTTTCATTAAACTTATAGTTTTTACCCGCAGAGTTAGTCGACTTCAGATGTGAACTGCCGTTGATTATAATCCCTCAGTCCTGCCAACAGCTCCCTCATTGAGGGCAGACCGCAGGTCTGACGAAGGGAGTATCATCCGGAGCTTTGCTCCCCGCAATTGCTGATTGCTAATAAAAAAAGTCCGCACCGTGTCAGTTGCTTTTTGACATCTTGGTGCGGACTAAACCGTTTACTTTATTTTTTTACATCATTTGCATTTTGCAATTGTGGGCAATGTATGCTCTGCAACGCTCGCGGGGTTATATTCCATCATCATATGGCCGCCCTCGCTGAACTCATATGTGTAATATCCTTCTGGAGCATTATCGAGTATGGCCTGAAGATTTTCTGCCATAGCTACCTTATCGTTTGAAGCTGTAATAACAGCACAGGGAATTTTAAGTGCCTTGAGCTTACTCAGGTCACTGCCTCTTGTATGTGAGGCCATTATAGTGATACCTGCACCCGTACCCGGAAGTGAAAGAGGGGCGGAAATTCTTGTCAGGTCATAGGTCTTTGCATATTCACTGCTGCTGAAGCTCATATCAACAAGAAGGCGTACCATAAAGGGCATACGAAGAGCCACTGCCAAAATCATATTATACATAGCCTGAGCTATTTTTGAAGCACTGAACTTTGCCATAAAGCCCGCAGCTTCGTTTGAGGTCTGAGGTGCATAAAGCACAAGACCTGTCACCTTTTCGGGATAATCGCAGGCAAGGTTGATTGCAATACCGCCGCCCATTGAGTGACCGCCGACTATCCATGTGCCGCCAAGCTCTGTCATAAGTGCGCCTATAACCTCTTCTCTTGAAAGGAAAGCAGTGTTGTTTGTTTCTCTTGAGGAATAACCGAAGTTGGGTGCGTCAACAGTTACAACATCATAACCTGCCTTACGGTACTCTGCCGCAATGCCCTCAAGGGATGCAGTTGAAAGGCAGAAGCCGTGAATAAGCATAATCTGATTTTTGTTTTCTTCACTGTCATAGGTTCTGTAGTGAAGAGTGTAATCACCGTAGGTGAAGAAGTTACTGTTGTCAAAGGGTTTGCTTTCATCGGCTGCAAAAGCCATGGGAATGAAGCTGAAAACGAGAATAAGGCTCATAATCAGCGCCGCAAGTTTTTTCATAGGAATAGCCTCCTTATAATATTATTGCATTCACTTAGAATATAATACACCATTTAAGGGATAATTTTCAAGTGCAATAGAGAAATATAGGAAAAAATGCAAAATTCAGAATCTATTTTCCATTTAAAATAGGCGGGATGCTCACATTTCGCCCCAGCGTGTCGAAAAAGTATATTTCGACACGCTGTTTGACTTTCGAGAATGGTACAAGATGCCGTTTTCTTCGCTCCGAAGCTGTACGATGTTACCGCGAGAGGGCGAAAAAACGGCAAACATAAAAGCTTCAGCGACACAGTTCGATGCTGTGTCGCTGAACTATAT
>JAZSKE010000033.1:0-3110 GCA_045534675.1 Acutalibacteraceae bacterium
GTATCGCCCACGCAACAATGCTGGGTGACTGCGGAATTATCACAAAGTAGGGTCCGCGTTAAGTCATCGGCGGTCTTAAAGAAATCCTTGACGATATAGATAACGGCAGACTGGAGCTTGACCCAAACGCCGAGGATATTCATATGTTTGTTGAGGCTGAACTGACAAAGCGTCTTGGTGCGGTGGGAAAAAGACTTCACACCTCACGTTCAAGAAATGACCAGGTAGCAGTTGACCTCAGACTTTATCTCCGTGACGAAATAGCTGAAATTTCCGATATGGTGAAAAAGCTTATTTCCGCAATTATCGTTATGGCTAAGGAGCATACAGAAACAGTTATGCCCGGCTATACTCATTTGCAGAGAGCCCAGCCCATAACATTTGCACATCACCTTATGGCTTATGTGTGGATGCTTCTCCGTGACCTTGAAAGATTGCAGGATGCCGCAAAGAGAATGAATTTCTGCCCTCTCGGCTGTGGAGCATTGGCAGGAACTACATATAAAACAAACCGCCGGCAGACATCTGAGTTGCTTGGATTTACTGCTCCCATGGAAAACAGTCTTGACGGTGTTTCTGACCGTGACTATTGCGTAGAGCTTAACTGTGCAATGTCACTTCTTATGACACATCTTTCACGTTTTTCCGAGGAAATAATTCTCTGGTGTTCATGGGAATTCAAATTCGTGGAGCTTGATGACGCATTTGCCACAGGTTCATCAATTATGCCACAGAAGAAAAACCCCGATGTTACAGAGCTTATCCGTGGAAAAACAGGCAGAGTAAACGGAAATCTCGTAACTCTCCTCACAATGATGAAAGGACTCCCCCTTGCATATAATAAGGATATGCAGGAGGATAAGGAAGCTATTTTCGATACTATCGACAATGTAAAGCTTTGCGTTAAGACATTTACTCCCATGCTGTCAACAATGCGTGTACTTAAAGATAATATGCGTAATGCAGCTGCTAAGGGATTTATCAATGCTACGGACTGTGCTGACTATCTCGTTAAAAAGGGTATGCCTTTCCGTGACGCTTATAAAATTACAGGTACTCTCGTTGCTGAATGTATCGCAAAGGGACTTACTCTTGAAACTCTGCCCCTTGAAGAATATGCAAAGATGACAGAGCTTTTCACCGAGGACGTTTATGAGGCTATCAGCCTTGACACCTGCGTTAAGGAGCGTAAGTCCTACGGCGGTCCTTCTCCCGACGCTGTAAAAATTCAGATTGTAGCGGCTGAAAAGGAGCTTGAAAGACTTTCATGAAGAAAAAGGACATAATTTTTACCATAGGTCTTTGTCTGCTTATGGCTGTAATATGGGTTGTGGGTGAGCTTGTAATGGGCTTGTGGATAGCCGTTAAGCCCTCCGCCCATATCTTTTGGATGATTGGTATTGTGGTTGTGACTCTTGCCGTGAATATATGGCACTCTTTCAAAGAGGACGAGTCCGATTTAACCGACCCAAAGCGTGAAAAGTACGAGAGAAAAGTACAGAAAAGAAAAAAGAATAAGGAGTAATGGTTTATGTCAGTTAAGGTATATATTGACGGTCAGGAAGGAACAACAGGACTTAAAATACTGGAACGTTTCGAGGGCAGAAACGACATTGAAATTATCCGTATTTCCGAGGAAAAGCGTAAGGATTCCGCTGAAAGAGCAAGACTTATAAACAGTGCAGACTATGTTTTCCTCTGCCTGCCCGATGAGGCATCAAGAGAGGCTGTATCTTTCGTGGACAATGACCACGTGCGTATAATTGACGCTTCAACAGCTCACAGAACAAATCCCGACTGGGCATACGGTTTCCCCGAATTGTCAGCGGAGCATCGTGAGAAAATCACAAAGTCAAACAGAGTAGCTGTTCCCGGCTGTTATGCAAGCGGATTTGCTTCAATTGTATATCCCCTTGTGAACAACGGCATAATTCCCGCTGATTTCCCTGTTTTCGCATATGCTACATCAGGCTACAGCGGTGCAGGCAAAAAGGCTATTGCCGTATATGAGGGCGAGGATAAGCCTTTCGAGTTCAACAGTCCCCGTCAGTATGCACTTTCACAGCAGCATAAGCATCTCCCTGAAATGAAAGCTGTTTCAGGTCTTGAATATACACCAATGTTCAACCCCATTATCTGCGACTATTTCAGCGGAATGGTTGTATCTGTGCCAATTCAGACACGTCAGCTTGCAAATGCAGTTACAGCTGAACAGGTTCACGCTATGTATGAAAAGCACTATGCAGGCTCAAAAATGGTTGAGGTTATGCCCCTTATGAGTATGGAGGAGCAGAAATCATTCTTCCTTGCGTCCAACACATTAAGCGGTGTGAATAAGTTACAGGTATTTGTTTTCGGCAATGATGAACAGATTCTTCTCTGTGCAAGACTTGACAACCTTGGTAAGGGTGCAAGCGGTGCAGCTGTTCAGTGCCTTAACATTATGATGGGAATTGACGAAACAACAGGTCTTGTCTGAGGTGTAAAAAGTGGGTGACGAGAAAAAGAAATCAAAGGCGATAGATGTCTTTTATTATATCGGTATAACTGCGGCGGCAATAGCCTTCTGCTTTTTCGGGTATATGAAGCTTGCGGATATGGAAGTATTTCTTTTTAACCGCATTATAGGCTGTTATACCATATGCTTTACAGCAGTAACAGGATTTATACTTGTACGAATATATGCAATGTACAAAAGAACGAAAAAGGCTGATTATCAGCTGTGGCTGATGATTATTGCAGGAGTCATTTCTGTTGCCTGTCTTATTAACAGTACGGCAGAGGATTTCGGCAAATCGAAGATAAAAGAAGAAATTATAGTAAATGAAGCAACTTCGGTTTATCTCTGCGAAAGTACACAGAAAAACGGTCATACAAAAATAGAGGTATACCGTGTACGTGACAGGATTGCAAAAAAGCTTGGAGAAATCGACGAAAAGCCCTTTTCTGTAAGATGTGTGGCTGATAAGAGGTTTTCCAGCGATGTAAGCGAAAACGGTGATATAATTACTATACACTGCGAATATGGTGAATACAGAGATGAAAGGGTTGAACTGAAACCGGGCTATGACAAAGGTGTTCTGTCCTATCCCTTTGCACTTGATTAATGA
>JAZSKE010000034.1:0-93062 GCA_045534675.1 Acutalibacteraceae bacterium
GAGTGGTCGTTTTCTTTTTGCTCTTTTATATCTGATTTGAGCTTGTGTCAGCGTAACTCCACAGACGTAACGCGGCTGTTAACTGGTTCGGAGGCTCCCGCTGCCTGTGGCAGATGCAGGGAGCTTCCGAACAGCGCAGCGGTCAAAGTTCATAGGCGCTCCAAGCCGTAATGAACTTTGGGTACCGCAAGTCGGCATCATTTACCTTTTCTGAGCATTTGAGGCGACCGACGAACAGCGTAGCGGTCAAAGTTCATAGGCGCTCCAAGCCGTAATGAACTTTGGGTACCGCAAGTCGGATGTGTCACAGGTTCGAGTGTAAATAATGCTTGCAAAATCAATGTGCTATACTGAAAGAGCCAAACATTTATCTTAATAGTTTAAAGAAGCTTCTCACCACGGTGGGGAGCTTCTTTATTTTTTACCTCACTTCCCCGCGTACAAAAAACTCTTGACAAACTTTGTCACATATGCTATCTTATACATAGAACATCGATGTATAGTTGTTCTATGTATATTCTTTTTAGAAGGAGGCTTAATTTATGGACATTAAAAAAGAACTCACAAAAGGCAGCAGTGCAATGCTCGTTTTATCCGTGCTTGAAAAAGAAGAGCTCTACGGCTATATGATAATCAAGCGCATTGCCGAAAAAAGCGACAACACCTTTATGTTTAAGGAAGGCACGCTGTATCCCATTCTTCACAATTTTGAGGCAAGCGGCTATGTTAAATCCTATATAGCTGAAGTTGAAGGCAGAAAGAGAAAGTACTATAAAATAACCAAGAAGGGCCTCAAACAGCTTCAGGAGGTCAAGGAAGAATGGAACACATATTCTCAGGCTGTGAGAAAGGTGATAGATGTACATCCGTCGGCTGTTTTAGCTTGATCGGGGGTGATGCTATGAAGAAAATAACAGATTTTGTTGACGGTTTTATCCCTGATAATATTCCTAAAAAAGAGGCAACTCTCATAAGAG
Organism: Acutalibacteraceae bacterium; assembly: GCA_045534675.1. Lineage (GTDB taxonomy): Bacteria > Bacillota > Clostridia > Oscillospirales > Acutalibacteraceae > UBA6857. The sequence goes on from JAZSKE010000034.1 coordinate 978, forward strand.
CCGAGTTGACCTGTCACATTATGGATAAGGTCGATTACTATAAGGATATAGGTTATAACGATATGGAAAGTATAGATAAGGCAATAGCCGATTTTGGTACCGACGAGTGTGATAAAAACTTTATCTTCAACGAATTTGAGGAGCTTTATTCTGAACGCGATATCTTTGCTGTGGGTGCATTTTTTATAGTTGCCGTTATGAATTTTTTGTGCTTTCCTCTTGATTTATGGGTGACTTCGGCAGATTTTAACAGAGACCCTGACCCTGCAAGCGCATTTATGAGCTTCTGCATGATTTTTGTGGTACTGGGTATGATTGTTTTTGCACGGATTAAAAAGTACCGCAAGACGCTGACAGCAATAGGCATAATTAACACCTTGCTTTCGGTGCTGCTGCTTGTTAGCATGTATCCCCAGATGGCAGCATACACAATGAGCAGCAATCTCATTTATCTCGTAGATTTACTTACACCCTTTTCAATGGGGCAACTGGTAGTTATGGCAACCAACGGACTGCTGTCGATGGCAATATGGGAAGGGATTCTGCTGATACCTGCCATATATTGCTTTGTAACAGCAGTGAGAATTAAAAAGGGTAAGGCAAATTCTGTGACTAATCCTAAAAAGACCGCTACAGTGTTTGTTGTTGTGTTTGCTGTTGTAACAGTTGTTTCATGCCTGCTGCAGCCTGTGGGTGCAAAATATGTTGACGATTATCCCGTATGGTTTAACTGCTTCAATAATACTATCTCTGATGTGTCACAAAAGAAGTTCGATGAAATCAGTCTTGGTGATACTTACAGTGAGGTCAGCAAAAAGCTTGGTGAAGACGGCTACACAACAATAGCGGATTATGAAAAGACACTTGACAGGCTGACTAAAAAGCAGTTCAGAAAGGATGTGGAGGTATTCACATTCCCGAAGGGTTATGACATATGGTTTATGCCTGATACATATGTAAAAGGCAACGGCTTCATAGCACTCAGAGCAGAAAATAATATTATAACCGGTATGGCTGTGGGCAATGTAGATGCAGAAATGTATAATGAAAAAGAGCAGACCTTCGGCTATACGAGCATAGATTATGAACACGATGTATTAGCTGTTATAGACGATTTCAGATCCTTGAAAAAAGGTGACAGCGAGCCTGAGGTTATGAGTAAATTCGGCTCAGATGCAGGGTTTATTTACACTAAACGTTTCTCCGTTGAAGGCGAAAAGAGGTGCAATTACTACAGAATATATTCCTACGGTAAAATTGACCCTGAAGCAAAGAAGTATGAAGGAAATGACCACAGATATATTGAGCTTCTCTTTGAAGACGGCAGGCTTGTAAGAGGTGTTATGTATGATCATATTTACCGTGAATACAAGCATAAGGTCGAATCGGAAAAAGTGAAATAGCTTTCATTTTATACAGGGCATCTAAGGATGTCCTGTTGTTTTTCTCGGCGGGATGGTTTTTTGTTCCCCTGCCTGCCCGCGTACAAAAAATGTTGAAATTATAATAGAAATGCTGTATAATCATAGGCATCATAGAGAAAGAAGGATGTATTATGATTTTTGATACGCTGACAAATGTTGATAATTATAAAGGTCTCGGCAGAGTTTACACTGCACTGAAGTTTCTGGCTGAAACCGATTTTTCAAAAATCGACCTTGGCAGATATGAATTGGACGGCGATAATATTTTTTATATGGTGCAGAGCTACAGCACTGACCCCGATAAAACCGTGGCAGAAGCTCACGAAAAATATATTGATATTCAGTGTATGCTCCGAGGTGAAGAAATCATCGGCGTAGCGCCCATTACTGCAGATAAGAAGCTGACCGAGGCAAAGCCTGAAAATGATGTGTGGTTTTATGAATGCAAAACTGAGCCTCTGACCCTTTTTGCAAATAGCTTTATGGTGCTTTATCCCAATGACCTGCACTGTCCCGGTGTGGCTGTGGGCGGTACTGCTGCCGAGTGCCGTAAGGTTGTTGTAAAAGTGAAAGTTGATTGATAATAAAAGCTCTGCTTCGGCGTGGTGTTTTACTCTCTGCGAGATAAAAAATAAGAAAAATTAAATCAGAATATTTTTCTTGCAGAATATAAACCTTTGTGTTAGAATGAAATAAAATATAGGTTTAAAAGCCTGTAAATTAAGGAGGAAATATTATGAAGAAAATCATTGCTCTGCTGTGTACGGTCTTGCTTCTTTTTGGCACTCTCGGAGTTTCTGCTTTAGCTGCTGAGCCTTATTCAGCAGGTCTTGAGGTGCTGAAAACTCAGTTCACTGAGGGTAAAGGTCCCGAAACAGAAGGATTTGCCATTGACTATCTCTACTTTTCACCTGTCAAAGAGGCTGATACTGCAAAATACCCCCTTGTTGTGTGGCTTCACGGTATGTGGGACGGCTCCTACAATGGCAGACAGATTAAAAACAACGGCATAGGCTACTGGACAAGTGAAGAGTTTCAACAGAGATTCCCCTCAGGCGGTGCCTTTATTATGGCTCCCCGTTCACCTGAGGAAAAGATAAATTATTGGGAAGACAATACAGTTTATCCCCTCAGAGCTGCTATTGACGACTTTATAGCGCAGAATAAGGATAACATCGATGTGACACGCATTTATGTGGGCGGCTACTCAATGGGCGGCAAGATGACCCTTAAAATGATTACGGCGTACCCGGAAATGTTTGCGGCTGCTTTCCCAATCTGCCCGGCGTGGTCACCTGACGAAGCAAGTCTTCAGCTTATCAAGGATATGCCCATATGGCTCACCTGCGGTATGAACGACAATGCAGTCAGCTATAAGGGTGTTGCTAAAACATGGGCGAATATCTGCAGCGTATCAAGCCGTAACTCAGTTAACCGTTTTTCATCAATGACCGAAACTGTTATGCCCGATGGCAGTCCTGCACCAAGCGGACACGAATCATGGCAGGCAGTAGCTCACGATATGTTCTCCTCACAGTGGGGAGAATATCCCAATATGTCAACAGTTGACGGCAACGGCAATGAAGTGAAGTTTACTTATCCCGACGGTATGATTTCATGGCTTTCACAGTTCACATCAGACTACGACGGTGCTGCCGCAACAGACAGCGGAAATATCACCGTGAAGGATGATGAAAGCTTCATAGCAGACTTTTTCAAAAATATTTTCGGCAGAATTTTTGTAAACCTCGTTAAGATAATTGATAAGATAACGGATTTATTTTAAGTTTTATCCCCACAAAACTGTGGGGATTTTTTGTTGACAAAAACGGGAATTTAATGATAAAATTAAGGTAAAGAAAACAAACAGAAAGGATGTTGATATTATGGCAGGACCCGGTGGAGGAAGAAGCGGTGGCGGCTTCGGCGGAGGCAGCTTTGGCGGCGGCTCAAGAGGCGGCGGATTTTCAGGCGGAGGAGGCTTCGGCGGAGGCTCATTCGGCGGTGGCAGTTTTGGTGGCGGACATCATCACAGACCCCCACATCATCATCACCATCATCATCATCACGGACCACATTGGCACGGGCCTTATTTCAGAGGACCTCATTTCGGTTATGGCGGTGGCTTTGGCGGCGGATGCCTTGTAGTATTTTTACTGGCTTTTATAGTTTTATTTTTGGGCTTAATGCTGGTTGATCCTTATACAGATCATGTATCTGTCAGTTATGAAGACGGCATAGTCTACAGTGAAGCCAAAATGCAGGATTATGCCAATGTGAAATATACTAAATATTTTGGTTCATCCAGTGCAGTGGAGGATAATATACTTCTCGTTTTCCTTTCAAATGAAGAGGGTGACGGATACTACACCATTGCATGGGTAGGTGACAATATCCACTATGATATCAACTCAATGTTCGGTGAATATACCGAATACGGCGAAGCTATGAATAAGTATATTAATACCAATTACTTCGGCTACTCCCTTGATATGGATTACGCATCGGTAATAAATGAAATGACACAGAATATCAAAGGTCTGGGACTTTCTTCAAGCTTTGTAAGTGAAAGCGACAGAAGTAATCTGGCTGCCCCGAAGTTTGTAAATTTAACAACCTTTGACCTCAGTGCCGAGGTTGTCAACGCTTCACTCAATGAGTTTACGGAGCAGACGGGAATACCCTGTGTTTTGGTTGTAGATTATGCTGAAAACGTTTTCGGCTCCGTTGGCTCTCAGGCGGGAGAAACAGTTATAGTGACAGGAGAAGTTCCGTCGCCGGTGGGTGTAGGAACAGGCTTTGCTGTTATAGGTGGTATTGTGGCTGTTATTGCCATTGTGGCAGTGATTATTGTTGTTGCAAATAAGAATAAAAAATCCAAGTCAAAGAAAAAAGACGACGGCCTTCCTTGGGAAGGATAAATGAAAATCCCTGTACTCATTACCGAGTACAGGGAAAGCTTTTTTATTTTGAATTTCTCGCCTGCTTGATGCCTGCCATTATATAGCCTTTGGCTTCAAGTGCTTTATCTTTGGTTGTGGGTTCTATGCCTTCAAGAGGATAGGGGATGTCAAGCTCCTTATATTTTGAAACGCCGAGGGTGTGATAGGGGAGAACATCAAGATAGCGGAGATTTTTAAGTTTGCCGATAAATGAACCTAATTTTTTCAGGTCGTCGGCACTGTCGGTTATACCTTCAATAACCACGTGTCTGACACAAAGCTCCACATTGGTCTTCTCAAGAAATTTTGCAAAGGCAAGAATATTTTCATTGCCTGAGCCTGTGAGTGACTTGTGATTTTCGCTGTCAATATGCTTTATATCAAGCATAACAAGGTCAGTGACCGCAATAAGCTTTCTGAGCTTCTGCTCATATTCACTGTCGTTTTCGCGGTAGGTTATGCCCGAGGTGTCAATGCAGGTGTGAATATCATAGCGCTTAGCCTTTGTAAAAAGCTCCGTGATGAAATCGAGCTGCATAAGCGGCTCACCACCCGTAACGGTTATGCCGCCCTTTGAATAAAAGGCGCGGTTTTTCATATAGCCGTCAATAAGCTCATCAGTTGACATTTCCGTACCCTGCCGAATTTCCCAGGTGTCGGGATTGTGGCAGAATTTGCATCTGAGAGGGCAGCCCTGAAGAAAAACAACATAGCGTATTCCCGGACCGTCAACAGTGCCGAAGCTTTCTATGGAATGGATATAACCTTTCATTTAAACATCCTTCTTTAAATGTTGTCGTGGAATGTTCTTGAAATAACCTCATCCTGCTGTTCCTTTGTCAGCTTGATGAAGTTAACGGCGTAACCGCTTACTCTTACTGTGAGCTGAGGATATTTCTCAGGATGAGCCTGAGCATCAAGAAGTGTTTCCTTTGTGAAAACATTGATATTGAGGTGATGTCCGCCCTTTTCAACATAGCCGTCAAGAAGGGAAACAAGATTGTCTATCTGACTTTGTGTTGCTGCCATAAAAATGACCTCCTTTGGATTAATCTGCGACCTTATCAGTCGATTACGTCTGCGTCAAGGCCTTCAAAAAGTGTGGGGTTGCTGCAAGCACCGCCGATGCAGTCAATATCGATATCGCCGGTGAAGATTCTGTCATCCTTACCGAGAGCGCCGGGGATAATTGAGAAGGTATTTGAAATACCGTCCTGCGCATCAAGGAAGGGAAGCTTTGCAACAGAAGCAAGTGAAGCAATTGCACCGTGACTGTCACGGCGGTGCATCGGGTTGGCACCGGGAGCGAAGGCTTCGCCGCGTTTTCTGCCGTCAGGTGTTGAGCCTGTAGCCTTGCCGTAAACAACGTTTGAAGTAATTGTGAGAATTGATGTGGTGGGGATACCGTTTCTGTAGGTATGATTCTTTCTCACGTGTTCCATGAAGATATGGACTATATCGTGAGCGATTGCGTCAACTCTGTCGTCGTCGTTGCCGTATTTTGGGAAGTCACCTTCAACCTCATAGTCAACTGCAAGACCGTCTTCGTCTCTGATTACCTTAACCTTAGCATATTTGATAGCCGAAAGTGAGTCAGCAACAACACTCAGACCTGCAATACCCGTTGCAAACCAACGTGTTACATTCTTATCGTGAAGCGCCATCTGCAGTCTTTCATAGCAGTATTTATCGTGCATATAGTGAATGATGTTAAGTGTGTTGACATAGACCTCTGCAAGCCAGCGCATCATAGCGTCATACTTTCTCATAACCTCGTCATAGTCGAGATATTCTGAGGTGATGGGTGAAAATTCGGGACCTACCTGTTTCTTTGTGATTTCGTCAACACCGCCGTTGATAGCGTAAAGAAGACACTTTGCAAGGTTTGCTCTTGCACCGAAGAACTGCATTTCCTTACCGAGTCTCATTGAAGAAACGCAGCAGGCGATTGCATAGTCGTCACCGTGAGTAAAGCGCATAAGGTCATCGTTTTCATACTGAATTGATGAGGTCTCGATTGACATCTTAGCACAGTAACGCTTGAAGTTTTCGGGAAGTCTTGTTGACCAGAGAACAGTGAGGTTGGGTTCGGGGGCAGGGCCTAAGTTCTTGAGTGTATGAAGGTAACGGAATGACATTTTTGTTACTAAGTGTCTGCCGTCAATTGCACAGCCGCCGATTGACTCTGTTACCCACTGAGGGTCACCTGAAAAAAGTGCGTTGTACTCGGGAGTACGTGCAAACTTTATAAGACGCAGCTTCATAACGAAGTGGTCAACCATTTCCTGAATTTCTTTTTCTGTGAAGGTGCCGTTTTCAAGGTCGCGTCTTGCATAGGCATCAAGGAAGGTCGATGTTCTGCCGAGAGACATTGCTGCACCGTTTTGCTCTTTAACTGCACCGAGATATGCAAAATAGAGCCACTGTATAGCTTCTTTAGTGTTTCTTGCAGGCTGTGAAATATCATAGCCGTAGCTTTGAGCCATTACCTTGAGTTCTTCGAGGGCTCTTATCTGCTCGGAGAGTTCTTCTCTTGCACGGATAACGTGTGAGTACATAGCTGAACGGGTAGTAGCCTTCTGAGCTAATTTATCTTCAATAAGTCTGTCAACACCGTAAAGGGCAACACGGCGGTAGTCACCGATAATTCTGCCTCTGCCGTATGCGTCGGGAAGGCCTGTAATAATATGACTTGAGCGGCAGGCTCTCATTTCGGGAGTGTAAGCATCGAAAACGCCTGCGTTGTGAGTTTTTCTGTGTACCTTGAAAAATTCGCTGATTTCAGGGTCTACCTTATAGCCATTGTCTGCACAGGCTTTTTCAGCCATTCTGATGCCGCCGTAGGGCTGGAGGGCACGCTTGAAGGGCTTGTCTGTCTGGAAACCGACGATTCTTTCTTTGTCTTTATTGAGATAGCCGGGACCGTGTGAAGTGATGGTTGAAATAATATGAGTATCCATATCAAGCACACCGCCTGCTTCACGCTCCTGACGCGAAAGGTCAAGAACCTGATTCCATAAGTCAAGGGTGTCCTGAGTAGGCTCCTCAAGGAAGTTTTCGTCACCGTCATAGGGTATATGATTGTGCTTGATAAAGCTGCGTACATTTATCTCGTTGACCCATGTGCCGCCTTCAAAACCTGTCCAGCCTTCATAAAATCTTTTCATAATTCTCTTCTCTCCTGCTCTTTTGAATTATTACTTCTCTATTATACACAAACGCTGAGAAAAATTAAACCTTTTAGGGAAAAAAATTTAATTTTGTTGTCATATATAAAAACAAGGTGTTTTTATATAGTTTTTGTGATAATCTTAACGAATACGCGGGAAAATGCAGGAAAAATATAATGTCAGAATTATAATAAAAATCACGGCGATTACAGCCGTGATTTCTGCCCTTTTGTTTTTATTATTCTGAAAGACACTATTTTTTCGCTCAGGCTTATGAGAAAATCGGCAAAGGGCAGAAGAATTATTGTAGATACCGTATTGAAGGTGATGTGAAAAAGTGAAATTTTCATGCTGTCACTTTCTGCAAAAGAAAAAAACTTTCCTATAGGCAAAAGCTCCATGAGTACAATAAAAAAAGCGCTGCCGATGAGGTTGAAAAGAAGGTGAATGATGCCCACCTGCTTTGCTGTTTTATTTGCACCCACGGAGGAAATTATCACGGGAATAACCGCACCGATATTCTGACCGAGAATGATGTAGAATGCACTGTCTGCAGGAATAAGACCCTGCATTGAGAGTGCCTGCAAAATGCCTACCGTTGCCGAGGAGCTTTGCATTACTGCTGTCATTATAAAGCCTGCGAGTATCCCCTGAAGCTTGCCCCGGGATGAAGCAATAAAGGATAAAAAGGCGGCATTGTTTTTCAGCGTTTCAAAGGCAGATGCCATAGTGTTCAGACCCACAAACAAAATGCCGAAGCCGCAGAGAATAATGCCTATGTTTTTTATCTTTTCGTTTCCTGAAAGCAGCTTCATAAAAGCACCGACAAATATGGCAAGGGGTGCAACGGCAGAAAAATTAAAGGCAATTATAAGGCTTGTTACCGTTGTGCCTATGTTTGCACCCATAACAATTCCCGCAGCACCGGCAAGAGAAAGAAGTCCCGCATCAACAAAGGAAACGGCCGTAACAGTTGTGGCGCAGGAAGACTGAACTATTCCCGTGACTGCTAAACCTGTAAGGGTTCCGCTTATTTTATTCCCCGCAAGACGGGAGAGAATATCCTTTAGCCTATCTCCGAAGGTAAGGGCGGTGTAGTCGCTCATAAGTGCCATGCCCATGAGAAACATACCTATTCCGCAAAGAAGATTTATAATGCTGTACATTTGATCACCTGAAATAATTATTAAATAGTAATAATTATTCGGCTAACGGTTGAATTATCTGAAAAAATAAAGTATAATTTAAAAGACTAAGTGTGTAAGCACAAAAATGAGGTGAAAATATGTTTCTTAATGTTATCCCAAAACCAAACAATGTAAGATTCACAGGCGGTGAAAGCTGGCTTGATTTAAACAGTATCAGCTACGGTACCAACGAAAATTTCAGTGATGAGGCATACTACCTGAAGATAAACGAAGAGGGCATTCAGGTTGTTTCAAAGGGTGAAAAAGGCAAGTTTTATGCCATGAAAACCCTTGAGCAGATTGCTGCAAGAGGCAAGGCACCACACTGTGTTATTTATGATGCTCCGGCCTTTCCCTACAGAGGATTTATGATTGACTCTGCAAGACATATGCAGACTATCGATGAAATCAAAACCTACATAGAGGCTGCCGCAAGATACAAGTTCAATATTTTCCACTGGCATATCTGTGATGACCAGGGCTGGAGAATGGAAAGCGAAAAGTACCCCCTGCTCAACGAAAAGGGTTCATGGCGTGACTGCCACGGCTTCGGCTCAGCAAATATGGAAAAGTACGGCGGCTACTACACCAAAGATGAAATCAGAGATATCATTGCTTTCTGTAAGGAAAGATTCATTGAGGTGGTACCTGAGATTGATATGCCCGGTCACGTTACAGCAATGGTTTCCTCCTACCCCGAGCTTTCATGCAGAGGTGTGCAGATTCCTCTTGAAACAACAGGCGGTATCTTCAAGAATATCCTTTGCGCAGGTAAAGAAGAGGTTTTCGACTTCTGCTTCGGCGTACTTGACGAGGTGATGGAGCTTTTCCCCTGCAAATATATCCACATCGGCGGCGACGAGGCTCCAAAGGCACGCTGGTGCAACTGCGAAAAATGTCAGCAGAGAATCAAAGACGAGAAGCTCAACAACGTTGAGGAGCTTCAGGGCTATTTTGCTAACCGTATTATCGCCTACCTTGAAGGTAAGGGCAAGGAGGTTCTTGCCTGGAACGAAAGCCTCAATTCAGGCATCCTTAATAAAAACACCATTATCTGTGATTGGATGGACAGAGAACACAAGAGTGAAGAATTCGCCAACGCAGGCGGCAGAATTATTATCGAGGATTTCTATCACTACTATCTTGACTATCCCTACGGTATGACACCGCTGACAAAGACATACAACTATGAGCCTTATCTTGAAAAGCTCAGCAGCACAGGCAGAAACGGTGTTCTCGGTGTTGAAACACCCATCTGGACAGAGTATGTGGAAGACTTTGACAGAATGAGCTATATGTGCTTCCCGAGAATGATTGCAGTTGGTGAAAGAGGCTGGACAAAGTCAATGAATGCCGACTATGAATCCTTCAAGGTAAGAGTAAGAAACGAGCTTCCCGTGCTTCGTGCAATGGGCATCAAGGCTGCTGCGGAAAGTGAATGGGATCCCAAAAAGCAGATTCGTTTCAAAGACACATGGGGTCACCTTAAAAAGAGCCTTTCACCTGCATCCATAAGAGCAACACTTTTCCCCAACAAGGAAGAAGACTGATTAAATTATGAATTGCCTATGCCGCAATGAGTGCCTTTTAGTGTGTTAAGAATATCAAAAAAAGAGGTAGTAAAATGAATAATGTTAATTTTGATGCTGTCATTGACAGAAGGAATACAAACAGTCTTAAACACGATTTTGCTCTCGAAAATAATCTCCCTGCCGATGTGCTTCCCATGTGGGTTGCAGATATGGATTTCAAGGCACCTCCCTGTGTGCTTGAAGCACTGCACAACAGTGTAAATCACGGCATTTTCGGCTACAGTGATACAAAAGACGATTATTATGACATAGTGGTTTCGTGGTTTAAAGACCACTTCAACTGGGTGCCCGAAAGAGAGTGGCTCGTGAAAACTCCCGGTGTAGTTTATGCTCTTGCTATGGCTGTGCGCGCCCTGACAAAAGAGGGTGAAGCCGTTATTATTCAGCCGCCCGTTTACTATCCGTTTTATAATGTTATCAAAAATAACAACCGCAAGATTATTGAAAGTCCCCTTGTTTACGGTGAGGGCAAATATATAATCGACTTTGAGGATTTCGAGAATAAGATTAAGGAAAATGATGTAAAGCTCTTTATTCTCTGTTCACCTCACAATCCCGTCTGCAGAGTGTGGACCAAGCAGGAGCTTCAGAAGCTCGGTGAAATCTGCAAAAAGTACGGCGTATATGTGGTTTCCGATGAAATTCACTGTGACTTCACCTGGGAGGGTCATCCTCACACAGTGTTTACTCAGGCTTGCCCTGATATGACAGACAGAGTTATCATCTGCACCGCACCCAGCAAGACCTTCAATGTGGCAGGTCTTCAGCTTTCAAATATCTGGATACCCTCTGCTGATATAAGAGAAAAATATCAGCAGGAAATCGTAGGCTCAGGCTACACCGTTATGAATAATCTCGGCATCGTTGCCTGCAAAGCTGCCTATAAAGACGGCTATGAGTGGAGCCTTGAGATGAAAAAATATATCAGGGGCAACCTTGATTATATCCGTGATTTCCTAAAGGAGAACATTCCTGAAATCAAGCTTGTTGAGCCTGAAGGAACATATTTTGCATGGCTTGACTGCAGCGGTCTGGGTCTTACCTCAGATGAGCTTGACAACCTCATTATAAACAAGGCAAAGCTATGGCTTGATGCAGGTAAAATCTTCGGCGAAATTGCAAATCAGTTCCAAAGAATAGTTTTAGCCTGCCCGAGAGAGATTATCGTCAGGGCTATGAATCAGCTTAAAGATGCAATAGTATAATATTTTAGGTCTGCAGGGGATTTCCCTTGCAGACTTTTTTCTGTTAATTTGTCAGCTTGCTCACAGCAATGTATTAACAAATTCTCTTTTGTCAAAAATACATATCGGGATACTTTTTATTCATTAAAAAAGTAATAATTTTTTCTCTTTGCTATTGAGTAAGATACGTTTTTATTGTATAATATAATATCTTATTGTGTCTTGATATTTCAATTATCCGGAAGGAGCGTAAAAATATGTTATTTTCACAGGATATAGGTATAGATTTAGGAACTGCCAACACTCTTGTTTTCGTCAAGGGCAAGGGCATTGTTATAAGAGAACCCTCTGTGGTTGCAATAAATGTCAGCTCAAAGCCTGCCAAAGTTGTTGCTGTAGGCACTCAGGCTAAGGAAATGATAGGCAGAACTCCCGGCTCAATCACAGCTATGCGTCCTCTTACAGACGGCGTTATTGCAGACTTCGATGTCACTTGCGAAATGCTCAAGAAATTTATTACAAAGGCACTTGGCGGCTCCTACCTTGCCAAGGCCAGAGTAGTCATCTGCATTCCCTCAGGTGTTACCGAGGTTGAAAGGAGAAATGTTCACGACGTTGCTATTGAGGCAGGTGCAAAATATGTTAGCCTTATTGAAGAGCCTATGGCTGCGGCTATCGGTGCAGGACTTCCGGTATCTCAGGCAATCGGCAGTATGATAGTTGACATTGGCGGAGGCACATCAGAGGTTGCCGTTATATCACTTGGTGATATTGTCTGCTCACGCTCCGTAAGAGCTGCAGGCGACAGCTTCGACAGTGCAATCAGCCTTTATATCAAGAAAAAGTATAACCTTCTTGTAGGTGAGAGAACTGCTGAGGATATCAAAATTAAAATCGGCTCTGCTATGGAATATGCAGGCGAGGGCAGAATGGAAATCAAGGGCAGAAATCTTGTTGACGGTCTGCCGAAAAATATAACAATAACAAGTGAAGAAATAAGAGAGGCTCTTTCAGACTGTGTAAATCAGATTCTTGATGCAGTCAAGTCCACACTTGAAAAGACACCTCCCGAGCTTTCAGCTGATATTATGGAACACGGCATCACTTTAACAGGCGGCGGCGCACTTCTCAGAGGCATAGACAAGCTCATCGCGTCCCAGACAGGCATGCCTGTTCATGTTGCGGACAACCCCCTTGACTGTGTTGTTGACGGTACGGGTATCTATCTTGAAAGTGATGTTCTCGGAAATGTGGGCAAAAGATTTTAACCCCTCAGTCAGCTGACGCTGACAGCGCCCCTTTCAGGAGAGCCGAGGGTAAGGTATTATATTAAATATTGGGAGAACAAAAATGCTTCAGTTTTTAAAAAGCAGGAAATTCAAAACTTTTATGTTGGTGATAGGCGCTCTTTTAGCAGGAGCTGTTATAGCCGTTGCATCGGCAAGAGGGGCCTCACCTGTTACTGATGTGCTTGGCAGTGGGCTGGGTCCTGTGCAGAAGATAGTCAGCAGTGTTGCTGAAAACATCAGATGGCTCGGTGACAGCTTTGAAAGCTCAGGCAGTTATAAAAAAGAAATTGAACGCCTTCGTCAGAAAATAGCCGAATATGAAAATCAACTTGTTGATTACAACGAAATGCAGCAGAAGCTTTCCTCTTATGAAACTATGTTGGGAGTAAAAGAAGAAAATCCTGACTTCAAACTGGAAAGAGCAGGCATTATCGGTACAGACAGTGCTGATATGTTCATTTCGCTGATTATAGATAAGGGTTCAAATGACGGTATAAGCGTCAACGACCCTGCCGTTTACGGTAATTATGTTGTGGGCATCGTCAAGAAGGTGCATCCTTCATACAGTGTTGTTGAGTCAATTCTCAACCCGGAGGTCAATATCAGCGCCCTCGACAGCAAAACAAGAGAAACAGCTTATGTAACCACAACAATTGAATATTCACAAAAGGGTAACTGTGTTTTTTCAGGCCTTGAAAGAACAACCGCTGTGTCTCCGGGAGGTATAATTCTTACCTCAGGTATAGGCGGTACTTATCCCAAGGGACTTATTATCGGTACGGTCAACGAGGTTTGTGAAAGTGAATATGACCTTTCAAACTATGCCGTAATTGAGCCGGGTGTGAATATAAAAACTTTAGAAGATTTATTCATTATAACTGACTTTGAGGGTCAGGGAATTGAAGAAATAATAGACTGATAAAAGAAAGGGTGAAGAGAGTGAAATTCAGTGATAATAAAAAATTATATATAAGACGCACTCTTTTCATCTTACTTGCGGTTTTAACGGCTGCATTTCAGCACACTGATGCCGCTGTTCCCGATTTCTTCGGGGCTAAGGCAATGCTTCTTATTCCCCTTTGTGTATGTATAGCCATGTATGAAAAAAGTCTCGGCGGACTTGCTTTCGGTGTGCTGTGCGGAGCCTTGTGGGATTCTGCAAGTGCGGCAGGTGACGGATTTTTCAGCATATCTCTTGCTGTGGCAGGCTTTGTGTCAGGGGCGGCAATAACATATCTTATGCGTAATAATATCCTTTCGGCACTTATACTTTCGGGTGTATCCGCTCTTTCAGTAAGCACCGTTTATTGGATGCTTTTTGTGCTTGTGAAGGGCTATGAGGGTGCGTGGAGTCTCTATTGTCAGTTTTATCTGCCCGGTGCGGCTTACACTGTGCTGTTCACATTTATCTATTATTATATTGTGCGTTTTATTGTGCAGCTTACCCCAAAAGATAAAACCGTAAGGTCGTTTTAAGGTTGTTTGAGTAAAATAAAAAAATAAGGGAAAGGAGTATTGCTTATGTCAGGAAAGGTTGCTAAAAAAAGAAATATGATTGTGTTCGCTGTTATAGGCGTACTGTTTTTAACCTTCCTTGTTCATATTTTTAATATTCAGGTTGTGGGTACCAATAAAGGTAAGGACACTGCCATTTCAGTTGTGTCTGTGTCCGTACCCGCAATAAGAGGCGAGATTTTAGACCGCTACGGCTATCCTCTCGTAACAAATAAACAGGTTAACAAAATCATATTCAACTATCTTGCTTTTCCTAAGGATTACACCGAGAGAAACAAGATTATAATTGAGCTTATCAGAATGTTTGACAAAAACAAGGTTGAGTGGAATGATGAGCTTCCCATAAAGATAACAAAAAAAGGTACACTGAAATTTGACAGTGAAAAGGAAAACGAGGTTTCATATCTCAAGAGTGAAGCATTCCTTGACCTTAACTATTATGCAAGCGTTGAAAACTGCTTTGATGCTCTGAACAGCAAATATAAGCTTCAGGATTACAGCCTCAAGGATGCAAGAGACATTGCCTCTGTTTATTATTCAATGGTAAAGGACGGCTTCAACACAGGCAGAAACTATGAGTTCGCAAGCGATGTTTCAAGCACTCTTGTTTCTGCTGTCAAGGAAAGAAGCGACCACTTCCCGGGAGTTGATGTGCAGGTAGCAAGTGTAAGAGAATACTACGACGGTACTCTTGCGCCTCACATTTTAGGTATCGTTGCCAATGTCAGTGAAGAGGAATATGAGGCTAAAAAAGAGCAGGGCTACACCATCAACGATGTTATCGGCAAAAGCGGTATCGAGCTGACAATGGAAAGCTATCTGCGAGGTACCAACGGTGAAAAGACTATAACCACAGATGCCCAGGGCAACAAAACCGAACAGTATAGCCTTAAACCGATTCAGGGTGACACGGTAATTCTCACCATAAGCAGAGATTTGCAGACGGTTGCCCAGGATGCTCTCAGAGAGGGTATTGCAAAGCTTCAGGATTCAACCAAGAGAAGCTACCGTCTTTCAGGCTCTGTTGTTGTTATGGATACAAACAGCAACGAGGTGCTGGCTATGGCATCATATCCTACCTATGATAACTCCACATATCAGGATAACTATGATAAGCTGGTCAAAGACGAAAGAAAGCCCTTGTGGAACAGAGCTTTGCGCAGTACCTATACGCCGGGTTCTACCATTAAGCCTGCAGTTGCCATGGCGGGTCTTGAAGAGGGTGCTATTTCAGGCGACACCGGTGTTGTATGCACAGGCATCTACAGACATTATAAAGACTATCAGCCCGGCTGCACCGATGTTCACGGCTATCAGAATGTTATTAAGGCGCTGTTCAATTCCTGCAACATTTTCTTCTATGAAACCTCACGCCTTTTAGGTATAGAAAAGCTCAATAACTACTTTGCAATGTTCGGTCTCGGAGAGCCTACGGGTATTGAGCTGACAGAAAGCGAAGGCACTGTTGACAGCGTTGAACACAGAGAAAGTGTGGGCGTTATGTGGACCCCCGGTCTTACAATTCAGGCAGGCATCGGTCACGGTGACAATCAGTTTACACCCGTGCAGCTTTGTGCCTATGCTTCAACAATTGCCAACAGAGGTACACGCTACAGAACTCACGTTATAAGAAGCGTAAAGAGTGCAGACCTTTCCGAAACAGTTATGGAAAACGCTCCTCAGGTGCTTTCAAAGGCTAACTTCTCAGATAAAAACTGGGATCTTGTTCACAGAGGTATGCTTCTTGTCGGTACCGAAAGCTATGCCCGTTTCAATAATGTACCCTGCAAGGTTGCGGCAAAAACAGGTACCACAACCGTTGCAAAGAGAGTTAACGGCAAAATGATAGAAACCTATAACGGCTTCATTATTGCTTTTGCACCCTATGAAAAGCCTGAGATAGCAGTTTGTGTTGCAGTTGAAGGTGCAGGCAGCGGTGGTTCAACAGCTCCCATAGCATCGGCAATTCTTGAAAAGTACTTTGCAGAGAAGGATACCGAGGAAAATCTGCAGAGCGAAAGCAGCTTACTTCAATAAAACAAGAGGGGAATATTATGGCACAGAAAATTGTAATAGCCTCAGGCAAAGGCGGCGTAGGAAAAACCTCCGTCTGTGTAGGTCTGGGCAAGGCTCTCAGCGCTATGGGTCAGAGAGTGCTTTTAATAGACTGTGACTGCCTGAGAAGTCTTGATCTCCTTACAGGCGTTACGGAAAAAATGGTTTATAATTTCGGTGATGTTATTTTCGGCAGATGCGAGCATGACCAGGCAGTTTATGAAAACGAGGGTCTGAGCATTGTCACCTGCCCCGAAAGCTATGACAATATAAGTGATTTTTCAATGAAGTGGCTTGTGAAAAAGTATGAGGAAAGCTTTGATTACATCCTCCTTGATGCACCTGCAGGCATTGACAGAGGTCTTCACCTTGCAGTATCAGTTGCAGACAGAGCAATAGTGGTTTCAACTCCCGATCTCGTGTGTGTCAGAAGTGCCTGCACAGCCGGCAGAGAAATAGAAAAACAGGGAGTAGATAACATCCGTCTTGTAATAAACAGAGTATCCAAAAAGGATATTGTCAGAGGCAGACTTCTCAACTTTGACTCGGTTATTGACTCAACACAGATTCAGCTCATAGGCATAGTGCCTGAAGACCCGAAAATCAGACTTGGTTCAATGGGCAGAACAATTTATAAAAAAGGTCAGGTCTCATATAAGGCACTGACTAATATTGCAAAGCGTATAGCAGGAAAGAATGCAGCTTTGAAGGTATAATGTGAATAAAAATTCATTTTTATATGATATTTTTTCACAAAATCTATTGCATTGCGACAAAAATTTTGTTATTATAACATTGAGTTTGATTGAAAGGTGGGAGCAATTTTGAATATTGCACTTATTGCACACGATGCGAAAAAAGAATTGATGACCCAGTTCTGTATTGCATACTGCGGTACTCTCAGTAAGCACAGCCTTTGTGCAACGGGTACAACAGGCAAGATAGTCAGTGAAGCAACCGGACTTGAGATAACAAAGTTCCTTTGCGGATATCAGGGTGGCGAAGAGCAGATTTCTGCAAGAATAGCTTGCAACGAAATTGACCTGCTTCTGCTTTTCAGAGATCCCATAACTGCTAAGAGTACGGAGCCTAACGAAGCAAATCTTCTGAGACTTTGCGACGTTCACAACATTCCCGTGGCAACAAATATTGCAACGGCTGAGGCGCTTATTCACGCCCTTGAAAGAGGCGACCTTGACTGGCGTGAAATTGTAAGAAACAGCTAATTAAGAAAAAATAAATACCCTAAAAGCGTTGACGGAAAAGAGTAACCTTTCCACCACACCACAGAGAAAAGCACCTTAGGCTGGAAGTGCTTGTGCAGGGGCAGGGCGAAGACATTCCCGAGCTGACCGCAAGGTCCGTTTGCCGCGTTAAGGCATCGAGTGGAACGCTTTGTGCGTTCAATCGGGGTGGTACCGTGGAGTTCAAGCTTCATCCCCAATGCAGAGGCATTGTGGATGAAGCTTTTTAAATTCGGAATGCGGAATGCGGAATTCGGAATCGCGGGGGACCACCGTCGAGGAGGTAAGATTTTTCCTGCCGAGGAAGATTGATATAAATTAAATTCAAGGTGAATGACAGTGAAATTAAAGAATGTTTTGATTGTTGTTAGAGATATCGAAAAGTCAAAACGATTTTATCGAGACTTGTTCGGCATCGATATGGTGCTTGATAATGACGGTAATATGATTTTGACAGAAGGTCTTGTTCTGCAAGATGAAACAATCTGGAGGAGATTTTTAGACAAGGATATTATTCCAAAAAGCAACTCTTGTGAGTTGTATTTTGAAGAGGAAGATATCGAGGCATTTATTGAAAAACTCGAGAGATTATACCCGTCAATTGAGTATGTTAATAGACTTATGATACACAGTTGGGGGCAAAAGGTAATCCGTTTTTACGATTTAGATGGTAATTTAATTGAAGTGGGAACACCGATGTAATATCAAATAAAAACAAAATACATTCTGCGGGTAAATATTACCCGTTACACGGAAGTCGGACGCAATTCCGAATTCCGAATTCATAATTCCGAATTAACATAAACCGGAGGTTTAATAATGGCATTGGTAACAAAATCAATCAAGGGCACACAGGATACACTGCCCTCAGAGAGCTACAAGATTCAGTTCGTTGAGCAGTCAGTTCTCGAAATTGCAAAAAATTACGGCTACAAAGAGATAAGAGTTCCCGTCTTTGAGCATACGGAGCTTTTCCAGAGAGGTGTAGGCGACACCACAGATGTTGTGCAAAAGGAAATGTACACCTTCGACGATAAGGGCGGACGCTCAATCACTCTTCGACCCGAAGGCACCGCAGGCGTGGTACGCTCATATATCGAACACGGACTTTTCAATGAGGCTCAGCCTCAGAAGGTCTGCTATCTCATTTCCTGCTATCGCTATGAAAAGCCTCAGGCAGGCAGACTTCGTGAGTTCCATCAGTTCGGCTGTGAGTGCTTCGGTACGGCTTCACCCGCTGCAGATGCTGAGCTTATCTCACTCGTAAATGACATTTTCGCATTCCTTGATGTAAAGAATCTCAAAATTCAGATTAACTCCATCGGCTGTCCCGAATGCAGAAAGAATTATCACAAGGCTCTTCAGGAATATTTCGAGAGCAAGAAAGACGAGCTTTGCGCAACTTGCCTTGGCAGACTTGAGAGAAACCCCATGAGAATCCTTGACTGCAAGAGCCCCGTTTGCTCAGAGATTGCAAAGTCAGCTCCCAAGGTGACAGACTATCTCTGCGACGAGTGTCATGACCATTTTGAAAAGGTACAGCAGTACCTTGATGTTATGAATATTCCTTATGAGGTTAACCCCTCAATCGTAAGAGGTCTTGACTATTACACAAAAACTGTGTTCGAGTTTGTTTCAACTGAAATCGGCGCTCAGGGTACCGTTTGCGGCGGCGGCAGATATGACGGTCTTGTTGAAGAAATCGGCGGCAATCATACACCTGCTCTCGGCTTTGCTATGGGTATGGAAAGACTGCTCCTTCTTATGCAGGCTCAGGGAATTGAGTTCCCGCCCGAGGCAAAGTGCGATCTTTATATCGCATCTATGGGTGAAAATGCAACTCTCAAGGCTTCGCAGATTGCATCAGATATCAGAGGCAACGGTATGCACGCTCAGTTTGACATCGTTGGCAGAAGCGTTAAGGCTCAGATGAAGTACGCTAACAAGATCGGTGCAGCTTACACCGTGGTACTCGGTGACAGTGAAATTGAAAGCGGTAAAGCAAAGCTCAAGAATATGGCAGACGGTGAAGAGAGTGAAATCGAAATCGACAGCCTTGCCGAAGAGCTTATGAGAATAACAATAAATGACAGCCTTAAGGGCTTTGATGTTGAGGGTATCGACATCGGTTCCTTAATGTAAGAAAGAAGGTATATTATTATGGATTTTATGACAGGACTTAAAAGAACAGACTACTGCGGCACTTTCACTGCAAAGGATTGCGGCAGAGAAGTTGTTGTTGCAGGTTGGGTGCAGAGACAGAGAGACCTTGGCGCTCTTATCTTCGTTGACCTTCGTGACAGAACAGGTATCGTTCAGCTTGCATTTGACGACACAACCGAAAAAGAAATCTTTGATAAGGCATTCACTGTAAGAAGTGAATATGTGCTTATGGCAAAGGGTACCGTAAGAGAGAGAAGCTCAAAGAATATGGATATCCCCACAGGTGAGGTTGAAATTTTCGTTACAGACCTCCGCGTTCTCGGAAAGAGTGAAACGCCTCCCTTTGAAATCGTGGAAAACTGCCAGACCTCAGAGCTGACCCGTCTTAAGTATCGCTATCTTGACCTTCGCCGTCCCGACCTGCAGAAGAACATTCTCATGCGTCACAGAATCACAAAGATAATCCGTGACTATTTTGACGAAAACGGCTTTGTTGAGATTGAAACTCCCATTCTCGTTAAGTCAACTCCTGAAGGCGCAAGAGACTTCCTTGTACCCTCAAGAATCCATAAGGGTTCATTCTATGCTCTGCCTCAGTCACCTCAGCTTTATAAGCAGCTTTCAATGGTTGCAGGCTTTGACAGATATATGCAGATTGCACGCTGCTTCCGTGACGAAGACCTCCGTGCTGACCGTCAGCCCGAATTCACACAGATAGACGTGGAAATGAGCTTCATTGAAATGGAAGACATTCTGGCTCTTATCGAGGGCTTTATGAAAAAGGTATTCAAGGAAGCTGTCGGCGTTGATATTGAAACACCTCTTCCCAGACTTACCTATAAAGAGGCTATGGAGCGTTACGGCTCAGACAAGCCTGACACAAGATATGCTATGGAAATCACCGACCTGAGTGAAGAAGTGAAGGGCTGCGGCTTCGGCGTATTCACGGGTGCTATTGAAAACGGCGGCAGAGTATCAGCTATCACTGCTAAAAATGCTTTCGGCACTCTCACAAGAAAAGAAGTTGACAAGCTCACAGAATTCGTAAGAGGTATCGGTGCTAAGGGTCTTGCCTGGGCAAGAATTGGCGAAGACGGCACAATTGCATCATCCTTTGCAAAGTTTATGACCGAAGACGAAATGAAGGCTATTATGGATAAGTGCGGTGCTGAAAACGGCGACGTTATCCTTATTGTTGCAGACAAGACAAACACGGTTCTCAGCGTACTGGGCGCTCTCAGACAGACAGTAGCCAAGAAGCTGGACATCATCCCTCAGGATAAATATAACCTTCTCTGGGTTGTTGAGTTCCCCTTCTTTGATTGGGACGAAGAACTTCAGCAGTTTGTTGCTATGCATCATCCGTTCACTGCTCCTCTTGAGGAGTGCCTCGAGTATCTCGAAACAGACAAGGCTCAGGTAAGAGCTAACGCTTATGACCTTGTACTCAACGGCATCGAGCTTGCAAGCGGTTCAATCAGAATTACCAACCCCGACCTTCAGAAGAGAATTTTCAATCTGCTCGGTCTTTCCGATGAAGAAGCACACGAGAAGTTTGGCTTCCTTACAGATGCCTTCAGATTCGGCGCACCTCCTCACGGCGGTATCGGTCTCGGCCTTGACAGACTTGTTATGCAGATGCTCCGTCTTGAAACACTGCGCGACTGTATCGCATTCCCGAAGGTGCAGAATGCAAGTGAGCCTATGACAGAATGTCCTGCACTTGTTGACAACGATCAGCTTGAAATGCTCGGCATCGGCGTAGTTGCTGAATAAAAATAAAATAATGTAAAAACGGGCGGCTCTTTGTTGAAAGCGTCGCCCCAATGTTTTTTTATGTGAAACATAGTGCGAATAAACATTAAAATTTTGAAAACATCCGCTTTTTCAGTTGACATATCTTTCAGAAAGTTGTATCATATAGTATGTATAATTACGAAACTATGTCTTGATATAGAAAATTTATTGAAGAGGAGTAACCAATATGAAAAAACTGCTTGTTTTTCTGCTGACATTGACTATGGTTTTAGCTGTGTCTGTCTGTCCTGCTTTTGCATCGGACGGTCAGATATCATTCCTTGACGCTCTTACAATCAACCCCGGTAATACACGTTCGGAAAATCCCGTGTATAACTATGCCTGGTTTGACAATATGATTATCAGAGATGACCCGATGGCTGTTCTTCAGTCAAAAATTACTCCCAAGCCTACAGACTATCCTTATGCTCTTACATACGATGAGTTTATTGAGGAATCAAAAAACTATTCAATGCTTCTCACAATTGACGAAAACACTGTTGCGGCAGGGTACGATGAGGCAGTTAACGCTATGTATTATCTGGTTGTTGCCATGGGTATGACAACCGACCTTGATGTTATGTGCGAATATCTCACAGAGCAGGGCATCCGTCTTCCTGCAAACTCGGCAGCATCAAAGGCTGAAATTGCAGTTGTTTATGCCGCTATAAAGTACAATGCGGTTTACGCTCTTTACGGCAAGCACGTCACCTTCACAAAGGGCACAAGCCTTGACGGTGCGGTTGTTACAATTATGTCAGCTCTTACAGGTACGGTTGTACCCTCGGGCATTGATTCACTTATGGGCTACGGAATTTACTGTACCAAAACTTATGTAACCTCTTTCGATGGCCTTCCCGTAAGCGAAAACCCTTCAACCGAAGAAATCTTCTATTGGGCAAAGGTTATAAAGGCTGCAACAAGCGATTATGAAGTGCCTGTTGAGGCTTATGTTGTCACAACTCCCGCACAGAAGCAGTATGTTGACTACGCTTATTATGCATCATTGCTGACAAATTTATATGATGTTAAGATTAACCCGGTAAAGCTTGTTGTTGCTATGCAGAGCAGTGATTCTCTTGCGCTTCAGAAGCTTATCCTTTACTCAATGCTTGATGAGTCCGGCATTGACTACGCTATGGATATGTCTTGTCAGGAGCTTTTCGACCTTGCTTGCAAAAACGGCTGGTTTGCTCTTGAGGAAGAGTTCTACACCGATGTAACAAGATACGAGATTACCGTTGCTCAGGAATGCACAAAAATCTGGTTTACTCCTTTCCCTCTTGCAGGTGTACTCACGGACAGCGATGAGAAATATCTCACAATAAAACTTGCAGGCACACCCGTGGCAGCTTCATCAACAACAGCTGTGGCACTCGACCCTGCAAAGGCACAGGAAGTTATTTATATTGAATCTGCATATAATTCACCTGACAGAAATGACAGCGTTGTTTATGAGTTCATTATAAGAAAAGATCCTTCTCTCAACGGTGAGAACAACTCAAGCTCGCAGAACGATATGGTTGCAAGTGTTGAGCAGTTTGTTAATTCAATCGTTCCAACAGGAAATGAAAATGTAAGCAACATAGTTGACGGCGTATTCCAGAATGTTGATTCAATGCTTCAGGATAACACCACAGCTCAGGCAGGTGAGGGCTTACTCACAACCTATGCCGACACACAGAATGTTCCCGGATATAATGCCAACACAGGTGCCACCGGAAACAGCGAAAGATTTGACTTTGATTATCTCGAAGACCTTATCGGCGGTGTTTATGCCACAGATGCCAACGGCAATATTGTAACTTCACCTTCATTCACCTATGAGGAACCCACAGAGCAGTCCATAATCGAAAAGACTGTAGAGACTGTAAAGGAAAATCCCGAAATCGTGGTTGCTCCCACAGGTGTTATTGCAGTAGGTGCCTTTATGGGTTACCTTATGAGCAAGAAGCACAAAGACAGCGAAGCTTATCTTGAGGATAAAGAGGAAGCTGAAACAGAAGAATAAAACATTGATACTCTCCTGATGTAATGTCGGGAGAGTTTTTGTATTATTGACAAGATATTTGTTGATAATTTTGTATTTTTATACATTTTATTATAAAAAATAATATTCTTTATAGCAAATCTGCTTGACATATTGCGTGTTTTGATTTAAAATATACAAGATAGTGTTGTTTGTGGCACTGTCGTTCGGGTAATAATACTGTAATTCTTTTGATGACAATTCGGAATGGATTTATTAGTCACGGAAAAGTCCGTGAATGTAAGATAACCCAACTTAGAATTATTAAAAAGAAGGAGGTGCTGCTACTTGGATTGGATAATTACAATAATCGTTGCTGTTATTGTTGCTGTTATATTTACGGTTATAGGTTTTGTCAGCGGTTCTGCTCACAGAAAAAAGACTGCTGAAGCACTTATCGGTTCAGCTAATGAAGAGGCTACCCGTATAGTAAACCAGGCTGTTAATGAAGCAGAAACAAAAAAGCGTGAAGCTGTACTTGAAGCTAAAGATGAAATTCATAGATTAAGAACAGAAACAGAGCGTGAGCTTCGTGAAAGAAGAAACGAAGTTCAGAGACAGGAAAAGAGAATCATCCAGAAGGAAGAATCTCTCGACAAAAAGACAGAAGCTCTTGAGAAAAAAGAAGAAATTCTTGATCAGAAAATAAAACAAGCTGATATCCAACTTTCCGAGGCAGAAAGCATCAAAAGAAGCCAGTGTGAAATGCTTGAAAAAATAGCAGGCTATACAAAAGAGCAGGCAAAAGTGGATTTGCTTAACTCACTTGAGGAAACTCTTAAAAGAGAAAAAGCAGTTAAGATTATGGAGTATGAGCAGGAAATCCGTGATGAATGTGATAACCTTGCAAGAGAGGTTATTACAACAGCTATTCAGCGTTGCGCTGCAGATCATACCTCAGAAGTAACTGTAAGTGCGGTTGCTCTTCCTAATGATGAAATGAAGGGTCGTATTATCGGTCGAGAAGGCCGTAACATAAGAGCCCTTGAAACAATTACAGGAGTTGACCTTATTATTGATGACACTCCTGAAGCAATTACGCTTTCATGCTTTGACCCCGTAAGACGAGAGGTTGCAAGACTTACTCTTGAAAAGCTCATTGCAGACGGACGTATTCATCCGGCACTTATTGAGAAGATTCACGAGAAGGCTAAGAGAGAAGTTGACCAGACCATTAAGCAGGCCGGTGAAAGAGCTGTAATTGATGCAGGTGTAAACGGCATTCACAATGAGCTTGTGAAGCTTATCGGCCGTCTCAAGTACCGCACAAGCTACGGTCAGAACATTCTCACGCATTCACTTGAGGTTTCATATATTGCAGGTCTTATGGCTGCAGAGCTGGGTGTTGATGTGAAGCTTGCAAAGCGTGCAGGCCTTCTCCACGATATCGGTAAGGCAGTTGACCGTCAGCAGGAAGGCTCACACATTGAGCTTGGTGTTGAATGTGCTAAGAAGTATAAGGAAAACGATATTATTCTCAATGCAATTGAAGCTCACCACGGCGATGTTGAACCCAAGAGCATAATTGCTTGTCTTGTTCAGGCTGCAGATGCTATTTCAGCTGCAAGACCCGGTGCAAGAAGAGAAAATCTCGAAAATTATATCAAGCGTCTCAAGACACTTGAGGAACTTTCAGAATCCTTCAAGGGTGTTGAAAAGGCATTTGCCATTCAGGCAGGCCGCGAGGTGCGCATCATCGTTAATCCTGAGGCTATCAGTGATGAAGAGATGACAGTTGTTGCCCGCAACATCGTTGAAAAAATTGAGCAGGAGCTTGAATATCCCGGTCAGATTAAGGTTAACCTTATTCGTGAGACAAGAGCAACTGACTTTGCAAAATGATAATAAAAGAGTTGTGTCCGAGGATGCAACTCTTTTTTTGAGGAGTAATTATGATAGTTTTTGAAGACAAGGATATAGTTGTCTGCATAAAGCCGAGAGGCATCATCTCGCAAGAGGGTGCTGCAGGTACGCAAAGTATGGTTGCGGTGCTTTCGGAAAAATGCGGCTGCCAAGTTTACCCCGTACACAGACTTGACAAGGATGTAAGCGGTATAATGGTCTATGCTAAAACAAAAGAGGCGGCAGGGGTACTGTCAAAGCAGGTTGCAGACAGAAGCATGATCAAGAATTATTTAGCCGTAACTCTTGAGGGTGATTTGCCTGCTGAAGGCAGAATGGAAGATATGCTCTTTTTTGATAAGCAGAGGAACAAGTCTTTTGTTGCAAAACGTGAGAGAAGGGGTGTGAAAAAAGCCATTCTCAACTATCGTCTTGTTAAGAGTGTGGAGGGCAGATCACTTTACAGTGTGCGCCTTGAAACGGGCAGAACCCATCAGATAAGAGTGCAGTTTGCATCGAGGAAAATGCCTCTGGTGGGGGATAGAAAGTACGGCAGCAAAGAAAACGGTCAGATAGGGCTTTATTCTACCTCAATTTCCTTTACGCATCCTTCAAGCGGAGAAGATATGTTGTTCACGTCAAAACCTTGCGAGGGCGTTTTTGAAGTGTTTAAAGATATATAATAAAAAGCCGGAGTATCCGCTATGGATACTCCGGCAAGTTTTTTAGTTGTTAGTTTGCAAAGGCTTTCTGAACTGCATAGTATGAAGGCTTGGGATTGCCTTCACTGTCAACAAGACCCCATTTGGTTTCTACGGGGCAGTCTTCCTGGCCGCATACATAACAGTCGCCTGTGTCATCCCACATATAAATGAAAGCGCCTATAACATAATCAAGCTTTCTGATTTTGGGAATGATGTATGAGAAAAAGTCAGCCTGACCTTCGGGCGTGTGGGGGAAGCCGTAAAGTCCGAAGCCGTCAGCAAGCTCTCTGTAAAGGTGGTTTGAGAATTCACCTTCAAACATAAGGTCTGCTCTGTATTCAGGTGTTTCGTCAGCGTATCTGTCAAATTCATTTGAAAGCTCGGGAGGAAGAGACTTGATGAAGTTATCGATATCAGCTCTTGCTTCTTCTTCACTTGAGTAGCCGTAGGATTCAAGAATTGCTTTCTTTTCTGCCTTTGACTTGGGTTCACCAAGACCGATATATCCGAATTCGCAAAGGATAACAGGCTTACGTGTTACCTTTCTGACATAATTGAGAATTGTGATATACTGGTTGGCGTTTTTGAGAATGTTTTCAAAGCAGCCAAGATAAAGGTCAACACCTACATAGTCGCAATACTGATGATATTCCTTCATTTCAAAAGGCATTGTTGCAATTGAAAGAGCAGCAAGGTTGTAGCCGATGAGGATATCGCCTCTGATGGGATACATAGCTTCGAGCTGCATACCGATGAAATCATAAGCCTCGTCCATTGTAAGAGGATATGTGAAACGGTCGATACCCATTTCGTTTGTAATCTGGAATGCACCAACGATACCTCTGAGGTCTTCCATATAGAAGCGCGCAATATCCTGGATGGCCTCTTTGCTTTCGGGAAGTCTCGGATCAAGGCCGTATTCGATATAATCCTCGGGATAAGGTGTGATACCGAAAATTCTGATGCCCTTGTCAGCGTAAGCCTTTACATATTCCTTCCAGCTGATATAGCTCTGTGAAAGACTGCCGTCTTTGTTATAGGGGAAGGGAATATCATCTCTGAACCACTCGATGTTTGCCTCTTTAATGAGGTCATACTGAGGTTCAGCATGGCAGACACCTTTAAGGAAGCCGTCGGTTTTTTCAAGGGCGATTTCAACTTCGTTGTTACAGGGACCTGTTACATCCATAACAATGAAGCTTAAAAGTGGGGTAAGTATGGCAAGAAGTAAGCCGAGTACTTTTGCGAGACCGGATGGTAATGACATAATAAACTCTCCTTTTTTTGTGTTATAAAAATATGATAACATTATGAACTGGTTATTTCAACAATTTTAACTGATGATAACAGTTTCGTAATAATTTTTGTGCAATCTGTGGTTTATAAAAGTTTCTCTTTGTTTAAATAGACAAAAAGAAAACCGAAAGTCCTGAGACCTTCGGTATCGCATTATATCATTATTATGCGTTTTCTTTTGACTGTCTGAAGCAAGCGTCACATAAAACATCTCTGCCTTCTGTGGGCTTGAAGGGAACAACAGCTTCGCCGCCGCAATTAGCGCAGGTAGCAGTGTAAGTTTCACGTGCAGGTCTTGCAGCATTCTTACGTGCATTACGGCACTCTCTGCAACGCTGAGGCTCGTTCTGGAAGCCTTTTTCAGCATAGAATTCCTGCTCGCCGGCTGTAAAAATAAAGTCAGCTCCGCATTCCTTACATTTGAGTGTTTTGTCTTCGTACATGGTTTTTTACCTCTCTTGATTTTTATTGCCCCTGTCGGAATTGCACCGGCCCTTTGTAATCAACGCTCTACTTTAAGCTATCGGGCATATATCAGCTGAGTGCTTTTCTCAGCTTTTTCCTTGCTCTTTGAAGTGTGCCGTCAACTGCTTTGACGGTAAGTGACATTTTTTCTGCAATCTCTTCATAGCTCAGACCTGCGAGCTGCAGTCTGAAGGCTTCTTTTTCACGGGGAGAAAGCTTATCTATTGCAGAAAGTATATCTTCGGTATTCCTTTCGGAAATGATTTGCTCTTCGGGTGTAAGCTCATTTAAAAGCTGTGAGGACTGCTCTTCGTATGACACCGTAAGTGAAGGGGGAATATTACCCTTGGCAGCGGACTTTCTCAGTACGCTGAGCATACGGTTTCTTATGCAGGCAAAGGCGTAGGTGGAAAATTTGGTCTGTCTGCCTTCTTTGTAGGAATAAACGGCAGAAAGAAAGCCTATCATACCCTCCTGAACTAAGTCGGGAATTTCGTCAGGAGTGACACCCAGGGTTGAAGCGATGCCTCTTGCGGTTTTCATATATCTGGCTGTGAGAACTTCAAGTGCCTGAGGACAGCTGTCATTGCAGAGCTTTAAAAGCTGTTCATCACTCATAGTCAGATAGTTTATCATTTGAGCATCCTTCCGAAGGAAATATTATACTTCTACAGTATAATGATTATTATATTATAAAAATATTTAACTGTCAATTGAATTTTTGTACAAAATGCCAAAGGCGTTTTTAGTGGAATTTACTTATAAAAAAGCTGATAGATAAATAAACTGTTGCTTTTTTTATTTAATTTCAACAAAAAGTAACACAGAGATTGTTTTGTGTTGCTTTTTTGGATGTGTTGCTGTATAATTATGATATTACATAATGAAAGGACGAGAATATGAAAAAGTTTTTCCTTTTTGACAACACGGAAACTGAAACAAAAGTATCAAATACCAGGTTGCTTTCATATGCAGCAGGTCTGACCGGTCAGAATATGACCTATAATTTTGTTTCAAACAGACTTTTTGTCTATCTTAATACTATTCTTAAAATACCGTCAGAAAAAACAGGTATTATAACAGGCGTAAGCACACTTTGGGATGCAATTAACGATCCCCTTGTCGGTGGACTTATTGACCGCAGAAAGCATAAGCCCGGCTATAAGATGCGTCCTTTCCTCTTGTGGACGCCGGTGATTATAGGTATTCTTGTTTTCATGATGTTCGTTGATTTCGGATTTGACGAAAGCAAAACAATAGCATCTGTGCTGATCTTATACATACTCTTTGATGTGTTCTACTCTTTGCAGGATATTTCTATCTGGGGTATTGCTGCAATGTCCAGCCCTGACTCTACTGAGCGCGGGCGAGTAATTCAGTGGATTTCCATCGCTGCAGGTCTTGGCGGCACTATAGGCGGTCTTTTCCCCACTTTTAAGGATATGTTCGTTAAAAATGGCGTTATGACTGAGAAAAACACCTATGTTTTCGGTGCTCTTATCTTCGGTCTCGGCGGTATGCTTATTGCAATGCTTGCCTACAGAATGAAGGAAAAGGTTGAGCCTGCTGAAGATGAAAAGAAAAGCAGCATACTGCAGGATATTCTGGATCTCAGACATAACAAGACACTTATTATCGTCTGCCTTGCAAGAACGGTGCAGAGTATCTCAATCGCTTTGCCCTGGGAATATTTCTTCGAAACACAGGGGCTTGCATACAATGTTTTCGGTGCTGAAATCTCAGGTGGTACCGCACAGGTTGTTTACGGCTTTATTATGGGTATTCCCGGTGCAATAGCAATGTTCTTTGCGATCAAGCTTATTAAGAGATTGGGCGGCAACAAAAACCTGCTTGTTTTCTCTGAGGCAATTACAATCATTGCCCGTGTTCTTGCTTTCTTTGTTGGTGCAAACGATCGTTTCCTCAATATCGGTGCACTCGGTATCGTTATGCTTCTTCTCGGTACTGCACAGGTGTTCACAAACATGAAGGATATTGCACACCGCTCACTGCTCACCAACTCAATTGATGAGGTTGAGCTTGAAACCGGCAAGCGTACGGAAGGTATCGTTTTCTCAATGCAGAATTTTGTTTCTAAGCTTACAGGTGCCATCCCCAAGTTTATTCAGGGTTATGTTCTTAAGTTCCTCGGCTTTGACCCCAACATCAAGCACGCAGCAAATCAGACTGTTATCAACGCTCAGGTTGCACCGAGATTCCTCAAATACCGTTGGCATCAGTTCATTTTAGGTCCTGCAATCGGTTCAGCACTTTATCTTATCGTTATACTCTTCCTTAAGGATGACCAGACTCACATAGCTGAGGTTGAAAGACAGCTTAAGCTCAAGAGAGAGGCTGCTGCTGCCGAACTTGAAAAGGTGGAAGCATAATGAAGGTTTTATGTGTAATTGATATGCAGAATGACTTTATCGACGGCGCTCTCGGTACCAAAGAGGCGGAGGCAATAACCGATAATGTTAAAGCAAAAATCGAAGCATACCGCAGAAACGGTGACAGGGTTATCTTCACAAGAGATACTCACTTTGATAATTATATGGAAACTCAGGAGGGCAGAAACCTTCCCGTACCACACTGTATTAAAGACAGTGACGGCTGGCAGATAAGTGAAAAGCTTCCGGTGGGCAACAGCACCGTTATTGATAAGCCCTCCTTCGGCTCAGTTGAGCTTGGGGACTTCATTGCAGGTCTTGACGGTGTTGAGGCTGTTGAGTTAGTGGGACTTTGCACGGATATCTGTGTTATTTCAAACGCTATGATTATCAAGGCAAAGCTGCCTGAAATTAAGGTGAGCGTCGATTCTCAGTGCTGTGCAGGTGTTACGCCTCAAAGCCATAACAATGCTCTTGAAGCTATGAAAATGTGTCAGATTGAAATTCTGTGAAATCGTTGATTTTTCAGATAAAGTGTGATAAAATTTTTCTGTAAATTAAATTTTATTTGAGAAAGGAGAAACTACTATGTCAATTGGTGAACTTATTGCTTTCCTTGAGGATCTTTTTGCTCAGCTTATGGAAATCTTCGGTAACCTTTTCAACAAGGACGAAGAAGCAGAAGGCGAAACTCCCGAAGCATAAAATAACTTGAAATCAGTAAAGGGGCTGTAAAAAACGAAAGTTTTTTACAGCCCCTCTTTTTTATTGTGAAACAACAAGGTTCCGGGGTACCAGACCGCAATCTTTGATTGTCCATCGGGTTCTTATTGAGCTTTAGATAATTTAACGGCAACAGCGGTGATATCGTCTCTTGATGCCTTATCGCTTCTCAGCAGAGCCAGTGAAGCTATGTGAGAGGCAAGGTCGTCCATATTGTTTGTGCTCCAGGAGAGAAGCTCATCGTTTATCCAGGAGCAGTCATTTGCCGTTACTCCATCTGAAACAAGAAGAACAATATCACCGCTTTCAAGTGTGAATTTTTCTTGTGAAGGAGAGATATTTCTTATTATACCGATGGGCAGAGATGAGGCACTGACAATATGTATATTATTTCCTCGGCGCATGAAGCTTATTGCTGCGCCTGATTTATAGAAGACACCTTCGCCTGAAAAAGTGTTTACGGTAAGACAGTCCACGCTGGCAATTGACTCATCGGTGGATTTCATAATCATTGCCGAGTTTACGGCTTTTATGGCGCAGGGTACGGAAAAGCCTGCCGAAATAAGCTTCTCTGTTATCTGTGAAGTCATATAGCTGTCTATTGCGGCCCGTGAGCCTGTACCCATGCCGTCGCTTATAAGAGCTGCTTTGTTTCCGTCAGGGCAGGTGATAAAACAGACACTGTCTCCGCAGAGACTTCCCTTTTTGAGCGGCTTCTGACTTGAGCCGAAAAGCACCTGAAAGGAGGCTTTCTCGGTGAAGGTGATAGTTGTTTTTATTTCTGTAACAGAAATCTCAGGCTCGTCAAACTGCTTTTTGCAGAGAAATTCTATAATGTTTTTCAGTTTCTTGCGGTCAGTTTCAAAGGCGCGGTCAATTATGCTTATTTCAATTGTTACTCTGCCGTCACTGTCTGTGTAAAAAGTCAGAGCATCGGTGTATATACCTGCATCGTTAAGGGCTGTTTTGGTTGCAACTGAACGGGCGGTGTCCGTAATACGGCTGCATTGAGCCTTTTTAGCTGTTTCTGACAGAAAATCTCCCATGGCGGTGAATTGATCGGTGAGTACCTTACGCATTTCCCTGACTTTCATTTTCATAGCCATATTATTTGTATATTCCGTCAGGCCTATCTCTATTTCGTTTATCAGCAATTCGCGGCGAAGACAACGCTTTTCAAGAGGTAGTTTGCCTGAGGGGGATTTTTCTATGCCTGCAAGACAGAGAATGTCACTTGCAGTGGAATCAAACATCTTATTCCAGCACTTGCTTTTGTTATCGCAGCAGGTGCATACTCTGTGCTGAAGCTGAGCAAAAAGACGGTTGACCTCAGGGTTGATGATGCTGTCTAATTTTTCGCTGACCTGAGATACTACGGCAGACACCTCATAAATACTCTGAGATGCAGCAAAAAGCTGTGAGGACACCTGACTTGAAATTTCACCGTCATAGGAAACACCTCTTTTGAGAAGGAAATCCTGAAATGCGGTTATATGACGGGCAGGGATAAGCATGAAGCCTGCGGCGGCAAGAGCGGCTTCCACAAGGCAGATGAGCGAATTTCCCGTCGGTTCGCTGATAAGGCACACAAGTGAAAAGGAAAGTCCGTAGGCTGTGGCAGTTATAATCTGACCGAAAGAGGAAAAGAGACCGGCAACAAGTCCTGCCAGAGCAAAGCAGGGAAAAAGAAAACGGTCGGAGGGGGCTATGCAAAGAGCGCAGCCTGTTATTACACCTGAAATTGCACCGCCGCTGCAGCCTTTATAAAGCGAAAGGAACATAACGAATACTGCAGATAAAATTCTTGCAGGGGAAAGTCCCTCAATGTTAAAGCCTGACATACACATAAGAAGAATGCCCATAGAAATAACTGTTGAGGCGGTGTTCTTTATAGGCAGATTGGCAATACCCGTTTTGATAGGGGGCGTGTGCAGACTTAAAGTGAAAAACACTGTAGCGCAAAGACCTAAAAGGCTTTCACATATAAGAAGAAAGACCGCTGTTATGTTCATTCCCGAGAAGGCGAGAAAGATAAGACCGGAAAGAAGCAGGCATAAAAATACGCTCACGCAGTTGAATTTATCCGTATCAAGGTGCTTTTTACGCTTGTTGAGAAAAAGTCTGACAAGGCAGACCAAAGCGCAGGAGAGAACATATTTCAGTGCCTGCAAGGGGCTTTGTGAAATGAAATATCCTACAGTACCCGCAATGAAAACGGGGAAGGAGTATGTAAAATCCACAGAGGCGGCGAAGGCAGTGGTGAAGGGTGACATATTGCCAAGGGCATCAAGCTGAGAAAAGCACAGACTTATAAAAGCTAATATTGCCGTTGTAACAATAGGTGATATATCTTTATCTTCCGAGGATGAAGTGAAGATATCGGGAAAGTCAAGGAATAAATTATCGTCTTTTATTTTCATTGTTATCTACCTTTCAGAATTAGTTTCAGACAATTATAGTCTTTGAACAGGGCAGAAAAAAGTCGTAATCTGCAGGGAAAGATATTTACTTTTTGACATTTGATGTGTTATAATCGACGATAGTTATTTCAAAAGGAAAGAAGATGTAAAAATGACAGGCGTTTTAGTTAACGTTGCAACAGTAATAATCGGCAGTGTTGTAGGGCTTATCTTCAAAAAGGGTATTTCCGAAAAATACACCGATGCGGTTATGAAGGGAATAGGCCTTTGCACCGTGATGATAGGTGTTCAGGGTATGCTCAAGGGTGAAAATCAGCTGGTTGCAATTATATCGATGGTTATAGGCGCACTTATGGGTACAGCACTTGATATAGACGGCAAATTAAACGGGGCAGGGGACTTCCTTTCAAGAAAGCTGAAAAAGGGTGATGCTGACAAAGTAAGCGTTGCAGAGGGATTTGTGACTGCAAGTCTTCTGTTCTGTGTGGGTGCAATGACCATTATAGGTTCACTTGAGTCGGGTCTTAAGGGCGACCATACAACCATATTCACGAAGAGTATCCTCGACCTGTTTTCCTCATGTATGCTCAGCGCAAGTCTTGGTATCGGCGTAATTTTTGCCGCAGTTTTTGTGTTTGTTTTCCAGGGTGGTCTTGTTTTAGGTGCAGGACTTATTGAGCCGATTTTAAGTGACAGCGCAATAGCTGAAATAACCTGCACGGGTTCACTTATGATTTTAGCTCTCGGTCTTAATCTGACAGGGCTTTCAAAGTTCAAGGTTGCCAACTATTTCCCTGCTTTGGTGCTTGCACCTTTTATATGCTTCTTCTTTGATTTTTTAGGCAAGTATATTCCCGCATTAGCGTAGTTTATTATTATAAGGATCGATAAAATTATGACACAGACAAGAAAAAACAGTTTAATAGGTTCAGTGTTTCTGGCTCTTGCGGCCATAATATGGGGCAGTTCATTTGTGGCACAGACTACAGGTGCGGAGCATGTAGGACCCTTCACCTTTATTGCAATGAGAAGCTTTTTAGGCTCGGTGGTGCTTCTGCCTGTTATAGGCGTAATGGATATGGCAAAGAAAAAGGCTCAGCCTGACACATATAAAAAGATGACTAAGGCTGATTATAAATATCTTCTTATGGGCGGCGGTGTCTGCGGTGTTGTGCTGGCGGTAGCATCATGTCTTCAGCAGCTTGGCATTGACGGTGGTACGGCTCCGGGTATGGCAGCATTTATCACGGCGCTGTATATTCTGCTTGTACCCATTTTTTCAGTTTTTCTGGGCAAAAAAATAAGACCCGTCATATGGGCTTGTGTGGGTGTATCTATATTGGCTCTCTATCTGCTTTGTGTCAAAGAGGGCGGCAGGGTACAAGGCTCTGACCTTTATGTTTTAGGCTGTGCCTTCTGTTATGCAATACACATTCTGGTTATCGATAAGGTTTCACCAAGATTAGACGGTGTGCGCCTTTCGGCACTGCAATTTTTTGTGGCAGGCATTATAGCCTCGGCGCCTATGCTGCTTATGGAAGATGTGTCCCTCGAGGCACTGAAGGCGGCGGCACCCTCAATAGCCTATTCGGGCATAATGTCAAGCGGTGTGGCATATACATTGCAGATTTTAGGCCAGCAGAAAACCGAGCCGACCATAGCCACAATGATAATGTCGCTTGAGAGCGTTTTCGGTGTGCTGACAGCTATGGTGGTACTCTCTCAGGTGCCGACTATGAGGGAAACTCTCGGCTGCATACTTATGTTTGCGGCGATAATTGTGGTACAGCTGCCGGAAAGGAAGAAGGCATAAACATCAGCGCATTTTGGTCACTTTTGGGCGTTAGCAAAAGTGACGCCTGCGCGGCGAGCGCGGAAAAAATGCAAAATGTAAAATTCAAAATACAAAATTGCGGTCGCGATGAAAACTGCGACCGTTTTTATTTTGTTGTCCGCAGAGATTGTTTGGATAAAACGGTGGATTTGTTCGATTATAGGTGGGGGGCGGCTCCGTTAAATCGCGAAGCGATTTTACGGCGACTTCGTCGCCGACCCGAATGAAATTCGGGTATGGAGCCGCCCCACACTTACCTTCACATCAAAACCCATTTACAAAGCAACCACTTTGTGATACAATAACAGGGTAAACCAATTCGCTAAACCGAAGAAAGGATAAAATTATGAGTGTAACAAAAACACATTATGCCTTTATGCCCGACGGCACAGAGGTTCACCTTTTCACAATCACAAACAATAATGAAATAAGCGCAGGCATCATCACAAAAGGCGCAACTCTTAACTCCTTCACCTGCCCCGATAAAAACGGTGTTATGGGTGACATCATTATGGGCTTTGACACTATTGACTATCATATCAAATCAGGCACCTACACAGGTCAGGTTATCGGTCAGTATGCCAACAGACTTTGCGGCGGCAAATTCAAGGTGGGTGACACTGAATATCAGGTAACACAGAATGAAAAGGACAAGACCTGCCTTCACGGCGGCGCCGAATACAGCAGTGCAGTGTGGAAGGCTATAATCATTGACGATAACGCCGTTGAGTTTACCTATCACAGTCCCGACGGCAAAGAGGGCTTCCCCGGCAATGTTGATGTTACTGTTGTTTACCGTCTGACAGACAGAAATGAGCTTGAAATAAACTACAAGGCAGTTAGCGACAAAGACACAATTATCAACCTGACAAACCATGCTTATTTCAATCTTGGTACCACTGCAGGCGGAGATATTCTCGACCACGAGCTGATGCTTAACGCAGACTACTATACACCCACAGATGCAGACAGCATTCCCACAGGTGAAATAAGAAGTGTCAAGGGTACGGCTTTTGATTTCACCACGCCTAAGAAGATAGGCAGAGATATCACCGCTGACGACGAGCAGCTCATTCAGTGCCGCGGCTACGACCACAACTTCTGTGTGGGCGGTGAAGCAGGCAAGCTCCGTCTTGTAGCTAAGGTAACAGATGAAAAGAGTGGCAGAAAGCTTGAGGTTATGAGTGACCTTCCCGGTGTACAGCTTTACACAGGCAACTTCCTTGACGGCAGTGAAATGGGCAAGAACGGCATCGCTCTTGAGAAACACTACGGCTTCTGCCTTGAAACACAGTATTATCCCGACACACCTAATCAGGCTAATTTCCCCCAGTGTACCTTCAAAGCAGGAGAAGTATTCAGAAGCACAACAATATTCAAGGTGTAATTCGGAATGGGGAAAAACCCTCAGTCACTTCGTGACAGCTTTTTCTCCGAAAACAGGCACCCCTTTGTCTGCTTTTCAGACATTTCCCCTAACAGGGGAATTACCTTTCAGGAGAGCCAAGGCTATGCATCGTATCGAAATTGCGACAAAAAGCCTCAAAATAAGATAAATTCTACCCGCATAATACAGTCCGACTGACAGTTTGTGTAAATTAAAATGCCCTGCAAGGATTATCTTTGCAGGGCTTAGTTATTATATTATGCGGTCAGAGGTTTCATACTTTATCTTATTTTTCCGCAATTCCGCATTCCGAATTCCGCAATCCGAATTTGTCTTTATCTCGTCAGAATTTCTCCTGTTTTAGCGTTGATGATGTTGTTGAAAACGCAGATGTGTGATGTTGAAATAAATTTATCCATATGCAGTGAGCCGAAGTACCAGTGCTTGAACTGGCATATTCTGCTTACATCCTCGAGATAGGTGTTGATAGCTGTGATGCTGGCATCGTTGCCTGTCTGCAGCATAAGGAAGTCCTTGATTTTTGCAGGAGGCTCGTGAGTGATAACGATATCCACCTTGCCGCCGTATTTCTGCAGATTTTCAACGCCTTCGACAAGCTCTTCTCTGGTTGGAATTTCCATATCTGACCAGGTGTCCATCTCAAAACGGATATCAATATCAGGGCTTTCGCCGCCGCCCATTGTGAAAATCTTCACACCGTCAATTTCATAAACCTGACCTCTCATAAGGTGGAAAATGTTTGAGGCTATATGATGTACTTTGCCGCCGTTCCAGCGTTTGACTTTAATGGCGCTCAGCATATCGAAATTTTCGTGAGTTCCGTCAACAAAGCAGATGTTATATTTCTTCTTGCTGAGTTTTTTCAGCACATTTATTTCATCCTTACTGCCGTCCCAGAGAAACCCGAAGTCGCCGCAGACAATGAGAGTATCCCCTTGTTTGAGCTTTTTCAGCCTTGGATCGTTGAAGCGTGAGGCGATTCCGTGGGTATCACCTGTAACATATATCATAATTTCACACCGTTCCTCTCATATTTAACAAAAAGTTATCTTAAAAGTCTGTACTTTTGATGCAGCAATTGGTATAATAAAATGACGGAGATTATCTGTTCCCGCTTATAATATCATAAAATTTGTTTTTTTGCAAATATATAGGGAAAATTTCATAAAATTTACACATGAGGTGGTTATAATGAAGAAGTCATTATCGTTGTTGATTATTTTAATGCTCTGTTTCACAGCTTTTACGCTGAATTTTAAGTCGGAGGCTGTTTTTGCTCCTGAGGAGGTAACATCAAAGCTCAATTCAGATGTATGCTATCTTGAGAGCCTTGATGAGGGAACTGTGCTTTTCGATAAGAACGCTGATAAGAAGGTTCCTGTTGCCGGTTTTATCAAGCTTATAGCTGCCGTTGTTGCAATTGAAAAATGGGGTAACCTTGACGAAATTGTTGAAGTTACCGATAAAAACCGCTCACTTGTGAAATATGATTACGGTATCAGAACGGCAGGGTACAAAGCAGGCGAAAAGGTTAAAAAGAGCGACCTTATAAAGTGCATGGTTGTTTACAGTGCAAACGATGCTGCAAGCATTGTGGCATATGAGATTTCAGGCTCATTAGAGGGCTTTATAGCTGAAATGCAGGCTCTTATGGAAAAAATCGGCTGTAAAAACACTGTGATAAAAAATATTCACGGATTTGATGAAAAGGGGCAGTACACCACCGCCGCAGACATGGCAGACTTTCTCAGATATGCTCTCGGTTATCCTATTTTCAGTGATGCTGTTTCTACCCAGAAGCTTATTGTTAAGGCTTACAACGACAGGGCAGAAAAAACCGTTACAGCCAACAACAAGCTTATGAACTCATCAATTGCCGATTATTACCATAAATCCGTAACAGGCGGAAA
This sequence comes from Acutalibacteraceae bacterium, assembly GCA_045534675.1. Taxonomy (GTDB): domain Bacteria; phylum Bacillota; class Clostridia; order Oscillospirales; family Acutalibacteraceae; genus UBA6857. The sequence continues at coordinate 39,561 of JAZSKE010000034.1, forward strand.
ATACACTATGACTGACGAGGCAGGCGAATGTGTTGCCGCAATATCAAATCTTGACGGCTATTCATATCTCACTGTTGTTATGGGCGGCAAGCTGATGAATGTTGACAAAGATGACACTAAGGAAAACACCTGCTTCAACGATGCAAAAAATATGCTTGACTGGGTCTATAACAATATCAGATACCGTGTTGTTGTGTCACCTGAACAGAGTATAGCTTTTGTGGATGTAAAGGCAGGCAAGGATACGGACAAGGTCAGACTTGTGCCTTCAAAGGAGCTTTCCGCTCTTGTTCCCTCAAATGTTTCTACCGCTTCTGTTTCTTTTGAAATAGTTGAGGGCAGTGTGCCTTCCGTTGTGACTGCACCTGTCAAGGCAGGTGCCGCTATGGGTCAGGCTGTTTTCTTCTATGCAGGTCAGGAGGTTGCAAGGGTTGACCTTATGGTTGCAAACGATGTTGAAAGAAGCACAGGCGGTTATATTATGAGTGTTATCTCATCAATTGTAGGATCACCTCTTTTCCTTGTGCTGTCAATAGTTATCTTCCTCGCATGTGCATTATATCTGGCTTTTCTTGTTTGCAAATACCTCGGAATAACCGATGAAAAGCAGATTATGGCATTTATAACAAAGGGCAAGAAAAAAACAGCAGCTTCACAGAAAAATATTAAGACACAGCCTAAGAAAAACACCTCAGCCAAAAGACCTCAGAACACAAAATCAACAGGAAAAGCAAAACCGACAGCAAACACCAAAAGACCGCAGAATACTAAAAGACCTCCTTCAAAAAACGGAAAATAAACTTTACCGAAAGGATAAACATTATGAAGAGACTAATAAGAAACCTTCTCATATTTGCAGTTACGGCAGTGCTTGGTGCCGTGATGGCAACATATGCCCTTGCAGGGAATGAAGATAACTGGGTTAGCGCCTGGGGTACTGCTCCCGTTCAGGCACAGATAGACGGCTTGGGTGAAGCAGGCTCAATTATCGGTGAACTTATAGGCGACGACAGCCTGACGGAAGTTACCGTAAGATCTGTTGTCACACCCACCGTAAGCGGTTCAAAGCTGCGAATAAAATTTTCAAACCACTATAACACAAAGCCTATAACGATAAACGGGGCTTCTGTTGCAAGAAGTCTTAAGGAAAGCAAAATCGATATGGCAAGTTTAAAACTTCTTTCCTTCAGAAACGGCTATCCGAGTGTTACTCTTGCTCCCGGTGAGGAAATATACTCCGACCCCATAAGTTTTGACGTTGTGGCTCATCAGAAAATTGCCGTTACAACTTACTTTGATTCCTTCCTTGATGTGAATACCATGGGGCTTTCAGGTGCCGATACATATATTGCAACAGGTGATGCTCTCAAGTCAGATGACTTTGATATGCTCAAGGATGTTCTTGATGACCAGGAAGTGCTGGATTTGTTGGCAGGTCTTCTTGAAGGCTTAGGACTGGGCAGCAGCATCAATCTCAAGCTCACATACAGCTTTATGAAATTTGTGCCTTGCATCACAAGTCTTGATGTACTCACTCATGACCTTGGCTACAGTGTTGTGGTTGTGGGCGATTCAACTGTTGCAAACGACTTTCCGCTTTATCTCGGTCAGGCTCTTTTTGAGGATGAAGATGTAACAAGCGTAGGTGTTGTAGGCAAGGGCGTTTTAGGCAACTGTATGCTTTATCCGGGTCTGGGACTTGGGTCATATATTTATGCTGAATCACTGCTGCAGAGATTTACAAGGGATGTCCTCAATCAGTCAGGCGTAAAATATGTTATTTTAAAAATAGGTGTAAATGATATTATTCACCCCGTCTGCACAGACAGCATAGTTCATTATCCGGGTGTAGCACAGCCTTCACTTGATACTCTTATCAGAGGCTACCGCGAAATTTTCAAGGCTTGCCACGATGCAGGTGTAAAGGTTATCGCTGTAGGCATAACTCAGTGGAAGGGTACAACAAGAGACTACTTCGGTGACGGCGGAACCTATGTGAGAACCCCCGCTGAATTTGAGGTGGACTGGCAGCTTGCAAAGGATGTCAACAACTGGCTTGCAACAACAAACGAGCATGACGGCTATGTTGATTTCTGCAATATTTCAGCTAATCCTCTTGACCCCGACGCTCTTCTTCCCGAATACAGTGACGACTGCATACATCCTTCCGCTGCTCTGCAGAAGGTGTGGGCAAACTACTTCCCCCTTTCACTCCTTGGCGTAGGCTCAATGCCCGGCGGTGTTGTTATGGATAAGCAGGAAAATTCTGTTTATGTGGGTGAACAGACACAGCTGACAGCTACGGTTTATCCCGAAACCGCTGAGGAAAAATCTCTCGAATGGGTGAGCGAAAACCCTGAGATAGCCACAGTAGACGAAAACGGTGTTGTTACGGGCATTTCAAACGGTACTGCCGTAATTTCCTGCCGTACCGTAATCGGCGGCTTCAAGGCAAGCTGCAAGGTGACGGTAAGCACCAAGGCCGAAACGATCATACTTAACTACGGTACAAATACAATTTTCGCAACAGAAACTTTCACTCTCAAGGCTACTGTTTTCCCTGAAAATGCCACCGATAAGAGTGTAACTTTTTCAACAAGCAATAAGGCTGTTGCTTCTGTCAATTCACAGGGCAAGGTTACAGGTGTAGGTACGGGTACTGCCGTAATCACCTGCACAAGCGCTGACGGAAGAATAAAAGCTATTTGCACCGTAACTGTCAAGAAAAAGGTTCATGTTCAGAATATAGAGCTTCAGTGTGACGGCGAGGAAAATTACAGAAGCCACACAATGTATAAAAACCAGGCATTTGAGCTTTCTTATGTGGTTTCACCTGCCGATGCAACCTTCAAGAATGTTACATGGTCAAGCTCAGATGAAAAGGTTGCCACAGTTGATGCTGAGGGCAGAGTGGTTGCCGTGGGCGGCGGTAAAGCAGTAATAAAATGCGTTTCTACAGATAATCCTATGGTTGGCGCAACCTGCACCGTTACTGTCAAGGTCAAGGCAACGGGCATAAAGCTCAGCAACACCTCTCTCAAGCTTTATGAGGGCAAAACCAAGACCATGAGTGCGGTGATCTCACCTGCCGATGCCACAAATTTAAAGGTTACATGGAAGTCTGAAAACAGCAAAATAGCAAAGATCGACTCCAAGGGCAAGATTACCGCCCTCAAGCCCGGTACTACATACATTACAGGTACCACAGCCAACGGCAAATACACAGCAAGATGCAAGGTTATTGTGCTTGAGGTTATCGACACCAAGAAGGTTACCCTCAATAAGACAAGCCTTTCAATCAAGCACGGCAGCACCTATCAGCTCAAGGCTACTGTTTCACCTTCAAATGCAACCAATAAAACTCTTATCTGGACTTCCGATAACACAAAAATAGTCAAGGTTTCAGCAGAGGGTAAGCTCACTGCAGTGAAGCCCGGCACTACCTATATCTATTGCAAAACTCTCGACACAGGTAAAACCGCCAAGTGTAAGGTTACTGTTAAGGCAGTAGTTCCTACCTCGGTGAAATTTTCAAAGACTACACTTTCAGTGCCTTACGGTGAGATTTATAAGATTAAAAATCTTGTTACCGTTTCACCCTCAAACGCAACGGATAAATCACTTAAGTGGACTTCAAGTGACCCGTCAATCGTCAAGGTTTCAGCAGCGGGTAATATCAAGGGTCTCAAAGCAGGCAAGAGTGCTGTTATAACTGTAACAACAGTTTCAGGCAAGAAAACTGCAGAGATAACCGTAAAGGTCACTCATGTCAATCCCGAAAGCGTAAAGCTCAATAAGTCCTCACTTACCCTCAGCAAGGGAAGCACAGCAACACTAACGCCTTCATTCACACCTTCAAACACTTCAGTTAAAACCGTTACATGGTCTTCAAGCAACAAGAGCGTGGCTACAGTAAGCTCAAGCGGTGTTGTAAAGGCAGTTGCAAACGGCACTGCAGTTATCACCTGCAAAACCAAAAACGGTGAAACTGCTACTTGTACCATAACGGTCAAAAAGATAGCTGTTACGGGCGTTTCCGTAAAGGAATCCGGCGGTCTTATTATGAATGTAGGCTTCACTTATGCCCTCACACCTGTAGTTTATCCCTCAACCGCAACAAACAAGAAGGTGACATGGCTCTCAAGCAATCCTGCCGTAGCCTCCGTATCTTCAAGCGGTAAGGTAACTGCTAAGAGTAAGGGTACTTGTCAGATTACCGTTATAACCGATGACGGCGGTTACAGTTATTCCTGTCTTATAGTTGTAAATTAAAAAACACGAGGCACCTTCAAAAGAGGTGCCTCAGTTTAAAACGGTGATAATATGAAATGTAATATCTGTCCGAGAAATTGCGGAGCAGACAGAGAAATAGAAATGGGCTACTGCGGCATGCCGTGGGATTTTAAGATAGCAAGAGCAGCTAAGCATTTCTGGGAGGAGCCTCCCATAAGCGGCACAAATGGCAGCGGTACTGTTTTCTTTTCAGGCTGTAGCTTAGGCTGTGTCTACTGTCAGAATTACGCTATAAGCCATGGCGGTGAAGGCAAAATTATAAGCGAGGAAAGAATGACGGAAATTTTCGACGAGCTGATTTCTTCGGGGGTACATAACATAAACCTCGTCAGTCCGACACACTATCTGCCTCAGCTGAAAAAGGTACTCACAGTTTATAAAAGTACAGTGCCTGTTATCTATAACTCCTCAGGCTATGAAAGGGAGGAAAGCCTTAAAAGCCTTGAAGGACTAATTGATATTTATCTGCCTGACCTTAAATATGTCAGAAGTGATAAGGCGAAGCGTTACAGTGATGCCGAGGACTATTTCGCCTATGCTTCAAAAGCACTCCTTGAAATGAAAAGGCAGTGCGGTGAAAATGTGTTCGATGAAAAGGGCATAATGCAGAAGGGTATGATAGTAAGGCATCTCATATTGCCCAAAAACACCAACGGCAGTCTTGAAGTGCTGAAGTGGATTTACTATAATCTCGGTAAGGATACTGCAATAAGCCTTATGGCACAGTATACGCCCTGCGGAAAAATAGAAAATATCAGTGAGCTGCACAGGAAAATCACAAAACGCGAATATGAAAAAGTGCTTTCCTTTGCCATAGAGCTTGGCTTCGAAAACATCTTCACTCAGGAAAACACCGCTGCAACTGAAGATTTTATCCCTGATTTTGATCTTACGGGAGTATAAAAGACTTTACTTTTTATAGACACTTGTGATAGAATAAAATGAAAATAAATTCAGGAGGAATTTAAAATGAAAGGATTTTTTGGCGAATTTAAGAAATTTATTATGAGAGGCAACGTAATCGATCTTGCAGTCGGTGTTATCATAGGCGGTGCTTTTCAGGCAATTGTTAACTCACTTGTAAATGACATCGTGTCACCTGTGCTTTCACTCATAACAAAGGGTGCAAACTTTGCAGACAAGTTTCTTGTGCTCACTGTCGATGAGGTGAGCTTCGCAACAGTTGAGGCTGCCAAGGAAGCAGGCTATGCAACTCTCAATTACGGCTCATTTGTTACAGCAATAATAAACTTCCTTATTATGGCGTTTGTTATTTTCCTGCTTGTGAAGACCATCAACAAGGTTGCCGATCTCGGCAAGAAAAAGGAAGAAGAAGCTCCCGCAGCACCTACAACAAAGACTTGCCCTTATTGCAAGAGTGAAATCAGCATCGAAGCTACAAAGTGTCCCCACTGCACATCGGACATTCCTGAAGCCGAGGAGGAATAATCCATGCTTGGTTTTATCGGTGCGGGCAATATGGCTTCTGCCATAATAAAGGGCGTGAGACGCTCAGGCAGAATAAATGAAGAAATTGCCGTTTTTGATATAAGTGAGCAAAAGGCTCAGGTTCTTGCCCGAGAGTACGGCGTTAAGGTTCTTGCACACGCCAAGGAAATCGCCCGCCAATGTGACAAGGTTGTTTTAAGTGTAAAACCCAATGTTTTCCCGCCACTTCTTGGTGAAATAGGGGATGAACTGAAAAACAGCAACCCTCTTATAATTTCAATTGCAGCAGGCAAAACCCTTGACTTTATAGGCGGTTGCCTTCCTTATGAGGGCAGAATTGTGAGAGTTATGCCCAACATCAACGCCAAGGTAGGCGCGGCAGTTTCAGCCTATTGCGGAAACGAAAAGGCAAGTGACGATGACCTTGACTTTGTGAGAGATCTCTGTGAAAGCTTCGGCATTGCAGTAAATATTGAAGAAAAGCTCTTCTCAATTTACAGCGCCATAGGCGGTTGCAGTCCGGCTTTCTCCTATATGTTTATCGATTCACTTGCAAGGGCCGCTGTTAAAAACGGTATGCCTAAAAAAGAGGCTCTTGAGGTGGCTGCAGGGGCAGTTCTCGGCAGTGCAAAGATGATTCTTGAAAGTGACGAGCATCCTTGGGAATTGGTAGATCAGGTCTGTTCACCGGGTGGCACCACAATTGAAGGTGTGTCAGCTCTGCAAAACGGCAGCTTTGAGGCACTTGTAGGCAGTGCAGTTGAGGCAGCGTATAATAAAGATAAATCTTTATAAATGTAAAATGCAAGGGCAAAATGCAAAATTGTGGTCGCGGATTAATTTCTCACCGTTTAATAATATTTTCCCGCAAATATAGTGTGAGATAAATTCCGACTCTGTAGATTATAAAAGTTTGGCAGGTCACTTCTGATTTGGAAGCGACCTGCCGTTTATTAAGATTGATGAAACTTTAAGTTTCTGAGCTTTTGTTTTGCGGGTAGAGATTTAAAGGTTAGTGAACGGTAAACCCGCGACCATAATTTTGCATTTTTCATTTAGCATTTTGCATTTATATTAACAAGCTCATAAAGCTTCTGCTCAAAGCCGTAGCTTTCCATAAGTTTTTCAACCCGGGATAAATCGGGAGTGAGAGACTTTTTCATTTTACAGCGAAGCATAAGATTTTTAGGCGAGTGGGCGAAGTCCACAAACTCTATTATATCAACTTCATAGCCGCATTGCTTGAGAATTTCGGCTCTTATGCTGTCTGTCAGCAGTGCAGAGAAACGCTCTTTGATAAGTCCGTGAGTGAGGAGCAAATCAAAGTCGCCGCCCCTTTTAATTGAAGAACAGACTTCGTGTTGACAGCAGGGTACGGAAAAAATGTGCTTTACACCGTGACTTATGGCGTGATAAAGAGCGAAGTCCGTAGCAATATCGCAGGCGTGAAGAGTGATAACCATATCAACATTATCTTTATAAACTTCACCCTTTGTCACATCGTTGACATAGAATTTAAGGTTGTCATAGCCGTATTTTTCTGCAGTTTCATTGCAGTGTTTAACCACATCCTCTTTAAGGTCGAAGCCTAAAACCTTGGCTTTCACTTTCTTGATTTCGGTGAAATAGTAGTAAACTATAAAGGTCAGATATGACTTGCCGCAGCCGAAATCAAGAATTGTGACTTCATCCTTATTCATCTTTGAGAAGCTGTCGTCAATTATCTCAATGAAACGGTTAATCTGCTTATATTTGTCATATTTGCTCTTTACAACATTGAAATCCTTTGAAAAAACGCCTAAATCCACGAGAGCAGGGATGTTAGCACCCTGAGGCAGGATATAGTTTTTCTCCTTGTTGTGCTGTGCCGTTTCCACCTTTTTTATGTCATTTCCCGTCACCTTACGCTTAGTTTTATCGGGAAATATTGTATACTGCACTGTGGTACCCTCGGCGGTGAGGCAAGCCTGCTTGAAGGAGGAATGACCTGCACCCTCGCACCATGAAAGGAAGTCTTCTTCACTTAAGTTTTCGTGAAAGACTTGATTGTTTTTATGCTTTTCAAGCTGCCACAGAATGCCCTTTTTAGTCTGGAAGGGTCGGGCAGTTATTTTTGTGTACTCGGAAGTCTTATCCTTACGGTCACTGAAAGCCAACTTTTTTATTTTGCCCGAAAGAGCAAGTATATCTTCATTTATAATAAACATTTCGCACCTCGTTTGTGTTGCTTAGGATATAATATCACAAAATGCGGCAAATGTACAGAGGCGAATTTTATTGACAAAGGAAAAAGGGGATACTATAATGTTAGCAGATGACTTTTACGGAGGAATATTATGTTCGCAAGTTTTGAAAAAGACTATATCATGCGCATAGTCAAAGAAATGGTACGTATGCTTTTAAAACTGCTTTTTGATATTGACACAACAAGGTCTATGGAAGATGTAATAAAAGAAGCCGAAGAACAACAGACTCTTGACAGACTTATAAAAATGATAGATGAGGGATTTGTAAACGAAGCCGAAAATGAGCTTTATGAAATAACTCTCGACGGCGACAGAATACACCTTAAAACGGCGTTGATTTTTTATTATCACCTTGCAGAAAAAGATGAAGCCTTCCTTCATGCTCACAGTTACACTCAGGAAGAAGTCAAAGAGGGAGTGGAGGATTTAATAGAGAGATACGGTATTAAAGACATTGCCGATTTGTTTGTTGAAAGCTAAAAATCAGTTGACTAAGCCAAGCAAATATTATATAATAAATCTATTACGGAGAAAGGATTTGAAAATTATGGAAAACAAATTTTCGCTGGACAAATCAAAAAAAGTCTTTCCTATAATCCTTATGGTTATAGGCATCATAGTTATGGCGGTGCAGCTTATTACAAGACTTAACCTTGTTGCTCTTGTAAGCCTTATTTATTGCTGTGTTATGTCTGCTGTGATTTTTCTTTCACTCATCATTAAGAAAAAGGTTTATGCACCTATGATTTACGGCTATGCTTTTGCAGGCTTGGGTCTTCTGCTGTTCCATATCATCTGGGGCGCAGACGCAGGCTTCGGTGCATTCTCAACAGGTCTCACCGGTTGGTCAAGCGTTGAAAACAGTCTCTTTGCAGGTGAAGGCAGCATTTTCACAAGAATTTTAGGCAATCTGCTTCTCTCACTTCCTGCTATTGCTTCACTTCTCGGTCTTTTCTTTGTGGCGAAAAAAAGCTTTAATAAAGGCTCACTCAAGGCTGGCTTATCAGCCGCTCTGAGCGTACTTCTTATGGCTTCATCAGTACTCAGCGTGCTTGCAGGCAACCTGAGAACAAAGCCCGTTACAGAAAGACTTTGGGACGGACACGACGACTATCTTGACGGGGTTGACAAAAACACAGAAGGCAAACCCAATGTGCTTGTTATCCTTATGGATGATATGGGCTACGGTGACACATCACTTAACGGTGCAATTTATGATACACCCAATATGGACTCAATCGGTGAAAACGGTCTTAACTTCGAGAATTTCTATTCAAGCTATTCAGTTTGCTCACCTGCACGTTTTGCAGCTCTCACAGGCCGTTATCCCTACAGAGGCTATGCAGATAATGTTATCTATCCCACAATTTCAACCTTCAGCCCCTTTGCAATGACGAGAGTTTATAACTCCTTTGAAATGGGCAACAACGTTGACGGTATGCTCGGTGACGAAATCACAATTGCTGAGGTCTTCCGGCAGGCAGGCTATGCAACAGGTGCTTTTGGTAAGTGGCACTTAGGTGACTACGGCGAATATCTGCCCACAAATCAGGGCTTCGATTACTTCTACGGCTCACATCACGTTAACGATATGACCCCCTTCTATCACGTAACAGAGGAAGAGGGCGAATATACAATAGTTCACGGTGTGGAAGAGCTTAAGGACGAAAACGGCAAGAAAGACCAGAGCAAGCTCACAGAATGGATTCACGGTGAAATCACTCAGTGGATTACAGAAACTGTTACAAATTCAGACGAGCCCTTCTTTGCTTATTATGCTTCACCCTGGCCCCACGGCCCTGTATTCGCAGGTGACGACTTTGACGGTGTAAGCGGTATGGGTACATATGTTGACTGTATCACAGAGTTTGACACCTACCTCGGTCAGCTCTTCGGCACTCTTGAGGAATTAGGCGTACTGGAAGACACAATCATTATCTTCACAAGTGACAACGGTCCCGCTCTCGAGGGCAGTACCGCCGACCTTCGCGGTGCAAAATATCTTCCCTATGAAGGCGGTCAGAAGGTACCCTTTATGATAAGATGGGATAATAACGGCGGTCTCTTTGAAAAGGGCGGCACAAGAAGCAACAGCGCAACCTTCGTTGACTTCTTCCCCACACTTATTGACCTTTGCGGTATCACTTCAGGTGGTGAAAACAATGTTATGCCCGCTGACAGAATTATTGACGGTGTTTCATTTGTGCCTGTGATTAAGGAAGATATTCCCGTTCATACCGAGGAGCATCCCATTCTTCATATGAAGCGTGAGGATATCAAGGCTATTCAATATACTGTACCCTCACAGAAGGTCAAGGATATGTATCCCGACTACGATTATGAGGTGCTGAGCAGTGATTATCTCACTCTTAAATATTTCGATAAGGCGCCTAACGATAACTCAGCCTTCTTCGATAAGAGCCGTAAAAACTGGCTCCACATCCTCACCGATGACTATCAGGAAAACTACAACCGTACTGTTGTGTACCCCGAGATTTCAGCTAAGATGAACGAAGAACTCAAGGGTATCCAGAAGTCCTTCGGAGAAAACAGAAGAGGTATTATCGAATAATGCCGCCGCTTTCTATAATGATAAAGCCGGCTTCAAGTCTTTGCAATCTTCGCTGCAAATATTGCTTTTACTGTGATGTTGCAGCTAACCGAGAGGTGTTCTCCCTCGGCAAAATGAACGAAGCTACGGCTGAAAAACTTATAAAAGACGCCCTGAATTTTGCTGACGGCTCAAGTGTGGCTTTCGCTTTTCAGGGCGGCGAGCCTTTAATGGCGGGTATTGATTACTTTAAGTTCTTTACCGAAACCGTAAACGCGTACAATAAAAAGAATAGTGAGATTTTCTATTCCGTTCAGACTAACGGTACCCTTGTGTCGGATGAATGGGCAAGATTTTTCACCGAGAATAAATTTCTTGTGGGTCTGAGCCTTGACGGTGACTATGAGGGTAACAAATTCCGTGTGGACGCTAATGGACAGAATGCCTATTATAAGATTATCACTGCGGCAAACAAGCTGAAAAAGCACAAAACAGAGTTTAATATTCTCACCGTACTCACGGGCTATTGTGCCGACAATGCAGAGAGAATTTATAAATATTTCCGCGCTCAGGGCTTTGGCTATGTGCAGTTTATTCCATGCCTCAGGCCAATGGGGGATAAGACCGAAAGTGAGCTGTATATGACTCCCAAACAGTATAGCGACTTTCTTATAAAAATCTTCAACCTCTATGTCAAAGACTTTGTCAGGGGCAATTATGTGAGTGTCAGACAGTTTGACAACTGGGTGAGAATGTACTTAGGCGAAAAGGCTGAACAGTGCGGTCTTATGGGTCATTGCACCCATCAGTTTGTGGCAGAGGGCAATGGCAATATTTACCCTTGTGACTTCTATTGTACCGATGAGTGGTGCCTCGGAAACATCAATGATATGACATTGGAAGAGATGGCAAAGGGCAAGATTGCTTTCGAGTTTATCAAAGAGAGTATTTCTGTGCCTGATAAGTGTAAGAATTGCAGATTCTATCCTATGTGCCGTGCAGGCGGCTGCAAGAGAAACAGAGAAAGTGCCGACTACTGTGAAAGCTACAAGACCTTTTTCTCGGCATGCCTGCCTCTTTTCAGAGCCTTCAGAAGATAAAAAATCATCAGCGTGTTTTGGTTACTTTTCCACGCGAGGAAAAGTAACGCCCCGCGGCGAGCGAGATAAAAAGATAAAGCAACCGTTTTGTGCGGTTGCTTTTTTGTTAGTTATTTTGTTGTATTATTTCAGCTTCAGCACTGCATCATAGTCGTCAATGCCGTAGTTGCCTGCCGAGTGCTTGAGAAGCTCATAAAGGTCAGCCTTTTTACCGTCCCAGCCCTTGATGTCGATTTTTCTGAGAATGGGTCTTATGCGTCTGAGCAGTGCAAGCCACACATCGCCCTTGTCAGTGCCTTCGATGAAGGTCTGATTGCCTCTGAAAACGCCTCTTACAAGCTCTGTTGCATAGTCGAGAGCGCGCATTTTTCTTATGCTCTTCGGACATTTTATAAATAGTACCTTTGCCAATGTACCTACCTTGACACTGCAGATAAATCTGCCTGCAAGCTGCAGAACCTTTTTGATTATGCCTTTATCTTCAATATGGAGCTTGCCCATGGCACGCTCCGTGTCATCACGCATATCGGTGATGATGTTCACTATCATACGGTCAAACAAATCTCTGAGATATTCTTTGCAGGTTTTACCCTTGGTATCCCACTGAAAATCAGGTGTGGGAATGCTTCTGATGTCTGCTTCATCGTCTTTTAAGGCGACAAGTCTTATGTAAGCGGGGTCAGCTATAATTGAACCTGTAGTGATATCATAAATTCTGTTGCCCTTTTCGGTGTCAATATAGTTTATGCTCTGATTGTGCATATGTCCCGTGAAGAGAAGCTCGACACCTTCATCCGCAAGCATGGTGGCAAAGTCATAGGCATCCTTTATCATCATAGGTGAAATAAGTGAGAATAAGGGCTGACCGGGGAGAATGGGGTAGTGGCACATAGCAATCATTTTCTGATTGTCCTGTCTTGCTTTCTCAGCCTGTTTTTTTATCCACTGCCACTGCTCATCTTTGAAATAATATTTGCCCTTTTCCTTAAAATCACAGTTGATTGCAAGAAGTCTCACGTCATCACTGAGCTGTGCAACATAAGAAAGATGCTCCTCGTCTGTGGCTATTGCATCGCCGAAGCCGAAGTCGCGGTACATTTCGGGGATATCCTCACGAAGCGTTCTTTCAGGTGAATATCTGCCGTTTTCACCGAAGGCAAAGGTATCACCGTCGGTCCACTTGAAATCGTGGTCGGCGGTAACAACATAAACTTTCTTTCCGCTATCTTTAAGCGCGTACAAAAGCTTTGAAAAGCCTTCGTAGCTCTTCTTTTCGCCGTTGAAAATAAGGTCGCCTGCAATAAGCACAATGTCAGCCTCATTTGCGCTTTTGAGATAATCGAAAACGCTTTCGCAGATAGACTGTGTTTCGGCAAAGCACTTCTGCTCGTAATGCATAAAGTTTTCATACTCTTTGCCGCTGCAGCCAAGCTCACTTGCAAAATAATGGGGGTCCGTAATGAGATAAAATTTAAGTTCCTTCATAATTTTTCCTCTTTATATTGTATTTTTGGGGAAACTGTGCTATGTTTATATTATCAAATTTACCTCTTTAAAGCAAGTCATCAGAGAGGTTGTTTACAGAAAGGATATATTTATGAAGATTACATTTATGGGTGCGGGCAGCACTGTTTTTGCAAGAAATGTTATAGGCGACTGTATGTGTACTCCTTGCCTTCGTGACAGTGAATTTGCTCTTTATGACATCGATGCACAAAGACTCGAGGATTCCAGAATTATTCTCTCAGCTATCAATAAAAACGTAAATGAGGGCAGAGCGAGGATAACTACATATCTCGGAGAAAAAGAAAGGAAAGATGCTCTCAGAGGTGCATCCTTTGTTATAAATGCCATTCAGGTAGGCGGCTATGAACCCTGCACCGTTATTGACTTTGAGATTCCCAAGAAGTACGGGCTTCGTCAGACTATTGCAGACACAATGGGTATAGGCGGTATTATGCGCGCCCTTCGTACTATCCCCGTAATGAAGGCATTTGCAGATGATATGGAAGAGGTCTGCCCCGATGCATGGCTTCTCAACTACACTAATCCTATGGCTATGCTCACAGGCTATATGCTCAGATATACCAAAATCAAAACTGTAGGTCTTTGCCACAGTGTTCAGGGCTGTTCAAAGGGTCTTCTTGAAAAGCTCGGTATGGAAGATAAGGTTGAGGGCAGAACGGACCGTATTGCAGGCATCAACCATATGGCATGGCTTCTCGATGTGAGAGATAAGGACGGTAATGACCTCTATCCTGAAATTAAAAAGAGAGCTAAAGAAAAGAACGCAAATGAAAAGCACGATGATATGGTACGCTTTGACTATATCGATAAGCTTGGTTACTACTGCACCGAAAGCTCAGAGCATAATGCAGAGTACAACGGTTTCTATATCAAGTCAAGATACCCGGAAATGATAGAGGAATTCAATATTCCCCTTGACGAATACCCCAGACGCTGTGTTAATCAGATTGAAGGCTGGGAAAAGGAAAGAGACAGCATCCTTGCTGACGGAAAGATAACTCACGAGCGTTCAGAGGAATACGCTTCATACATAATGGAAGCTATCGTGACAAATAAGCCATACAAAATCGGCGGCAATGTGCTGAATAACGGACTTATTGACAATCTTCCTCCCGAGGCTTGTGTTGAGGTGCCTTGCCTTGTTGACGGCAGCGGTATCACACCTTGTCATATGGGTCCTCTTCCCTTACAGCTTGCTGCTATGAATGCGAGCAATATTTATCCTCAGCTTCTCACTATTAAAGCAGCTGCTACACTCGAGAAGCAGTATATCTACAATGCGGCTATGCTGGATCCTCTCACCGGCACAGAGCTTAATATCAAGGATATATATGCTATGGTTGACGAGCTTCTTGAGGCACATAAGGATTGGCTGCCGGAATATCATTAACAGCTCAGAGTAGGACAAGCACTGAAGTTTTGTCAAACTTTTTCAAAAGTTTGTGGGGTGCGGGGCAAAGCCCGGCAACGATGAGAACAACAAAAACATCCACCTGTTTTATTTCAGGTGGATGTGCTTTTTTATACGCTCGCCGCGTGGCGTTGCTTTTCCTTGCGTGGAAAAGTAACTAAAACACGCTGATGTTATTTCACTATCTTAACCCCATGCTTTCTGACCGTCAGCTTAAGCTCGTCGCCTACAACACTGTAGCTGTCTTTACTCCACAGCTCTGTAACAGTGCCGTCAAGCCCAAAGCCGTATTCCTTAAGATTAAGGCTGATTTCTCTCTCCTCGTCAGAAAGATTAAACATGGCAATAACTCTGTTGCCGTTTTTGTCAAGGCAAGTCCAGACAGCTTCGTTTCTGTTTCGTCTGAGTTGTGTATTGCCTGTAGAATACTGATTGATTTCGATGATATCTCTGTTGGTGATGACCTCAAGGTCTTCGGGTCTGTTTTCACGAAGCTCACCGCCTAAAATCAGAGGTGAACGGAAAATCGCCCAAAGGGTCAGCATGGTTTTCTGCTCGTCATATGTGAAGCTTGTATATCTGTCTCTGTCGCCGAGGCAGGAGCAATTTTTGCTTATCTTGCCAAGGGGGAGCATATCGCAGTCAGGCCAGCAGCCGGTCTTTACATGAGGAACCCACTTTTCGCAACGCTCAAACATATTATAAAGCTTGTCCCAATGATCCCAGAAGTCGCCTGTCATGCGCCACATGTTTGCGTTCTGTGAAAGGTGGAAAGCCTCGTTTATAACTGCAGGTCCGGGAGAGAGTGACAGCACCATAGCTCTGCCACAGTTGTCAATTGCCTTACGGATAAGCTCGATTTCTTCCCTCGCACTGTAGGGGTCGTGAGGCTTATATTCTGTGTTGGCAATGTCATCAACCTTAACGAAGTCAACTCCCCATGAAGCATAAAGCTCAAAAAGGCTGTTATAGTACTCTGCCGCACCCTCACTGCGGGCGTTCACTCCGTACATATCCGTGTTCCAGGCGCATACAGAAAAGCCTGAGGCAATATCTCTTGCAGTTTTTGTTGTACCTTTTATAGGGGTGTTCTGATGCACCGCCTGACGGGGTATGCCCCTCATAATATGTATGCCGAACTTAAGTCCCATAGCGTGAATTTTATCGGCAATAGCTTTGAAACCAACTCCGCCTGCCGAAGAGGGAAAACGGTTCACGGCAGGAATAAGACGGGAGTATTCGTCCATACAAAGCTCGGTGAAATTGTTATAGAAATTTGATGTGGCCTTAGGCTCATACCACTGAATGTCGCAGACGATATATTCCCAGCCGTAATCTTTCAGGTTATCTCTCACATATTCAGCGTTGCCTAAAAGCTGTTCTTCGTTTACTGCGGCACCGTAGCAGTCCCAGCTGTTCCAGCCCATAGGGGGGCGAAGGGCAAATGTATCTTTTTTAAGCATAAATTTTCTCCTTTGATTTGGTGGAGTTATTATACAACAAACGAGAGGAAAAAGTAAAGTGATGTTTAAATTATTTAACGGGTGTAAAGCTACAAACTGTTTATCTATTATTAAGAATTATAAAAAATATGACGGCACTTTTCAATTTGTTGACTTTTTCGCTTGAAAGTAGTAAAATAAAAGTGCGAAATAATTACCAAGGAGGAGATATAAATGAAGAAAATATGCAAGAACTTATTTTTCCTGACGGTGGCATTGATGATGTGCTTTGCCGCTGCCGTGACGGTGAGCGCCTTGGATGCAACCGGAAGCTGTGGCGAAAAAGTGGTTTACACTTATAACAGCGAAACGGGAGAACTTGTTTTAAGCGGTGAGGGAAAAACAGATTCTTATCAGGAGGGAGAATCACCTTTTTATGCTTCTGACATAAAAAGTGTGGTAGTAAAAGAGGGTATTACATACTTGGGACATGATATATTTAACGGCTGCGCTGAGCTTGAAACTGTTGTTATGTCCGACGATGTTGAATTTATAGGAAGCGGCGTTTTTTCCAAATGTGAGAGTCTTAAGAATGTAACTCTTTCCAAGGGTCTTACCTATTTGGGTGGAGGTAGTTTTGAAGGGTGCACAAGCCTCAAAAATATTGTTATTCCGAAGGGTATTCCCGAAGTAAGAGGTATTACTTTTAAGGATTGTATAAGCCTTGAAAGCATAGTTATTCCGGAGGGTGTAAAAAAAATATATAATGCAGCCTTTTCGAACTGCACAAGTCTTAAGTCTGTAACGATTCCCGATACTGTTACTGAATTTGAAACTCTGGTATTCAGCGGCTGCACAAGCCTTGAAAGTGTAGTAATTCCTGATAGAGTTAAAATTGTGCCTGAGTATATGTTTTCGGAGTGTGAGTCTCTCAAAAGTGTAAAAATCGGAGACGGCGTTGAGGAGATAGACGAAGGAGCATTTTATGCCTGCACGGCTCTTAAAGATATTCAGTTCGGCAACAGTTTAAAAACTATAGGAAGATATTCTTTTTACATTTGCAGGGGATTGGAAAGCCTTATTATACCCGACAGCGTAAAGGAGATTTCCTTCAAGTCTTTCATGTATTGTACAGGGCTTAAGGAGCTTGTAATCGGTGACGGAATTGAAGTAATACCTCAGAGAGCGTTCAGCGATTGCTACTTCATCAAAAGCTTGGTAATAGGAAGCGGAGTAAAGGAAATTGAAGAGTGGGCGTTTTCTAACTGTCAGTACGTTGAGAATATTGTGATTCCCGGAAATGTTGAGATTATCCGTTATAGTGCTTTTGACAAGTGCTACAATATGAAAACTCTGACATTGGAAGAGGGCGTTACCACTATTGAACACTCTGCCTTTGTATATTGCAGTGCTCTTAAGGAATTGAATTTACCCAACAGTATTGAATTTATTGGCAGTAGTGCTTTCAGCTTCGGCGAAGCTCTTGAAAGCGTGATAATTCCCGCCGGTGTCAAAGCCATGGAAAGTTCACCTTTCGATGTATGTGAGAATCTTAAGGATGTATATTACTTGGGTACAGAAGCTCAGTGGAATGAAATAGAAGTTCCGGGAAATATGTCTGCATTACCGAATAACGGGGTCAGATTGCACTTCTCAACCGACGGAAAAAATCATTATACTGTAAAAGTTGTTGCTTCTACCTGTACCGATCAGGGATATACACAGCACAGTTGTGCCTGTGGCTACAGCTATGAGGAAAATTATACCGAAAAGCTTGCCCATCAATATACAACTGTTGTAACTCCGCCCACATGCACTCAAAACGGATATACAACCTACACCTGCAGCTGCGGCGAAAGCTATAAAGGCAATTATACGCCCGGTTTTCATGAATATACCTGGGAAATTACGACTCCGGCAACGCATACATCCGACGGAATCAAAACCTATACCTGCACCAAATGCGGCAATCATTATACAACAAGAATACCGATAATTACCACTCATTCTCATGAAGTGACAATGGAGGTTCCTTCTGATTGTACTACAGCGGGCTACACGGTTTATTTATGTGCCTGCGGTGATACTTACAGAGAATTAATACCGGCAACGGGACATGATTATGACGGCTCACGCTGTAAGAACTGCGGTCACGATAAGTCAAAGGAGTGTTCCTGCAACTGCCATAAGACCGGTTTTATGAGCTTTATCTGGAAAATTCTCAATTTCTTCCAAAAGCTGTTTAAAACCAACTCTGTCTGTGCTTGTGGAGAAGCACACTATTAAGAGTCAGATATTTAAAAGGCACCCTTTGGGCGGCACTTCGTAAGGAAGTTAAGGTTTTTACAGGCTCTTTTCCGCTTAAACATTACGAAAACTCTCCGTAATACGCGAGTATGACGGAGAGTTTATCATTTCCTTTAACCGAAAAATATCTCTGTAAAAACTGCTTAGCACCTTAAAATAATGATAGTTTTGATGCAGAACAAGACCAAAAGCGCAGAAATCCTTGCGGATTTCGAGAATTTTTAACGCAGTTATGCACAAAAATTGCTGATTTTAAGGCATAACTTCCTTATGAAGTGTCGCCTTTGAGGTGCTTTTTATATTGTTTATATATTGACATTTTTTCAGTATTGCATAAAATATAACTATAATGTTTTAATGTAATAAAGGAGCAAAAAGCTATGAGAGCTATCATCACCGTAATAGGAAAGGATAAACCGGGTATTATCGCAGAGGTATGCACACTTCTTGCATCTTGCAAGATTAATATCCTTGATATCAGCCAGACAGTTATGGAAGGCTTTTTCACAATGACAATGCTTGTGGATTTAACTGAAAGCACTGTTGATTTCTCAACCCTTAGCGACAGCCTCAAGGCAAAGGGTGAGGAAATGGGTCTTAATATAAGAATTCAGCGTGAAGATATTTTTGACCTTATGCACAAGGTGTAAGGAGGCAGAAAAATGCATAATCAGAAAGAGATACTCTCCACTATCGATATGATAGACCATCAGCACCTTGATGTCAGAACAATAACTATGGGCATTTCGCTGCTTGACTGCTGCAGTGACAGTGTTGAGGTAACGGCAAAAAAGATATATGACAAAATCACACGCCTTGCAGAAAACTTAGTTGCAACAGGTGAGGCAATCGAAAAGGAATTCGGTATTCCCATTGTCAACAAGAGAATTTCCGTCACTCCCATTTCAATTGTTGCCGCTTCCTGCAAAGAGACGGATTATACACCTATTGCTCTTGCCCTTGACAAGGCAGCTCATAAGGTAGGAGTAAACTTCATAGGCGGTTTCTCTGCCCTGGTACATAAAGGCATGACCAAGGGTGACATCAATCTTATAAATTCAATTCCTTCTGCCCTTGCCAGTACCGAAAGGGTCTGTTCAAGTGTTAGTGTTGCAAGCACCAAGGCAGGCATCAATATGGATGCAGTGGCGTTTATGGGCAGAATTATTAAAAAAACAGCCAATATGACTGCCGATAAGGGCGGTTTCGGATGTGCCAAATTAGTTGTCTTTGCAAATGCAGTTGAGGATAACCCCTTTATGGCAGGTGCTTTCCACGGTGTAGGTGAAGCCGAATGTGTTATAAATGTTGGTGTCAGCGGCCCCGGTGTTGTTTATCACGCACTGCAGAAATGCAAGGGACAGCCCTTTGACGTGGTGGCTGAAACAATTAAAAAGACTGCCTTCAAGATTACCCGTATGGGTCAGCTTGTGGCTTCAGAGGCATCAAGAAGGCTCGGCGTACCCTTCGGCATAGTTGATCTGTCACTTGCCCCCACACCCGAAAAGGGCGATAGCGTAGCGAGAATTCTTGAAGAAATGGGTCTTGAGGTCTGCGGTACCCACGGCACAACTGCCGCACTTGCACTGCTCAATGACGCAGTTAAAAAGGGCGGTGTAATGGCAAGTAACCATGTAGGCGGTCTCTCAGGTGCATTTATTCCCGTCAGTGAAGACGAGGGTATGATTGAGGCGGCACTGAAAAATGCTCTCACTCTCGATAAGCTTGAGGCTATGACCTGCGTTTGCTCAGTGGGTCTTGATATGATTGCCGTACCCGGTGACACATCTGCCGAAACCCTCTCAGCTATTATTGCAGACGAGGCGGCAATAGGCGTTGTCAACACAAAGACAACAGCAGTGAGAATTATCCCTGCTATGGGTAAGAAGGTTGGCGAAATTATTGAATTCGGCGGGCTTTTGGGTTCAGCACCTGTTATGCCCGTACACGAATTTTCAAGCGCTGACTTTATTATGAGAGGTGGCAGAATCCCCGCTCCCATGCACTCACTTAAGAACTGATGCGGGCAAAGCTCACAGCGATATAAATTCCTGACGGAATTTTCGATATGCCTTACGGCTCGATATGTGCTGCGCACGCGATATGCACTGCGGTGCGAGAAGGAATTTATATCATATCGCATTTTACGGAGTAAAATATATCGAGTTTGCTTTAAGCGAACATATCGAATTTGTGGCAGACAAATATATCGAGTTGCCGTAAGGCAACATATCGACCTGACAACTCCAACTTATTACAGGAGGAAAGTATGAAAATAATTGACATTATAACTGCAGATAAGCCATCTCTTTCCTTTGAGGTGTTTCCGCCTAAGACAAGTGATGCCTTTGACAGTGTTAAAACAGCAACAGAGGAGATTGCTCTGCTCTCACCCTCATATATGTCCGTAACCTACGGAGCAGGGGGCGGTACGAGTGAATTTACCGTCAATATTGCGGAAAACCTTGAAAAAAACTGCGGTGTGCCTGCGCTTGCACACCTTAGCTGTGTGTCTTCAACAAAGGCTGAGATTAAGGCTCAGCTTGACACTCTCAGAGCAAAGGGTATAGAAAACATCCTTGCGCTTCGCGGTGATATGCCAGAGGGTATGACAAGAGATCACCTTGACTACCACTATGCAAGTGAGCTTACCCGTGAAATCAAAGCCTACGGCGGCTTCTGCATAGGTGCAGCCTGCTATCCCGAAAGTCACCCTGAAAGTGAAACCTCCTTTGACGATATCCGTTATCTTAAGGAAAAGGTTGACGCAGGTGCAGAGTTTCTTGTTACACAGATGTTTTTCGATAACGATATACTTTACAATTTTATGTACCGTATAAGAGAAGCGGGTATAAATGTACCGGTTGTGCCGGGAATTATGCCTGTGACAAATCCGAAATCAATAAAGAGAATATGCCGTATTTCAGGCTCGGCACTGCCACAGCGCTTCTGCAGAATAGTTGACAAATACGGTGATGACCCCGAAAAAATGAAGCAGGCAGGCATTGCCTATGCAACACAGCAGATAATAGACCTTTATGCCAACGGAATAAATGCAGTTCACGTTTACTCTATGAATAAGCCTGATATTGCAAAGGCTATAAAGGATAATGTTTCGGCTATAATAAAATAATGGGCATAGGCGGGATAAAATCCCGCCATGTGTGCTTAGTGAAGAGGAAAACTTATGAGTGACAGTCTTGTTTTTATAAGCAAAAAAGGCAGTGAAATAGAGCCTGACAAAAGAGAAGCCTGCCGTTATATGGGTTACAGAAGTGAAGCAAAAAACGAAGGAATCGAAGAGATTTACGGTGAATGTCTTGAGCTTTTTAAAAAAGAGGCGGACTATAAGGCGGTTTACAGAGAGGTGCCCATAACCCTTGAAAATGGTGCAGTTGACTTCGGCTTTTGCAGAATAGAAAATGAAAACCTTTATAAAAATCTTTCGGGCTGCAGCAGTGCAGTTATATTTGCCGCTACGGCAGGTGCTGCAGTGGACAGACTGATAATGAGAAGCTCTGCCCTTTCAGCGGTTGAGGGAATGGTCTGCGACTGCATAGCTTCATCGGGTATAGAGGTCTGGTGTGATGAGGTCAACTCAGTTGCAGTTGGCACGAGACAGTCAAAGCCCCGTTTCTCTCCCGGCTACGGTGGTGTGAGCCTTTCTTATCAGGAGGATATACTTTCTTTCCTCGATGCCGAGAGAAAGCTTGGCATAACGCTTAATGATTCTTTGATGATGATTCCCCGCAAAAGTGTAACTGCTTTTATCGGAATAAAAGGGTGATAATATGAACATAAGAGATTTACTCGGAAAACAAAGATTATATTTTGACGGCGGTATGGGTACTCTTCTGCAGGCGGCAGGTCTTAAACCCGGTGAAAAGCCCGAAATGTGGAATATAACCCACGCCGAAACGGTGAAAAACATTCACCTTGACTATCTTCGTGCAGGCAGCAATGTTATTTCAACTAACACCTTCGGCGCTAATTCACTTAAGTTTGACAACCTTGAAGAGATAATTGCCGCCGCAGTTAAAATCGCTAAGGACGCGATTAAGGAAAGCGGCAGAGTTGACTGCTTCACCGCCCTTGATATAGGTCCTTTAGGCAAAATGCTTGAGCCTTTAGGTGATATGAGCTTTGAAAGGGCAGTTGAGATTTTCTCAGAGAGTATCAGCATAGGTGCAAAGCACGGTGCTGACCTTGTTATAATCGAAACAATGAACGATTGCTATGAAACAAAGGCTGCAGTTATTGCCGCAAAGGAAAGCTGTGATCTGCCTATATTTGTCAGCAACGTTTTTGATGAAAATAAAAAGCTTATGACGGGCGCAGACCCGAAGGCTATGATAGCAATGCTTGAAAGTCTCAGAGTTGACGCTATAGGTATGAACTGTTCACTCGGCCCAAAACAGATGATGAGTGTAGCTGAGGAATATATGAAATACGCTTCTCTGCCTGTTATAGTACAGCCCAATGCAGGTATGCCGAGAACGGAAAACGGTAAAACAGTTTTTGATGTTACGGCAGATGAGTTTGCGGAGTGTGCTTTGCAGATGGCTCAGATGGGCGTAAGTATTCTCGGCGGTTGTTGCGGTACTACTCCCGCGTACATTGAAAAAGTGGTTGAAAAAACAAAGGATTTGCCTTATACTGCACCTGTTAAAAAGGATATAACAATGGTTTCCTCTTATACTCATGCCGTAGAAATCGGCAGAGCGCCTGTGCTTATAGGTGAGAGAATTAACCCTACAGGCAAGTCAAAATTCAAGCAGGCACTTCGCGATAACAATATTGCCTACATCATAAATGAGGGCGTTTCTCAGCAGGAAAAAGGGGTGCATATTCTCGATGTGAATGTGGGTCTGCCTGAAATTGATGAGGATAAAATGCTTGTTACTGCCGTTAAGGAATTGCAGAGTGTGCTCGACTTGCCCTTGCAGCTTGACAGTGTTAAGGCGTCTTCACTCCGGAAGGCTATGCGAATTTATAACGGCAAGCCCCTTATCAATTCCGTTAACGGCAAACAGGAGAGTATGGATGCCATTCTGCCTCTTGTGAGAAAGTACGGCGGCACACTTATAGCACTCACCATAGACGAAAAGGGTATTCCAAACACGGCTGAGGGAAGATGTGCCATTGCCGAAAAAATAGTCAAAGAGTGCGAAAAATACGGCATTGACAAAAAAGATATCATAGTTGACCCTCTTGCTATGACGGTGTCTTCCGACGACGAAAGCGGAAAAATCACCTTAGAAAGCGTTCGCCTTATAAAAGAAAGGCTGGGACTTAAAACAAGTCTCGGCGTGTCGAATATTTCCTTCGGTCTGCCCGACAGAGAAAATATCAACGCTCTCTTCACGGCACTCGCATTCGGTGCGGGTCTTGACTGTGCTATTATGAATCCCTACAGCGTGGCTATGATGCGCAGCTACCACACCTATCTTGCCCTCTCAGGTCAGGATAAGAGCTGCATGAATTATATAGCTTTTGCCGAAAATAACAAGACCGAAACCGTGTCTGTCAGCAGCACAAACAAAGTCGAAGAAAAAGACAGTGCGAGTACTCTTCAGAGGGCTATCATCAAAGGCATAAAGTCTGACGCGTACTCTGCCGCAAAGGTGAGCCTTCAGCAAAAAGATGCACTGAGTGTTATAAATGAAGATATCGTGCCTGCTCTTGACACAGTGGGCAAACGCTTTGAAGAAAAGAAGATGTATCTGCCTCAGCTTCTTATGAGTGCAGAGGCGGCTTCAAAGGCATTTGAGGCAGTCAAAGAGACCTTGCCCGAGGGCAAAAATGAGAGCAAGGGAAAGATTATCCTTGCAACGGTTAAGGGAGACATTCACGATATCGGCAAAAATATTGTAAAGACTCTTCTTGAAAATTACGGATATGATGTTATAGATTTAGGTAAGGATGTTGCTCCTGAAAAGGTGTTTGAAACAGCAAAGGCTGAAAATGTGAAGCTTGTAGGTCTGAGCGCACTTATGACAACAACCACTGAGGCTATGGCTGAAACTGTAAAGCTTATAAATGAAAATCTCCCCGAAACGAAAACTGTTGTGGGCGGGGCAGTGCTGACAAAAGAATTTGCTCAAATGATAGGCGCGTACTATTATGCTAAAGATGCTATGGATACTGTCAGGTTTGCAGAGGAATTTTTCAGTTAAACAATAGGGTGGGTCTGCTTTTGCAGACTCACTTTTTAAGAGGAAAAAACTTATGAAATATAATAAAATTAAAAAGGCGAGTTTTATTTCAAGACCTAACCGCTTTGTTGCTTATGTAGATATTGACGGCGAAGAAATTGCCTGCCATGTTAAAAATACGGGCAGATGCCGTGAGCTTCTCACTGAAGGTGCAGAGGTTTATCTTGAAGAAAGTGACAACCCTGACAGAAAGTATAAATATTCCCTTGTGACGGTGAAAAAGGGAGACAAACTTGTAAATATGGATTCTCAGGCGCCTAATAAGGTGGTGGGAGAGTGGCTGAGAAGCAGCGAATTTTTCAGCAACATAACTCTGCTGAAAGCGGAGAGTACCTATAAAAAATCACGATTTGATTTTTACTGTGAATACGCAAATAAAAAAGCCTTCATAGAAGTCAAGGGCGTCACTCTTGAAAATGAGGGAGTTGTATCCTTTCCCGATGCACCTACTGAAAGGGGTACAAAGCACTTAAACGAGCTTGTTGAATGTATGAATGATGGCTATGAGGCATATGTTGTTTTTGTCATACAGATGAAGGATGTGCTTTATTTCACGCCTAACGAAGACCACGACCCGAAGTTTGCCGAAGCGCTGAGAAGGGCAGCAAAAGCAGGTGTGAATATAATTGCCCTTGATTGTGCCGTTACTGAAGACAGCATTGATATAAGAGATAAAGTTGAAGTAAGGCTCTGAAAGGGAAAAATTTTTCTTGACAAACGCAGTGTGTTATGATATTATACATAGGCACTTGAGGGTGTAGCTCAGTTGGTCAGAGTACTTGCTTGACATGCAAGGGGTCGGTGGTTCGAGCCCACTCATCCTCACCAAAAGAAAATCCGTTCACGAGAGTGGGCGGATTTTCTTTTGTATTATTCATTATTCAATATTCATTTTTCATTATTCATTCGATGCAGAACGGATTTTCAAATGAATAATGAATATTGAAGCCGCTTCGCTGATGAATAATGAATAATTTTCGCGGGACACCCACGCCTGATTTATAAAAAAGAAAAACAGTTGGTTTTTTGCTATGCGGAAAGAGAAATCTATGGCAATAAGATCTTTCAATAATTTGCAAAATATGCTATAATATTCATAATATCGGTTGTCGTAACAGAAAACATAAAGGAGAATGCTAAATGACATTTGGTTTAATAGATAGAAAAAATCACGAGATTTATACCTATATGGGAGAGGTTTTTGAAGCAATTGACAATGCACAGAATCAATATAATTGGTTAGTTGCGGATTGTGAATGTTATCCCGAAAGCAAGAAGTTTGAGCAGTTGTTTTCTCAGGAATACTGTTGGCTGTCCGGCAAAGAATTATCCGAGATAGTTGTGCAAGAGGAATTTCAATGGATTTGGGGAGTGCTGTGCGGTTTTGAAAAGCATATTACATTGGAGGAAGTGCTGAAATATCCACTGCCGTCAGCGCGAGATTATAACGGCTACTATCAGAATCCCGTATCTGTTCAGCACCCGTTATCTTCAGTAGAAATTGCACCCTCAGACAGTTCGTGGATTGTAATTGTAAGTAAGGATAAAAGGATTGTAGATAATTATTTGAAGAGATATCCCAAAACAGAAGAATTATCCGTTTATAATCAGCAATAAAGAATCCTTGACCTTTACTCCGTAATCTGTTAAAATATTCTAAAAGAAGGTAAAAGGAGAAAGTCTATGATAAGAAACAGAACAGCTTTCATTCAGAAGTATATTTACTATGCAGGCCTGCTTATATACATAATGACAACAATTGCAGGCTGGTTCGGTGTTGATGCTGACAGCACAAGAATTAAAATTGACAAGATTTCACGTCAGCAGGAAATCACAGGCTGGGGTACATCAGGCTGTTGGTGGGCGCAGAAATTAGGTGAGTGCGACTCTGCCGAAGAGGTAACCAAGCTCATTTTCAGTGAAGAAGGTCTTGGTCTTAACATTTACCGTTATAACATCGGCGGCGGTGAAAAGGATAACCCCAACACACGCCTTGACCGTAATTCATCAAGAAGCACAGAAAGCTTCCTTGTGTGGGACGAAGAAGCAGGGGAGTGGGTTTATGACTGGAATAAGGATGCGGCAGCACAGAAGGTGCTGGAAATGGCACTTAGTTACGGCTGTGTTGACACGGTTGTTATGTTCGCAAACTCGCCTCACTATTCAATGTGCGTTTCAGGTCAGGCATCAGGCGGTCTTGAGCCTGCACAGTCTAACCTTAAAAAAGATTGCTATGACGACTATGTTGACTACTTCCTTGATATAACTCAGCACTTCATTGATATGGGCGTACCGGTAAAATATATCAGCCCCATAAATGAACCTCAGTGGGACTGGGGCGGCGGCTGGGTAGGCCAGGAAGGCTGCCACTATGAAATCGAGGAAGCCGTAGAGCTTATTCGTATGTTTGCTCTTGAAATTAAGGCAAGAAATATGCCTGTTAAGCTTAGCGTACTTGAAAGCGGTCAGGTTGGCGATCACGCTATGGATTGCATCGACCTTCTCATGGCGGACGAAGACATCCGTGACGTTATGGGTACATACGCGTACCACAGCTATTGGACAGACAGAAACTTCCTTCTCAAAGACGCTTTCGGCAAGTATCTCGATATAGAGTACCCCGAGGTTGAAGTTGAAATGAGCGAATGGTGTGAGCTTCCCTGTCAGCACACAATTGATGATATTGACGGAGCTATCATTATGGCGCGTACCATAGGTGAGGATTTGGCTCTCACGGGTGTAAACTCCTGGTCAAGCTGGGTTGCTGTTAACGAGGGCGGAGAATATGCCGACTCTATGATAGCCGTAGGCGATACCTATAACGAATACACTATCGCTAAGAGATATTACGCTATGGCTCACTATACAAAGTTTGTGCCTGTAGGCAGCTATGCCGTTGATGTGGACCTCAGTGTTGCCGATATGACCTCAGAAAAGGCATGGTGGAAGCAGTGGATCGGCAATAGGGAATATGCTGTTTTCCTCACTGAAAACTATATGACTGTGTCCGCTTTCAGAACACCCGACAAGAAGTTTGTTGTTGTTATTGCAAACGAGGGCGAAGACAAGGAAATTTCCTTCAATATGCTGGGCTATGATATGAGCGTTTACACTACCGATGCGGAGAAAAACCTTGAGCTCACTGCTGAAACCAAGGGACACAAAAAAATCACTGTAGGTGCAAAGAGCATCACAACGGTTGTGTTTGATAAATGATGTTTTGCACTGTACTCTGCCGAATAGGGGAGTAGCAGACTGCAGAATATAATTTCAAGTATATAAAAAAATCCACCTGTGAAGGTGGATTTTTTTGTGTTATTCAAATATATCTGCTTCGTCTTTTAATTTTTTTCTCTTTTTATATAGTTTTACACATCCATAAAAACTAAGCAGACAAAATAATATATTTAAAATGCCTATATAGTTAAATTCGCTTATTCTGCTGAAATTTGTAACTGCCATATAGATATTTAAACCGCCGATATAAAGATTAAATAAACTAAGCATAAGAAGAACAGATAATATTCTGTTTAGCTGTCTGATTTTGGATTTATTGTCAGAGTAAAGCTCAAAAGGAGCGCCGTCAGTTTTCTTTTTAAAGTAAACCCAATCAAGATGGCTGTCAATTTTCTCTGCTCCTGTTTCCTCTATAAATTGAATATATTTTTTGCTTTCAGGGTGTGAAATACGGTTCTTGAGCTTTTCTGTTCGTATTGTGTATTCACCGGGTTGGCATTCATCGAAAGTATATTTTCCTATTCCTACTGATGTAAGCAACAGTCCGTTGTTTACCATTTCGTTGAGCCACAGTTCTTCTTTTTCATAATCCCAATCCCAGAACCATTTACGAATTACTTTCTTCATTATATACACCTCCTAAAATTCTTTTGCCGTTTGTGAGAAGCTCCTCCAATCTTTTTATTTCATCTAAGAGAACCTCTCTACCTAATGTGGTTATAATATATTCTTTTTTTCTGCTGTCTTTTTCTTCGGGTAAAGCACGTATCCAGCCTTTTTCAATGAGATTGTTAATAGCTCCATAGAGAGTGCCTGCTGCAAGATGCACTCTGCCGTTTGATAGTCTTTCGGAGTTTTGCATTATGCCGTAGCCGTGTAAAGGCTCTGTCAGTGACAGCAAAATATAGAATATGGCTTCTGTAAGGGCTTGATTTTGCATAAGATCATCTCCTACAATTTATTTCGCGAGGCGTTATATCGCCTGTCGATACATTTATTATATCGGATGACGATATAATTGTCAATAGCTTTTTGAAATTTTTATTGTGAAAGGAGAAAGTGGAGCCGCCCACCGCTGACCTGCCTTAAAACAAAACTACCCTGCAAGGATAGTCCCTGCAGGGTAAAATTAATTATGTATAAAACTTATCTTCTTGCTTCAATAAGTCCGCCTGTCACATCCGGGTAGTTGGTGATAATGCTGTCAACACCGCAGTCGAGCATTTTGTTTATCATAATATCAACGTCAACTGTCCAGGGATTGAGCATAAGACCTGCGGCGCGTGCAGCCTCAGCATACTTTTCGTTTACATACATACACTGGGGGTGAATTGCATCACAGCCCAGTGATTTTGCAAATTTAAAGGGCTGCCACATAATGCGGTATGTAATAAGGTGATTCGGCGCATAGAGATAGCCTGTTTTGCAGCTTTTATCTATATGCTTTGCTTCAATAAGAAGCTTGGGATCAAAGGAGGAAATAAGGAGTTTATCAAAAAGGCCGTGTTCCTTGACAGCCTTGATTGTTTCTCTTACAATAGCAGTTTCGTTTTCCTTGGGGCTTTTGATTTCGATGTTAAGTACAGAAATATCTGTGGTTTCAACAAAAGAGAGAAATTCGTCAATTGTGGGGATTTCTGTACCCTCAAATCTCTTGTTGAAATATGAGCCGAAGTCATAGCTTTTAAGCTCTGAAAGAGTTTTTTCGGCTATGAGACCCTTGCCGTTTGAAGTTTCATCAATTGTATAGTTGTGGCAAAGTACGATTTTGCCGTCTTTAGTTATATGTACGTCTGTTTCAAAACCGTCACAACCGATTTCGACAGCTTTTTTAAAAGCGGGAAGCGTATTCTGAGGAGCATATTTATTTGCACCTCTGTGAGAAATTACAAGACAGTCTGCCATTTTTTTAATTACCTTTCCTTTTGATTGCCCTATGATTATATCACCTGAACATGAAAAAATCAAGGAGATTAAATATTTTTAATCAATAACAACTATTGTATTTGTGCTTCCGGAAAATAAGATAAAAAACAACTCAGCAGTCTTTTGGCTACTGAGTTTTGGTGCGGATATTCATAACACAAGTTCAATTCTCCGGTAACACACATTCACCGTACTATATAGCTTTTCCTCATACACGGAGGAATACATAATGTCAAATATCATTGAAGATTTTTACTATGGCAACATTGAGCCACAAGAAGTCAATTCAGAATTAACACCCAAGATAAAGAAGAAATTGAGTGAGCTTGTTAAGAAAGAGGAAGAACCAACTTCTAAGCTGTTCGAAGAAGAAAAAGAACTGTTTTCAAATTACACCTGTGCATACAATGAGTTTTCAAGTATAAGTAATTCCGACAGTTTTATATCAGGTTTCAGATTTGGCGAGAGATTTGCGTATGATACTTTTGTAAAATAATTATCTCGCACATTCGACAAAAGTGATATGCACCTCCAAAAGGGTCTAACTTTTGGGGTGCATATCATACAAAAAGTCGTGCTTAATCTTTAACTATTCATTCATTAAATCAAATGCAAGTGTTATGCTCCAGCCGTAATCTCTGATGGTCTGATATTTTACTCTGAGATCGTAAGGCTCGTGAACTTCACCCTTTCTGTTGAAACAAAAAGGCGGTATTCTGTTTTCACTGTCATAAAACTCATAAACGGTGCCTGTGCGGTTGTACCATTCATTTAAAACTTCAAGGGTTTTGTCTTTAAGCTTTCGGGACAGTTCACCGTATCCGTAATCAGCAAGACCCTCTGAAATCATATAATTATAGTTAATCCATACAGGTCCGCGCCACAAATCAGAACCGAAGGTTTTATCTTTTTTTGATATGGTCGGAATGGGAAATTCCGTACCGAATTCATCGGGATTTTCAAGATGAGCAATGAGTTTACTGCACTGTTCTTCATCGCATACACCTGCAAAAACAGGCAGGAAAGAAGCTACAGACTGAACCTTATTAAAGCAGTTATTCTGTAGATCGTAATCATAGTAAAAGCCGTCTTCCTCACACCAAAGAGCAGTGTTTATGTCAGCTTTGATTTTTTCATACCAGCCGCCGAAGAAAGAAGCATTTTCTTTATCGCTAAGCTCGTCGGCAATTTTTTTCATAAACCTTGCCTCGCTTGCCATATAGCAGGAAAAGTCAATAGCATAAAGGTCGCTTTCAGTGTCAAATCTCGGTGAGTTATCCATACCTGATTCGTCGCAGCGGTTATTAAGCTCAGGGTTGGTGTGCCAGCTGTAAAGCTCTTTTTCACTTTTTCGTCTGTTACTCTGACACCAAAGGAGAAATTTTTTATTACTTTCAAAAACTGCTTTAAGGAAGTCCTTATCACCGCTTTTTTCATAAACGAGCCAGGCTCCCCAAGCTATAACAGGAGGCTGTGTTATAGCTGAAATATAGTCAGGTCTTGCCATATGCGGTATAAACCCGTCTTCACGCTGTACATCAAATAGAGCAAGAATTAAATTCTGTGCCAGTTTCGCATCGAGGTGTCTGTGACCGATGGCATGAAAAACCGAGTCCCACAGCCACATATTTCTGTGAGGCAGACGGTCGGGAGTTGACCATATTCTTTTTATGTTTCCTTCAGGAGAATAAAGCTGACTTCTCATTACGCTTATACATTTAGCATACAAGGCAGCGTATTTATCATCATTCTGAAGGTCTTTTTCAAAAGGCTTTTTCTTTATCTCTTTCAGTTCTTCGAGGTCGATTGCCACACCTTTTTCGCAAAGGTCAATAACTTCATTTTCACTTTTACCGTATGAGAAAGCAAATCTGCCGTCTCTTTTGAGTAAAGCCGTATATTCACCTTCATTACTATCGTGTATCTCTATATCACCTTTTTTTACAGTTTTACATTCACCGCCAAGGCTTACGAATACACCTGATATATCATTGTATTCACCGATAACAAGATGTCTTTCAGCAAATATCATACTAAAAGAGCCAAGCAGGGTTTCGAGAATAATCATATCTGAAATTGTACATTTAAGCTCGGGAGCAATAAACTTATTCATATCTCCGAAGTAAAGAGTTCTTCGGCAAAGTGTATTGAATATAACGCCGATTTTATCACCGCATAAGGTTCCCGTAAAATCGTCGGTAAAGAGAGATTCACCGTCAAGGGCTGAAAAAGCAAATAACTGTCCTTGTCCCCATTTGTTAGGTAGCATTTATATTCCTCCTGACATTTATAATGTTACACCGTCTTTGAAAATGGCTATCTCACGGTAGCCGTTTTCTTCATTTTTTGTTTCTTTTCCGTTTGCGATTTCCAATATAAGATTTAAAAGTTCTTCTTCATTGCCTTTCTGTGCATCAAAGTCTATCCAATGCTTTTTCTTTTCTTTGAGAGCAGAATTTGTTGCGATTTTAAGCGTGGGTACGGGTGCGCCGAGAGGTGTACCTCTGCCCGTTGTGAAAAGAATAAGGTGACAGCCGGCTGCTGTAAGATTTGTTATAGCAACTATATCATTACCGGGACCGTTAAGCAAATTCAAGCCTTTTTCTCTTGCTGTGTCACCATAATCTAAAACAGCCGTAACCGGAACAGTTCCGCCTTTTTGTACGCAACCGAGTGACTTCTCTTCAAGAGTAGTTATTCCGCCTTCCTTGTTGCCGGGTGATGGATTTTCCGAAACAGGCTGACCGTTAGATATGAAGTATTCTTTATAATCATTGATAAGTTTTACGGTCCGAGTGAATACATCTTCGTTTACACAGCGGTTCATAAGTATCTGCTCTGCACCGAACATTTCGGGAACCTCTGTCAGCACCGCAGTACCGCCCATAGAAACAAGTCTGTCTGTTATCCTTCCGCAAAGAGGGTTAGCTGTGATACCCGAAAGCCCGTCACTGCCGCCGCATTTAAGACCGATTTTCAGCTTGCTTACGGGTACCTCTGTTCTTTTATCTTTTGCGGCAATTCTTTTGAGTTCATCAATAATCTTGACACCCTCGGTAATCTCGTCCTCATAATCCTGTGCATTCAAAAAACGGATTCTTTCTTCATCATATTCAGCGAGAACTTTTTTCAGCTCTGTTATATTGTTGTTCTCGCAACCAAGACCTAAAACAAGTACACCGCCGGCATTAGGGTGTTTTATAAGTGAGCAGAGAATTTTCCGTGTTCTCTCGTGGTCACCACCAAGCTGACTGCAGCCGTAAGGGTGCGTGAAGGCAAAAGCACCTGCAAGATCTGCAATTTTCTCCGCTGCTTTGTTTATACATCCTACAGTAGGGATTATCCATATATCGTTTCTTATGCCTATGTCACCGTTTTTGCGGATATAGGCTTTTATTATTTGCGGCTTATCTTCTTCGGGAAACTTAAAATCGGGAGTATATGTATATTCCTGTGTACCTGAAAGTGCGGTTTTCATATTGTGTGAATGCACATGCTCACCCTCAGAAATATCCTCAGTCGCAATACCGATAGGAAAACCATATTTGATTATTTTTTCACCACTTGCAATATTCCATACGGCATATTTATGTCCGTTTTCAAGATTAACTCTGACATTATCGTCAGGATGAATTAAGACATAGCCCATTTTAATGCCTCCCTTATTCCATCGGTGTGTATTCTGTCGATGCTTTCGGTTACAAGATTTATCATACGGTTGAGATTTTCACCCCATAATTCTTCACTTGTAAGAATATCGGAGATGCTGTTTACTTTTATGAAACAAACAGATTTTTCGTTATCCTGAGGTTCCTTTGTTTTGTAGTATTCAATAAGGCAGGCAAAAGAAAATATCAAAGGTTTCGGCAGAATACCGTTAGTTTCTGCATAGTCAAGAATTGTCGGCAGAACACGGACAGAAAATTTACTTACAGAATTCAGAGCAATTGATTTCCATAGATGCTTTATGTACGGATTGGAAAAACGTTCAATAACAGATTTTGCAAAAGCAATATTTTCTTCTGTCTCGCCGAGAGTGGGCAGAATATACCCGAAAAGGCAAGTGTTAAGATACTCATTTAAGTTTTTATCATCGATACTGTCTTTTACTGTTTCTGTGCCGCAAAGGAGCGATGGAAAAACGAGTGCAGTATGAGAACCGTTAAGAATACGCACCTTCATTTTTTTGTAAGTTGACACATCATCTGTCCATATAACATTTAAGCCTGCTTTTTTAAGGGGAAGTTCGTTTTCAAAATTGCCCTCAATTACCCAAAGATGAAATGGCTCGGCAGTGTTCATAAGATTATCCTCATAGTCGATATTTTTACCGAGTTCTTCTGCCTCGTCTTTGGGGTAACCTGTTACAATACGGTCAACAAGAGAGTTACAGAAAATGTTTTCGTTTTTAACCCAATCAATAAATCCATTATCAAGCTCCCAATACTCTGCATATTTAAAAACACACTTTTTTAGTTCATCGCCGTTACTGTCAATCAGTTCACATGGAAGAATAATAAATCCGGGAAACTTCAATTCAAAGCGATGATATAAAAGCTGTGTCAGCTTGCCCGGGAAAGAAAGTGCAGGCTTATCACAAAAAGCACAGCTTTCATCAAATTCAATGCCTGCTTCCGTTGTATTGGAGATAATAAATCTTATATCGGGATTTTCAGCAAGATCAAGGTACGACGAAAAATCAGAATAAGGATCAACACCCCTACTGACGGAGTGAATTTCAGTATGCTCGCATATTTCTTCACCGTTTTCGATGCCACGAAGGAAAAGATTATATCTGCCCTTTTGCTCATTTATGATGCTTGTTTTGCCACCTTTTGTGGGCTGTACAATAACAATCTTGCCGTCATATAAGCCTTTTTCATTGAGAATATGTATAAAGTGGTCGGCAAAACCACGCAGAAAAATTCCGCTTCCGAATTGAATAATCGTTTCTATCATCTTATATTGTTTCTCCAAACTTAGCCATAGAGTTAGCTTTTGATATAACTATTTATTCCTTGTTTTGAGAGTTCAGCACTTCATAGGCAACATCAGGGATGTCTGTTATGATACCGTCGGCTCCGATGCTTTGCAAAAACTTCATTTTTTCTGC
The DNA here is from genome assembly GCA_045534675.1 of Acutalibacteraceae bacterium. Lineage (GTDB taxonomy): Bacteria > Bacillota > Clostridia > Oscillospirales > Acutalibacteraceae > UBA6857. The sequence goes on from JAZSKE010000034.1 coordinate 74,378, forward strand.
ATCATTGATTGTCCAGTAGTGAACTGCGATATTATTTTTATGAGCAAAATTTACAAGCTTTGATGTGCCCATATTTACAATATATCTGTTGGGCGGCACCTGCAAAACATCAAATTTATAATAGCCCTCAGGTCTGTCAATGTCAAGAAGAGCATCAAAGAACAGTCCTGCAGCTTCCACATTATAGGCAATACGGGTCAGGTCGGGATAGTTCTCATCAATATATAAAAGAATTTCCTTGTCAAAAGAGGCAATAATCACTCTGTCAACCAGCTTCATATCCGATAAGATATCATAAAGAATATCTGCTGCCTTGAAGCCCAATTCACCGCTGTTTTTGATTTCTATACTGTAATAATACCCACCGCTTTTTTCAAGATAAGTCAGAGCATCTGTTACAGCTAATACCCTCAGATTATCGGGTATATCCTCGCCACGCAGTCCTTTGTAGGGCGTTTCACCGTCTTTATCCTTAAAAAATTCACCGAAATTGAGATTGTGTATTTCTTCGTAGGTGTAGTTTTCAGGATAATTTTCAGTTTTCCCAAAGTATTCTACCGCATCAGTTACTTCGTCGAGTGTGTCATCGTGAAGAATAATGAGCTTTTCGTCTTCAGTTATATGTATATCAAATTCAAAAATATCAGTTTCGAACTCATCGGAATTAACGCAACCTTCAAAAGCCATCATCGTGCCCTGTGGGAAAAGGCTTTTACCTGCACGGTGGGCTGAAACCATAGTTTCACCGAGGTTTGTAATGTACTGATTGGTTGCAGGATATTCTTTCGGTTCATCCTGCCACTGATAAGTCACAAGCTTGTAAAGCCCGAAAACCAGAAGAGCAATCGTTATCAGACAAATTAAAACTATCCTGACAATTTTTAAAATTACATAAGACTTTTTATTTCTGTTTTCTTTTGTCTTTTTCATTATGCTTCCTCTGCTGCTTCCAGCTTCGCCTTTGCTTCAGCCCTGATTACTTCAAGCTCTGCCATAATCTTTTCTTTACGCTTGCCTGTAAAGTTATCGAACATCATAATGATGCCGGGAATAAGGTTACCAATAATACCGGGAATCGCAACAAGAAGGAAAATGCCGTGTAAGGTTTCAGGTGTCTGTACTGCTTCAACCATCTGACCGCCAATATTCTGCGCACTCTGATAGCCGATAAGCGCAAGTCCGCCGTTTACAAGAAGCTCCTTCCAAAGGTCAGCAATTCTTGATACCATAGTACTGAAAGCAAAAACCATACCCTCGTTACGCTGTGCCACGCCGTATTTCTGATAGCTTTTCCATTCCATATAGTCTGTTGAGTCGGCAAGTAAAACTCTTTTGGCGGCACTCATACCTGCATTGGGAAGACCGCCGAGAGCAATAAGGATACCTACAATCCAGAGATTTTTATAGCCGAAAATAGCAAGAAGTATGTAACAGATAGCAGTGTGCATATAGCCTGCCACAACAATGTCTCTTGATGAAAGCTTCTTGCCGATGAAGGGTACGGAGAAAAGACCTGTATAAGAAAGAGCCGTACTACCCATTTCAACATAAGTCTTCATGCCGTATCTGCCGAGTGTCTGCTTGTAGAAGAACGGAAGTGCGTTATAGCATACCTTTCTTATAGATTCAACGCAGTTAGCAAGGCACAGCAGAAGAAGAGGTCTGTTGAGAAGAATGAGCTTATAGTCAATTTTGACCTTTTTATCTTCCCTTGGCGGAAGAACAATATTTCTTTCCTTAAGCGTCATACAAGGCACAAGCATTGAGAAAAGACCGAGAATACCGAAAAGTAGCGCAACGGTGAAGAATGCCCATTTTTCAGAATTATAGTCGCTGTCCATAGCCTCAATGATAATAGGTACAAGCCATCCCGGAAACATTGAGCCGAGAGTTGAGGCAACCTGAGCCACGGTATAAAAGTTCTTTCTTGATTTGGCATTGGGTGTCATACGAACAGAAAGAGTTGATAATGCCACATCATAAAAGGTATCAGCGATATTGAAGGTAAGATAAAGCACGAAGCTCCATATTACATTGAACATTAGTGAGCCTGAGGGTACCACAAAAAGAAGCACGGACGACAGGAAAAACGGTATGGCAGACGCCATCATAAAGCGTCTTGCATTACCCTTGCCTGAACGGTTATTGTCCAGCAGTGCACCGACGATGGGTGCAATAAGAATATTTGCAGCTGTGGTGGTTGATTTCATAGCTACCACATGGCTCGATTTAAGACCCATATAGTCATACATAAACTGATCCGTATAGGTGCTGACAGAGTCCTGACCCATACAGTTACCGAACACGCCCGAAACATAGCCGACCTGCTCTTTAAAGGCTACATCTGGGTTTTCCATAAATTTCTGAAGTTTTTCTTTAAGTTTTCCCATTTGATTTTCTCCTTTATATTTCTATTGTTTTCTCTATATATTCAGACTGTAAACCATAAACGTTTTCAGCCGTAATTTTAACTGTATATTTCCCTTTTGGCAAAGACCCTAAATCAGTAGTCAGAATTTCTTCGCCCCTGAAAAGATAATAGGAAGGTACAGTTTTGCCCGATGCGATTTCCTTACCGTTTTCATCGTAAACAAAAGCTCTGTAAATAAATACGGGCATACCGTCTGTGCTTTCTGCCGTGGGATATTCCGCCGAGTAAATACTATTTTCTTTCTTAATGCTGATTTCCGCGTTATCGGGGAAAATCGGAGGCTTACTGCGTAAACGCTGTTTTTCCTCAGTGTACTCTCTGTTGTTTTTATCTGCGGGATTTTTAAGATAATACTCGCAAAGGATTTCTTCCGCCTCGCAGTCTATCCCCATAAGGTGAAGATTGCCGTCCTTATCGGCTTCAACAATCCAGAAGGTTGCACAATCCTTATATGTAGGCGGATGAACGCATCTTTCACCGTCAACGGTAAGTTCAACATATTTCAATGAGCCGGTGCCTATCGCCGTATACTCATTCTGCCACAGGGAACGGGGGTCATTAAGCGGATAATGTGAGTGTCCGGAAAAATCCACTACATTCGGGTATTTTTTCAGCATTTTTGTAAAAAACGGGTGTCCCCATCCGTCAAGTTTACTGCTGCCGTAAACGGTGTACTTAACGTGTTCGTGATGCATTAAGAACACGGGTTTATCGGGTGTGTCTGCTACTGCACTGTCAAGCTGTTTTTTCAGCCATCTTTTCTGCCCCGGTGAATAATATAACTCGGGCAGACGGCAGGTTGAAAGACCGATAAAATGATAACCGCCGATAACTCTGTGAAAATCCGTTTCCTGATTGGTAGTTTTTCTGAAATAGTCAAGTGACTTCTTTTTGAGGGTGATACATTCGTGACCTCTTGCCACAATGCTTAAAATTTCTGTGCCTTTTTCCTTTGCATATTTTACAAGCTGCCCGAAGGCATCAAACTCATCAGGCCTTCCGTGGTCGGTAAAGTCGCCTGCCATAAGTATGACATCGAGTTTTTTATAGCGTTCATCCTTTTTTGCAAAATTCAATGAAAAATCAATTGCTTTTTTCAGCCTTTTGTAGCCTATCGTGTCGATGCCCTCTATATGGGCATCACTTGAGGCAACAAAGCGAAGCACGGGTAAAAATTCTTTTTTCATACATTCACCCCATTATTGAAAAATTATGCTCAGAGCAAAAAGTGCCTGTGCCGCAAAATATGTGTAGGAAACCGCATTGTGCAGAAACTTTGGCCGTTTGATGCCGCCCTTGCCTACGCCTATCATTATGTCTGATGCAAAGAAAAGAACACCACCGAAAATCAGGCACATACCGAAGGGAAGATTACTCTCATTAAGAGAGATAACTCCTTTAACAAGAGCGCACGCAAAAGCAAGAATAAGAACGGGAGCATAAGCTAAAATCAATTTCTTTTTACCCTTCAGCCTGAGCTTTACTTTTGCAAAAATCAGAATAACTGCTGTTAATACAAGGGTAATTCCGGCTACTGCTTCAATGTGAGATAAAGCCTTGTAGGTACCGACAAAAAGAAAGGTGCAACTGTAAACGATGTGTCCGATTCCAAAAAATGCGGCACCCAAGGGAAAAAGCTTTTTCGCCTTGTATTCAAGAAAAAAATCACCAAGCATACCGAAAACAAGAGCACCGAGTATTAAGAGCGAATAAGCCGTTATTCTGTAAACTACAACTGCCGAAACAACACCCGTGATAAGATACATAAATGCACAAAGCATTTTCATTTTAAAGCCGTACTTTTCCGAAAGTCCCGTTTTCTGTGTTATAACAGGCAACAATACAGTAACAACCGCAAAAATAAAAGGTAATGTTTTCATGTCTTCTCCACTCTTATCAGCCGAGATTATAATCGGTAAGATAAGCCTTTGTATTATTTACCATCTTATTGAAAAGCTCCTTTGCTTCACAAAGAGAGCAGGTAACAAGAGGATCGTTAGCGAACACCTCAAAAATCTTATCGATATTTCTTTCTGCAATAGCATCGGAAAGCACTTCCTGTTGTGTGCAGATACGGGAAATAAGCGGATAAATTTCCTTTGGTATTTCACCTGCCACAACAGGTGTTACAGTACCCGATGTAAAGGAAGCGTTTGTTTCAACAACTGCGCCCAGGGGAAGATTGGGAATCTGTCCGCGGTTGGGAAGGTTGACATTTGTAACAAAATCTCCGAGGCCTAAAATTGCCCTCATCTGTTTAACGCCTTCTTCGCCTGTTTTCTTTATTTTGAGTTCTTCTTCACCGCTTAAAAGTCGCTTGCTTTTGGAGAGACGCTCTTTAAGCTCGTCCTTTCTTGACCACACGGGAGTAAGGTGAAAGAGCATACTTTCAACTCTTTCGGGAGATTCAAGGTACCACTTACCCTCACAGAATTCTGCAAGATGTCTGTCACCTGCGGCGGCTATGTAACCGAAGCGTCTGAAAAGGTCAATTTTAACCTTGTGTGCATTACCGTGAAAGCCTTTAAGCCAGACGGGGTCAACATACTCGGTGCAGCCGTCCTTGTATTTTTCACAGAACTGTCTGTAATAAGGGAAAAGGTCAATGTTTCTGTAGGTTGCCTTTGTCAGCCATGTGAAGTGATTGACACCGATTGGGTTAACCTTAATATCTTTTCTCTTTATCTCTTCACCGAAAAGTACACTCGCCATTTTAGCAAGAATATCCTGAGTGCCGAAAACCTCATGGCAGCAGCCGAAGGCCTTGATTTCGGGGAAAACTCTGTAAAGAGTCTTGACGCAAAGTGTCATAGGATTGGTGTAGTTTATAACCCACGCATCGGGTGAATACTTCTTTATGTTTTCTGCTATTTCCTCAAACATCGGCAAAGTACGCATGGCACGGACAACACCGCCGGGACCCGTTGTGTCGCCCACTGACTGATAAATACCGTATTCTTCGGGAGCGTGAACATCGCTTTCCATTTCATCAAAGGTACCGGGAAGAATGGAGATAACAACAAAGTCTGCACCTGTGAGAGCTTCTCCTATTGTTTCAGAGGCTTTGTAACTCCACTTTGAAAGGGTTTCGGGTAGACTGTTATACATATTACCTATGGTTTCGTTTGCTTTTGCGGCTTCAAGGTCAATATCATAAAGACAAACCTCTCCGCTCATATCACCTGCCATGGCAAGGTCACTCATAAGACCCCATGCCCAACCTCTTGAGCCGCCTCCTATGTAAGCAATTTTTACATCTTCAGCTTTGTTATCAATGTATCTCATAAAATAAAACTCCTTTTATTGATGATTGAATATTCTTTCGGCAGTATAAGTGCCGTCTTCTGCGATGTTAAGTAATGTGCAACCTTGAATCCACTCGTTTTCGGGTGCATCGAACTTAGTCTGCATATTATATGCGGCATAGCCCGAGGGCTGCATATAAGAAAGAAGAATGCCGTCACACATTACGCCGAAATTGTTTACATGGTCGTGTCCGAAGTAAACTGCCTGTGCACTGCCTTTTTCCTTCATAGCATCAAAAAGTCCTGCATCAAAGCCTGACTCGCAGACGCCCTCTCTCTTTTCGCCGTAAAGGAAATCACCCTCGGCATATTCCTTTTCGGTCTGGTAAAGGGGAATATGTACAACAGTTACGGACTTGAACTTGCCGTATTCAGCTTCAAGTGCATCGTGCTTTTCTTTATACCAATTAACCTGTGAGGTCTTTACACCGTCATAAACCTCGCCCTCTTGGGTAACGCCGTATTCTGCTTTGGCTTCCTCGGTCATATAATCACCTGAATCCATAAGGAAGAAAACCTCTCTGAGTGTGCCATCTGAATTGAGAATGTTAATTGTGCAGTTACCGTGACCGTCAACATCCTCTTTACCCTCTTTTACAAGGCAATGCTCATAGGTCGAGAAGAGCTTTATAATGTTTTCTCTGTCATATGACATAAAGCCGTCGCCCTCGTGATTACCGAGAACTGTTGCCCAGTATACACCTAAGCTTTCAAAAAGCTCTGCAAGCTGGGTATTTCTCTTTTTATTAAAACCGTATGTAACATTATCTCCACCTAAAATAACAAGGTCGGGATTCTGCTCTTTAATGTTTTCTACCATATAGGAAACCGTAATATTATCAAGCTTCTTGTCACCTTTAAGGTGCGTGTCGGTAAACATAAGAACCTTGAAATCACCGTCGCTGTTCTTTCTGATTGTAACGCTGTCCTCATCCTCTTTAATAATTTCAACATCGTTTTCAATCTTTTCTACCGATGAAATATCATAGGAAATACCCTTTGAGCTCTGATAAAGAATAAATCCTCCGAAGCCGATTATCCCTACAAGTAAAACTGCAAGAATAATCTTAATACCTTTTTTCATACAAATCATACCTTTCTGATAATTTATCATTATAATAATACATCTAATTTGTTATGTTTTCCTTAAATATTTTGACTTCTTTTAATGAATTTCTTGACTTTTTTGATATGAAATGCTATTATCACCTCAAGAAAATAGGGAGGTGCATTATGAGCTTCATTAAATTTGACCCCGATGATAATTTTTATTTTCACCACGGTGTGAGTAAAAGAGTTGCCGAAACGGGTGCTTCCTGGCCTCATTACCATTCTCTTTATGAGATATATTTTCTCGAAGAGGGCAACTGCACTTATATTATCGACAACAAGGTTTATAATGTTCAGTCGGGTGATATTGTAATAATCCCCGACGGTATAATTCACCACACAAAATACGATAACATAGAACACTCAAGAATACTTATCAACTGCACCTGCGAGTACATACCTGCTTCTATACAGTCAAGCATTTCTACGGGTAACTACCTTTTCAGAAACCCCTTCGTAACCGATGAAGTAAGAAAGCTTTTAGATAAAATAGAAAATGAATATAACCTGAAGGACTCTTTCTCTGATGAAATAATCTCCTGTCACACCCATTCACTGTTTTATCTTCTTATGCGTAACACCGAATCCTGCATTGATATTGACGACGGTAACAGGGTGATTGAGCAGGCAGTAGCATATATAAAGGAGAATTTTGCTTCGGACATAACACTATCCTCTTTAGCGAAGATGTTCTCCATAAGCCCTGAGCATTTTTCAAGGCTCTTCAAAAAAGAAACGGGATTAGGCTTTTCAAAATATCTAAACTCTTTAAGATTGCAGTATGCTGAACAGCTTCTCAGAAGTGCAGAAGGACAAAATATCACTCAGGTTGCTGAAATCTGCGGCTTTGAGGACAGTAATTATTTTTCAAAAAAGTTCAAGGAAGTTTACGGCATTTCACCTAAAAAGGTACAGAAGAAAGATTAAACCCAAAAGCAATATCAAAAAAGTTAAGAAAAAGCCTTCCATTCATCAAAATATTTAAGGAAAACACTACAAAACAGATGTACAATATAACTATTAAAGTAAAGGAGCTGTAATAATGGCACATTTTATTTATTCAGCATTCTGCGATGAATCAGGAGAAGCAACTATCGGCGGACAGATAGCTGCCTGCAAGAAAAACGGAATTACACATATGGAGCTTCGCGGCTTCGGTAAGTCTCTTAATATAAACAATCTCTCAGTGGAGCAAGCAAAAGAAATGAAAGAAGAGATTGACCGCGAGGGAATGAAGGTTGCTTCTATCGGTTCGGGCTACGGTAAAATCAACATCAAAGAGGATTTTGCGCCTCATTTTGAAGCATTCAAGAATACTGTTGAAGTAGCAAAAATTCTCGAAGCAAAGTACATCAGAATTTTCAGCTTCTATTTCAGCGAGGGAGACTCTTACGAAAAATACAGAGATGAGGTTATCCGCAGAGTAAAGGCTATGACCGACTATGCAATTTCCGAAGGACTTATCTGCTGTCACGAAAACGAAAAAGGCATTTACGGCGATAACGCAGAACGATGCCTTGACATTCTCAAAGCCTGCGAAGGAAAGCTCAAAGCAGTTTTCGACCCTGCAAACTTCGTACAGTGCGGTGTTGATACTCTCAAGGCTTATGACCTGCTTGAAGATTACATAGAATATTTCCATATCAAGGATGCTCTTTTTGAGAACTCCGATGTAGTACCTGCAGGTGAGGGTGACGGCAATGTTGAAGAAATCTTGAAAAGATTCGACAAGCATAAGAAAGCTGTTATTCTTTCTCTTGAGCCTCACCTCAAGGTCTTTGAAGGACTGGGAAAACTTGAAGCAGTGGTTAACAGTGTAAGAAAAATAAAAGTCAATGCTTACCCGAGTCACGCCGAATCCTTCAAGGCTGCCGCTGATGCGATGTATGGGGTTGTAGATAAAATCCACCCTATCCGCTTCGGCATTATAGGTATGGGCAATATGGGTACCTCTCACGCCAAAAGCTTTCTCGCAGGTAAGGTCAGAGGTATGCGCATAACTGCCGTTGCCGACAGCACACCCGAAAAACTCTTTTGGTCAAAGGAAAATCTCCCTTGGGCAAAAAGATATAATTCTGCAACAGAACTTATCGAAAGTGGCGAGGTTGATGCAGTTATTATCTGCACTCCCCATTATTCTCACCCTGAGCTTGTAATAAATGCACTGGAAAAGGGACTTCATGTAGTATCGGAAAAGCCTGCAGGTGTTTACACAAAGCAGGTCCGTGAAATGAACGAGTTTGCCCAAAAGCAGGATAAAACTTTCGCAATGATGTTCAATCAGAGAACCAACTGCGTTTACAGAAAGATAAAAGAAATCGTTGACAGTAAGCAGTATGGTGAAATCCGCCGTGTAAACTGGATAATCACCGATTGGTACCGCACTCAGGCTTATTATAATTCAGGTGGATGGAGAGCTACATGGGTCGGAGAAGGCGGAGGCGTTCTTCTCAATCAGTCTCCCCATCAGCTCGATTTATGGCAATGGATCTGCGGTATGCCCGAGAAGGTAAGAGCCTTCTGTCACGAGGGCAAATGGCACGATGTTGAAATTGAAGACGATGTTACAATCTATGCCGAGTACCCGAACGGTGCAACAGGCGTTTTTGTAACCTCAACGGGCGACTTCCCCGGCTCAAACAGACTTGAAATCACAATGGACAAAGCAAAGCTTGTCTGCGAAAAGGGCGAGAAAATCACTCTCTTTGAACTCAGTGAATCACTTACAGAAAATATCCCCAACTGCGAAAACGGATTTGCAAGCATACCTTATAAAGAAACCGAAGTTGAAACCGACGGAATCAACGACCAACATCCCGGTGTACTCAATGCTTTTTCTGACCATATTCTTTACGGCACTCCTCTTGTAGCTGAGGGTACAGAGGGTATAAACGGCCTTATGATTTCAAATGCCGCTCATCTTTCCTCATGGACAAACGAAACTGTTACTTTGCCCATAGACGAAGATAAATTTTATTCCCTTCTTATGAAAAAAGCGGCATCATCAAAAGCTAAAGAGGATGTTGTTTCAAAAGTAACCGAGGATATGAGCAGTACCTTTTAAGGAAGTGAAAATATGAGAGTTTCAGTAGTAGGCTGCGGTGCTATTTCCCGTAATCATCTCAGAGTTTTGAAAAGTCTTAAAAGCATAGATATTTCATCAGTTGTGGATATAAAAAAAGACCGCGCTGATGCTGCGGCAAAAAAATACGGCTGTAAGGCCTATTATGATTTTGAAGCTATGCTCAGTGAGGATAAACCCGACTGTATTCATATCTGCACTCCTCACTATCTTCATGTGCCTATGGCTGTTGCGGCTCTTGAAAAAGGTATTTATGTTCTTTGTGAAAAGCCCTGTGCTATATCTGAGGAAGGTCTTTCAGAGCTTCGTAAGGCTCAGGATAAAAGCAGTGCAAATTTCGGTGTATGCTTTCAAAACAGATATATCGAATCAGTCACTGCCGTAAAGGATATTATTGACAAAAAGCTTTTCGGCAAGGTTATATCGGCAAGAGCTTTTGTGCATTGGAGCCGTGGTGAAGATTACTACAGTGATGACTGGCACGGTACAATAGAAAAAGAAGGCGGCGGAGTTACGGTAAACCAGGCAATACACACTCAGGATTTAATGAGATATCTTATAGGAAGTGATACAGCTTCTGTAACGGCTCACACCTTCAATGACCATCTGAAAGGTGTTATTGAAGTCGAGGACACGGTACACGCACTTTTCGAATACGAAAACGGGGTTACTGCACTTTTTAATGCGACTACTGCCTTTTCGGATAACCGACCCTTTATGATTGACATAATCTGCCAAAGAGCCACCTTGCGAATAGAGGGTAACAACGCCTATATTATAATCCTCGGCAAGGTAAAAAAGCTTCGCTCAAAAAGCAAGACTGATTTTATCGGCAAAAGCTATTGGGGAAACGGTCACTCTCCACTTATAAAGGATTTTTATAACTGTATAGAAAACAATAAATCCTTCCCCATAGACGCCTACGAGGGCGGAAAGGCCGTGGAGGAATTTCTGGCAATTTACAAATCGTCAAAGTCAGGCGAAAAAATATATTTGAAATGAGATGGAACAATGAAAACCTTAAAACCAAAGCTTTACAGTGCTCAGTGTATAAGAAAAATCGAAAAGCCTGTTCTTACCAAGGATGATATACCCTATGAAGCTTCACTGATTTTTAATGCAGGTGTTGCCAAATACAAAGGCAAGTATGTTATGGTCTTTCGTAACGATTACGGACCTACGGAAAAAACTTATCCGAAGGTACGCTTTAAAACCTCTCTCGGTTTTGCCGAAAGCGACGACGGTATAAACTGGACTGTAAGCGAAAAGACTATTTTCGACAACAAAAATCTTTTACCCGAGGACGAAATAAAAAGGCTTTATGACCCGAGAATTACAGTTATTGACGGCAAGCCTTATCTCTGTATGGCTATGGATACCCGTCACGGTGTGCGAGGCTGTATAGCTGAAATTGACGATGATTTTGAAAACATAAACATTATCAGTGCTTCTGCTCCCGACAACCGCAACATGGTACTCTTTCCTGAAAAAATTAATGGTAAGTATGTTCGTCTTGAAAGACCGTTCCCTGTTTATTCAAGAGGCGGCAAGGACAGATTTGACCTTTGGCTTTCAACATCTCCCGACCTTAAATTCTGGGGTGAGACAGAGCTTGTTCTTGCTGTTGAGGATGTTCCCTATGCCAATGATAAAATCGGACCTGCGGCACCGCCGATTAAAACCGACAAGGGTTGGCTTACAATTTTCCACGCAGTAGATAAGGATAATAAAAGAAGAAAGAACGGCTGGGAAAGAGCGTGGAAGAAAAGATACTGTGCAGGAATTATGCTTCTTGACCTGAATGACCCGACAAAAATCGTAGGTATGAGCAAGCTTCCACTTATTGCTCCCGAAACCTATTATGAAACACAGTCGGGCTTCCGTAAGCATGTAATTTTCCCCGGAGGTATGATTCTTGAAGATGACGGAGAGGTAAAAATCTACTACGGTGCATCAGACACAGTAGAGTGTCTTGCGACTGCAAGAGTTGAGGATTTGATTGCGCTTTGTACGGAAAGTCGCAAATAAAAGCAAATTTTGTTTCACGGCACTTACCAAAGGGTAGGTGCTGACTTTTTATTGGCTGTTTGTCAATTATTGGGGTAAAGAGCCTAAAGAAAAAAGCCGCAGAAAATCTGCGACGAACAAAAATATATCAATCTGTTTTTAAACAAAAAGGATGCGTGTTCAAATCCCTTATGAACACGCATCATGGTGCGGATATTCATAACACAAGTTCAACTCTCCGGTAACACACATTCACCGTACTATATAGCTTTTCCTCATACACGGAGGAATACATAATGTCAAATATAATAGAAGAATTATTCTACGGAAACCTTGAGCCGCAGGAGCTTACCACAGAAATCACACCAAGACTCAAAAAGAAACTTAATGAGCTTGTAAAGAAAGAGGAAGAATTGACTTCAAAGCTGTCTGAAGCAGAAAAAGAACTGTTTTCAAATTACACCTGTGCATATAATGAATTTTCAAGTATCAGTAATTCTGACAGTTTTATTTCAGGGTTCAGGTTTGGCGCGAGATTTGCATATGATACTTTTATAAAAAGATAAGACAAAAATCCCCTTGATAAGATTTTCCTAACCAAGGGGATTGCTTTTATCTTTTAAGTGTTATTGTTTTTGTTTCGCCTTCTGCGAAAGTAACATTCTGCTCTTCACCGCCATAGACACTGACTTTAATTGTCTGTGTCTTGTCACTTGTAACGGTAATTTTAACGGTTTCAGAGGTCCATTCAAGGTCAACCTCTGCATTTGTTCTCGCTCTGAGACCTTTAATGCTGCCCTCGCTCCACTCATCGGGCAGAGCAGGTAATGCCTCTATTACACCGTCATTTGAGTAAAGGAGCATTTCGTTGATAATACCGATAGTGCCGATACTTGTGTCAGTACAGAAAACGCCCCAACCGTCGTGGGTATTGTGGTCGGTCATCATCGAGGTGTAATAGATATTGTCAGCCATAAGAGCCATAAGGGAATTATAGCAGGAATCTGCATTCTTGAGCCTTGCGGCAACAAGAGCCTTATGTACCCAGCCGTGGGATGCAATATCGTCTTCGCCTTCGTTTTCTCTATTTCGGTTTGCAATAGCTTGATTGCAGGCATCTACAAGCGCCTGATTATCCTGTGTCTCGAATGCAGGCCATGCGGGATAGAGGTGGCTTATGTGACGGTGCTTGTTGTTTTCCTGATATTCCTTCATCGCCCACTCACACAGAGCACCGCTTTCGTCATATTTGTATTCGGGCAGAAGGCTCATGAGATTTTCCCATTTGGCAATTCTTTCCTCATATCCGTCAGCTTTCACAACCTTTTCCATTTCGATTGTCATTCTCAGACCATCTCTTGCTGCTGCAATATCCATTGTCGCATTAGCTGTGATAGTTGAATCGTAGTCACCGAGAGGATAGTTTTCGGGAGAGTACGAGGGAATAATAAGATATTTTTCGCCCTCAAGAAGTTCTGTCTTGCCTTCCTCGTATCTTGCGTTACCGTCGGTGTCCGTGAAATATTCGGGAGTACAAATCTGTTCCCAAAAGTTTGCCTGCTTTGTAAGAAGAGGCAGAAGAATATCCTTTTCAAGGTCGAGCTTTTCGCCGCCGTATTCAATTGTTCTGTTACCGTAGCACTGCCAAAATTCGTAGATAGGAAGAAGCATCCAGGAAGCCCCTGCGTTCCAATATTGGAACGGGTACCAACGGCTGTATTCAACCATCATAGCTCTGTCACCGTCGGTGTTGACAGGCACCTGAATGGCATCGGTCATACCGTAGGTCTTGGCGGCATTTTCTTCCCAGTCGGGAATCTGTTTGAGAACGAATTTAATATAGCTTTCGCCTGCGGCATAGATGTTGCCCGTGTTCATACCCGAAGACTGAAGATTTACATTGGCATCCATTGTGTAAATGCCTCTCCAACCGCTGTTCCATTCGCCCTGCCACATACCGCAAAGTCTTGGAAATGATGTACCTGCACAGCAAATCTGTGCATATCTGCCCTGATTGTAGGCTCTTTCAACAAGAGTGGGAAGAAGAGTTTCACTGTTCTGCTGAAAAGCAATGAGATGTTCATTTGCCACTTTTTCATAGCCGTCACTGCCAAGATCAAACTTGACTGTATTAAAGAGAGCAGACTGCTTTTCAGCATGAGGTGCAAGAGCCTTTTCATAGCTGAACTTGCCGTCAACGGTGTACTTTTCGGTAACGGCTGTGGTATAAGCGTTAAGCTCATCCAAAAGAGCGTAACTTTCAGCATCCCTGAAGTCCTCAAACTTGCCCATATCAAAGGTACGGTCAGACTTTGTGATGAGATAAACCTCACTTGCTCCTGAAATCTTAATAGCCGCATTCTGCTCTTTTGCCACATTTTCACTGTCGTTAGTACTGTCGAGAACTACTCTTTCCTTTTCACCGCCAACAGCAATAACCTTGGTAAAGCCGCACCAGCCGCCGTCCTTAAGTTCACTTCCTTCGTATGAGGGATAGTGTGCTATATGTGCGATATATGTAGCATCATCATCGACAAGCTTTTTATACTGCATATTCTTTTCGTCGCCTGCTCCCCAGCCTCTGAGAGACCAGCAGTCGGCAAGAGAAATGGTCATATTGATTTTTGCACCGAGGCTTGACTTTGTAATTTTTGTGATTGTAACATTGTCCTCTCTTGAAGAGAAGGTCAGTCTTTCCCATCTGCCGAGAATATCGGTGTACTTGACGCCGAGCTCTGCAGTTTCATAGTCTGTCCAGCGGATATAGTCATAATAGGGAAGCTTCGTGCTGTCCGTTCTCAGAACGTGTGAGGGATGATAGGCATAAAAATATGTGGACTGTCTGCCGTCACAATCCCAGGCGGCATTGCCGTTTATAACATTCTGTCTTGCATCGTGAAGCTGACCCGTAACCTCGTCGGGAGTGTAACGGGGATCCTTTGAGGGCATAAGGAAGTGAATGTTGTTATAGATATAGCTGTCACTGTAGGGTGAGCCTGCCACAGTAACACCGTTTTCACCGTTACCGCTTACCATACCGTCAAACCAGCTTATGGTATCCTCGTGTTTACTTGCATAGGGTACAAGCTCCGTGTATTCCGTTGCAAAGGCTTTTGTGTGGTCATTTTTAATCATATCAACATCACCTGCTCTCATTAAATTAAGTGTACCCGGGAAGAAGTTTCCTCCGATAATCAGGCATAGCATAATGTTGATAAAGATTTTGATTTTTTCAATGATAAACATATAAACACCTCTCTTTATGGTTTACAATAACATAATACCATAAAAAGGAAAGAGTAAACACGACATAGTTTTATACAATATGTCGTGTTCTCTTAAAGTGATATGTGATAGAATATATTTGTAAATTAGATTGAAAGGAAGTATTTTATGTTTTATACGATGAAGAAAATAATTGCTTCAATGCTGGCTTTGCTCATGTCGATTATGGGTTATGTGGATTTTGCAGGAGTAGTTATAAAACCTGAAAACATAATGGCAGAATACTATGTAAGCAATAACGGTAATGACAGCAATGACGGCACTAAAGACAAGCCTTTTGCAACAATAGAAAGAGCAAGAGATGAGGTCAGAAAAATAAACTCTGATATGACCGGAAATATAATCGTTCATATTGCCGAGGGTACATATATCCTTGATGATACTCTCACTTTTGACGAAAGAGACTGTGCAACAAACGGCTTTTCCGTAAAATATGTCGGTAACGGTGAAACTGTTATAAGTGGCGGGCAGGAAATAGGGAACTTCACTTTATTTGATGATGAAAAAAATATATATTGTGCAAAAGTTCCCGACGGATTCACTTTCCGTCAGTTATATCTTGACGGTCAAAAATTGACAAGAGCAAGAAGCAACACAGACTTTTCAACAAGAATTGTGGGTGCTTCCCGCTTTGATGAAAACGGAAATCTTATCCCTGAAAATCTTAACTACGGCGGTGAAGATTCACTTGTTCCCGCAGCATACGGTGAAGTATATCTTAATTCTTCTGAATTTGGTGACTTCAACAATCTTGAACAGGTAGAGCTTCATGTTCTTACTGCTTGGGTTAAGAATGTGCTGAGAGTTAAGTCTGCTGTTACAAATGACGGCATAACCTCAATCAGAATTCAAGATAACGAAAGCAAGCTTATTTTCAACCGTATGCATCCCAACATAGACGGTTATTCCCATATGAGTACCCACGACTTCGTTTACTACATCGAAAACGCCTACGAGCTTATTGACACCGATAATGAATGGTATCTGGACGAAAGCACCAATATGGTTTACATCAAAGTTCCTGAAAGTACAGATATGAATACTGCGAGTGTAATTGCTCCGAGACTTGAAAATCTCCTTACAGTAAAATCACAGAACAGCAGTAAGATTAAGAACCTCACCTTTGAAGGAATAACCTTCCGATACAGCACATGGAATGTATCGAGTGAGAAAGGTCTTGTTGATGTGCAGGCAGGTATGTATGCAAATTACTGCATTTTTAAAACCAACGACATGGGTGTTTTAAGACCGTCAGCCGCTGTATATGTTGCCGGTACAGAGAATTTCACCATGAAAGACTGCACCGTAGAAAATATGGGCGCCGCAGGTATTGATTTACATTACGGCACGAAAAATTCTGTTATTCAGGATAATCTTATTCAGAATATCAGCGGCAACGGAATAATGATAGGAAAATTCGTTGTTGATGAAAATACGGATATTCATGTTGTATATAACCCCGAAGATGAGTCCGATATTTGCACAGGTGACAGAATAGTAAATAACCGTGTTATGCATATAGGTACCGACTATGAAAGCTCTGTAGGTATTTGTGCAGGTTATCCCAGAGATATTCTTATTGCAAACAACGAGGTAGCCTATGCACCGTACACAGGCATTTCTGTAGGCTTCGGCTGGTCAAGTGCAGACAATGCAATGAAAAACAACCGTATACTTAACAATGAAATTCATCACACAAGTCAGATTCTTTGTGATGCCGGCGGTATTTACACTCTTTCAAAACAGCCCGGTTCTGAAATGAGCGGAAACTACATTCACGATATTGTGCTTCCCGAGTGGGCAGACTACGGCACAAGCGGTATATATATGGATGAGCAGACCGACGGCTACACAGTAAAGTACAATGTGCTTGAAAACGCTTGCGGTGTAGGTATGAACCGTGTGGGACAGAACGATTACAAAGAGAAAACAATATATATTGATAAAAAATGGAACCCTGTTATTGATGCCATCAAAGACAATGCCGGTATAAATGACAACTTTGATGTATATGCAAAATTATTCTATTAAACATCAAACTCCCGAGATTAAAAACCTCGGGAGTAAAATTTTACTTTTTTGCGGCCTCTGCTTTCTTTTCTCGGAAGGTTTTGCCGTAATATTTTTTCAGCAGTCTCTGAGTCTGTCTTTCGCAAAGACCTATGGTATCCGAAAGTTCACGCAGAGTTACAGAAGGATTACTGATAAAAGTATGCTCAATCATAAAAAAGCATCTGTCATTTATGGTGTCCGCATCCTTTGTCATACGGCTTATATGCGGCACATAAGCTCTTGTTATTTTGGTAAGAAGCAGTTGAAGCAATGCACCTGTTGCACTTACATAACCGAATCTTGCTCCGTCACATTCAGAAAGAATTTCATCAAAGATATATCCGAAATCCGTTTCTTCCAAAAAGCAGAAATGAGTATTGAGAAATGATGAAACAAGAACATCGTTGTTTTTCTTTTCCGACACCTGAAGGTACAGATAAATCTCCGTCAGCGGCTTTTCGGGATTGGTTGACTGCTGATGGTACACATTAGGCCCCGTGACAAAGAAGTTACCCTTTGAAAGAGGATAAGTCTTGCTGTCCGTCGTAAGCACACCTTCGCCGTCAATGATATAATGAAGCTCATAACTGTTTTTTGAGTGGCTGTGACCGGGCATATCATTTCTGAATACGCCTCTGCCGTACTGCACAAGATTAAAATTCATATCATTCCATTTGAAAGAAATCATAAAATCACCGCTACTATGGTAGCATAAAAAGCTTATGTTGTCAAAGGAAGTAAAATAATAATCTCACACATTCGACAAAAGTCGAGCCTCCTTGTACAATGTAATTACAAAATAAAGGAGGTAAAATTTATGTTCCGTAAGAAAATCAAACTTAAACTTGACAGCTTCGAATGCAATTTACTTATCAACGGAATGAATGAGTTTCGCAATATGCTTTTGGCGGAGGATTTACCCACAGAGGATGTTGACGAACTGCTTTTAAAACTCATTGATACATATGAAAAATAAGGAGGATATAATTATGGAAAACAAGACAAAGATAACTTATCGACAGGTTGGGGATTTTAAAATTCCTAATATTATCTTGCCGCCCGAACAAGCAAATGTTACTGTTGGAAAGTGTGGAATGATGCACAAAAACTACCTTGAACATAATAAACGAGGTCTATTTATGCTAATGGTAACTAAATGCACACTTTGGCCTTATCTTGCAGATATTGACCGTCAGGCAAATGAAATGTGTGACCTTCTGATTGAACAGATGAAAGAAGCTGAAGGCGTTACAGAAGAGCTTAAAGAGCAGGACCAGCTTGAATGGGTACAGAGAATGGGCAACATTCAGCAACGGGCAAAAGAAATTGTCTGTAGCGAGCTAATATATAGTTAGATTGAACTTGGTATGCAAAAGCACGACTTACGGCAATGTAGGTCGTGCTTAGCTTTTA
>JAZSKE010000047.1:0-21739 GCA_045534675.1 Acutalibacteraceae bacterium
CACTTTTACAACAACGAAAGAATTCAATTAAAAACAAAACTGACTCCGCTTGAAAAACGAAGTCAGTATGTCGCTTAAATGTTAATATTTTCTACCCTAGGGGGTGTTTTTGTGCTGTCCGTACAAATTGGGGCAGTTCACTTGCGGAACAGGTGGTTATGATTTTAATGAAGAATTATTTGTTTTTAGCGTCTTTCTTGGCTGCCTTTGCTGCAGATTTTTCTTCGTTCAGACGCTTCTGCTCTTCCTGCTGTGCCTGAGCGGCGGCTTCAACATTTGCCTTTGCCTCTTCATATTTAGCCTGAAGCTCGTCTAAGTGTTCATAATTCTCTTTTTCTTTTATGATCTTCTGAGCGTCAAGATATACCTTTGCGGCGCGAGAGAAGTAAGCGTGCTTATCCATCTCATTCTTTTCAGCCTTCTGAAGCTCTTTCTTTTTGGCTTTAAGAGCCTTGATTTCGTCACTGATTTCCTTAAGTCTGAAGGAATCCTTCTGCTTCTTGGCCTCAGCCTGTTCGAGATAAAGCTGCTTGAATCTTTCTTCGCAGGCATCTTCCTTATTGAAAATATCTTCAAGCACTGAGAAGTCGGGCTGTACGAATTCAACTGCACTCTTAAAGTATTTGTGAATTGCTTTGAGTGATGAGCGTTTGTTCTGAGCAATTTCAAGTGCAAACTTACGAAGCTCTTTTTCTTCTGCTGTAGCCTTGGGCATAGCTCTTGCTTCTTTGATTTCAAGAAGAATATCATTCATATCTGCATTATAGAGACCTTCAAGACCTGCTGCATAAACCTTTCTGTATGCTGCGTACTTTGACTTGCAGGGTTCACAGCTGAACTTTTCAAGCTCTGCACAAACCATCTTGGAAATTTCAATTTCTTCATTGCGGTTGAGAGCTGCCTTATAAGCCTTCTTATCCTTTTTCTTGTCTGCCTTAGTGAGAACAGCAGCTTCCTGTGTAGCAAGCTCTCTTGCTTCTCTGATGATGTCAATAGCCTCAACAAGAGTTTTGTCATTGGTGATGCCGTTGCCGTAGTCTTCAAACATAGCGCGGATTCTCAGTACGCGTACAACACCCTTTTGGTCTTTTTCCTTAAGGTCATAGAAGAGATATGGAATCATATTCATAAGAGCACCGGCGGCAGCCATTATAATAAGGGCGCCTACAATCTTTTCAAGAAGACCTGCCTGACCTGTTGTTACATCAAGGATGTCATAGGGCTTTTCATATCCGTTGCCTTCATAAATGCCGTAACTTTCATAAACGAAGGGAAGAATCGAGGAGGTTACAAGTGTAACGATATTACCGATTGTCTGAACTGTTGAGAACATACCGTCAATACGTTCACCTGTTTTGTACTGGTGGTAATCACGGATGTCTGCCTGAATTGCGGGAGTGGTAATCTGCTCAAAGGCACCGAAGAGCCAGTTGAAATATACGCAAACGGCAAGCCAGAAAATATTGGTCTTATTTAAACCCATAGCAAGAATGCACACGATATTCATTGTGTTTACACCGATAAGCACCTTTTTCTTGCCAAAGGCACGAATGCAGAAGGGTGCAATAATCATACCCCACATGGAAGCATTGCCTACAACAGTATTGATAATACCCATTGTGCTGCCTTCGCAGGCGTGACCGTAGTTGAAAGTCCAGTTCATAATATTACTGTATGAGCCTTCGAGGAAGCCCAGCCAACCTGCAAGGGCAATAATCCAGAAATATTTATTCTTTGCAACAGACTTGAAAGCATCGCTGAAGCGTACCTGAATAACACGGGTTTTAGCCTGAATGATCTTTTCCTTGGTGTAACCGAAAACAAGAACTGTAAGACTCATGCCCACAACTGCAAAGATAGGATAAGTTACCCTATACAGCTTAATGTCATACATATTGTTGTTTGTAAGGAACTGAGCAATGATGGGAAGAATTATCTGTGCAATAGAGGGTGCAAGTGAATATACAACACTCTTGATTGCAAGAACGTCGGTTCTTTCCTGGGTATTGGGCGAAAGAACATGAATAAGGTTGTTATAGGCATCGTGGAAGAAGTTAAAGAAGAATTGCAGCAGCAGGTTGAAAATAAGCACCACTGCACACTTGGCAACATATCCTCCGTCATAGCCTAAAAGCTGCATAGGCAGCAGATTGTATAAAGCATCATATGGGAACCAAACATATCCTATTGCTATAAGAGCAGTGGGAATACCCATTGAAATAAGGTAGGGTCTGTATTTACCTGCCTTGTTTCGTGTGTTGTCAATCATATTCGCTCTGATTGCAGTCAGGGGAATATTTGACAGTGTTGCGATTATGTAAAGAATATACATATGGGTGGGGGAGACGCCTATAGCTCCGCCGACAATCATGTTGTTGATATTTACAACGAGCTGATTGCCCATATAGATAAGAAAGTATGCGCCGATACCGCCGCCGGCATAAGCCGCAATTTCCTTAAAGGTCATATAGCGACCGGGCATGGGGATGTTCCAGAACATTCTGAAATCAGAGAGTAATCCTTTTACTTTTTGTGTCAAGATTTTTCCTCCTCAGTTTTTTATTTTGGCAAAAGCTGTTATGCTTTTAAGCCAACTTCACCATTAACACATTATATCAAAAAAAACAAATCAATTCTATAGTTTAATGGTAATATAATTTTTTTTGGATAGTTTATACATATGACAGAATTGCTCTTTATGCATTCTGACGAGAAAAACAGCAACCGAACTGATTGCTGTTTTAAATAGTTAATTCTTTGTTCCCTTAGCGCCCTTTGTGCCGCCGCCGAGGTTTACACCCTGAAGCACATTTGAATCAAAGGTGTAGGTAATATTTTCATTTTCACGCTCTCTCTTGAGTGCGAGGGAAATCATCTTGTCAAGAAGCTCCGGATACTTCACGCCGATAGGCTCCCAGAGATAGAATGAAAGTGAGCCGGGGATAGTGTTGATTTCGTTGAGCCAGATGTTGCCGGTATTGGTGTCCATCATAAAGTCGATTCTTGAAACACCGCCGCAACCAAGACACTTGAATGCTTTCACTGCAAGCGAGCGGATTGTATCTCTCTGCTCGTCTGTTATGTCAGCAGGAATTTTTCTCTTGAGAGTTGCCATGCCCTTGCTGCCTGAGGATTTCACTGCGCCCTTGGTTCCCTTAGCACCCTTTGCACTGCCGTCGCCGATATATTTTTCAGTGAAGGTAAGAATTTTATCACTTGATACAGGCTCTTCACATTCGGAAGCCTCTGCGCTTTCATAGTCGCCTAAAACGGAGCAGTTGATTTCCTTGAGGTTCTGCACTGCAGTTTCAACGAGTACCTTTGCAGCGTACCGGAAAGCAGTTTCAAGTGAATCGTAAAGCTCTGTGCGGTTTTCAGCCTTTGAAATACCGATTGATGAGCCGAGGTTTACGGGCTTTACAATTACTGGATAGCCTATAGCACTTTCGATTTCTTCAATGAGTGCATCTTCGTTTTCGTCATACTGATTTGCCGTGTAGCATTTGCAGTCAAGAACGGGGATACCGTTATCCTTGAGTACGGTTTTCATAACATACTTATCCATGCCTACTGCTGAGGAAAGCACATCACAGCCCACATAGGGGATGTTCATCATCTGCAGATAGCCCTGAAGGGTACCGTCTTCAACATTTGTGCCGTGTACTACGGGGAAGGCTATATCGATATAGTCCACGAAGCCTTTTGAGAGCATTTTCTGGGGATATTTGATAAGCTTCACCTTGTTTTCGTCCCAGACCATAATAACACGCTGAGATGATTTAATGAGTGAGTTTATATCTGTGTAGCTTTCGATTTTGCCTACATTTTCACCTACATAAAACTCGTTGTTTTTGGTTATGTAGATGGGGATAACATCATACTTGTTTCTGTCTAAATATCTCATAGCCTGAATGGCTGAGATAACAGAAATTTCATGTTCAACGCTTTTGCCGCCGAAAAGCACACCTACTTTGATTTTCATAATATATCACACCTTTTTGAAAGATTAATAGTTGTCGGGAAGGTCATTTTCAAGAAGAACAATCTTCTTTTTGCCCATTGAATTAAGAGCATAAACATGACTGAGAGCTTCGTTGATATCGGAAGCCACATATATTTTACTCTCATCGTAGTTTTTGTCAAGAAGGCCTGCCTTAATAGGTACTGCCTGCTTTTCACCTACGAGTACAACATAATCGCAGACACCTGCAGCACGACTTCCGAATTCTCTGTTGAGTTCATCCTGCTTTGAACCAAGCTCAACCATACCGGGAGTGACGAGGATTTTATAGCCCTCAAAGAGTGAGAGTGCCTCAAGGGCCGCCTTTGTGCCGCTGGGATTTGAGTTGTAAGCGTCATCTATGATTGTCATATTGCCTTTATCGCTGAGCTGAAGTCTGTGGGGTACGCCCTCAAGCTTTCTTACTGCAGAGCGAAGATCTTTAAGCTCAATGCCCATTTTGTGGCTGACGGCAATAGCGCCTACGATGTTGAGTACATTGTGTCTGCCGATAAGCTTTGTTGAAAATTCCTGAGTTTCGCCGCTCGGAGCTTTTACTGTAAAGGTTGTGCCTCTTTCGGATACTGAAATATCATAAGCTGAGTAGTCTCCGTTTTCAAGACTGTAGGAAATATGCTTTCTGTCACCCTTGTGGTCGGCAATGTTGTCATCGTCTCCGTTGAGGAAGAGCATGCCGCCCTCGGGCAGTGCATCTGCAAGCTCAAACTTGGTACCCTTGATAGCGTCAAGAGTTTTGAAGGATTCGAGATGCTGAGGACCTATGGATGTGATAATGCCGTGGTGGGGGTGAACAATATCGCAAAGCTCCTTGATATCGCCGACCCACTTTGCACCCATTTCACACACGAAGATTTCGTGTGTGGCCTTAAGTGAGCCGCGGATAGTCTTTACAACGCCCATGGGGGTGTTGTAGCTTTCGGGAGTCATAAGCACATTATATTTTGATTTGAGAAGAGTTGTCAGATAATATTTTACGCTTGTTTTGCCGTAAGAGCCTGTGATGCCGATAATTTTAAGGTCGGGACAAGCTCTCAACATCTTCTTTGCATCGTTTGTGTAATACTGATTTATGCTCAGCTCAACAGGCTTATTGATAAGGTTTGCAAGAAGAATGACTACGGGAGTGAGAGTGTAAATCACTGCCATAGTGAAAAGAGGATAGTTCTCGTGTGAGCTTGTCAAGCCCTTTACCGTAGTAGGCACGAGAGCAATAAGAGTGAGAAGTATGCAGGTGAAAAGCATTCTCTTTACTCTGGGCGTATAAACAAGGGGTTTCTTTGCTTTTTTCGGCTTTTCAATGGGAAGCGACACGAGAAAAAGTACGCTGAGAGCCACTGCCTTGAAGGTAGGTGTTGCCGAAATAATAACGGCAATAAGCATAAGCACTGAAATAATAGCGTGGGGCATATATTTTGCAATATTCTGTCTTATCCACTTTGTGTGGGTGTCAAAACGGTATGAGTTGAGCTGGAAGAAATGCACTGAGTCAATAACCGCCATTGCTGACGAAACGAAAAACAGTGCCATACAAACAAATACTAAAACTGTCGCCATAATAATTTATCCTTTCTGCAACTTACAGGTTGATATTCATAAAGCTTGCAAGTACTCTGCCGTACTGTGCCTGACATTCGAGAAAACTGTAGTGACCTGCACCCTCAAATTTTACAAGACCTGCCTCGGGCATAAGCTTTTCCATAATGAGGGCATCGGAGAGGGGAGTAGCATCGTCGGCGGTACCCCATATAAGCAGTGTGGGAGCCGTAACGTTTGGCATAAGATGCTGAAGGTCTTCGTTGACAACCCTGACAAGGGTCTGACGCATTATGGGAGAAGCTGCATTGTAGTCTGCCGAGCCGCTTCTTTTTCTCAGGTTTTCGAGAGCGTCGGGGAACATCTTCTGTACGGGGGCAGCGGAGTAAATCTTTTTGCCCATCTTGAAAATGCTCTGTTTTGTTTTCTGCCCCAGTGTTTTTTCAGGCTTCACGCCTGCAGAGTCAACGAGTATAATTTTGTCAATTTCAAAAGGCAGCTCTCTTGAACACATTTTTATAATTACTCTGCCTCCGAAGCTGTGACCTAAAAGAGTGACCTTTTTGGGACTGTAGCTCTCTAAAAATTTCAGCACGAAGTCAACATAATCGTCAACGCACCAGGGTTCAGCCGGTTCTTCGCTTTCACCGAAGCCGGGCATATCCATAGCCACAACCTTATACTTTCTTTCCAGTACGCTTATAGTGTGCTGAAACAGTGTGATATTGCTTCCCCAGCCGTGAAGAAGCACCACAAGGTCGCCTTCACCGCTTTCAGTGTAGTTTATATTAAGTGAGTTAATTTTTGTCTGCAAAGCTACCTGCTTCCTTTCGTAAAAAGATATAGTATTCAAAAAATAAGCATAGTAATACATTTTAAATATACATACTAAATCATTATAACATAACAGCTGCAGAATTGCTATATAATTTTTCCATTTTTCATTTTTTTCTTAAAATTTTATTTTACCTGTATTATTTTGCTTCATCTTATGTTAAAATAAAAGAAAGAAACTTAAAAAGAAGGTGAAAATATGACAGATATAATCATTATCGGCGGAGGAATTGCAGGTCTTACATCTGCAATATATGCTCTGAGAACGGGAAAAAGTGTAATCTTATTTGAGAGAAAGGCCTACGGCGGTCAGATAAGTCAGAGCCACGCCGTTGAAAATTATCCCGGCTTTAAAAATATAAGCGGTGCAGAGCTTTCAATGAATCTCCACGCTCAGGCAGAGGCTTTCGGCTGTGAGTTTAAAAGTGAAAGCGTAACAACGGTAATTGACGGCGACACTAAAAAAGTTATCACAAACAAAGGTGAATATGAAGCAAAGGGAGTTATTTTTGCTCTCGGCGCCGAAGCGAGAAAATCGGGTCTTGAAAATGAAAAAGACCTCATCGGCAGAGGCCTTTCCTACTGTGCGGTTTGTGACGGAAACTTCTTCCGCGGCAGAGAGGTTATGGTCGTTGGCGGCGGCAACACTGCAGTGCAGGATGCGCTGTACCTTGCGGAGATATGCAAAAAGGTTTATCTCACACACCGCCGCAACACTTTCAGGGCAGAGGACAGGCTCATAGCAAAGCTCAGGGAAAAAGAAAATGTCGAGATTGTGACGGACAGTGTGCTTCTATCGGCTGTTGCCTCACCCATTCTCAAAAGCGTAACGGTTAAAAACACAAAAACCGATGAAGAAAGAGAAATAGCCGTAAACGGACTTTTCCTTGCAATAGGTCAGGTGCCTGCCACAAAGGATTTTGCCGATATACTTCCCCTTGATAAATACGGCTATGTTATAGCAGATGAAACCTGCAAGGTGAGTGACGGCATATATGTTGCAGGGGACTGCCGTAAAAAGCTGATAAGACAGCTGACAACTGCGGCGGCTGACGGTACTGTTGCGGCAACACTATTGTGTGAAGAGCTTGAAGAATAACTACGCATTTTTGGTTACTTTTTGTGCGGCAGCAAAAAGTAACGCCTGTCCGGCACAGATGATGAAAAACTCCACCTGATTTCAAACAGGTGGAGTTTTTTGCCGAATAACACCGCAGATATGCCGCTTACTTGAAAACTGTTGCAAAAAACACAGAGCGGTTATATATTCTAATTGCAAGGAGGGTTCCCGATGAAATGCAAAGTAATTATTACAGATGAACATGACGAGGAGGTGGTGATATACGCTAAAGAAAAAACAAAGCTTGTGGAAGATATTGAAAATCTTGTCGCCGGCAGTTCTTTTGAGTTGATAGGTTACCTGAGCGATGCGGCAGTTAATCTTAAAGCAGATGAAGTATATTGCTTCACCGTGCAAGACAGTAAGGTTTATGCCCTCACTCATAAGGAAAAATATCAACTCAGGTGCAGACTTTATCAGATTGAGGAAAGGCTATCAGGTGATTTTGTAAAAATCAATCAGTCCTGTATAGCAAATATGAGAAAAATTGAAAGGTTTGACACCTCTGTTTCGGGCACATTGATGATAAAATTCAGAAACGGCTATAAAGATTATGTTTCAAGAAGACAGCTGAAGGCTGTTAAAGAAAGGTTTGGTTTGTAATGAATAAATATATCAAGGAATTTTTTCACAGGGGTCTTATGTTTTCGGGCTTTGGTCCTATTGTTTTCGGCATAATTGTGTTATGCATATCTTCTTCGCAGAACGGAGTTGCTTTCGGGGCGAAAGAAATTCTGACAGGTATTATTTCAACATATCTTATTGCTTTTGTGCAGGCAGGAGCAACAGTTTTTAATCAGATAGAGCATTGGAGTGTGCCAAGGTCTCTGCTTTTCCATTTTGGTTCACTTTATATAGTTTACAGTCTTTGCTATATTATGAATTCGTGGATACCCTTTAAGCTTGAGGTTCTTGCAGTGTTTACGGCTATTTTTGTAGCGGTTTATTTTGCTGTATGGACAACGGTGTATCTGTGCGTGAGAAAAACCGGCAAACAATTCAATGAGAAGCTTAAAAACTGATAACCAAAAGAGGCAGCCGTTCGGCTGCCTGCTTTTTGTTCACTGTAAGAAAATGTGCTGATGTTATCTGATGAATTTTTCTGTGAAAACTCTTATGGCTTCTTCCTTTGTAAATCCCCCCGGTGAAAAAGTAAAGTTGGCGGGAGCTGTGTTATAACGCTCGCAGAAGCTCTCGATTTCTTCTTTTGTCATAGTAAGATTCACGTCTGTCAGCTCGTCAATAACCTTTTTGAAGGTGTCAATATCAGTTTCCATAACCTTCATAATGCGGTCTGTTTTTTCACTGCAGAACTCGGCTGATCTGTCAATGAAATCACCCATAAATGCAGTGCAGGCCTTGCCGTGAGGTATGCCGAAGCTTTCAGTTAAAATGTAGCCTAAGGGGTGGGGGAATGCCGTACCGCAATAGGAGAGAGTTATACCCGCGTACAGTGAGCCGTAATAAAGCTTCTCACGAAGTGTTTCATCGGGCAGTGCCTTTGTTTCGTGAAGATATTTAAGTCCTTCCCAGATAAGGGCTATACCCTTTTCACCGAAGAGGGTGGGAATGTCACCGCATTTGACGGACATATAGCCTTCAATGGCGTGAGCAAGAGCATCAAGAGCTGTTGAAACGGTCACGTCATAGGGCATGGTGTGGGTGTAGGTGCTGTCTGCGAAGGAAAGTGAGGGATAAGTGTCGTCGGGTGCGATGCTTCTTTTTCTGCCCGTTACGGGGTTGGTCAGAACACTCACTCTGCCTACCTCGCTACCGGTGCCTGAGGTTGTGCCTACGAGGACGAGAGGCAAAGCTCTGTTTCTTTCGTTTTCGCTATACTCAAAAATATCCTCCATGGTGAAGTCGGGGTTAGTGGCATAAACTGCTACTGCCTTAGCAGCATCAAGAGGTGAGCCGCCGCCGATGCCTACGATAAACTCAGCACCGAAATTTCTTGCAATTTCAGCCGCCTCGTGACAGTGGTCAATTCTGGGATTGGGACCGATTTTGTCATAGATAACATAGTCGATGTTTTCATTTTTGAGAGCCTCTTCCATATCGGTGAGTGCGCCTGAAAGCTTGGCACTTTTACCGCCTGTTACAATAACGCATTTTTTGCCGTACTTATTAAGTGCAGCACAGTTATCAAGCAGACAGCCCTTACCGCTGATTACGTTAACGGGAATTTTAATATTGAAGTCCATTTTTATCACCTGCTAAATTTTTTTGTCTTATTTTGTTCAATTATAACAAATTTATGGTAATACTGCAAGTTTTATTTCAATACTCTTGAAAAATTTGCGCAGTTGGTATAAAATATAAAAGTTAAAGGTGATATTTACTATATTATGGTATATATATTATATATTTATGGGAGATTTGCCTATGAATAACAAAAAGAAAATTGCTTTGACGGTTGTGGCGGTTATTTGTGTAGCTTTGCTGGCAACTCTTTATTTTTGGAATTATGACAGAGAAAAGAGATTTTCCTTCAGCGAAAAAAACACCGTTGCCATGGGTACCATAATCTCTCAGAAGATCTACGGTGATTACTCTGCAAAGCACATAGAAAAAATTACGGCACTCATAAACGGACTTGACAATGAGATTTCCTGGCGCAATGAAAACTCAGCCGTGGCAAAGCTCAATGAAGAAAATACGGTTACATCAGCAAGTGTTGCTTCGATTGTAAAAAAGTGTATTGATGTGAGCGAAAACTGTGACGGCGTTTTTGACATAACCGTTGCACCTGTTGTCAAGCTCTGGAGCATCGGTGAAGAGGGTGAGAGAATCCCCTCAGATGCTGAAATAGAAAGCGCAATGACAAAGGTCGACTGTTCAGATATACAGATAAAGGACAACAGCATTACTCTCGGTGAGGGCATGGAAATTGACCTTGGTGCCGTTGGCAAGGGCGCAGCCTGTGATAATGTTATGACCTATCTCAAGGCGAGTGATATCAAGGGTGCTGTTATCAGCGTTGGCGGCAGTATATTGGCATACGGTAGCTATAACAAAAAAGGCGACAGTTGGAAAATTGCCGTCAAGCATCCGAGAAATGACAGTGAGTATTTAGGTGTGCTTTCTCTGAAGGAAGGCTTCGTTTCAACTTCAGGTGACTATGAAAGATATTTCGAGAAAGACGGCAAGCGCTATCATCACATCATAGATGCGGCTACGGGGTACCCTGCCGAAAGCGGACTTCTCAGCGTTACGGTTGTCTGTGATAACGGACTTCTCAGTGATGCTCTTTCAACAGCCTGCTTCATTCTCGGCCATGAAAAAAGTCTGCCGCTTTTAGAAAAATATGGGGCTTCGGCCATTTTTGTTGATAAAGATATGAAGATTTCCACAGTGGGAGACATTGACTTTGAATATTGATAAGCAGATAAAAAAAGGCATAACCAAGGGTGATATCATTCTCATCGTTTCTGTTGTGCTTATAAGCGCAGTGCTTTTTGCTCTATCTTTTTTCAGCAGCAGTGAAGACCTGACGGCTGAAATTTATGTGGGCGGAGAAAAGGCACACAGCATAGTCCTCAGTGAAGTGACAGAAAGCTATACCGTCAGAGAAAACTACTGTGAGCTGCTTATAGAAAAAGACGGAGTGACCTTTGTCTATTCCGATTGCGGTGATAAGCTCTGCGTAAAAAAAGGCAAGCTCACAAAGCAGGGTGACACAATGGCGTGTGTACCCGAAAAGGTGGTTGTCATACTCAGAGGCTCAGATAATAAAAATATAGATGCCGTAGTATATTGAGAAGGGTGATAAAATGAAGACGAATAAAATTACTTTTCTCTCTATGTTCGGCGCAGTGGCATTGGTGCTGTCATTTCTTGAAAGCACACTCGTGCCGGATATTCCCTTTCTGCCCGTGGGGGCAAAGCCGGGACTTTCAAATGTTGTAACTATGTATATTGCAGGCACTTGCGGGCTTACGGGTGCTTTATATATAACAATGCTCAAGGTGCTTTTTGTTTTTATAACAAGAGGTGCTTCGGGAGCTTTTATGAGCCTTTGCGGAGGTCTTCTCAGTACCCTTGCCGTGAGCCTTCTGATTAAATATGAGGGAAAATTTTTCTCTTTTCTCGGCATAGGTATTACAGGTGCCATTATGCATAATATGGGTCAGCTCTTGGGAGCTTCAGTTATGTCGGGTACTTTTGCAATTTTTAATTATGCTAAGTATCTGCTGATATTTTCGCTCATCACGGGTGCAGTTACGGGAAGTATGTTAATGCTTCTTATGCCTCGCCTTGAGAAAATCGGCGGACTTAAATATAAAAACTCAGCGACCGATAAGGTCAGCTAAAATAAAGGGGTTGAAAATATGAGTAAAAAGGTTAGCGGTGTGCTTACTGCTGTCAAGCGCGGTCGTGGCGGCGTAAGCGTATCACACAACAAAAACACTGCTGAAAAGCCTGTTGAAAGAATGCCTATACCTGAAAAGGTTGTGCTTTCAATGCAGCAGCATATCGGTGTGCCGTGTACTCCGCTTGTAAAGGTGGGAGACACCGTTGCTGTGGGTCAGAAAATCGGTGACAGTGATAAATATGTGTCTGCACCCATTCACGCAACAGTTTCGGGTACAGTCACCGCTGTGGGCGATATCAAGCTTGCTAACGGTATCATAACAAAGGGCGTCACAATTGAAAGTGACGGCGAAATGAGAGAATATGAGGGAATAAAGCCTCCTGTTATAACTAATAAGCAGGAGCTTTGTGATGCTGTAAGAGAATCGGGCCTTGTAGGTCTGGGCGGTGCAGGCTTCCCCACACACGTTAAAATGAATCTTCCTGACGGTCTCGACACTCTTATTGTCAATGCGGCTGAATGCGAGCCTTACATCACCGTTGACTACCGTGAGTGTATAGAAAACGCAGAAAATGTACTTAAGGGTGTTGAGCTTCTCCGTGATATTCTCGGCTTCCAACAGGTTATTATTGCTATTGAAGACAACAAGCCCAAGGCATTTGAAATAATGAAGGAAATTGCCGACAGAGACAACGATGCAGATGACAGAATCAAGCTTATGACCCTTCGCTCAAGATATCCTCAGGGTGCTGAAAAGATGATGGTGCTTTCCGCAACAGGCAGAAAGATTCCTCCCGGAAAGCTTCCCTCAGATGTGGGCTGTGTGGTTATAAACGTTGCTTCAGTTGCTTTCATAGGCAGATACGCTGAAACAGGAAAGCCTCTCGTCAGCCGTTCAATCACTGTTGACGGCGGTGCAATAAGAGAGCCGAAAAACCTCAGAGTACCTATCGGCACAAGCTTCAGAGATATTGTTGACTATTGCGGCGGCTTTAAAACAGAGCCGAAAAAAATTATATCGGGCGGTCCCATGATGGGTATTGCAATCTGTGATATAGATGCTCCCATATGCAAGCAGAACAATGCACTGCTTGCCTTTGACGAAAAGAATGCTAATCTCAAAAAAGAAAGAGACTGTATCCGTTGCGGCAAGTGTGTTGATGTTTGTCCCATGAGCCTTATGCCTACGCTTATTGAGCGTCACGCAAGAATTAAAGATACAGATAAGCTCAAGAGCTTAAATACAATGGTTTGTATGGAATGCGGTTCATGTGCTTTCGCATGTCCCTCAGGCAGACCCCTTGTTCAGTATATGAGACTTGCCAAGCAGGTGCTCAGAGAGGAGAGTGCAAAATAATGGCAAAAAAATTAGTTGTAAGTGCATCACCTCACGTACGCTCAAGAGAAACAACAAGCGGTATTATGCTTGATGTTATAATTGCTCTTATGCCGGCTCTGATTATGAGTATTGTCTATTTCGGTTTAAGAGCCCTTGTACTTACAGTGGTGTGTGTATGCTCATGTGTTATCTTTGAATCGCTTTCAAGAAAGGTGATGAAGCGTCCCAACACAATAGGCGACCTGAGTGCAGTTGTAACAGGTATTATCCTTGCATTCAACCTTCCCGCTTCAATTCCCCTGTGGATGGCAATCATCGGCTGTCTTGTTGCTATCGTGGTTGTAAAGCAGATGTTCGGCGGTATCGGTCAGAACTTCGTTAACCCTGCAATGACAGCAAGAATTATCCTTATGACATCCTTCCCCACAGCTATGGCAAAGTGGATTACACCCTTCCAGAGTGCATGGCATCCCGACGCAGTAACAGCTGCAACTCCTATGGCAGTTCTCGCAAACGTTCAGGGAGGCGATGTTTCAGCGGTGAGCGATGCTCTTCCATCACTTACAGAAATGCTTATCGGCAGCCATGGCGGCTCAATGGGTGAAATCTGTTCCCTTGCTCTTATTTTAGGCGGACTTTACCTTATGGTGAGAAAGGTTATTTCACCTGTAATTCCCTTTACATTTATCGGTACTGTTGCAACCGTGATGCTTCTTGCAGGCTCATTCAACCTTGAGTTTGTGGCATATCAGCTTTTAGGCGGCGGTCTTATGCTGGGTGCTTTCTTTATGGCAACTGACTATTCAACCTCACCCATCAACAAAAAGGGCAAGATTATCTTCGGTATCGGCTGCGGTCTCATCACTTCCGTTATCAGACTTTTCGGCTCACTTCCCGAAGGTGTATCCTTCTCAATTATTCTTATGAATATCCTTGTTCCTCATATTGAGAATATGACAACTCCCAAGGCATTCGGTGCTGTAAAAGAGAAAAAAGCAAAGGGGGAGGCTAAGGCATGAAAAAGCTGAATATTAAGGAAATCCTCATCCCCACTGTTGCACTTCTTATTATCTGTCTTGTTGCTACTGCTCTTCTTGCAGGAACAAACTCTGTAACCAAGGAAAAGATTGCACTCAATGCAGTGGAAACCGAAAAGGCGAGCCGTATGCTTGTGCTTCCCGAAGGCAAAGAGTACGGTGAAGTGACAGCTCTTGAAAACGGTCTTACCTACTGTGTGGGTACCGACGAAAACGGTGCTAAAGCAGGCTATGTTTTTACTGCAGGTGCTAAGGGCTACGGCGGCACGGTGAGCGTAATGGTCGGTCTTGATATGAACGGCACAATCACAGGCGTGGAAATTCTTTCACACAGTGAAACTCCGGGCCTCGGTGCTAACTCAGTCAAGCCTGAATTTAAAAACCGTTTTGTCGGCAAGGCAGGTCAGCTTACAGTTGACAAAAACTCAAATGACGGTCAGAATGTTCAGGCTATTACAGCCGCAACAATTACATCAAAGGCTGTAACAAGCGCAGTTAATGCAGTTACTGCCGCTTATGCAGAAATTATGGGAGGTGCGAAATAATGGCTGAAAAGAAATCCTTAGGCAAAGAGCTGACCAAGGGCATTATAGCTGAGAATCCGGTTCTCCGTCTTGTTCTCGGCACCTGTCCCACTCTTGCAACAACCACCTCAGTTGAAAGCGCAATCGGCATGGGCCTTGCAGCTTCAGTAGTTCTTATCTGCTCAAACGTGGTTATTTCCGCACTTCGTAAGGTTATCCCCGATAAGGTAAGAATTCCCGCATACATCGTTATTATCGCTTCATTCGTTACAATTGTGCAGATGGTAGTAAAAGCCTTCCTGCCCTCACTTGACGAACAGCTTGGTGTTTATCTTCCTCTTATAGTTGTTAACTGCATCATCCTTGGCAGAGCTGAAGCATTTGCAAGCAAGAATCCCGTTTTAGCTTCGGCGGTTGACGGTCTCGGAATGGGTATCGGCTTCACTGCCGCACTATTCCTTATGGGTGCTGTGCGTGAAGTTTTCGGTGCAGGCACCTTCCTCGGCAACGGCGTACCCTTCCTTTCAGAAAACCCAATGCTTATATTCATTCTTCCTCCCGGCGGTTTCTTTGTTTACGGTTTGCTTATGGCCGCTGTCAACAGACTTGCCGAAAAGAAGGGCAAGAAAAGAGCAGAGCTTCGTGGCTGTGAGGCTTGTCCCATGGCTGCAACCTGCGCACTGAATAAAAAGGAGGTGGCTGAGTCATGACAAAAGAACTCGTTGCAATTCTTCTTACAGCTATTCTCACTCAGAACTTCGTGCTTTCTAAGTTCCTTGGCATCTGCCCCTTCCTTGGTGTTTCAAAGAAACTCAACACAGCAGTCGGTATGAGTGCCGCAGTTATCTTTGTTATGGCACTTGCCACTGCAGTAACCTATCCCATAAATAAATTCTTACTTGTTAAATTAGACCTTGAATACCTTCAGACTATCGTATTCATTCTCGTTATTGCTGCACTTGTTCAGCTTGTTGAAATTATCCTCAAGAAATATATGCCTGCACTTTATAACGCTCTGGGCATCTATCTTCCTCTTATCACAACAAACTGTGCTGTACTGGGTGTAGTTATCCTCAACGTAGACAGCGGCTATAACTTTGCACAGTCAATGTTCAATTCAGTTGGTGCAGGTCTCGGATTTATGCTTGCTATGGTTATGTTTGCAGGTGTAAGAGAAAGACTTGATTCCTGCGAAGTGCCTAAGTTTATGCAGGGTCTTCCCATCACTCTTGTGGCAGCATCCCTCGTTTCCGTATCCTTCTTGGGCTTTACGGGTATTGTTGAAAACATTTTCGGTTAAGGAGGCAATAAGATGAGTTCAATTATTATAGCAGTAGTTATTGTTGCGGCTATCGGTCTTATTGCAGGCTTAGGTCTTGCAGTTGCCTCTCAGGTTTTTGCCGTACCCGTTGACGAAAAAGAAGTAAAGGTCAGAGAGTGTCTTCCCGGCGCTAACTGCGGTGCTTGCGGTTATACCGGCTGTGACGGCTACGCAGGCGCTCTTGCCAAAGGCGAAACAACAGAGTGTAATCTCTGCACCCCCGGCGGTAATGATACAGCTCAGGCAATAGCAGGCATTCTCGGTCTCTCCGCAGGTGAAATAGTACCCCAGGTAGCAGCAGTTATGTGCCAGGGCAATAAAACAAATGTTGAAGAGAAGCTGGAATACAGCGGTGTAAAATCCTGCAAAATTGCCACTCAGCTTTTCGGCGGGCCTAAAAACTGTGTTCACGGCTGCATAGGCTTCGGCGACTGTGTTGAGGTTTGTCCCTATGAAGCAATCTTCATCTGTGACGGCGTTGCAAGAATAAATCCCGATAAATGCAAGGCTTGCAAGAAGTGTATCAAGAGCTGTCCCAGAAATCTTATTGACTTGTTCCCTCTGGATGTGGCAAAGGCTGCAGTGCTTTGCAAAAACCACGATAAGGGTGCGCAGACAAGAAAGCAGTGTAAAGCAGGCTGTATCGGCTGTATGAAGTGTGTTAAGGCTTGTCCGGAAGGCGCTGTAACAGTTGAAAACTTCTGCGCAAAGGTTCACTATGATAAATGCATCGGTTGCGGCGAGTGTCATAAGGTTTGTCCTGTAGGCTGCATAGATATCTTTGAAATCAAAAAACATTTCTGATGTTACTGATTATATAATTAAAGAGCCATGGTTTAATACTGTGGCTCTTATGTTTTTTTGGTTGATGCCGATTTTTATTTATGGACTGATTTGAGAGGCGTTTTGCCGCTTTGCGTGTTCCTTGTCGCCTGAAGAGGGAAAACCTCTGATTTGCCCAGAAACGACAAAGAAACGGCAGGGTACATATAAATGGCAAAAAAATAACTCCTTCCCGGTTGCCGATGGGAAGGAGTTTAATTCATTTCGCTATTCTTATAAGTCTTATATTTGAGCCGTCGTTATAAACATTATGATCACCGGCATCAACATATGTGCGAACCTTGAAGAGATAGATTCTGCCTGCTTCAAGACCCTTTACAGTGCCTTGGCAGATGTCATTGTCTTTGATAACAACATTTTTCTTGAAGGTTTTGCCGCCGTCATCTGAAACATAGATAGCGTAACCGGTTGCTTTTTCTTCCTTAGTCCAGGTGAGAGTAGCAGTGCCGTCTGCTTTGCCTTCAATAGTCTTTACCGTAACTTTGTTTGTGTGAGTTGCAGTAGTGTAGGTCTTACAACGGTCTGAACGGTAAATCTTATCTTTGTGAGTAACATAAGCCTTGAGTGTGAAGCTGTATTTTGTGCCGGGTTCAAGACCTGTTATAGTCACTTCGTTTTCAGTTACATCACCGAGACGCTGCCATTTGCCGTCAACCTTCTGATAGATTGAGTAACCCTCTGCACCCTCATATTTATCCCATGTCAGTGAAACAGTGGTGTTGGTACGGTCGGCTATCTTCATATCAGTCATAGGATAGTCAGCAAAGTTTTTATAGGTAATCTGATCGATTTCTCCGGTTGTCTTGTGGCCGCATTCCTTACAGGTAAGCTGACTTTCACCCTTTTCAGTGAGAGTGGGGTTTTTAATTACCTTTTCATTAAAGGTGTGTGTAAGACAGCCAATGGTAAAGGTAAGGTAATTACTGTCTTTGTAATTGCCTGTTGCGTTGTTGATCGCTCTTACATAAGCACTGAAATAGCCTGCACCGAGATTGTTGGTGCTGATTTTCTGTTTAAGTGAGCTTGTGGTGTAAATCTTTGCATTATCCCAGTCATATTTGCCTGTTTTGGTATTTTTACGGGCAACATACACTTTGTAGGTGTTTGCATTTGCACCGCCTGAAGTCCAGTTAAGAGTAAGGCTTGATTCAAGATCATAGGATGTCTTACCCTTTGCAAGGCTGAGTTTAGGTTTGCTTACGGTTTTATTACCGTAGGTCTTCCAATAGGTGCCGGAAGCTGCGTTGCCTCTCTGCTTTGCTCTTGTAGCTCTGTTAGCGGGTACTTCAAAGTAGTAACACCAATAGTATGCAGCATCATAAGCACCGCTTGAGGAGTTCTTGACATTCTTCAGGTACTTATAAATATGGTTGTAGCGGGAACTCTTGAGTTCGTTTTCGAGGAAGTTAAGCTGACCTTTGATTGAAAGGTAGTTATATCCGTTTTTGCTGCAATAATTTTTAAGGTTAGTCAGACGTGAACCGTTCCACATGCAAAGTCCGCCGGAGAGAAGACCGTTGCTGTCGCGGATGATTACGCCGGGCTTGAAGTTGGATTCCTTTTCGATGTTTGCCATAATGCCGCAGGCTGCTGCGGAGTTGAATCCAAGTTCTTTTGTAAGATACGAGAAAACTTCTGTTTTGTTGCTGGTACTTGCTGCGTTAGCTGAGAGTGGTATAACTGTGATTAGGGTAACAAGAGTCATTACTGTAAGAACAACTTTCATTAAGGCCTTTTTCATATTTATCACCTCTGATATTTTCTTTGTCGAAAAGCGTGGAAAATTGAATGAGCCGGATTATGAGCGTTTCTCGTGTTTACTCATAATACTTTTCGACATTAGCATGTGACAACTTTGATAAAGAAAGAAGGGACATACACTTTGTATTTGCATAGACCTGTTATCGTAACACAATACTCTTTCTTTCTTAATTTTTTAAATACAAATATACGGTTACATGGGTGTTACGCCCGGTCTCTGACCTTGCAGATGCATGTCTTATCGTCGTCAACGTATGCTTAAGGCTTCTTTTTCGGGAGCCTTATTTACTCATTTCATATCGGCAACATCGGGTATTATATCTATTTATGACAAAATTGTCAAGTTTTATGCAATTTTGAAAGGATTTAAGCCGATTTCTATAATGCGAAAAATGAAATAAAAGGTCGTTTTTTAGGTAAATGTTTATAAAAAATCGTTTTCGGAGCCTTGTATTTAGTGAAAACATACAAAATGGCAAAAAATCCCCATTTTAAGGTTTTTTAGGCTATTCTGCACAAAAGAAAACTCTTAGCATTGTAAAATTTATACAATACTAAGAGCTTTTTTGTAATTTTGGATTAATATGCTTTACCCCAGTAAACTAAATGCTCTGCTTTTTCGCCGCAGCATACACATTTATCGGAAATTACTTCCTGATTTAAGGGCATACAACGTGAGCCAACGCCGGTAATTTCCTTGACTTTGTCTTCACATTCTTCACTTCCGCACCACATAGCCTTGATGAAGCCGTCGCCTTTTTCTTCGAGGGCAGCAGTGATTTCATCAAGAGTTGTGCAGGCATAAGTTCTGTTTTCTCTGTTTTCAAGAGCCTTGTTATAAATGCCGTCTCTTACTTCCTGAAGCTTAGCTGCAACAGTGTCTGCAAGAGCTTCAAGTTTAGCAACACTCTTTTCTCTGTTGTGACGGGTAACAATTACACATTCACCGTTTTCGATGTCACGTGGGCCTACTTCAATGCGTACGGGTACGCCCTTCATTTCATATTCTGAATACTTCCAGCCTGCGGAGTTGTTGCTGTCGTCAACCTTAACGCGAATGCCTGCGCTTTCAAGCTCAGCCTTGAGTTCAGCAGCCTTTTCCAGTACGCCGGGCTTATGCTGTGCAACGGGAATGATAACTGCCTGAATGGGTGCTACTGCCGGAGGGAGAACAAGACCGTTATTGTCGCCGTGTGTCATAATGATAGCGCCGATAAGTCTTGTTGTCATACCCCATGATGTCTGGTGGGGATATTCAAGCTTGTTTTCCTTGCTCTGATACTGAATGCCGAATGCCTTTGCAAAACCGTCACCGAAGTAGTGTGATGTGCCTGCCTGAAGAGCCTTGCCGTCGTGCATAAGAGCCTCAATAGCGTAGGTTGAAACTGCACCTGCGAACTTGTCACTTTCAGTTTTCTTGCCCTTTACAACGGGGATGGCAAGGTACTGCTCACAGAAATCAGCATAGACATTAAGCATCTTTTCTGTTTCGATGATAGCTTCTTCTGCAGTTGCGTGAATTGTGTGACCCTCCTGCCAAAGGAATTCTCTGGAGCGAAGGAAGGGACGTGTTGTCTTTTCCCAACGAACAACGCTTACCCACTGATTATAGAGCTTGGGAAGGTCTCTGTGTGAGTGGATGATGTTTGCATAATGCTCACAGAAGAGAGTTTCTGAGGTGGGGCGTACGCAGAGCTTTTCTTCAAGCTTTTCACTGCCGCCGTGTGTTACCCATGCAACCTCGGGAGCGAAGCCTTCAACGTGATCCTTTTCCTTCTGAAGAAGACTTTCGGGAATGAACATAGGCATACATACATTTTCGTGACCTGTAGCCTTGAACATACCGTCAAGGATTCTCTGAATATTTTCCCATATTGCATAGCCGTAGGGGCGTATAACCATGCAGCCCTTTACGCTTGTGTATTCAACCAGCTCGGCCTTTTTACAGATATCGGTGTACCACTTGGCGAAATCCACGTCCATGGAGGTGATATCTTCGACCATTTTTTTATCGTTAGCCATAGTTAAAAGTCCTTTCTTGATAGTGCAGAAAAAACATATATAATAGTATACGAATTTTCGCTTTTTAAGGGATGAAAATCACCTATATATAATAGTATAGGAAATCCCGTTAATTTACATCAACCCACAGCTGAAACTGTGGGCTGAATGAGATTTTTATTTATGCTTTCTTAACTGAAAGAGTTACATCGCTGTCTGCAGCTGAAACTGTCTTTGTAAGGTCAGCTTCGATTGTGCCGCCGATGATGATATCGTCAGCGAGAAGTTCCTCTTTCATATAGTCCTTGTTTTCCTCAAGGCAAGAGATGATGAAGTCGCTTTCTGATGCAAGAGCCATAACAACTCTCTGCTCAACCTCGTAGCCTGCTTCCTTACGGATAAGCTGGCACTGACGGATGATATCACGAAGAGTACCTTCCTTAATAAGCTCATCAGTGAGAACAACGTCGAGAGCTATAACTGTGTCAGCCTGACATTCAGCAGAAACGATGCCTTCCTTGGTCTTTGACATAACGGTGAAGATTGAGCCGTCGTATGCTTCGTCGAAGCCCTTAACGAGCACTGCTTCGCCTGCCGTTACCTTAGCTGTGTATTCTGCCATTTCTTCAGCTGTAGCAGCTTCAAGTGCCTGCTTCATCTTGTTTACATTACCCTTGAGAACTGCACCCGCAACCTTGAAGTTAACCATCAGGTAGTTATCTTCGAGCATAGCCTTATCGGTGATGTATTCGAGAGACTTGATGTTAAGTTCGTCGAGAATGTTCTTTTCATAAATTTTGATCTGTGCGCTCTTAGCTTCGTCGCAGCAGACAAAGAGCTTTGAAAGAGGCTGACGAACCTTGATCTGATGCTCGTTACGAAGTCTCATAGCAACAGCGATGATCTCACGTGCAAAAGCTGTCTGCTCGATGATACCCTCATCTTCAAAGCCTTCGAGCACCTCGGGCCAATCGCTGAGATGTACTGAAAGCTCAACTGAGGGCATTACACGGCGGATAAGATTCTGCCAGATGCTTTCTGTCATAAAGGGGATGATGGGAGCCATAAGCTTTACACAAGCTGTGAGAGC
>JAZSKE010000069.1:0-2409 GCA_045534675.1 Acutalibacteraceae bacterium
GATGCAATCTACGCAGGGAAAAGGAACTGTATTTAAAAATATAGTTAGTCCGTTTTCTATTATGGATTTTGTTGTTAATCACGCTGATAGTGGTGTTACCGGTGTTGTTTATCCTCATTCTGATGAAAAGCCCGTGCACAATTATATTATAGCGGGAGTTTTAAGAAATATCAACATTGATATAAAGGATTGTGTCGTTGGAAACGTTAGAGTTGGAACACAAATTGACACTTCGGAAGAATTTATAAATGCAATTTCAGACATTGGTATTTTAGTTGTAAAAAAACGAGAACAGAAAAGAAGAAAAATAGTTTAACATTGAAGTTTATATTAGTTAATTAGAGAATAATTTATAAATTCATATAATCCACACATTCGACAAAGCCTCCTTTAATTTGTACAATAAAGCTACAAAATTAAAGGAGGCTATTTTTATGTCAAACAAAAAATCTATCAGTTATCGTCAAGTTGGGGATTATCTCACTTAAGGATATTCAAGAAAACAACCATATACGCTGTTTACAAAATTCCTCGCAAATAAAATAATCAAACGAGGTAAAAGTATATGTTTAACTTTATTGAACAGTTTTATTATGGAAACATTGAGCCGCAGGAATGTTCATCCGAGCTTACAGCAGAGATGAAAAAGAAACTAAGTCAACTAACTAAAAAGGAAGAATGTCTTAATGAAAAACTTGCCGACGAATTGAAAGATTTGTTTGCGGATTATACAAGCTCTTGCACTGCTTTTACAAGTGTTTGCTGTGCAGATAGCTTTATGGTCGGATTCAGGCTCGGAGCAAGGTTCGCATACGATACTTTTGTGGAAAATAGGAAAGGATGATGTGATTATGGAACTCAAAAAGCACTATACAAACGAACAAACAGGAATCCGTTACAGTCTTCATGGAGACTTTTATTTGCCAGATATTAAAGTTCCTGAAGAAAATATCGTTCTCGGCAAATGGGGTATGCTTTACAAGGATTACCTTTCCAATAACAAGAAAGTAGTGTTTTCTGTGCTACTTGCGGAAGGTAAGCTGTATCAGCACTGTGCAGAGATAGAAAAACAAGCAAATGAAATGTACGGCCTTCTGATTGAGCAGATGAAAGAAGCGGAAGGCATCACAGAGCAACTTAAAGAGCAAGACCAGCTTGAATGGGTGCAGAGAATGGGAAATATTCAGCATAGAGCTACGAAAATCGTATGCGATGAGCTGATATAT
Source organism: Acutalibacteraceae bacterium (assembly GCA_045534675.1). GTDB lineage: Bacteria > Bacillota > Clostridia > Oscillospirales > Acutalibacteraceae > UBA6857. The sequence continues at coordinate 1,227 of JAZSKE010000069.1, forward strand.
GTATAAACAGACCGAAAAATACTATAACCGTAACAACAAATTAATCCCGCAGGCAACTACCTGCGGGATTAATAATTACTGAAGTTACCGTAAATGACGTTATGGTAAGTGCTACGCTCGGTGCGATAATCCGGACTATAACAGGAGTAGCTGCGATTTACGGGTTATATCTTCTGAATTTATCGAATGTAAAAATGATTTTGTTATTTCTTGGTTGTCAAACGGTAGTTGTTCACCAGGGCAGCGAGTTCTATGCGGCTGTGAACATCAAGTGCATAATAAATATCCTTCACGTAATCCTTCACGGTATGCTCGGAAATAACAAGGGACTCTGCAATATCCTTGTTGGTATACCCCATGCAGATAAGCTCTGCAACCTCGCGCTTTTTCGGACTGAGCTTTAAAAGCGGATCATCCGTGGTATCTGTATCGGCAGTGACCTTGGATTCGGCTTTTGCCTCGGTCTGTGAAGCCTGAACAGCAGGCTCCTCAGCCTCTGCTGCGACAGTGGTCTCCTCGTCGGCAATGCGACGGCGAAGGGCAAACATAAGGAACGGCTCCACCTGCATAAAAACGAACACAAGCACCGCCATGATAACCGCATAAAAGATATACAGTGCAATAGGTGCACCGAGGAACATCTCGGCAATAACCGCATGGATAAGAACCGCCGTGATGGCAAGCCCGATAATTGCGGAGGCCACATATCTTGACGGATAGGCTTTCATAATCGGCACACCGTAAAGCGGAGCGAGCATACATACCGTCATACCGAATCCAATGAGTACGCAGGCGACATAGGAAAATGCGGGAACGTATGCGGACACAAGCATTACAAGAAAACCGAACCCACCGAGTCCGACAAACAGGGGTGCTATGCGGAAGGGATGAATGTTCGCCTTCTTATGAAGAAAATACATAGTAAAGCTTGAAAGAGCCACTACTAAATACATAATAGACACGCCGTGCTCGACCTTGCCTACGACCGCAGGACCGCCAACGCCCATCAGCGCAGCAATGAAAGCAATAAGATAAGCCCCCCACATCATCTTCTTCGGAGCGACAAGACCGTCGCTCTTCTTAACAAATCTCGGCAAACTCTCCTTACCCGCAGGAATACGGAGGAAGAAGATAAACAGAAGCACAAGAGCCACCACCATTGCATAGCGGAAGGTAGAGAACG
>JAZSKE010000006.1:0-11415 GCA_045534675.1 Acutalibacteraceae bacterium
ACACTTTTACAACAACGAAAGAATTCAATTAAAAACAAAACTGACTCCGCTTGAAAAACGAAGTCAGTATGTCGCTTAAATGTTAATATTTTCTACCCTAGGGGGTGTTTTTGTGCTGTCCGTACAAATTGGGGCAGTTCATCGGAACAGGTGGATGTTTTTGTTTATGCTTTTACATTGCCGATGCCGAAAACTTCGTGAAGGACTATCATCATTACTCTTAAGTCTTCACTGACTTCCTTATATATTTCTTCTCTTATGTCATTGTGCTTTTCCTGCAGCTCTTTTTCAGACATACCATCTAAGTTATGATAATATTTTATTCCGTAATTATTTTCTGTATTCAGAATCAGATTCATATTTTCATCGATGTAGAAATATATGTCGTTATCATTTTCATCAACAAGAAAATCGAACATTACCAGATAGCTGTAAGATAAATTATTCTCTCTTGAAACCGATATGCTTATTCCGATATCCTTAAGAGCTTCTTTGTCTGAATATAAAACCTCTTTAATGCTCAGGGGTCTGTTTATATATATATCAACACAGCCGCCGTTTACATAATAATTGTATCCCTTTGAAACCTGAAATCCTAAGCTTTCATATTCACCGGTATCTATTCCGTATGAATTGTCTTCGCTAAGAACTGCATCAATGGGTGATATGTTTTTTTCACGGCACTGTGCATAAATTTCCTGAGCTGTTTTCTGATATTTTATAAAAGGGCCTTTGAAACAGCAATACCAATAAGCATTATAAGCACCGAATATACCTATACAAATTGCCAATACAAGCGAAATAACCTTAACCGCAACTTTTCTCTCAGTCTTTTTCTTAAACTTCTTCACTGCTTCTTTTTCTGCAACATTTCCTGTTATCACATTAAGGTCATAGCTTTCAAGCTCCTTGCAGCACTCCTCGCATTCGTTGAGATGCTCGGCTACAAGCTTCTTCGATTCTATACTGCATACATTGTCAGCATAAAGGGGTAATAAATCTTTTACTATACCGCAATCACTCATTATTCATTCGCTCCTTTATCATAGTTTTTGAACGGTGGAAGGTCACTCTTGCCCAGCTTTCGGTTTTGCCGAAAAGCTCACCTATTTTTGCAAAAGGCAGAGAGCCTAAAACTCTCAGAGAAAAAACCTCTTTATAGGGTTCACCGAGACTGTGCAGAGCCTTATAAATATCGGCAGTGTCCTCACTGTCAATGAGCCTGTCGATAATATCATCGGTGTAAACCTCGTCAATTTCACTTAAAGTCTGCTGACGTTTATGGCGCTTTGCCCAGGTAAAATATGTATTCTTGGCAATGGTGCAAAGCCACGAGAGCATTTTCATTTCAGGATTATATGTATCGATACTTTTAAGCGCTTTATAAAAGGTTTCCTGAGTGAAATCCTCGGCTAAGTGCCTATCCTTTGTCAGTGACAAAAGATAGCGGTAAACCACATTGTAATATTGAGTGTACACTTCTTCAAAGTCTTTCTGCATAAAATCTCACCTCTTTCCCGTTCATATATAATACTAATGAAATGTTAACTTGTTACAAAAAATTTTTCAGCCACCCCGAAAGGCGGCTGTTTTTCATTTCACATTTCCGTTTTTATCGCAGGTCAGTGAGAGGGTGCCTTCAATTTCTTTAAGGGATACACCCATCTTACGCTGTTTCATAATGTAGTTACCCACAGCAGTGTTGTCCTGCTCACGGCTTGAAGAGGCAAGCATTTTCCAGTCACGGTCAACTATTGTGCAGGCGATACTGCTGTCGGTGCAGACTGCCTTTTTGCCGTTGTAGGTAAACTCCGCAGTGAGATAAACGCTCCACAGAGATTCACCCTCTGATGAATAATAATTGGCATACTTGGTCTTTTTCACCGTTTTAGTCCGTGACAGACGGACAATTATATCCTTAAACCATTTAACAATACGCCCCAGAAAAGAACTCAGACTGCTGCTCTGGTTTTCTTCACTTTCATCTTCAGAACCCATAGTATCATCAAAATCTCCGCCGCCTGAGGGAGGGATATGAATGACCTTCTCTGACACCTCAAGATATGAGCCATCGTCAAAATATATGGTTTCTTCACTGTACTCTGCCGAAACAGCAGGCACGAAGCACACCGTCAGCATAAGACTGCATAGTACAAAAGCAATTATCTTTTTCATAATGTGCCACCGCCTTTAATGGTGCTTATCATCATAATGCCTTCTTCCATATATCCGTGTGCCTCGGTGTGAACATCTATAAGGCTGATAATGACAAAGGCAAGATAAATTGCCAATGCAATAACAATTGCAATAAGTATTATCTTTCTGATGTTCAGTTTCTTTTTAATTGCCGCCGCATCGCTTCCGCTGAGAAAGCTTGCCGCTATCATTTCAGGTGTGCCGAACTCAGCTTTAATTTTTTCCATATCAGTTTCACCTTCTGTGGCAAGGTACTCGTCGATATTAGCTTTAAGCTCAGCCATAAAAGCAGACTTCTGCTTGCGGTCACATATGATATTTTTTTCGATTTCACTGTAATAGGCTTTCAGCTCATTTTTCACCGTCATTCACCGCCTTAGTTATGAGATTTACTCCCTCGGAAATTTTTGTGTATTCGCCAAAAAGCTCAGCATAAAAAGCTCTGCCCTTTTCTTCAAGGTGATAATATTTACGAAGACGCTTATTGACTATTTCGTCACGGTCTGTCAGGTAACCGTTTTCGATAAATCTGTAAAGCACGGGATAAAGCGTACCAAGGGGAATTTCATATTTGCCTTCACTTTTTTCTTTAACTGTTTTAACTATCTCATAGCCGTACATGTCTCTTTCAAGAAGCACGCTGAGTACAACAAGGTCAACTGTGCCGCGCTTGAAGCTTTCTGTGTTAAGCAAACTTTCTCACCCTTTCTGTCGTTTTTATTTATTTTAGCATATAACAATGCACAAGTCAAAGGCTTTTTTTGCAAAACTTTATATTTTGTGTTGCAAAATATGTATTGACAAAAGATAATATCTGTGTTATTATCAGATCAGGATAAGATAACTGTCCTGAAATAACTTTAAGGAGGAAATTCTATGACATCATCAACAGTTAAATTCAACCCATTAAAAGCCATTCTCGGTTACTTTTTGTCTGCCGTATCGGTGATAATGTCACTGCTTATCATCGGTAACCCTGCAAACTTTCAGCCTTATGTGGTTGAAGCTGTTACAACCGAAACTTCAAAAATTACAGTTATAGCTGAGAATAAAACTCTCAATAATGTGGGCGACCCGAGAGTGATAAGCATTGAAAGAAAAGAAGACGGCGAGTGGGTCACTGCAGGTGCATATAATGAGTTCACCGATGATTATACTACATATTCAGTTTTCAGCACCTTTAAAGAAACAGTCAGCTTCTTGGGTATGGGAATGGGAGAGACACTCCCCGAGGGTGAATACAGGGTAGTTATCACCTTCCGTCTCGAAGGCAAGCGAAGCGACAACAAAATGCAGACAGCTTATGCTTATTTCACTGTGACGGCTTCGTAAAATTATATTATAAGAACCGCCTTTCGGGGCGGTTTGTTTTTTTGCCTACGGTGGTTTGTGCTATATAATTTATTTTGGATATAACAGTTAATCTTTCTACGCTCATGCCGCTGTGGCACTTCCTTTGTCCCGAGCGACAAAGGAAGCAAAGCGCTCTTTTTTGATTACGGTAGTCATATTTTTAAGATATAGCCTCAGTCCGCCTTCAACTGCTGACTACGAAGCGGATCAATCCTATATTATTATAGATGACATTCAAATTACCAACCCTATCCCTTTTTAATAAATCTCTCACCGCCTGCGTCAGCAGTTTACGAAGCGGGTGAGTTTTTGATATCTGTGCAAACTCGGGCGCGTACACAACAAATAAACAACAAAACAAAGCAACTCCCCTGCTGCTGCAGAGGAGTCTGATAAAATCCCATTCGGGATAAATTATCTCTTTGAGAACTGGGGAGATCCAGTACCGCCTTTGAGACCGTACTTCTTTCTTTCCTTCATTCTGGGGTCACGAGTAAGGAATCCAGCCTTCTTGAGTGAACCGCGAAGTTCTTCGTCATACTGAAGAAGAGCTCTTGAAAGACCGTGACGTATTGCACCTGCCTGGCCTGTTACGCCACCGCCTGATACACGGCAAACGATGTCAAACTTCTCAGTTGTACCTGTGAGATTGAGAGGCTGACGAACGATGAGCTTAAGTGTTTCAAGACCGAAATAATCGTCGATATCTCTGTCGTTGATTGTGATTTTACCTGTACCTGCATAAACACGTACTCTTGCTACTGACTTCTTTCTGCGGCCTGTGCCATAGAAAAACGGTGTTGTTTCGTACATTATTCTTTTCCTCCCTTTCTATTAAAATTCAACTGCTACAGGAGCCTGACCTGCATGAGGATGTTCAGCACCTGTGTATACGCGAAGTCTTGTCATTGCTGTGCGACCGATAACTGTGTCGGGGATCATACCCTTAACAGCCTTTGTCATTGCGAATTCAGGCTTGGTTCTCATGAGGGTTGAATACTTAACCTTCTTCATGTTACCGATGTAGCCTGTGTGATGATAATACATTTTCTGATCGAGTTTCTTACCTGTAAGAACTACCTTGTCAGCGTTTACGATGATTACGTGATCACCGCAGTCTGCGTGGGGTGTGAATGTAGCCTTGTGCTTGCCTCTGAGAAGTACAGCAGCCTTAGCAGCTACAGCGCCGAGTGTCTTGCCTTCAGCGTCAATGATGTACCACTGACGTGTGATGTCGCCGGCCTTGGGCATGTAAGTTGACATAACTTGTTCCTCCAATTGATTATTTTTAATGCTCGCATATATTATCATAAGTCAAGAGGAATGTCAACCCCTTTTTAAAACTTTTTTAATTTACATTTTAATTGCTTTGATTTTCGCCGTTTTTCTTCGATTTTCATATATTTTGCTCGTTTATGATTTTTTTATTTTTTGTAGACGGGGAAGTCTACGGTGAAGGCAGGGCGGCTCCATAACCGAACGATGTTCGGTTCGGCTACCGAAGGTAGCCGTAAATCGCCGTGGCGATTTAATGGAGCCGCCCGTAACCCGCCGATTGCAGTGATTATCCTGTTATAACAAAGCTTACCTTGCCCTCATTATATTTGCAGTATCCTCTGAAGGAGTGCAGCTCAAATATCTTTTTGCATATTGCAAGACCCATACCTATGCTTGTGCCGCTGCGCTGACGGGATTTGTCACCCCTTGAAAATTCACTCCAAGCCTCTTTTGCTGCTTTAACGCTTTCTATTTCGGCAGAGTTCACAACCTCTAAGGTAAAAATATTGTGATGTTCACTGAGCTTAACCTCTACCTTTTTATCGTCGATACAATATTTAACAGCGTTTGAGAGGTAGTTACCTATTGCCATTTTCATAAGCTGAGGATTGCAGTTGACAATAATTCCGTCAGCTATGTTTTCTTCGATTGTGACGCCTGAGTTTTCGGCAAAGTTGCGGTAAGCCTTCACCTCTTGTCTGAGAAGCTCACTGAGATCACAGTTTTCTTTTTTTACCTCTGTGAGCAGCTGCAGCTTGTTGTAGCTGAGCAGAGACGTGACTATGCTGTCCATTCGCAGTGCCTCTTCATAAACGGACCTGAGATATTCCTCATTTTTCTCGGGAGCAATATTCTCCATTATGCACTCACACTGGTTTTGTATAACTGCCAAGGGTGTTTTCAGTTCGTGTGATGCAGCTGAAATAAAGGTGCTCTTGGCTTCGTCGAGTTTTTCACTTTTCTTTATGACTTTCATGCAGATAATGTAGAAAATCGAGCCTGCAACAAAAAAGAAAATCCCAAGGAAAAATGTTATAAACTGAAAATCCTCTGAAGAAACAGCATCTAAAACGGGGTTGTATTTTATTCTGAACTGCAGTAAATATCCTTCACCTACTGCAAGATCTCCACTGCCTCTGGCGCTGCCTGTTTCTTCTACCCAGCCAATAAAGAAATCCTTTCCGAAATACTCAGCTTTTACTGTTTCAGGGTCAACCGGCTCTATACTTTCTTTCAACTCGTCAAAATAATGCCTGTGATAAAAAGGTGCCTTCACCTCATTAAGATAAAGGAAAAAGTCGTATGCCCCGTCGAAAGCAATAACCTCATTGGTTTCATAATCCGTAAACTTTATGCTATACTCTTTTTCATAATCTATAATTGACTTTCTAACCTGAAACCTTATTTCAACAGGTATATATTTTCCCCCGTCATAATGAAGTTTTGCCTCTTTTATAGTATAACCGTCATATTTACTAAGCTTTTTAAGTTCTTTTCTTATATCATCAGTCAGATATTCGTCGAGACTTATAAAAATATCGTTATGACCGCTTCTATACTTATACAAAAAATTGTCTGCCGCAAATGTCATATTTCCTTTGGCATCACATACAGACAAAACATAAGGATATTTTATGCGTTGCCTGAATTTAGTGGAATAGTATTGCAAATACAGCTTTGCAGCATAATCGGAGTCTTCCTTTGTTTCGATTTTTATTTCGTCAAAGTGTTCTGCAAGTTCTTCCATATAATGTTCATCAGTTACAATATTCAACCCACTTCTAAGCTCCACATTTTTAATAGCTATGATAGCGAAAACTCCTATAATTTCTGAGATTATAAAAAACATTAGTATCCCTACTTTTATAAGCCGTCCTATCTTCTTACTCGTCATATTCACTCCTCCTTTTTAAAAGAGTATCCCACACCTGAGGTTGTAACAATAAGGCCTGCCTTCTCCCCCAGTGCTTTTCTTATGCGCTTTATATGGGTGTCAACGGTTCTGTTGTCACCGTCAAAATCCCAACCCCAGACCTTGCTTAAAATTACATCTCTGCTGAGGACACTGCCTTTATTCTGCATAAGAAGCAGCAGCAAATTAAAATCCTTTTGTGCAAGCTTTATTTCCCTGTTTTCACAAAAGGCGCGTCTTGTTTTCAAATCTAACTTCACGCCGCATTCGCTGAGAGTATTGTCTGCGCTCAGACCCTTGTGCCGTCTTATCATTGCCGTGATTTTTTCACTCAGCACAGAAAGAGGAAAAGGCTTTACAATATAATCGTCAGCACCGTATTTATAGCCATCAAGGAGATTTTCCTCCTGTCCCAGAGCTGAAAGGAAAAGTATCGGTACATCGGTGATCTCTCTTATTTCTTTGCAGGCTTCAAGTCCGTCTTTGTTTGGCATAAGCACATCCAATATTATAAGGTCAAAACTTTCCTTTTCGGCAGAGTACACTGCCGTCTCACCGTCTTTTGCCAAAGTGACCTCAAAGCCCTTTGCCGTGAGATAGTCCTTGAGGGTTTCTCTTATTTTTATTTCATCGTCTGCTATTAAAACCTTGTACATAGGGCATCTCCTCCTTGCAATGATATAATAACTGACTATTATGGACTTTTTGTGTCAAACTCGGATTTAAACAAAAAATGCAGAGGATTTTTCACCTCTGCACCTTTGTTTCTTACTTTTGCCCTCGCCGGGCAGGCGTTACTTTCTTGTAAGAAAGTAACCAGAGAACTTTACTCATTTTGCTGTTACAGGTGCTGATGCGTTGCCTGCCGCGTCATATGCCACAATTGTGTAAACATCATCAATGCTGCCGCTTTCGTCAGTGCAACTCAGTCTGTGATAACCGTCAAATGTCTCCGCACGGCAAAGGAATTCTCCGTTCTTTTCAATGCGGTAGTGAGATATGCCTATGTTATCCTCCGCCTCTGACCAGCTAAGCTCTATGCCTGCATCTGTTGCATTTTTCACCGCCTCACCCATTATCGGAGCTTCACTTTCAAGCACAAAACCACTCGCCACATAATCACGGTAGGTCTCTATAAATGCAGGGCTGACCTGATTTTCACTGTAATAATGAGTGTATGAGAAGGTGATAATGTTTTCGCAGTAATATGATGCAATATCCATCTGACGGGTAAATCTGTCAAGTGTGGCAGGCACATAAACCACATTTTCAGTTGAGTGTGGGTTGAATATGCCCTCGCCGAAAGCAGGCGCAATTGCAGATGTGAAGTTTTCACAGTTTGCCCAGAGCCTTATCTCAGCATCACAGCTATTCATTGCAAGGTAATACATTTCCCAGACATCCATAAGGTCTTCCTCTTCAATCCAGCCTGCGCCAACAGCATCCTGAGGTGCAAAAATATCTCCGTCACGCCAATGGCCCTTGGCAAAAATCTTAGTCCAGTGAAGCATAGCCATAGCCTTGCCGAGAGTAGCGTAATCCGAAGTGAAGGGGCTTATCATCAGAGGAATTTCAGGGTCAATTGCAGTTGCCCTGTCAAGAACAACATTGAGGCCTCTGACTATATTATTTCCGCTGAGCTGCATAAGCACATTGTTGCTGAACTCCATAGTGAAATACCAGCCGTAGAAATTAGCCTCGTTGCCCTTATAATATGTATTGTATATTTCTTCCATCATGTCCGCAGTTATAGCACACACTTCGCCGTACTCCTTGGTCAGTGTGCCGCCTGACCAAAGATTGTCAAAGGCTGTAAGTCCCACAAAAAGCTGAATATCACTGCCCTTAACTGCTTCAAGTGCATTACCTAAAACATCACCGCCGAAGGTTGCGCCCTCAAAAGCATCAAGTGATGAATTGAAATAAATTCTCCAGTTGCCCTCGGTATCTTTGTTGGCAAGGTCCTGCAAAACGAGATATTTCACGCCGTCCTTTTCCATTGTTTCAATCTCTTGCGCCCAACGCTCAGCATCCCAGCTGGAAGTGAGCCATGACTGGGCAAAGGTACCGTTGAATTCGGGGGTAGTACTTTTTTCTTCCAGACCACCCTGATTAAGCAGCAGAATACCTACTGTATAGACGAAAAACATAAAAAATGACATAAAGCCTTTAACTAACTTCTTTTCGAGAAAAGCAAACATTATAAATTCCTCCTTGGTTGTTGTGGTTTAATTGTAGCATAGAAGGGAAAATAACGCAATAGGGAAGCGCGGGCGGCTCCATTAAATCGCTTTGCGATTTACGGCGACCCCGTCGCCGAACCGAACGCAGTTCGGTTATGGAGCCGCCCCACCGCAGACCTCCCGCCACGAAAAAAGCCCCTCGGGATTAACCGAGAGGCTTCCTTTTGATATAGTGTATTATCAAACAAGTTCGATGATGCACATTTCAGCAGCATCGCCACGACGGGGACCTGTTTTGATAATACGGCAGTAACCGCCGTTTACGTCCTTATACTTGGGGCCGATTTCGTCGAAGAGCTTCTTAACAACATCTTCCTTTGTGATGTATGCAAGAGCCTGACGCTTGTTGTGAAGTGTTGCTTCCTTGCCGAGAGTAATCATCTTCTCAGTCATTGAGCGAACTTCCTTTGCCCTTGTAACGGTGGTTTCGATGCTACCCTTCTCAAGAAGGTAAGTAACCATACCTCTGAGCATAGCGTTTCTGTGATCTGTAGGTCTGCCAAGTTTTCTGGTGCCTGCCATTAGAAATCACTCCTTTACCGTTAAATAGAATTTGTTTTATTCGTCTTCACTGCGAAGATCAAGACCGAATGAGTGAAGCTTATTGATAACTTCATCAAGAGACTTCTTACCAAGGTTACGAACCTTCATCATCTCTTCCTCTGTCTTGTTGATGAGATCTTCTACAGTGTTGATGCCTGCACGCTTCAGACAGTTGAATGAGCGTACTGACAAGTCAAGTTCCTCAATAGTCATCTCAAGAACTTTTGTCTTGGTGTCTTCACCCTTGTCGACCATTATCTCTGTGTCATAGGCCTCACCTGAGAGGTCGCCGAACAGAGCGAGATGCTCGTTGAGAAACTTGGCGCCGAGTGAAACAGCTTCTGTAGCTGATATTGTACCGTTTGTCTCCACTTCGAGTGTGAGCTTGTCAAAACCAATGTCCTGACCGACACGAATGTCGTCAATTGTATAGTTAGCCTTCTTAATCGGAGTGTAAATTGAGTCAATTGCAATTACACCGATTACAGGCTGCATGAGCTTTTTGTTCTGCTCTGCTGATACATATCCACGACCCTTAGCAACAGTGAGTTCCATGTTGATATGAGCGTCTTTATCAAGTGTGCAGATATAGCGGTCTGCATTGATGATTTCAACTTCTGAATCGCACTTGATGTCGCCGGCTACAACTACGCCTTCGCCGCTTGCATCAATGTACACTGTTTTAGGTCCTTCACCGTGGATTTTAAGAATGACGCTCTTGAGGTTGAGAATAATCTCAGTAACATCCTCTTTTACGCCGGGGATTGTTGAGAACTCATGGAGTACGCCATCAATTTTCACACTGGTGATTGCATAGCCGGGGAGTGATGAGAGAAGAATTCTTCTAAGGCTGTTACCTAATGTCACGCCGTAGCCACGCTCTAACGGTTCAACGATAATCTTTCCGTAAGTACCGTCAGCTGCTAATTCTGCAGTTTCGATTCTGGGCTTTTCAATGCCTATCATGCAAAACCCTCCTTCTTATTTTGTGGATGTGTTTTACGCTATTTGTCTTAGTCTATTACTTAGAATAGAGCTCGACGATAAGGTGTTCTTCAACGGGAGTTGAGATCTGATCACGCTCGGGAAGAGCGAGCACCTTTGCTTCAAGATTGTCACTGTTGAGGTCAAGCCATGCGGGGATGGGTCTTGATGCATTTGCTTCAAGAACTGTCTTGATCTTAACGCTTTCACGGCTCTTGGCTTTGATTGAAACCACATCGCCAACCTTGAGAAGGTATGAGGGGATGTCAACTTTCTTGCCGTTAACTGTGAAGTGTGCGTGAACAACAAGCTGTCTAGCTTCTGCACGTGAAGAAGCCCAGCCGAGTGTGTAAACTACGTTATCGAGACGGCTTTCGCAGATGCGAAGAAGGTTGTGACCTGTAACGCCTGTCTTCTTTTCAGCCATGAGGAAGTACTTGTGGAACTGACCTTCCTGGATGCCGTAATAACGTCTGGCCTGCTGCTTAGCACGAAGCTGGAGACCATATTCAGAATTCTTTTTGCGGCTCTGACCATGCTGGCCGGGAGCATAAGAACGACGCTCAAAAGCACACTTGCCTGTATAGCATCTGTCACCCTTAAGGAACAGTTTCTGCTTTTCTCTTCTGCAGATTTTGCAGACAGAATCAGTATATCTAGCCATTGCTTATACCTCCAATTAAACTCTTCTTCTCTTCGGAGGACGGCAACCGTTGTGGGGAATGGGAGTTACGTCTTTAATCATAGTAACTTCCAGACCAGCCGTCTGAAGAGCTCTTATAGCAGCTTCTCTGCCGGAACCGGGGCCGGTTACGTACACTTCAACAGTTTTGAGGCCGTGTTCCATAGCAGCCTTAGCAGCGGTTTCTGCTGCAGTCTGTGCAGCGAAGGGAGTGGATTTCTTAG
>JAZSKE010000085.1:0-2517 GCA_045534675.1 Acutalibacteraceae bacterium
ATAAATCACAGAAGAAGCTGTACCGATTTCCGTTTATGATTTTATAAGAAGCAATTTTCTCCGGCATACGCATCCTCCTTTCAGAAAATTTTTCCTTAGAAAAGTAACAAATTTTTCTAAAGTATTGAATTTTTCAACATTATCTAATATAATATAAATAATCAGAATTGGTAAGGTGCATCGGAAAATGATTTTTTGATGTACTTTACAAGCTCAATTATACATATTTTTTTACCTTTGTCCTCACCCCAAAATGCCAAAAGGATGGGAAAAATCAAAAAAAATTAAAAAAATTTTCTCAAAAGGGTGAGAAAAAGGGTGGGAAATTAGAAAAATTTGGTAAAGGGGACATATTTTTATGCGAAAATTAACGGCACTCATTCTCACGGGAGTTTTAATCACATTTTCACTTGTCGGCTGCGGTCAAAATACAAGACTTAATCCAAGCAGCCCGACGACCTTATCCATCTGGCATGTTTACGGAAATCAATCCGAGTCGCCGTTTAACGATGCAATAGATGAATTTAATTCAACTGTCGGCAAGGAAAAGGGTGTTTTTGTTTCCGTAACCTCTATGGTTGATTCCGATTCCATTGACCAGCACCTTTTTGACGCTGCAAAGGGTACACCGGGCAGCGGTGATTTCCCCGATTTGTTTACTGCATATCCGAGAGTTGCCGAGGGTATAGGTGAAGAATTGCTTACAGACTGGAACGAAATATATTCCGAGGAGGAGCTTTCCGTCTTTGTTGATGACTTTCTTGCGGAGGGCAATATTTCGGGCAGACAGCTCACGCTTCCCATTGCCAAATCGACAGAGCTTCTTTTTGTAAACAAAACCTTATTTGACCGTTTTGCAAATGAAAGCGGTTTTTCAGTCAAGGACTTTGAAACCTTTGACGGTCTTTTTGAAATGGCATCCGCCTATTATGAATGGTCGGACGGCAAGGATTTATTCCAGTATGATGATTTCTACAACTATTTCCTTATCAATGTTGCCGCAAAGGGTGACGAGCTTATCAAAAACGGCAAGGTAAACTGCGATACCAACGAATTTAAGGATGTTTTTTATGCGATTGCCGAGCCCGGAATTGAAGGCGGTATAAGCCTTTATGATAATTTCGGAAGCGATCTTTGGAAAACAGGCGATATTATATCCTACATCGGTTCGTCTGCCGGTATTCTTTATACCCGTGATGATGTAACCTATCCTGACAACAGCGTGGAAAAGATTGAGCTGTCGGTTCTTGCATATCCTGTTTTTGAGGGTGCTGCACCTACCGTTATGCAAAGGGGTGTAACGCTCTTTGCTCATAAAACAGACGACGCAAAGAAAAACAAGGCAATGGAAATATTTGTTGATTTCCTTGCAGAAAAGGACAATAACATTGAATTTGCCTCTGCATCGGGCTATATTCCGGGAACAGACGAAGCCTTTGAAGGACTTTTTTCAAACCTTGAAGGAGTCGAAAATCCCAAATACCGTATGCTCTATGAAGCTGTAAGCGATATGTACGGCAAATATTCCTTTAAGCCGCTTCCCGTGTTTGAAAATTCTTCTGCCGTTCAAAAGGAATTTGACGGTAATGTTACCGATATACTGTCAAAGGCAAGGACAGAGTATCAGGCAAGAGTGTCCGCAGGCGAGGATAAAAACACCGTTTTAACTGAGCTTTGCGAAAAAGCACTTAATGAACTGAGAAATAAATATTAAAGTATAAGGAGGAGCAGAAAATGAAGCTGCCGCAGATTAAAGACACTTTGGCGGAAATAAAAAACAGCGGTCTTTCTATGAAAAGAAGACTCGCTGTGTATATTGCTGTGCTTTTGATGCTGTTCCTTGTTGTTATCGGGATTGCACTGAATTTTTTAGGCATTCTCAATATTACGCCGTTTCGTCTGAGAGAAACCTTTCATCGGGAGCTTAAAGAAACGAACTACCGTGCAGAAACCTCTATTGATACAAATGCTGCTCATGCAATTCTGTTTGCAGAGCATCTTTCTAAGGAAACAGAGCATTATCTTGCCGCAAAAAACATAAGCTTTGAAGCTTTGGAAAACAATGCGGCGCTGATTGACGGGCTTGAGGCAGAGGTTTACAATATTGTAGCTGCAAATATGCAGTATGCCGATTGCAGCGGTGCATTCTTTATGCTTAACACGACAGTAAACAGTAAGCTTCCCGAAAAATACCACAGCGGCATTTACCTGAAGTTTTCCTATCTTCACTCAAACAGTATGATAAACCACAAAACATCAATGCTCTACGGCTCGTCCACCGTTGCAAAGGAATATGGTGCGGATTATTACAACGAATGGCACTTAGAGATGCCGGAGGGCATTTATCACGAGCTTGATGATGTGTTTCATGTTTCAAAGGCAGACTTTAATGACAGCTATGTGCTGACGGGTGTATATCAGATTCCCGGCACGTGGGAAAATGTGAGGTTTTTATGTGTTCCCGTGTTTGACACAAGCGACAAGCTTATCGGTGTATGCGGCTTTGAAATCTCAAGC
>JAZSKE010000019.1:0-1859 GCA_045534675.1 Acutalibacteraceae bacterium
GCAAAACGGATTTACACAGGCAGGTCAGTATCCGAGCATAGCACATTTGTATAAGAAAATCGGCGACACCTGCTATCACGTAGATACCGAACACTGCTTTGAGGGCGATCCCGATTGTCCTAACATCGGCTTTAATATTTCGGAGCCGTCAGGCGGTTTTGATTATGTAAAACCCGAACCCAAACAGGGCTTTGGCGGAATAAAAAATTTATTCGGATTTTAAGGAGGATATGAAGATGAAGAAATTACTTTCGATTGTATTGGCGGCAACGATGACCGTCACAATGCTGGCATCCACAGCATTTGCAGCTTCGGATGCTGAGAATGGAGATTGGAGTCAGAAAACGGTTGTGTTAAAAAACACAAATGAAGCAGAATTGATGGTTCGCTCCGGTGATATAGATGCACTTAATGATAAAAATGCTATCGCAAATGGTTACAGTCCTTTCACAGCGAAAAATCAGAGACCGCACAGCTATCAGGGCGGATGGACTGAAGAAGCAAACGAACCAAGCGGTACAGACAGAATGTATGTAGGTTCTGCGTGGACAGGGAAAGAAGCAGACGGTTATGCGGAAAACTACACCGATTGGAAAAACGGTCAGCTTCCCGGCAAAGCATTTGGCGAAGGTGCTCTCGTAATCAATATGAATTATGATGCAAGCGGTATAAATGTTAAAAGCGCACTTTTACAGCTCTGTATAGATGATTTTCAGCCGCTTACATGGAAAAGTAACTTCACAGTAAAGCTAAACGGCAAGGATGCTCCGTTTATAGCAGAACTTCTTAATCAGGTAGATCAGACAGGACCCGTTTCTTATATGGTTTCAGCAGTTATCCCTTCCGGCTTCTTTGCTGACATTGCATCGGGTAAGCTTACCGTAACCATTGACGAAACAACAGGCGTAGGTGACGGATTTGCAATAGACTTTGCAAAGCTTCTTGTAAATTATAATGAATCCTTATTTACAGGAGAGTTCCACGGAACAACAGAACCGGGCGCAACGGTTAGACTTCTTGGAACAAGCACCACAGTAACTGCATCAAACAACGGTGGTTTCAGTTTTGAAGCAATTCCCGGTCTTAATGCGGTAAGAGCATCTAAAGACGGATTCAAGGAAAATTATGAATTCGGTATAGTTCTTTCATCCGACACAGAATGGGAACCCAATATAAGACTTTCACAAGGTACAGGAAATCCTGATATTGATTTCTCTCAGTTCGGAACAACAGATGCTTGGGCAGATGCATCCGATTGGGCAACAGCAGAGCTTGAAAAAGCAGATGAGCTTGGTCTTATTCCTGCATCACTCTACGGCAAGGATATGACTCAGTCAATCACAAGAGCAGAATTTGCGGCAGTATCGGTTAAAGCATACGAAGTTTTAGCAAACACAAAGGCACTTCCTGTTGTGAATAATCCTTTCACAGACACAAAGGATGCAGAAGTGTTAAAAGCATATAATGTGGGTATTACAACAGGTGTATCGGAAAATACATTTGAACCTGATACACTCTTAAACAGAGAACAGGCAGCAACAATGCTTACCCGTGTATTTAAAAGAGCAACGCTTGACGGATGGACAATTCAGACAGACAGTCAGTTCAAGCTCGATTACACAAAGCCTGCACTCTTTGCAGACGATGCAGACATCTCCGATTGGGCGAAAGAAAGCGTGTACTTTATGGCAGCAAACAACATTATAAATGGTGTTGGCAATAACAAATTTGCTCCTAAGAACATCACAACCGAAGAACAGGCACAGGGCTATGCAAACGCAACCCGTGAACAGGCTCTCATTATCGCAATGAGAATGGTTGAAAATTTGAAATAAATTAACCCCCAACTCATAAATGCC
>JAZSKE010000057.1:0-2176 GCA_045534675.1 Acutalibacteraceae bacterium
ATGTTCGAGGCGGTGCAGTCATTGGCTACACACATCGTAGTCAATGAAGCAATGCGACAGGCAGTGCCTTCGCCCGATCTGGTGCTTACACCAAACGGCTACGGCATTGTGAGCAACAGCAACATCGCTCCTGCAAGCAAGGAGCGTGTGGAAAGGCTCATCGCATCGCTGGAGTCGGAGCGCGACAATTACATTGAGCAGTTGCTGCCCTTGCTGGTGCAGAACAGCGAGTGGCGAGACACGGAGCAGTACCGCTTCTTTGCCCCGACACTCTTTCCCAATATCACCCTCGCTACTCTTTGTGGCTACCATAAAGAGAGGTGGAAGCACTATCTTGGGCTGAAGCATCGCGTCTCATTCATCGAGCAGCAGCTCTCTGAAGAGTATATATCCACAGCACAGATGAACGCACTGCGAAATATCAATTTCTTGGCAACGGCTACTCCGGTGCAGAGTATCATCATCAGTGCCTTGCGTAATATCGTGGTCGATAGGCTTACAGGTAGCAACAAGGATTACAGCACCACACTACTTGATATTGTGAACACCCTGCGCTCCCACCCCGAAGAGTTCCCACAGTGGCACACATCACCCACAGCAGCACTCTTCACACCGCCCACCTTCAAAAATAAAAAAGAGAGTAAGGGATATTGGTTTTAGAAATTAAAGTAAAAAACACAACCTATAAGTTGTATTTTATAAATTTGTTTATTATATTTGCAGTGAAAATATATGCAGGTATGAATTTTGACAAGATAACAGAGGATGGCAGACTATGGGCTGTAAGATATGACGGAGAACCGGACAACGAACTTTTCCGTTTGTTTGAACAATGGAATGATGTTGTTTGGTTGCGTAAATTCTTCAAAGAGAATTGGCAGGACTTGACATCATATTTTAAGATTACCGACATCAATCAGGCAATTACCGATACCATTGATGACAGCGAAATTCTTGAAGGTGTGATTATGGATATATCTCCTGATGCTAATCTTGAAGAGTTGTTCCGTCCTCTCAGTAACAATAGTTCTGTTGCGGATTTTCTTGACAAGATGAAAGCAAGGGGAGGCAGAACAAACAGACACGCTTCGTGGTTGAGAATTTATGCGATAAGGCTCTCTGAAGGTATATACATCATTACGGGTGGAGCTATTAAACTTACAGAGAAGATGCAAGACCGCCCACATACAATGATAGAACTTGAAAAGATTGAAAAGGTTCGTCGCTTCTTGATTGCGGAAGGTATTGTAGATAACGAAGGATTTATAGATTATATTAGTGAACTTTAATTTATATGGCTATGAGCGAAATTGTAAAAAAACTCGAACAGCATCAATCGGCAACACCGAGCCGTTGGAGAGAGGCTGCACAAGCGAGAAAGGCGAATAAGGAATGGTTGAGATATTCGCAGAAGATAGCTATGCGAATGCTCGATAAAATGGAAGAGCAGGATATTACACAAAAGCAGTTAGCGGAGCGTATGGGCTGTAGCCAGCAATATGTCTCTAAAATTCTCAAAGGTTGTGAAAACCTATCTCTTGAGACCCTTTCAAAAATTGAAAGTGCATTGAATATTACTGTTATGCAAACTGAATTTGCATAAATGATGGAGTCAAGAACGGGGCTGTCTTATCCAAAGATAAGTCTGCATCGTTATTAAAAACCAAACCCGATAGCTTGACGAATCAGGGGCTACCGGGAATAAACATTGCGAAGATAATATAAACGTCTAAGATTGACAAAACTTGTATAGTAATATTTCTTTGTTTATTTCAAACTTGTTCTTATCTTTGCGCTGTAAGACCCTGCTGTCCCTGCTGCGAAGCATACTTCAGGGTTATTGTTTTTTTATAGAAATAGGGTTCAAATGGACAATTCTATTGTCTTTTACCCCATAATGTGGTTACTCTACCTTCGTGGCAGAAGTAACCACATTTTTTATGCAGACAATCAACATCACCGTGCCGAAAGGTTGGCACGAACTATCACAGAAACAGCTCCGTTACCTCTTCTTCCTTGTGTCCGAAGGGTACAACAGTACAGCAATCAAGACACTTTGCCTCTTCCGCTGGTCGGGGCTTCGTGTCATCAGCCAAAAGCAAGGGCAGTTCTACCTGCGCCTGAACAAAACAGAGTTTTTTGTTACGGCCCTGCAAATAGCCGAGGCTGTAACATC
>JAZSKE010000055.1:0-2054 GCA_045534675.1 Acutalibacteraceae bacterium
AGTAATTGCAGCTTATAAGAAATTTTTTAATGCTCTCAAGCAAGCAGGCTGCGAAACCTGTTCCGTTGAAGCACGTACTGATGACTTTGCCAACGATATTGCTGATGCACTTGCAATTCTTAAAACTTTGGTATAAAATAATTTCGTAGATATTTTTAAAACCGAAAGGATGTTAAAAATGGGAAAAATTATTGTAATGGATCATCCGCTTATTCAGCATAAGCTTTCCATTCTCAGAGATGTTAATACAGGCTCTAAGGAGTTCCGTGCTCTTATTTCTGAAATAGCAAACCTTATCTGCTATGAAGCAACAAGAGATTTGCCCCTTGAAGATGTTGCGGTTGAAACTCCTATCTGCAAAATGATTGGCAAAACCCTTGCAGGTAAAAAGGTTGCTGTTGTTCCCATTTTGAGAGCAGGTCTCGGAATGGTTGAGGGTATCAGCGCCCTTGTGCCTTCAGCGAGAATCGGTCATATCGGTCTTTACCGTGATGAAGAAACTCTCAAGCCTGTTGAGTACTATTGCAAGCTTCCCAAGGATATTGGTGAAAGAGATGTTTTTGTTGTTGACCCGATGCTTGCAACAGGCGGCTCAGGCATTGATGCTGTTTCACAGATAAAGCTTCGCAACCCCCGTTCAATTAAGTTTATGTGCATTATCGCTGCTCCCGAAGGCATTGAAGCCTTCACAAAGGTGCATCCCGATGTGCCTGTTTATTGCGCTGCTCTCGATGAAAAGCTCAACGAAAAGGGCTATATTGTACCCGGTCTCGGTGACGCGGGTGACAGAATTTTCGGCACTAAATAATTAATAGATGTAAACAGACGGTGTAGTTTGGGCTGCACCGTCTTAATTTTTAATTTAGTGGTTTTTAAGGTCAAAATATACTGCTATTTCCACACAAACACTTGACTTATATTTCATCTTGTGATAAAATCTCATAGATAAATTTTAATGCTGTGACCAAGAGGAGTAGTAAGAGGAAGCTTCAAGAGAGAAGGCGGTTGGTGAGAGCCTTTAAGTAAAATCTTATGAAGGTAGCTTGTGAGCATCGGGAAGAACGGCGCAGTGCCAAGTAGAACCCGACGGTCAGTCCCCGTTATAGACGTTGAGTGCAGTGCTTCGGCACTGAATTCAGGTGGTACCGCGGAATTTTCTCCGTCCTGATCAGCAGGGCGGAGTTTTGTTTTTGTAATCATTTAATTTAATATATTGAGGTGTTAATTATGGCAAAAGAACTTGCAAAGCAGTACGATCCGAAAAATGTTGAAGATCGTATTTACAAGACCTGGCTTGACGGAAAATATTTCCACGCCGAGGTTGATGAAAAGAAAAATCCTTATACTATCGTAATTCCCCCGCCAAACATTACAGGTCAGCTCCATATGGGTCATGCTCTTGATAATACTCTGCAGGATATTCTTATCCGTTTCAGACGAATGCAGGGTTATGATACATTGTGGCTTCCCGGCACAGACCATGCTTCAATCGCTACAGAAGCAAAAATCGTTGAAGCAATGAAAAAAGAAGGCATTACAAAAGAAGACATCGGCAGAGAAGGATTCCTTGTACGTGCATGGGATTGGAAAAAAACTTACGGTGGCAGAATCATTGAACAGCTCAAGAAGCTTGGCTCATCCTGTGACTGGGACAGAGAACGTTTCACACTTGACGAAGGTTGTTCAAAGGCTGTTCTCGAGGTTTTCTGCAGACTTTACGAAAAAGGTCTCATTTACAGAGGCGAAAGAATAATCAACTGGTGTCCGCACTGCCTTACATCAATTTCAGACGCAGAAGTTGAATACGAAGACCAGGCAGGTCATTTCTGGCATCTTCGTTATCCTCTTAAAGACGGTTCAGGTTATGTTGAACTTGCAACAACACGTCCTGAAACACTTCTCGGTGATACTGCAGTTGCAGTTAATCCCCGTGACGAAAGATACAAGGATATTATCGGTAAAACTCTTATTCTTCCGATTGTTCACCGTGAAATTCCTGTTGTTGCTGACGAATATGTTGAAATGGACTTCGGTACAGGTGTTGTTAAAATTAA
>JAZSKE010000081.1:0-3201 GCA_045534675.1 Acutalibacteraceae bacterium
CATCCCTATACTGTGCCCTGTATAGAAGGGAAATTTCAGGAAATGTATTATTGGGATGTTTATTTCACAAATGTAGGTCTGATAAAATCGGGACGTTTGTCACAGGCAAAAAATAATGTGGATAATATGTGTTATCTGATAAATAAATTCGGATTTGTTCCTAACGGAAACCGCACTTATTATCTTTCCCGTTCACAACCACCTTTCCTTTCACAAATGGTTCGCTGCATTTACGAGCAGACGGGAGATATCAGGTGGCTTGATGAATGTTATAAGGCTCTTGAAAAAGAGTATAAATTCTGGAAAAATGAACGTCAGACGCCCTGCGGACTTAACCGATATTACGGAAGCTTTAACCGTGAGGAGCAGATGAGCTTTTGCGGACTTTTATGCAATCGCTTCAATATCGAAAAGCCTGATGATGAAAGCATTGCAGAGTGTTACGGTAAGGCTATGTATTCCTTTGCGGAAAGCGGTTGGGATTGCAACAGCCGTATGGGGCTTGACTGTTATAATTATGCTTGGGTGGATCTGAATTCTTTGCTGTTTGGTATGGAAAGTGATATGGCGTTTTTTTCTGCCGAGCTTAAAAACGGATGCGAGGCAATGTGGAATGAAAAAGCAAATAGCAGACGAGAGATGATGACAAAGCTTTTATGGGACGATAAATCGGGTGCTTTCTGTGATTATAATTTTGAAACAGGAAAACAAGCTGATATTATATCGGTCGCACAGTTTTATCCGTTATTTTCAGGTGTATGCACTAAAGAGCAGGCAGAACGCACGGTAGAATTATTATCTGAAATCGAAGCAGAGTTCGGTGTGGCTTGCTGTGAAAAAAGAGAGGATTTATACGGTCTGCAGTGGGATTACCCTAACGGATGGGCTTGCTTGCAATATGTTATTGTGCATGGGCTTTTGCGTTACGGCTATCGTAAGGAAGCACTTCGCATTGCTGAAAAATATAAGCGTTTAGTGGAAAAAGTCTTTGAAGAAACCGGAAAATTATGGGAAAAATATGATGTTACAACGGGCACTGTTTCACATAATAAAGAATATGAAACTCCTGCTATGATGGGGTGGACGGCAGGTACATATATTGATTTTTGTTCCTTGCTTGGAGAATAAATAAAAATAGTGACATAAGGAGAAAAAATATGAAGCCTATAAGTTTTTATCTTGTAACAGATACACACTATCTGAATAATGTATTGGAACCCGGTGGAGAGGCTTTTGAAAAAAATATGGTCACCGAACAGTATTTTGTTAAAGAGAGCGGTGATATTATCAGCTCTGTATTTGACAGAATTATTCAGGATAAGGAAACAGATATTGTTCTTCTTCCCGGTGATCTTGTAAAAAACGGTGAGAAGGAAAGCCACGATGGTTTTATCAAAGAGCTTAACCGGCTCAAGGATAACGGCAAAAAAATCTATGTTATAACCGCAGGTCACGATTATAATGATAATGCTTATGTTTTAAAGGGTGAGGGTCACGCGCCTGTAGAGGGTACAGATTATAATGAGCTTTGTGAGATGTATCGCGATTTCGGTTATGGCGATGCTATAGCTTTTGACGAGCCGACACACTCTTATATGGCAGAAATTGCTGATGGTGTCAGGATGCTCGCTATACACTGTGACAGTAAAAATCAGCCTAAGGGTACAATGGATGACAGACTTATGGATTGGGTGAAGCAGCAGCTTGATAAGGCAAAAGAAGATAACTGCTCGGTTTTTGCAATGTGTCATTATCCCGTTATTCCGTCTGTGCCTGTTTTTGATCTGGTGGGTGATGCTAAAATCAAGGATTGGAGAAAGGTTGCATCATTCCTTGCAGATAACGGTGTTGAGCTTGTTTTAACAGGTCATATGCATATACAAAGCATAAATGAATTTTATTCGGAAAAAGGTAACAGACTTATTGATGTTTGTACCTCAGCTCTTGTAGGCAGTCCTGCAAAATACAGAAAAATCACTATAGATGAAAGCTCGGTTCTCAAGGTTGAAACTCTCAGCGTTGAAGATTTCGGTTGGGATCTGAAGGGTCTTACACCTCAGGAATATTTCGATAATCATTTTGCAGGTTCTGTTATAGCGAGAATCAGAGGTGCTTTAGGCGGCGGAAACGGAATAGTAAAACATTTAAAGTCTTTTGCAAGAAAAAAATTTGATACTATTACGGTTGGCGGTTTCAAGCGTCTGCTCTGCATAAAAAAAGATAAAAAGTTTGATAAGAAAAAGTTTTCAGATTTTGTGGGCGAAGTCGCTGTAAGCATATTCTCGGGTGATATGCCATATGTTGAGGGTACACCTGGTTATAACTTTTTTGCTGGTATACTCAGCAGATTTTCATTTGTGCTTAAAAAGCTTGAACCTAAGCTCAGCAAAAACGGAGAAAAGATTGAGCTGAGAAATATGCTTCTTAATACCATCGGAAACAATAAAGGCTTTTCAGACAATAATGCCGAATTTATTCTGAAATAAGATCACATCGTGAAAGGTGATAAGTATGTTATACAAAAAGAATGTTGAAAAATCTCTGAAAAAAGAGCTTTTCATAAATCCTACTTCGGAATACAGAGGAACACCCTTCTGGGCTCTTAATTCACACCTGACAAAAGAAGAGCTGTGCCGTCAGATTGATATATTCAAGGAAATGGGACTTGGCGGTTTTCATCTTCATGTAAGAACAGGCCTTGAAAATGAGTACCTCAGTGAAGAATATATGGAGCTTATGAAGGATACTGTAGTCAAGGCGAAAGATGAAGAAATGCTTGCCTGGCTCTATGACGAAGACAGATGGCCTTCAGGCGCGGCAGGCGGACTTGTGACAAAAGACGAAAAATACAGAAGCAGATGTCTCTTTTTCACTCCTTTCAGAGAAGAAAAACACAGTGGTATCAATGACTATTGGGTAAACAAAAAAGAAAATCCTATTGCTTGCTATGACATAATTCTTGACAGTAACGGTTTTCTTTCTTCTTACAAAAAAATCTGTGAAAATGATGAGGCTGAAGGTACAAAATGGTATGCTTTTCTTGAATTGGCAAATCCTTCAAGCTGGTATAACGGACAGACATATCTTGATACACTGAGCAGTGCTGCAGTTAAAAAGTTCGTTGAGATCACTCACGAAAAATATAAAGATAAAGTGGGTGATGAATTTGATAAGACCATTCCTGCTATTTTTACAGATGAG
>JAZSKE010000021.1:0-1610 GCA_045534675.1 Acutalibacteraceae bacterium
CCTTCCTCGGAATCCTTCTTTACGCATACGGATTTCTCTCTGAATATGCTCGATCTGTCCGGAATTATGATGAATGCTTTCTTCGGCAAGGTTATATATGACTCAACACTGCTGAGTGTAAGTGCTGTATATGCCTGCCACGATGCCTGGTCTGAAACATTTTCCGCACAAAGTCCGCAGGCACTCCAATCCATCATGTCCTGATACAACGGCTCTGCGATGAACAAACAGCGACCGTCGCGGCTACTGCCTGCACTACGCTTATAGCGAACATAATGGATGCCGTCGATGTCGAAGCCGTGCAGGTACAGATGCTCTCGGATTTTCTCCTTCTTCACAACCGAGGGCATTTCCTTGTCGCTTCTCTTGTACTCGTGCTTTTCTGCATCGTACACAAAGTATTTGCCGAGAAGCTCTGCGGAGATCGGCTGTTCTACGGGGGCATAGTGTCTGTCCTGATTCAACGGTTTTTTGATTGCCACAAGCGTTGGTTTGCCGTCAAGCGTGCGGATGCACACATGGTCAGTCATTTCCTCATCGGTAACCGTCTGTCCGTAGAGAACGTATCTCCGTCCTTGCTTTTCATATTGCTTGATAGCATACTCGAAGGAGACGGAAACAATGGCTCGGCAGAAGGCTTTTTCTTCAAGATAGGGATATCCTATCTCGGATTCGTGCTTTGCGTAGATCTCTCGGAGCTTGATTGTTTCAAGGCTATCATCAAGAACACCTGAGAAGGCATGCAGATTGGTCTTGCCGTCCTTTAGCGCAATCAAGCCTTTGCTTCTGTAAATGGTACTGCCGTCAAGTGCTATAATACGCACAAATTCATATTTTTTCTTTTCTGCCGTCATCGTTAACCCTCCTTTCGAGATATTTATTTGGTATTCTATTTTACCATATTTTGCGGCTTTTTTCAAGTAAGAGAATATGAACGGCACAGGATTTTTGCAAAAAGCTCCGCTTTTGATACGCCTACCATATACGCAAGACCATAGGAGTGGATGCAAAATTACAAAAAGCCTTGATTTTTCTATGCTTTTGCGATGTTTTGACCCACGGCAGAAAAAGAACATCTGTAAATTTCGGCTTTGTTTTTGCAAATCTGTGCAAACTTTTCACGCAAAAGTGGTCTGTCCCAAAATGTAGGACAGACCACCTTCTATTGCTGCTTTTCTCGCCGAGCGTTTTCTTTGACTACAGCGATGCAAAGTTTGAGTGTTGGATAGTAAAAGCGATGGACATTACTGCTCACCGCTTTTACTGTATCGATCTAACTATACTTATATTTTGGCTTATTGATACTTTAGATTGTTCTAACTTTAGAGTAATTTTGCAAGCACATTTATTGCTTTCTCTGAATCTTCTCCCTCTGCGGTCATTTTAACAACATCACCCGCTGAAACTTTAAGGAGCATCATACCGAGTAAACTTTTGGCATTCATAACGTATTCATCGTGAGAAATATGAATTACGCTTTTGAAGGTCATTGCTTTCTGTACGAGCTGAGAAGCACGGCTATGTAACAAACAGCAATCTGATGTGATCTTTATTTCTTTTTCGATTTTCATAAAAAATCCTCTCGATCAATCAAATCTGACTCTCGGATT
>JAZSKE010000011.1:0-3040 GCA_045534675.1 Acutalibacteraceae bacterium
ACTTTGCCCTTGGGATTGAATTCCACGTCTTCGCCTTTTTCAACATCGTCGCTTCCGCTTGTATAAAGGTCGCCCTTTGTCATAGCGTTAAACTCGTGAAGCTTCATCGGACCGTAATCGAACTTCATAAGAATGATGGCAACTACGAATACGATCATGAGAAGTGAGTAGAAGTTGTAGGGGATTGCACGAACGAAAAGCTCGATGCCGGAAAGTCCTGTGCCTTCAGCAAACTCGGAAACAGCAGCAGCCCATGATGAAACGGGAGCTATCATACAGATGGGAGCAGCTGTTGCGTCGATAATGTACGCGAGCTTTGCTCTTGAAATGTTCTTTGCATCTGTTACGGGGCGCATAACTGAGCCGACTGTAAGACAGTTGAAATAGTCGTCGATGAAGATAAGGCAGCCAAGCGCGAATGTAGCAAGCATTGCACCAACCTTTGACTTAACGTGCTTCTGAGCCCACTGACCGAAAGCATAGGAGCCGCCGCACTTATTAACGAGTGCAACAACGATGCCAAGCAATACAAGGAATACGAAGATGCCTGCTGTGCCTGAAACTGCACCGATAAAGCCTTCGTTAACCATATTGTCAATGGCTGTTGTGAAATTGAATGATGATGAAAGAAGGGCACCGAAGATAATACCGACAAGAAGTGATGAATAAACTTCCTTGGTGATAAGTGCAAGACCGATAGCGATAATGGGCGGTACGAGTGCCCAGAAGGTGTTTGCATACTTATTGGTTTCTTCTTCAGCTTCCTCTTCAGAAGCTTCTGTGTCAACTGCAGGTGTTTCGTCAACTGCAGGCATTTCGCCTTCAGCAAGAGGACCTTCGCCTTCTGCAGCGGGAGCAGTAAGATCGTCGTCGGCAATGAGAAGCACTGCATCGTCTTCAGCAGCAAAAGCTATGCCTGACATGGGTACTGCGAGAGCAAAAATAACCATAATCGCAAGGATTATCTTTGCTATGCTTTTCTTTGATTTTTGCATTTTGTTTTCCTCCGTTTTGTTTTCTTATTAAACAAAAGTAATTATTTAACAAGTTTTATTATACATTATTTTCCCTAAAAATCAATAAGTAAA
Source organism: Acutalibacteraceae bacterium (assembly GCA_045534675.1). Lineage (GTDB taxonomy): Bacteria > Bacillota > Clostridia > Oscillospirales > Acutalibacteraceae > UBA6857. Next base: position 1,089 of record JAZSKE010000011.1, read on the forward strand.
GAAAAATTTAACGCTCTAAAGCACAGAATTTATAAACATTCCCCGACAAAGTGAAAAGGAAGACCATCACCTACGGTCTTCCTTTCAATATATTTTCTCATTTTAAAAGCATCAAATTATGCTCGTTACTTCATTTCTTAAGTGCTTGTATATTCTATCACTTTAATTTTGCTTTTTCAATATCCAAACTAACCAAATAAAATGCTGCTTTTTTGTTGCTATTTACTTCTTAGATATCTTTTTGACCAATACCTGTCATAATAAACTGTGAATTTTTCACAAAAACTGCCCTTTTCATCTTTTTCGGTACACTGCCGAAGGGGTAAATTTTTCAGTTTTCGCTAATAATTTTAAATAAAATTGACAAATATATGGAAAAACACAAAAATTTGTGCTATAATAAAATGTAATTTTTTGCACTGCCGAAAAAGGCAGTCATACAATAAAAAAATAAGAGGTGTTAACAATGAGTTTCAAAGAGTTAATCATCAACGCAGGCAGCTCATCACTTAAGTATCAGGTATTCGATATGCCCGAAGCAAAAGTTATTGCTAAAGGTATCTTCGAACAGATCGGCACAGCTTGCACATTCACACACAAGGTAGATAAAGACGGTGAAGAAGTTAAGGTTTTCAGCAAGAAGCCTGTTGAGGCTATGGACCATAATGACGCTATCTCAATTCTTCTTGACACTCTCACCGATAAGGAAATCGGCATTCTTGAATCAATGGCTGACATCAATGCAGTAGGTCACAGAGTTCTTCACGGCGGTGAGGAATTCAGCGGCAGTGTACTTGTAACAGAAGATGTTAAGGCTGCAATCAGAAAGTGCATCCCCCTTGGTCCTCTCCACAACCCTGCAAACCTTACAGGTATTGAGGTTTGCGAAAAGATTATGGCAGGCATTCCTCAGGTTGCAGTGTTTGACACAGCTTTCCATGCAACAATCCCCGACTACGCATATATGTATGCACTCCCCTACAAATATTATCTCAAGCACGGCATCAGAAAGTACGGCTTCCACGGCACAAGCCACAGATATGTTTCAGCCCGTGCAACTGACTTCCTTATGAAGAAGTACCCCGGCAAATATAACGCAGACGAACTCAGAGTTGTAACCTGCCACCTTGGCAACGGTTCATCAATCTCAGCAGTTAAGGGCGGCAAGTGCTTCGACACAACAATGGGTCTCACTCCTCTTGAGGGTATCATGATGGGTACACGTTCAGGCTCAATCGACCCTGCAATCATCGCTGTTCTTTGCGAAAAGGAAGGCCTTTCAGCTAAGGAAGTTGACAACATCCTCAACAAGAAGTCAGGTATGCTCGGTCTCACAGCAGAGTATGACGAGAACTTTAATGAAATCGAAGGCACTGCAACAAGCGACAACAGAACTATCGAAGGCCGTTCAAGAAATGGCGACAAGAGAGCTCAGCTTGTTGAAACAATGCTTTGCCACCAGCTTGTTAAATATATCGGCGGTTTTGCTGCTGCTATGGGCGGCGTTGACGCTGTAGTATTCACAGGCGGTATCGGTGAAAACAATCCCCACTATCGCACATGGGTTGCTGAAAAGCTCGGCTTCCTCGGCACAGCTATCAACGAAGAGGCTAACTCAGTTCGCGGCCAGGAAATCGAAATCTCAACAGAAGACAGCGCACTTAAGCTTCTTGTTCTTCCCACAGACGAAGAGCTTCTCATCGCTCAGGACACATACGAGCTTGCAAAATAATTATGAATGAAGTAACGCTTCAATTCATGGCGAAGCCGATTCATTCTTAATCTGAAAATTATATCCACCTGAACCCTTCGTGCACAAGTCCGTAAAAAACGGACAATGAAAAAAACACCCTCCTATGGTAGAATAAAGATATCTACCATAGGAGGAATTTTTATGCCAAGAAATTACAGACATATCATGCAATATGAAAAAGAAATATTGGAATTAAGGA
>JAZSKE010000004.1:0-30598 GCA_045534675.1 Acutalibacteraceae bacterium
GAGCGAAAACGCGATTAAAAGGTTAGTAGAAGTGAAACCTCAACTGATGAAACTCCCCTCCACTTACAATCGCAATCACTTGTAGTTGCGGATTGCTCCCTTACGCGGATAAAAATTAAAAGTGGCCGCAGTTTTCACCGCGACCACAACTCCTCACTCCTCACTTCTAACTCCTAACTTAAATCCCCGCAACCACAATTTTGCATTTTTATTGCACTCGCTGCATCGTCGCCGAAGCGCCGCCTGTGGCGGATGAAGCGAGGCGAGGATGGCGCAGCGGTCAAAATCGCTCGGCGCTCCAAGCCGAAAAAGCGATTTTGGGAACCGCAAGAGTAAAGGCATTCTCTTTTTGCTGGCGCACAAAAAGAATCAAAAATGCGCTGATGCTTCTCAATCCCTGACTGAATAAACACAGCCGCAATAATCCTGCCTGTAAAGTCCGTATTCTTTCGACAACTCCGTTGAACGCTTGTAGCCATTCTTCTTTTTAAAATCAGACGGCAGATGCTTCACTCCATAAGTCTCCGCAATCTCCTCACCAATTTCATTTATCCTGTCGGCGCGCTTGAGAGGACTTATTGAAAGCGTTGTCGTGAAATAATCAAAGTTCATTTCCTTTGCAAGCTTCGCCGTGTTTTCAAGGCGCAGACGGTAACATTTAAAACAACGCTCGCCCCCCTCTTTTTCTTTTTCGAGACCCCTGACACAGTTGTAAAACTCCTTAGGGTCAAACTTCCCCTCAAGGAAAGTTACCTCATTTTTAAAATTCATTTCCGAGATGAGCCTTCTTGCCTCATCGGTACGCAGAGAGTATTCGCTTTCAGGGTAAATATTGGGATTATAATAGTATAAGGTTATCCTGAAATAATTTGAGAGGTACTCGAGGCAGTAGCTGCTGCAAGGAGCGCAACAGGCGTGCAAAAGAAGCGACGGCACCTGACCCTCAGGAATATTATCAATAAGCTTATCAAGCTCTTTCTGATAGTTGCGCATAATTTCACCTTTTAATTTGACGGGAACAGTTTCGCACATTATACAGATTTGGTACTTATATAATCAGAGCGAAGCAACCCGCCATTTTATATTTTTAACTTTGCATTTTGCATTTAAAAAGCTGCCGCCTCAGCGACAGCTTTTTAATATTAGTCGTTATTTTCGTCTTCTATTTTTTTGATTACATCCTGAGGAATTGCCTCACCGTGCTTAACGAACATAAGAAGGATTATAGCGAGTGCAAACATTATGGGACTGTAATAGAACAGTGACATATATGTCCCTGCAAACATTCCTATAAAGCCGTAAACGATGGGGGATGCAATCTGCGCTGAGAAGGTAGCTGTGTAATAGTATCCTGTGAATGTACCGACCTTTTCAATACCGCCGATTTCAAGTACAAGAGGAAGAGTATTAACAGTGATGAACATATTGGCAGCACCGCCGAGAATAAGAACGGGATAAATGAGTACACGAAGAATAGCAGTTACACTGTCAACGGTAGCGACAATTGCATCAAGTGCAACTTCAAATGAATCCGTTTCAGTTTCGAGAATTTCATTTGACACCTTGATAATGTCATCATATATGCCTTCGCCGAGGGTTTCCACAAGACTTGCATCATATATTTCATAATATGCTTCTGTACCTTCAATAGCATTGCCGCTCTTATAAGCAAGGTAGCCTTCAATGGTAAGAACTTCTTTTTCGTCAAGGGTCTTATTTTCGAGCTGAGCATTTGTGCTGAGTTCTGCATTATAGTTGTTGATGTTTTCGTCAATTACGATATAAGCATTGTTTACTGAAATGTAATCGTTGATTGAAAGATTCTTTGCACCGAGCATACCTACGAATACGCCGAAGAAAACGATAAATGCTACAAGGAATACTGCAAGACCTGCAACAATAGTCTTCTTTCTGCCGACTTTTGAACCCATCTTACCTGCAGGAATAGCTGCAACACCGGAGCAAACTGCAAAGATAAGCATTATGAAGGTTGCCTCAGAGGTAATCATATGAAGGATTTCCTGAGCGAAGAGTGAGAAGAAGGTTGTAATTGCATTTGATGCGCAGAAAAGGAAGAAGAGTGTGCCGAGCATAAATGCAAGACTTTTTCTTTCGCCCTTTGAGAGCTTAATAGCCTTAAGCTCAGCTTTTTTCTGCTTTGCAGCTTCCTTCTGAGCTTTTTTGAGTGCCTTCTGGTCTGCGTACTGATTTGCATCACCCTTGATTCGAATGCTTGTGTCTTCTTCCTTAACAAAGAAGAGAAGCACGAGCATACCGATGATCATAACAAGTGAACCTACGATGAATACATAGGGGAATGATACTGTTTCGTCAGCCTTGATTTCTGCCTTGCTGTAGCCTGCAAAAAGAGTACAAAGTGCAATACCTATTGTGCCTGCAACCATACCTACAGCTGAACCGATACCACCCATAAGGTTGATGATTGCATTACCTTCACTGCGAAGCTCCGGAGGAGTAAGGTCAGGCATAAGAGCAACAACAGGGGCTCTCCACAGTGACATTGAGAAAACAAAGAGAATAACCACCAGCATTGTAAGAGGAAGCTGGAGTGCGCCGCTTGTGTTAAGCGCAACAATGGGAATAAGAGCAAAAAGAAGAGCCGAAATCGGAGCGCAGGCAACAATGAAAGGACGGCGCTTACCGAGCTTTGAATGGCAATTATCTGAAAGCTTACCGAAAGTGGGCTGGAAAATAACACCGAAGATGTTATCGAAGGTCATAATGATACCGATGAAAAGAGGTACCAGTGAGAAGCCGCCTGATGCGGTAATTGTACTCTGACCCTGAGCCTCTGCAAACTCGCCTATCCAGGGAACAGCACTTGCAAGCTTGGCACTGAGGTTTGTAACCAGGTCACTTTCCGAAAGTATCTTGTTGAGAATTTTTGTAATATAGGGGTCATAAATTGCCCATGCGATTGATGTTGCCAGGAAACCAAAACCTGTAAGTATGGTCTTTGGCACATTCAGCTTCTGAACATTCTGTTGTTTTGCCATGTCAAAAGCTCCTTTCTTTTGAAAAAATTGCTGTCATTCAGCAACTTATATTATAGCTTTTAAATCAGTCAAATGCAACCTGAAAAAACAAATTCGTCAAAGTGTACATTTAAACGCCCTGAAATTATGCAATAAGCCTAACAGTTATATTTTATATTTCTGTTGACGATGAAAAATCTTTGTGATAGAATTTAACTGTATATTAATGAAAAGGAGAATTATTTATGAAATTCTTAAAAAAAGTACTTACTCCCCTCATAGCGGTACTCCTTGTTTTTGCTATGACATTTTCAGTTTTCGCTTCTGTAGGCACTCAGGTAAATGCCCGTGACCTTTTTGTTGCAAACAAAGCAGAACGAGTTTTCTTCGATGCTCTCGATGTTGCCGCCAACGCTCTTGTCAAAGCAATTGCAAGCTTCTTCCCTACACCCAGATATTGGTTTGACAAAGAAGATGTTCCCGGCTTTATGGAAGGCACTGCCGAATTTCTTGACAAATCTCAGGCAGGCGCAACATGGTCACTGGGCTATGACTCAAGAAGTCTTCTGCCCGAAAACAAAGAAGATGTTATCGGCAAATATTATGTTGCAGGCTCAATCGGCATCGACGGCAAGCTCGCTACAGGTGTTGAAGATGACCTTCTTGTAAGAACCGTTGCCCTTAACGATTCAACAGGCAGAGGCACTGCAGTTTTCACCGTTCTTGACTCCTACGGTCTTTCACTTGCAGATGTGCGCGAAATCAGAACACGTCTTGCTGACTGGTCAAAGGAAAACGGCATCAACTCCATCACCGTTTCCGTTCTTCATCAGCACAGCGCAATTGACACCTTCGGTATGAACGGCAATATTTTCCGTATGGTATTTCTCAACCCTGCGCGCACCTTCTTCGGCATTGAAACAGAAAACGGCAAAAATGATGAATACATGGAAAATCTCTTCAACAAAACTGTTGACTCAATCAAAGCCGCCTTTGCCGATATGACAGAGGGCGACCTTTTCTACGGTACCGCAGATGCACAAAAATATATCTACGACAAGCGTCAGCCCTATATAAATGACCCCAACTTCAACCGTTTCCGTTTTGTACCCGATGACGGCTCAGAGGAAACCTGGATTGTTTCCTCACAGATTCACTGCGTAGGCAACGGTGCAGCAGGAACTCTCGTAACAGGCGACTATCCTTACTATGCAGAGCAGGAAATCAATGCTCACGGCGCAAATGTACTTTTCATTATGGGCGCAGAACAGTCTAACACCCAGGAAAAAGACAAGACCACAGTTATCGACTACACTCCCAACGAGACAGGCATTGAAAACACAGTTGGCTACGGCAAATCAATTGCAAGAGATTTAATTGCAATCACCGAGGAAACAGAGGTTACTCCCCTTCTCAACATCAGATATAAGGAAACTCTCCTTCCCCTGACAAACTCAATTCTTATGCTTGCAGGTAAAGCAAGTCTCTTTGAAAATATCATAAGAATCCAGAAGACAGACTACTTCATTCTCACAGAAATCGGTTATATGGAAATGGGCGATAACCTTGCCTTTGCCATTGTACCCGGCGAGATTGCTCCCGAGCTTGCATACGGCGGTTGCCTGGGCGCTGACTACTCATGGTCAGGCGAAGACTGGCAGTACCCCTCAATGCAGGAAATCGTAACTGCCTCAGGCAACGACAGAGACCTTCACGTTATCGGCCTTGCCAATGACCAGATAGGCTACATCGTACCCGACAACGACTATATGTCAATGCTTCACGAAGACAGCAAGAGCATCGAGTTTGTTTCTCTGGGCAAAAACACTGCTTCAAAGCTTATTATGGCATTTGAAGATGTAGTTAATAACAAATAATATCACTTAAATGATAAACGCACCCGCCTAAATCGGGCAAGGTTGCTAAGGACAGAAAAGGGGTAATACGGTTAAAAACGTATTACCTCTGTTTTTTTCTTCTGTGGTAAAAAATGATTATGATAGTTTAAGTGATATTCCGACTGTGTCGGAGTGGTATTATTGCCACAGGCAATAGTAATATTGAAACTTTCAGTTTCAGTTTTATTTTATTCGCAAAAAACTTGCGAAGCAAATAACACTATGCGAAGCATAATATCACTGCAAAGCAATAAAACTCGCCGCAAGGCGAATAAAACTGCCGAGTGTCCCGTAAGGACACTCGGCTAAGCGGTTGCGTATTATTTTGATTATGAGACTACCGGCATTGTTTCCTGAGGCAGAATGTTATAAACGGTGCCGTCAGTAGCCGCCATACTTATAGGCACATCCGGCAAAATCAGATGAATGGTGCTTATAAAGTTATTGCTGTTTTCACCGGGAAAACCGGTTACAAGAGTAATAGGCTTTATTTTTGCAGTATGGGCGCTGACCGTGAGAATGGGATCGTCACTGAAATAAATAGCCATTTCTCCGCCGTTGTTTTTAGCTGTCTGCCATAGGTTTTCCAATATATCCGGTTCGATTTTATATTCCCCCTGCTCAAAGGGCAGGACTGATATTACTTCCAATTCTGCGCCGTGTTTTACGGCAATTGCTTTACCTGCTTTCACAAGCTGCTTTGAAGACTCCTGCGGTGTTATACAAACAAGTACAGTTTTAGCCTTTTTCATGGAAAATTTACCTCCTTTTCCATCTGTAGTATATACCCTCTGCCTAAAGCAGACTTAAAAGCCCCGGAATTTACCCTCTATACATTTATATTCACACCTCATGGGAATATTAACCCGCACCGCACTTTAAATAAAAAAGCAAGCCACAAAATCTGTGACCTGCTCAGACTGTCGATAAAGGCACAAGAACACACAAAAGTCATAAAAATAAAAAAAGATGTGACCTGCTCAACTTAATTCTTACATAAATTTATATTTGCCGTAGTATTCTTTATATCTCTCTATAGCTTCAGCAATAATTCTTATTGCTTCTTCTCTGCCCTTGGCTTCATCTATAACCGTTGTTTTGTTTTCAAGGGTTTTATAAACAGAAAAGAAATGGGTCATTTCATCGAATATATGCTTGGGAAGCTGTGATATATCAGTGTAACCGTTATATGTTGGGTCACCTGCATGAATTGCAATAATCTTATCATCGGCAGCGCCGCCGTCAAGCATGGTGATTACACCTATGGGATAGCACTCCGCAAGCACAAGAGGGTCAATTCTCTCAGAGCAAAGCACCAACACATCAAGAGGGTCATCGTCGGCGGCAAAGGTCAGAGGGATAAATCCGTAGTTGGCGGGATAATGAGTTGATGTGTGCAAAACCCTGTCCAGACGCAGAAGACCTGTTTTCTTATCAAATTCATATTTCATCTTACTGCCCTTGCTGATTTCAATAACAGCATCAAAGCAGGTGGTTGATATTCTGTCAGAGCCAATGTCATGCCATATGTTCATATAAATTTACCTCCATATTCATTATAGTATAATGATATCACAAACCGATAAAAAAATCAGCCCTTCAGTCTAAAAAATATTTTTCCAAAACTATTGATTATGAACGCTCTTTTGAGTATAATAATATTCACATCTGCTGGAATAGCTCAGTTGGTAGAGCAGCGCATTCGTAATGCGCAGGTCGCGTGTTCGAGTCACGTTTCCAGCTCCAGATAAGCCGTCCTTAAAGGGCGGCTTTTTTAACATATCAAAACTATTGTAAAAAAGAAAAAACCGTGATATAATAACTTTATCTATGAGTTTCAGGAGGTGCAGAGCTTGTCACTGAAGGTTAAAGCAGTCGGTGCTTATACCGAAAAGTTTATGAAATACCGCCACCTTTTGCGTGAGCTTGTTATAAAAAAAATAAAGCTGCAATACAGAAATTCCGTTCTCGGTGTTTTCTGGACTTTTCTGCAGCCTCTTCTTACAATGATAGTTCTCACCGTTGTTTTCAGCAACCTTTTCGGCAGAGATTCAAAAGAGGTTGTGAACTATCCCGTTTATCTGCTTGCAGGCAGACTGCTCTATGAATTTTTCACCCATAGTACAAAGAAGGCTATGAAATCAATAAGAGGCAGTGCCTCAATTATCAAGAAGGTCTATGTGCCGAAATATATCTATCCCCTGTCGGTTGTGCTTTCCACCTTTGTTACCTTCCTGATTTCACTTTCCGTGCTGGTACTGGTTATAATTTTCTTCAACCTGACAGGCAAAGACCCTATCCCCATGACCCCTTATGTTGCCTTCGCAGTGGTACCCATAATAATTCTCTTTGTTATGTGCCTGGGTATCGGTATGCTTCTTGCAACCCTTGATGTTTTCTTCAAGGATATAGAAAATCTCTATGATGTTTTCACAATGCTTCTTTTCTATGTTACACCTATTGTTTACACTATAGATAAGCTTGGCTTTGCCGCAGGCTCATGGCAGGCTATGATTCTGAGGCTCAACCCTCTTTGCGGAATAATTGATATGTTCCGCGCGGCAGTGCTTCACAGCGCAGAGTTTACGGCATATTTTGACCCGTTTGCTCTGGCCTACTGTAGCGGCTTTGCCATAGTTATGCTTCTTGTGGGTACTGCTCTTTTCTATAAGCTGCAGGATAAGTTCATTCTTCACATTTAAGAAAGGCGGCTGATTTTTTGAAAGAATATGCAATTGAAGTAAATCATGTCAGCATGCTTTTCCGTCTTAACCGTGAAAGAGTTGACAGTGTAAAAGAATATTTCATAAGACTGCTCACGAGAAAGCTCACCTATACTGAATTCTGGGCGCTGAAGGATGTTTCCTTCAAGGTTGAAAAAGGTGACCGTGTAGGTGTTATGGGCTTTAACGGTGCAGGCAAAAGCACCCTGCTCAAAACAATTGCCGGGGTACTCAAGCCCACAATGGGCAACTGCAAGGTTGTGGGTACGGTTGCACCTATGCTTGAGCTTGGCGCAGGCTTTGACCCCAACTATTCAGGCAAAGAGAACATCTATCTTTACGGTACAACAATGGGCTTTTCAAGAAAGTTCATCGATGAAAAATTTGACGAGATAGTTGAGTTTTCCGAACTCGAGGAATTCATCAACGCCCCCCTCAAGAGCTATTCATCGGGTATGAAGTCAAGACTTGGCTTTGCAATTGCAACAGCCGTCAAGCCTGATGTGCTTATTCTTGACGAGGTTCTCAGCGTAGGCGATGCTGCCTTCAAGGAAAAGAGTGAGCAGAGAATCCTCGATATGATGGATGACGGTGTTACGGTGCTTTTTGTTTCTCACAGCACCGACAGAGTAAAGAAGCTCTGCAATAAGGCTATAATTCTCACCAAGGGTCAGGTTGTGGCTCACGGCGAGGTTAACGAAATCTGCGATATGTACACCGAAATGGTCAACAGCAAATAAAAATTCAGTTGAAAGGAAGACAGAAAAAAATGACATTATGGACATACCGTTACTATGAAAACAATAAGAAAATTTCTGTTCCGACATGCTGATTGAAACTGATTTTTTATAAATAAAAATCTTTTATCCGTCGGAATATCTCCGACGGAATTTTTTTGGAGGTGATTATTTTGTGGAGACCGCCAAGGGACCCCAATGTGAAGGTCCCTGTGTTTAAAAATATCGTTTACGCTCTGAAACTTGTCTGGCAGTGTGATAAAAGACTGCTCATAGGATACATAATCAATGGCTTTTCAGCTAATATTTTCACTTTGTTTGTTCAGAATATACTTTTCCTTAAGGTGCTTCTGAGCGTACTGGACAAGGGCAGCAGCTTTGAAAGCTATTTTTCTACTCTTGTAACATTCCTTGTTCTTTCCCTTGTGCTTCTTGCCGTAAGCTGGGGTTCACACTACATTGTCAGTGCCTCAACGAAAAATGTACTCAAGGTACTCAACAACAAAATATTCAACAAGGCTATAACCCTGGATGTGGAATGTTATGAAAATCCCGAATTTTATGACAAATATCAGAGAGCCACAAATGTCCTTGCATGGTCATATTTTGACTTTGTGTGTCACGCAGTTGCAAGCATTATAACCTGCATTATATCTCTGGGACTTGTTATAGGCACGGTGACCACCATTAACCCAACTTATCTTCTGTTTCTTTTGCCTGTTGTTTTTGTTTTTCTTATTGAAACGGCAAAGAGTAAGCTTGTCTATAAGCGTGATATGGAAATGACAAAAAACAACAGAATAAAGGCATATATTCAGCGCACTGTTTTCCTCAAGGATTTTTCCAAGGATATGCGCACATCAAATATTTTTGCCGTACTTATGCACCGCTTCAGGGCGGCAATTGACGGTAATGTTGAAATACTCAGAAGCTACGGTGTAAAGCTCTTTATTTACAGCACCGTCAGCTCACTTTTCAGCGAGTTCATCCCCATTATCGGCACCTATGCCTTTGCTACATATCAGTTTGTCTATACAAACGCCCTGACTGTTTCAGGCTTTTCCGTTGTGCTTTCCTCGATTAATGCTGTAAGGGAATCCACTCTGAGCATTGCAAGAAACTTTGACAGCCTTGTGAGTATGGCACTTTATTTTCAGAATCTCAGAGAATTTTTCGACTATGAGCCGAAAATCACTTCAGGTGAAAAAATGCCGGAAGGGCTTGAAAGTCTTGAATTCAGAAATGTGAGCTTCAAGTACCCCTCGGCAGAAAAGTTTGCCCTTAAGGATATTTCCTTCACAATAAACAAGGGAGAAACTCTTGCCCTCGTAGGCGTAAACGGTGCAGGCAAATCTACTCTCGTGAAGCTTCTGCTTCGTTTCTATGATGTGACGGAAGGCGAAATTCTCTATAACGGCATCAATATCAAGGAATATGACCTGAATGCTTATCGCAATGTTTTCGGCGCAGTTTTTCAGGATTACAAAAACTTTGCCGTTTCCGTTTATGAAAATGTTATCTGCCACGAATGCAGTGACGAAGAAAAGGCTAAGGCCGAGGACGCGCTTAAAAGAAGCGGTATCTGGGAAAAAATCTCCGCCTTCCAAAAGGGCGGCGACACTGTGCTGACAAAGGAATTTGACAAAAACGGTGCAGGTCTTTCAGGCGGTGAAAATCAGAAGGTTTCAGCGGCAAGGCTTTTTGCAAAGGACTTTCAGTTTGCTGTCCTTGACGAGCCTTCCTCTGCCCTTGACCCTATAGCCGAATATAAAATGTATGAAAACCTTATTGACGTAACCAAGGATAAGACCGTTATGTATATATCTCACCGTCTGTCAAGCGCAGTGCTTTCAGACAGGATTATCGTTATAGGCGGCGGCAGGGTACTGCAGCAGGGAAGCCATAAGGAGCTTATGGAATGTGAGGGCAACTATAAAGAGATGTTTACTCTGCAGGCTTCAAGCTACAACGGTGAAAAGGAGGTAAGTGACAATGACTGAAAAGAAAAAGCACCACTCCACCTTTTCTAATATATTCTTTTTTATCCGTCTGCTGTTTAAGATTTCACCCACATTGGTTATAGGCGAATTTATAATGGGCATTCTCACCACACTGCCTACAAGACTTGTAAGCGTTGTGGGTCTTAAGTATATAATTGATGTTGTGACCGAAGGCGAAAATGTAAAGCGCATTTTCTATGCCGTAGCAATTATTGCGGCAGTGCTTATTTTCAGCAAGCTTTTCGCATGGATTTTTCAGGAGTTTTTCTGGAATATGGCAAGGGAAAGAGTTTACTACGGACTTAACAGCATTCTCTATGAAAAGGCGAGACAGCTTGACCTTGAAAGCTATGACAACCCCGAATTCTACAACAGCTTCATCCTCACCATTGAGTCCTCGTCGGATAATATCACAAACCTTTTAGGTCTTGTGAGAAACTATGTGGGCAATCTCATTTCATTTTTCACTATTGCAGGTGTACTGCTGACAATTGACCCCATTTGTCTTGTTATTATTCTTGTGTTTATAGGTGTCTTTCTGCCTCTTAGCAACAAAAGAGGCGATCTGCAGATGGCAAGACGCAGAGATAACACGGAGTACCACAGACGAAGCGACTACTTCCAGAGAATTTTCTATCTGCAGGACTATGCCAAGGAAGTGCGTATGAACAATATTCACCCTCTGCTTATGGCAAGGTACAACGACGCGGCTGACGATGTTATAGCAAACCAGAAAAGATATTGGAAGAAAATTTCTGCAGTGTCATTTCTGCAGGAGGCAGGTGTGCAGAGCCTCGGCTTTATGTTTGTGCTGCCTCTTTATCTCGGTTACTGTGTACTTGTGAAGGAAACTCTGTCGGCAGGCGATTTCGTTGCCGCCTTCAACGGTGCTTCATCTATTGCCATGTCTATTAACTTCCTGACGGTATGGGCAGTTGCAGTTTTCTCCGAAAGAGGCAAAATGATTGAGAAGTACCGCGAGTTTTTAGCTTGCGACTTTAAAATAAAAGACGGCGAAAAAACCGCCGCAGTAACTGAGCCTAAGGAAATCACCGTGAAGGATATGAGCTTCACCTATCCCGGTAACAGTGAGCCGACACTTAAAAACATAAATCTCACCATAAAGCCCTATGAAAAAATTGCCCTTGTAGGCTATAACGGTGCAGGCAAGACAACCCTTACAAATCTGCTTATGCGCCTTTACGATGTGAGTGACGGAGCAATTCTCATTGACGGTGAAGATATAAGAGATTTCACGGTTTCATCTCACCGTGACCGCTTTGCAGCAGTTTTTCAGGATTTTCAGCTTTTTGCCTGTACGGCAAGAGAAAATGTTGCTCTGTCAGATGACGGCGACGAAGAAAGAGTAGAACAGGCACTGCGAAACAGCGGCTTTGACAAGAAGCTCAAGCACGGCGTGGATACGGAAATGCTCCGTGAATTTGACGATGAGGGCAGAATGCTATCCGGCGGTGAAAGTCAGAAAATTGCCATAGCAAGAGCCTTCTATAAGAATTGTCCCTATGTTATTCTCGATGAGCCTTCTGCAAACCTTGACCCCATAGCCGAATATAATCTCAATCAGGCTATGATTGAAGCTGCAAAGCATAAGACGGTTATATTTATTTCTCACAGACTTTCCACCACTGTTGGTGCAGACAGAATTTATGTAATGGAAAAGGGAGAGATAATAGAAAGCGGCAGCCATGAAGAGTTGATGAAGATGAAGGGTACATATGCATATATGTTTAATCTTCAGGCAGAAAAGTATAAGGAATAATTTGACACCTGAAAAAAATTGCTATATAATTTTTAAAAAATATTTATCAAATGTGAGGAGATTCATATGAAAAAAACAACAACCGTAATTTTTTCTTTTGTTTTAGCTTTTTTAATGTTCTGCTCGTGTTGCAGTGTTTCCGTCTTTGCACAAGAGGATGCTTTCAAACCGGTGCTTCGCTTTATCGCATCAAGCGATACACATATACAGACCTCATCAAATAAAAATGAACAGCGTATCGCCGCAATGATGGATTTAGGCTATGCCGTTGCCGAAGAGGACCCGCATTATAAGGCACTTGATGCTCTCCTTGTTTGCGGTGATCTTACCGAAAGCGGAACAACCAAGCAGTTTGACAAATTTCAGAGTGCAATAGATAGCTCATTGCGGGACGGCACCCGTTTTCTCGGCGTTGTTGCCCACGGACACGACGGCAAAACAATGACTCATGCACAAACTAGAGAATATTATTCCCAAATCAGCGGTAATACCCCTGATTTTCATACAGTCATAAACGGTTTTCACTTTATCGGCATCTCCGTTTCTCCCAATCAGACAGGCCCTTGGAATGATGAAAATCAGGTTCGTTGGCTTGACACACAGCTTGCTCAGGCTGCTGCAGACGATCCGGACAAACCGATTTTTGTTATTCATCACGAACATGTTCTCGGCACGGTTTACGGCAGCAACGAGGGCTGGGGCCTTTCCTGTTTCGCTGATGTTCTCAGCAAATATCCGCAGGTTGTTGATTTTTCCGGACATTCACACTACCCCCTTAATGACCCCCGTTCACTTTGGCAAGGCGAATTTACGGCAATCGGTACCGGCGCACTCCACTATGCCGAATTCTTCATTGACGGCGAAACCGTTCATCCTTCGGGATACAAAGATGTTGCTACCTGCTGGATTGTAGAGGTAGACGCACAAAACAAAATCAGACTCAGAGGTATGGACATCCTTTCGGAGGAATGTTTGTGCGAATATATTCTGGATAATCCTGCAAAAGCCGAAAACAGACCCTACACACCGGAAAAGAGAGCCGAAGCCTCAAAAGCTCCCGTCTTTTCCCCCGATGCCGGAATTAAGATTTCTTCTCAGGATAACAATGCCGAGTTGACCGTTTCTGCCGCACAGTCAACAGACGGAATGCCCGTTGTTCTTTATCGGGCTTTTGCCATAGATAAGCAGGGCAGAACTGTCTCGTCTGCATGGACACTTCCCCAATATTATGTTGCAGGGGAGCAAAAGGAGATAACTCTGAATTTAACCGGTCTTGATAACGGTATATATACTGTCCGCGTAATTGCGCAAACGGCTTATGACGTTAGCTCCGCACCTCTGGATGCTACCTTGATTGTCGGCAACGTCAGCGAAGATGCGCCGCAGGATAAAGAGGATGACACAGAGGATAACGGCAACGAAAATGCCTTTACGGAGTTCTTCCGCCGCATTGGCGATTGGTTCCGCAGCATCTTTGAATGGTTCAAAAACCTGTTCTGAGCTAAAGAAAATAACCTCCGCATAAAACCAAAAAAAGACATAGAAACAGTGTAACTGAAGGGGACAGGTTCAACCGAGCAGCCATGCTCGGTTGAACCTGTCCCTTGACTTTTGCGTAAAATGCAGAAAAACTCTGTATGAACTCATCTTCTGAGCATTTTTATTGCTTTTATCTTCGCCTTCTTTGCCGTGGGCATAAGCTTGGCATAGGAATAATACTTCAGAGCATTTCCCACAAGTATATATTCACCTATAAACTCATGATAGTCTGCAGAGAAGCTCTTTTTGAAATCGAAAATTCCCTTGAAATTATCCTGGGGAATAAGCTCGCCGAGAGTGCCGTCACCCTGAAGCTCGGGAGTTTTTACAATAATATAGCCAAGGTCGTGCACCTTACAACCGCGCTTTACGCTTTCACAAAGTCTGAGATAGTTGAGGTAGTGGCTTGAACGGGTGTTGTTTCTTATTACATTTCTTGTTCCGCCGAAAAGGCATGAACCCATGCCTGCATAATAAATTGAAAGACCGCCTGCAACGCAAATGCGTCTGTCTTTTGTGAACTCCTCAGCCTCAGACATTCTCTTTTCGTAATGCTCTGTCTGCTTGTCCACGCTGTCAATAATTTCACGAAGCTGTCTTGCCTTCTTTTCGTGAGCAGTGGCAAGCTCAGCCAGAGCCTTTTCTTTCTTTTCGAGACGCTCCGCCTGAAGCTTCTCGTCAATATCCTTATCGTAATAAACAAGCTTCAGGTCACTGTTGTCTTTAAATTCACGAAGAAGCTTTGTGCAGTAATCACCGTTTCTTTCAACAAAGCTGTCTCTTTCACTTGTGTCACGCATAACCGCCATAAAGTCATCCATAAGTGCCGGATTTTTCTCTATATCCTCATATGTATAGCTTTCAGCCACAAGACCGCGCTGTTCGCCTATACGGATACTGTATCTGACACCCTTATCGCACTTTTTGAGAATTTTATCGGCAGTGAGCTGCACATCGCCCTCATAAAGAGGAATGAAAAGCTGTACCGGCTGCTTGTAGGTGTAATTTTCAATTGAGGGGTTCAGCTCATAGCCCATATCTGTGAACACCTTGTGCATTCTGTGACCCTCATCCTTTTCTTCGCCGTTAATGCGAAGGGATACGGGCGGGTCCATAATAAGGCAGGTAGCGCCGCCTTTTTTCATTTCAGTCTTCATAAAATCGGTGAACTCTCTGAGAAGCTCTCTGTTACCGTAGTCGCAGACTGCACCGCCCGATGCGTACCAGATTTTGCCTGCAACGGGAAGCGAACGCTCCATAATGAGTACGGCAAGAACTCTCTTTTCACCCTCGAAGCCGCAATAGTAGGTGCATTTCCATGTGGTTTTTACATTCTGCCATGCACTGCACTGAATATACTGTCCGCCGTTTTCCTCTATAAATTTATCATATGCCTTCAGGTCGGTTTCCACTCTGAATGTATACATTTATATACCTTCTTTCTTTTCTTTCAATGCTCTGAGTACCTCTGCCTTTTCGTTGAAGGGTACTTTTTCGCCCTTGATTTTCATATATTGCTCGTGACCCTTACCTGCAAGGATAAGAATGTCACCTTTTTCTGCCTTTTTCACTGCGAAACCCACAGCCTCGGCTCTGTCGGGGATAATCACATATTCGCCCCCTGCCTTTTCGCAGTAGGATGCAATTTCCTCGCAGATGCTTCTCGGGTCTTCAAAGTCAGGATCGTCACTTGTTATGACGGTGAAATCACTCATATGCCCCGAAACGGTACCCAGCTCTTCACGGCGACATTCTGTGCGTCCACCAACGCTGCCGAAAAGGGTTATGATTTTATTATGCTCATATTCCTTTGCAGTGTCAATTATACTCTTAAGGCTTATGCCGTTGTGGGCATAGTCGATGATAACTGTCACATCCTCGCTTTCGCGTACCAGCTCGCCTCTGCCTCTGACGAAAACATCTCTGAGACCCTTAGCGATATCATTATCCTTTACGCCGAAGCCTTCTGCAAGAGCTACTGCAATAAGAGCATTATGGGCATTAAACTCACCGGGCATTGCAATAGTGAAGCTTTTGTTTTTGCCCTTGGACTTCATATCGAAAGCAACTGCAAGCAGGTTGCCGTCTTTTTTCTTTTCTGCGTTTTCCAGCACATAGTCTGCATTGTTGTCATAGCCGTAGGTGATGACTTCGCCCTTGCAATATTTCAGCACTTCCTCACTGAATGGGTCGTCAATGTTTATGATAGCCTTGTCACACATAGGAAAAAGCTGAGTTTTCCAATAGGCGTATTCCTCGAAGCTGTCGTGCTCGTTGGTACCGATATGGTCGGGATAAAGATTTATAAACACGCCGTAGCCAAAGTGTATGCCCTCAACACGGTGATGCTTAAGCCCGAGGGATGAAACCTCCATGGCAACTGCCTTGCAGCCTCCCTCAACCATCTGACGCAGCATTTTCTGCAGCTCATAGCTTTCAGGAGTAGTGTTGACAGTGGGCAGCTGTGTGTTGCCGTAAAATGCACCTACAGTGCCGATTATGCCCGTTTTTATACCGCCTGCTTCAAGTGCAAACTTCACAAGGTGTGCCGAGGTGGTTTTTCCCTTTGTGCCGGTGATGCCGATAACACACAGCTCCTCAGAGGGATTGCTAAAGAAATTACAGCTTATCTTTGCAAGGGCGCTTCGGGTGTTTTCGGTTATTATAACAAGTGCATCGTCGGGAAGCTCAACCTTTTTTTCGCAAAGGAAGACACGGCTGCCCTTTTCGTAGGCGCTCAAGGCGTACTTGTGACCGTCTGTGAAAGCACCCACAAGGCACACAAAAAGTATGCCCTCACCGCTTTTTCTTGAATCGTAGGCTATATCTTTTATTTCCACATCGCAGAAATTTTCCGCAGTGTAGTCAAGACCTTTTAATATTTCGGAAAGTTTCATTTTGTCTCTCCTGACTGCTCCTCAAGAGCCTTTAAACGCATTTTTTCTTTTTTGACTTCTGCACGCTGAGCAAGATATGCCGCACGCTTTTCGTGGCGGTCTTTTCCGCCGATGATGCCTACTCTGCGGAAGGCTTCAATAAACATAGCTGCCAGTGCGCCGCCCGTACCCAGCATAATGTCTGCCATTGTGTCTGTCAGACCGTGACTGTAAGGGGTCTGACCGTGCTGCATGGTAAAGCCGTAAAGCCTGTCCATAGTGAACTCGTAATACTCCCAGCCCACAAGTATGGAAACAGCGAAGCCCAGAGAAAAAAGAGCCTGAACAGAAATTTTGATAGGATGCTTGTCACCCTGCATTATCTCGGAAAGCACATAGGCTCCCGTGCAGGCAAGGTACCCTGCAAAAATATGCTCGGGGATGTCAACTCCCGTAAAGTCGGTGCGGGTGTTGAGGGTAGTGCCTACAACACAGCCGAAGCAGATAAAAACATTCAGCAGAGTCTGCATATAGGCAGGCATTTTTGTTATGAAGCTCCTGCCGCCGAAAAGCTGAAACATATCCCACAGGTGGGTGAAGATAATTGCAAAGGTTGCCTGCACAAATTCTGATGTGTAGCCGTGGAGCATACCCCACACACCCCATATAAAGAGAAGCCCTCTGCAAACCCACCAGATTATTTTATGCCATTTCCCGATAGCGGGAATTCTGTTGAGCTTTTTCATTTATATATACTGTATCCTTTCACGGTTATTATACATAATAAATTATTATAGCACATTATTAAGATTTTTACCATATGTAAGCGGAATTTCTTGAAAAAACCTTTCATTTGAGTTTTACATGAAAAATATCTTAAAAAAAACTTAAAAAAATCTGAAATATTTATATTTTAATACTTGAAGAATGGAATAAAATGTACTATAATGATAAAAAATTATGCGTTCATATATCTGCGCGCAAAAAAGGAAAGGAAATCAGGTCATGGAAAACAATTCAAATAACTCATGGAGCTTCTTAAAAGATGATGTTATGAAGGGCCTTGCAATTGCTCTTGTTGTCGTCTTTCTCTTCTCAACAGGTAACATTCTCGGTTCTCTTATGAATGTTAAGACAACAAGCACAGACGTTGATGCAGAGGTTACAACAACTGCACCTACAACTGCTCCCACAACAGCTCCTACAACCGCTCCCACAACAGCGCCTACACAGGCTCCCACAGACGCTCCCTCAGGCGGCGACACAACAGCTCCCACACAGGCTCCCACAGATGCTCCCTCAACAGGCGCACCTCAGTCAAAGGCTGAAATCATTGCTTACTTCAATGAAAGCGCAGACAAGGTTAAGACAGATGCAACAAAGGTTGTAAGAAACTACGAAGACCTTCGTCACAATGCTGATAAGCTTGTTCTTCCCAAAGCTCTTCAGTCAATCGGTGAAGGCCTTATCTCAAGCTTCCTCAAGAAGAACGAAACTCCCGTTGAATATGCAACAAACGCTGATATCGTTGCTTCATATCCCGTTGCAGGTCAAACATGGTCAAGTAAGCTCACAGAAGCTGATGTTGCTGAAGCTACCTGCAATGACAACGGCACTGAATATGAAATCATGATTAAGCTCAACACATCAACAGACCCCGCTGCAGGCACAGGCGCAGCAGCAGCTTTATCAACAATTAAGACTGAAGATGTTATGGATGCAGCAGGCTTCGTTGTTCAGAGCTTCTCCGCTGAATATTATGATTCTGTAATCAAGTGCAAGATTGACAAGGCTACAGGCCGCACCACATGGTCAAACTACACACTTCCCATCCTTCTCAGAGTTGAAGCTAAGCTCTTCGGCACACTCCATGCAGAAGTTGGTATGACCTTTGAACACGACTACACAATTACATACTAAGATTAATATAACCCATACGGCACTGCTCAGGCAGTGCCGTTATATTTTCATCAAATATAACCTTACATCTTGATTTTTAAGTCTTATTTGTTGTATTATTATATGGTAAGATTTTTAACAAAAGGAGAAAGATTATGATAAGCAAAAGTGTAAAGAAACTTGTTAATTACGGCCTTGCAACGGAGCTTATTTCCAAAGCTGATGAAATTTATGCAAGAAACCGCATACTTGAGATATTGCATATTGACGAGTACAAAGAAAGTGAAGATAAGTGTGCAGGCACCAACCTTGAAGAAATACTTTCAGAGCTTCTGAGTTATGCAGTGGAAAAGGGTATCATTGATGACAATATCACTGACAGAGATTTATTTGACACCAAGCTCATGAGTGCATTGGTACCAAGACCTAGTGAAGTAATAAATAAGTTCTATTCAATTTATAAGACTTCACCCAAAGAAGCAACGGAATATTACTACAAGCTCAGCAGGGACACAGACTACATAAGACGCTACCGTATAGCTAAGGACCTTAAGTGGACAACGGACACAGACTACGGCGTAATTGACATCACCGTAAATCTTTCCAAACCCGAAAAAGACCCAAAGGCTATTGAAGCGGCAAAGAATGCTCCCCAGAGCGCATATCCCAAATGTATGCTCTGTGTTGAAAATGAAGGCTACGCCGGCAGAGGCAATCACCCTGCAAGACAGAACCACAGAATTATCCCCGTTCAGATTGACGGCGGAAAGTGGGGCTTCCAGTATTCACCTTATGTTTACTATAATGAGCATTGCATAGTTTTCAACTCACAGCACACGCCTATGGTAATCAACAAGGGTGCTTTCAAAAAGCTATTTGATTTTGTCAAGCTCTTCCCTCACTATTTTGTGGGTTCAAATGCTGACCTTCCTATCGTTGGCGGCTCCATTCTTGCTCACGAGCATTTCCAGGGCGGCAACTATGAATTTGCCATGGCGAAGGCACCTTGCGAAGAGTGTTTCACCGTAGAAGGCTTTGAAGATGTAAACGTCGGCATAGTCAAATGGCCTATGTCAGTTATCAGACTCAGCAGCGCAGACACAGACCGTCTTGTTGAGTTGGGCGATAAAATTCTCACAAAGTGGCGAGCTTACACTGATGAAGATGCCTTCATTTTTGCCGAGACCAAGGGTACACCCCACAACACCATAACACCTATTGCAAGAAAGCGCGGCGACAAATATGAGCTTGACCTTGTGCTTCGCAACAACATCTGCACCGAGGAGCATCCCTTAGGTGTCTACCATCCTCACGAGGAGCTGCACAACATCAAAAAGGAAAACATCGGTCTTATAGAGGTTATGGGTCTTGCCGTACTGCCCTCAAGACTTAAGTCAGAGCTGAAAATGGTTTGCGACTGCCTTGTTTCAGGTGAAGACCTGACGAAAAACGAAGCCACTGCAAAGCATGCTGACTGGGTTGCAACCTTCAAGGACAATTACACCTTCACCGAAGAAAATGCTGATGCCATTATCAAAAATGAGACCGGCAAGGTCTTCCTGAAGTGCCTTGAACACGCAGGTGTTTACAAGCGTGACGAAAAGGGTATGGCAGCATTCAGAAAGTTTATTGCAACAATATAATACAAGCTTTGCAGAAGCTTGTATATCATATTTGCCCACGGCAAATATATCATTGGGCATCAGCCCTATATCATGTCGCGTCAGCGATACATCATTAATTCTTTTGCATTACAATTATGCAAAAAGGAGCAGACTCAGAGTCTGCTCCTTTGATTTTATTCTGACTTGCAGATTTTTTTGAATGATATATCGCCTTAGGCGATATGATATACAGCTAAAGCTGTATGATATATTTCCAATGCGCGAAATATGATATACGGAGCTGCCCACGACAGCTCCGTATCTTATTTATTAAAGACTGTTAATCATACTCAGATGCTCAACATACAATGTTTTGACATCATTCATCTTTGTCATACCGCCCTGAAGTGACATATGGTCAGCGCAATAAACAGGCATTACATTCCAGATGCCGGGATTTACGCTTCCTTCAACATAATCTGTCCAGGGTGCGCTTGAGGGAGCCATAGCTGAAATTGTGTTTACGAGACCGTCATTTTCAAGCCATGTTTCGTCGATTACATATCCGCCCTTTGTTACACCTGTGTATGCGCCCATTGCTGCTGAGGATGAAACAAAGAGTGATTCCATCTTGCTCTTTATGGGAGCATAGGTGCCGTCTGCCTGCTTTTCTGTTGCTGAGCATGGAATTGCAAAATAATATGTATCCTTATAGGTGATAATTGTCTTGTTAAGCTCAAGGGCATTATCTATATACATATCATAGGACGCGTAGTCGCTTTCGATTCTGCCGTCTTTCTCACCGCCGGTGAAGGTACTCATAAGCTCATTCATTACCGAGCTGAGCTTATCCTTTATGGGGTTGCTCTTTTCAGGTTCTTCTTCGGGTGCTTCTTCAGGCTTTTCTTCGTGTTCATCCACATTATATGTTGAAGTGCCGTTACTGGGTGCTGCAAGAGCGGTTACGGAATAAATCCAATCTCCCTTGCCTCCCTTGAAGTAATCTGAAAGCTCACCCTTAGGTGTAGCCGCAATTTCTTCGGCACTGCCCTTTTCCATTATGCTTGCAAAAAGTCTGACTGTTGCACCGCCGAAGGAGTGTCCTAAAAGGTTGATTTTATCCTTTTCGCTGAAAGAATCGATAAGGGCTCTGCCTGTGAAGTCCTCGCCGTATCTTTCGTGGTTGCATCTTTCGCTGTGTGCCTTGCCGTAGTCTGTCTTTGTACCTGTCAGCTGTGCATAAAGCTCGCAGGCTCTGTCCCAGGCGCTGTTTGTGGGGGCAACGGAAGCAGCCGCCACATCAAAACCCTTATCTCTGAGATATTCCATAAGGTCGCCGCCGAACATACCCCAATAAGGCATAATCTTATAGATGTCATCATACTCGCCCCAACCCGAAAGGCCGTGAACGAAAACATAGGTGTAATTTGTGTTCCAATTAGTGTCATCAGCTTTGAGCAGTTCAAGGTTTATGCCGAAAAGCATAGCCACTGACATTACAAGGCTTGTAAGTTTGTAGATAATCTGATGAAGGATAGCTGCCATAATGTTTCCTCGTTTCTTAATATGATATTTTCATTCTATCATAAAGAAAAAAGAAAAACAATAAGGTATATAATTTTTAATGAGAAAGACGCAATATTTTTTGCCGGATAATGTATATAACATCTCATTTCAGCCAAAACTTCAAACAGTAAAAATAAGGAGGAAAAAATATGAACAAAGATACCACCGAACTTCTCAAGGAATGTGATGCCGGCACAAAAACAGCCGTCAACTCCATTAAAGAGGTGCTGGACAATGTTCAGTCACAGGAACTGATGAACCTTCTGCAGGAAAGTCTTCAGGAGCATCAGAGCATAGGCGACGAGCTTCACGCAATTTTAGACAGTGAGGGTGAAAGCGGTAAGGATCCTAATCCCATGGCAAGAGCAATGTCCTGGATGAAAATCAATTTCAAAATGATGGAAAAGCCCAACGACAAAACCATAGCAAACCTGATGTTTGACGGCTGCTCAATGGGCGTAAAGCAATTAAGCGAATATCTCAATGAGTACTCTGCTGCTGATGAAAGGGCTGTAACACTTGCCAAAAGGCTCATAAAAGAGGAAGAAAAGCTGGGAAAAGACCTGAAAAATTATCTATAATTAATTTTTTGTACATTTTTGCTTGACAAAAAATTAAAAATAATTATAATGAGGTAACAAACAAAATTTCAGGAGGTATATATCAATGGAAAACTTCGATATCGATAAGTTCGAATCAGATGTAACAGGATTATTCGCAAAGGTTAAGGAAATCATCGCTTTAATTCACAACCTTGTTGGTGGCATCATGGGTACTCTTGATAAGGAATGTGCTTTCTGCGGAGAAATCCACGAATAATTAACCCACACAAAAAAATGAAGGACACTGCAAAATCTGCAGTGTCCCGTTTTTTATTTCCGAGAAGAAAAAGGATTATTTTTTCTCAAGCTCAACCTTAGCTATAAACAAATCTCCCACAATATCAATATCAAGCTTGCCACCCTGAAGCAGACAGAGATTTTCCGCTATACTAAGACCGAGTCCGTTGCCCTCTGTTGTTCTTGAGGCGTCGCCTCTGACGAAACGCTGCTTAAGCTCTTCGGGAGTAATATTAAGAGGTGCTGCCGAAATATTCTTGAAGGTGATAATACCCTTGCCCTCTTTTTCTTCAGCTGAGATATAAACTCTCGTAGCGGGCATAGCGTATTTATTGATGTTGCCTGTCAGATTTTCAAGCACTCTGTAAAGGAGCTTGCTGTCTGCTCTGACGATAATGTCATTTTCGGGTATGTCGCAGACTATAGTCAGCTGCTTTTTATCGAAGGTATCGCTTTGTTCACCTGTTATCTGTGCAATAATTTCTTTAAGGCTCACATCTACAATATTCACATCTATGTTGCCCGTTGCCGCTTTTGAAGCTTCAACTAAATCGGAAATGAGATATTTAAGTCTGTCGCTCTTTTCGCCGAGTACATCAAGATATGAAAGGGCAGTTTCATTCTGAATGTCACAGTGCTTGAGAAGCTCCACATAGTTGATGATGCTTGTCAGGGGAGTTTTCAGGTCATGGGAGATATTCGTGATAAGCTCCGTCTTTGTGGTTTCCTGCTTTACTGCCTCTTCAACTGCAAGGCGGATACCGTCGCCAAGCTCTTCTAAATCCTCTGCGGCAGGGATGAGATAATCGGGCAGAGCCGCGCGGTTGATATAGGTGTCAAGGTTGCCTTTACGGTACGCGTTAAGGACCTCCAGGAGTCTGTCAACACCGCCCACCAGCCTGAGTCCTCTGAGGATTGCAAACACATCTGCAAAAACTGCAGGTGCAGCAAAAATGAGCAGCAGGAAAAATTCTCCAAAATGGTCAACACCGCCCCACCACTGAAGTGAACCGGCACACCAAAAGACGGAAATAACATTAAGTGCAACAAGTATAGAGGTTTTTATAACAACAATTTTCTTTATATTTCTTGTATAAGTGTATTTTTCCTTTATGTCTTTATAGAGGCTGACCAGTGCTTTTATGGGTGCAGCAAGCAAAGAGAAAAGCTTCCTTATCATTTTAACAATAAATTTAACAGGCTTTTTCATAAGCCAGACAATAAACAGACTTTTTATAAATCTCTTTGCCTTTATGATTTTTGTCACACTCAGGATGAACTCCATGAGTATGCCTGCCACAACAGAAGCTAAAACCGGCAGACAGCCAAGGAAGAACTGAGCGAGGGAATAGCTGATATGGCGATATTCGTCTATAATCAATATTACAGCGCCAAAAGCAAGTGTAATAAGGCCTGCACTTATAAGAAGCTTGATTTCAATGAAAATTTTATCTGTCGGCAGAAGATAAACTGTGTCGTCATCACTCTTTCGTCTGCCTGCAAGAACACATAAAATCACAAGCGCAACAAGATAAATTCCAAGACCTAAAGCCACATTCACTATTGCCTCTCGTGCGAAAGCGCCTGCGTTAAGAATAGTTGTCTGCATTTCGGCGACACTCTTTTCACCAAAGAAAACAGCATCCCTATTGAAATAAACAGCAAGGTCATAGCTGTCTGCGGTGTTAGTAGAGCTGTTTGTGCGCGAGGAAGCATGATAGGTTGTTTCCTGGGTGGGATGAGTAACCTCCGGCATGGTTGTCATCACCGTTACATTCTGCACCTGATTGGTTGCAGGACGGTGCTCAACTCTCATATAAAAGTCCTGATATCCGTTATAAAATCTTGAGCCTTCGTCATAATAGACTGAGCCTTTGTTGGAAACATATCTTCCGTCTGAGCCAACTATATTAAAGTAGTAGTCCGAAACGGGAACAGTCTGCTTTTTATCGTTGGTTATAACGGTGCCGTCAGCTGAAGTAACCCTGTAATAAATATTTTTATAGGCTGTTCTGAAGTTATCTTCCCTAAGAGCCTCTTTATATTCCTCATAGGTGCCAAAATAGCCTGTGAGACCGTAGTCTATAAGCACCTGCTTCATAAGTTCTTCGTTTACTGAGAGAATGTATATACCTGCCTCAAAAGAGATCTTGTGATTACTTTGTTCAATTTCTAACTTAGGCAGCTTGACAACAAGCTCACCGCCGAGATTCTTTGCCTTTTTAGCATTAGCTTCAAAATTGATTTTGTTATATTTGCTGCTTTCGTCTTCACAATAGGAATAAAGTTCCCATTCTTCGTTAGTATCAAACAGATGCACATAAACCTCTTCATCTTCCTCTTCCGGCAGTGCTTTCTCGTGAAGCTTAAAGTCAACAACTCCCATGCTGACAAGACTGAGCATAGATTCCGAATAGACTTCGTTTTCAACTATTTCGCGGTAAAGGTTTGTCAGCAGATTATGCTTGTAGGTCTCATATTTGGCTTTGTTTTCCGCGTTGCGCTTTTCAAAGCTCGCCTTAGTGCCGTCGCCGTAAACAGTCAGATATCTGTTAAGATCATAGAAATAGTTTCTCATGCACGAATCAAAAACATCCGAGGTGAAAAAATCTCTGTCCTCCTTAACGAAAATTCCTTCTAAATAGTATTCGGCGTCAATATCCTCCTGATTAACTATATAGAGAAAATCGTTAAGTGCGCCCTTTGCCGTCAGTCCTACAACCGTCAGAGCTAAAATGACTGCTATTATTTTGACAATAAGTCTCCCTTTAAATTTTGTCGACTTTGTATCCAATGCCCCACACCACCTTTATATATTTTGGGTTTTTAGTGTCGATTTCGATTTTCTCTCGAATTCGTCTGATGTGAACGGTTATGATTTTATCTGAGCCTATTGCAACCTCGTTCCACACATTTTCATAAATCTGTGTTGAAGAGAGAGTTCTGCCCATATTGAGCATGAGATATTCCAATATTCGGTACTCCGTGGCGGTAAGTCTCACCTCATCGCCGTCGAGAGTGACAGCCCTTGCCTCAATATCCAGCTCCAGTCCGCCGGTTCTCAGTACCTTGCCATTACCTGAGGGCGCAGTGCCTAAGGCAGTGTAGCGTCTTATCTGTGATTTTACTCTTGCCGTCAGCTCAAGAGGGTTGAAGGGCTTTGTAACATAGTCGTCACCGCCTATGCCAAGACCTGCAATTTTATCTGCATCTTCGCTTTTTGCCGATAGGAAGATTATGGGGACGTTGCTTCGCTCTCTGATTTTCAGTGTAGCGGAAATACCGTCCATATGCGGCATCATAATATCCATAATAATGCAGTGGATTTCATTTTCCATAAGGATGTTCACAGCCTCAACACCGTCATAGGCTAAAAAGGTATTGTAGCCGTCAGCCTTCAGGTAAATTTCAATTGAGCGCACAATAGCTGTATCGTCATCACAGACCAGAACATTGTACATAATATACACCTCTCTCTTTCATAACCGATTCACGTGACAGTGACGACACTTCCCACTGTCACCTATAGTGTAAGGGCAAAAAATTACAACTTTCTTTAGAAATTATAACAAATGAATTACATTTTGAAAAGGTTGAATATCTTAAAAAATTGTGATATTATCGAAAGCGGTGATTTATTATGATTTTGCGTATGCCAACTTATTGCAGAAACTTTAAATGCAGTGCCGACAAATGCTCAGATAACTGCTGCATCGGCTGGGAAATCGACATCGATACCTCTTCGGCAGAGTACTATAAAAATGTGAAGGGCGACTTCGGAATGCGCCTTCGTGAAAACATAAACTTCGGCGAGGTCTGCTCATTTAAAATGAACGGGGAAAGGTGCGCCTTTCTGGGTGAAAACAACCTTTGCGATATAATAATCAATCTTGGCGAAGATGCACTTTGCCAGATCTGCCGTGATCATCCGCGCTATTTTGAGTGGTATGAAAATGTGAAGGAAGGCGGTGTAGGTCTTTGCTGTGAGGAGGGCGCAAGGCTTATTCTTTCGCAGACTGAGGCTTTTGATACTTACGATACACCCTGCGACGATGAGGGGGATGACGACTATGACAAGGAATTGTATGATTATCTCCTTTGGGCGAGGGAAGAGATAATATCTCTGCTTGAAAATGAGAGTACTCCTCTCGACAGAAAGCTTTTTTCTGCGCTGTTTTTTGCACTCAGAGTTCAATATAATGCGGAAAAGGCTCAATATGAAAAATTTGAACCTGACATAGTCCCTGTAAAAATAACATTGGATATGGAAAAAATCATCCGCGACTTCAAATCCCTTGAAATCATAGATGAAAAATGGGGCGACTACATAAACAGACTTTCGGATAACGCTTCAAGAACCGAAATATTTGTAAGGCGCTGCAAAGAAGAATACGGGGCAGTCGACTTATACCTTAAGAATATTGCCGTCTATTTTATATGGCGCTATTTTATGAAAAGTGTTTTTGATTATGAGGTTTATGAGAAGGTGTGGCTTGCTGTTGTCAGCACCTTATTTATTGAAAGAATGTTTACCTTGGCATCTCTTGACGGTAAGCCTCTTACCCTGCACAGGTGCAGTATTCTTGCAAAAAACTACTCAAAAGAAATAGAATACAGCGAGGATAATCTCTCAGCTGTTATGAATTACAAATTATAAATTCTTTCTCTGACTATATCTTGTGGTCGCTGAATTTTGCGCCACAACTCAGAAGAAATAAACTGCCGTGAGAAAAGAAAAAACATTAAAAATCATTGACAAATTAAAGAGGTTTGATATATAATGGTTTTCTGCAAGTTATGGCTTGCTTTATATAGCTATGCCTTGCAGGCGATTAAGAAAGCGTCGGACAACCTATTGCGTCACTTCAACTACTCCTTGCAATATGTCCCGTTTTAATAGAAAATTTATAAAGGAGGTTAATCGCAATGAAAAGAACTTATCAACCCAAGAAGCGCCACAGAAAGATGGAACACGGTTTCCGCAAGAGAATGGCAACAAAGAACGGCCGTAAGGTTCTCGCACGCAGACGTGCAAAGGGCAGAAAGCAGCTCACATACTAATAATAACAATTAAACAATTCTTTGACACGAATCGTTCAATTGTTATGCTTTGAAAAACTTCTGTGACTGCTTTTTTGCGGTGCATGACTGACCGCGAAGTGCAGTCAACCACGCTATATTGCCACGGGATTTGATTTATTTGCAGAAATACCTATCTTTAAATCAGAATACGGACTTTCAGCGTACTTATCATCGCGGCAAGTCCTGTGCGAGACCTGCACTGGTTGTTTACGCTATGAAAAACCGTGTGGGTATTTGTCGTGTAGGCATTACTACAAGTAAAAAAATCGGCAACGCAGTAGAGCGCAATCGCTCCCGTAGGATTATTAGAGCTGCTTATCAGTCAGTTTTTTCACAGTACAGCCTTAAGGGCAACTACGATATTATTTTTGTTGCGCGCACAAAGACCAAATATCTTAAAAGCACAGACATAGAAAAAGCTATGCTCTCATGCCTTAAAGAGGTAGGTGTTTTAGAGCAATGAAAAAAATACTTCTGGCAGTTATCCGCTTTTACAGACGGCATATCTCGCCTCATCTGCCCCCTATGTGCAAGTACTATCCAACTTGTTCCTGTTATGCAATTGAAGCTATTGAAATACACGGAGCTTTTAAAGGCTCGGTGCTTGCTGCTTTGCGCATTTTAAGGTGCAACCCTCTTTTTCCGGGTGGATACGACCCCGTGCCGCCTAAAAAAGACCGAACTAATAAGTCATAAGCAACCTTTAATAGAAACGGAATAATTTTACGGAGGAACATTAAATGAACACTTTTTTCGAATACCTTTATGTCCCCTTCGGTTTTCTGTTCAGAATTCTTTTTGACTTTGTTGGAAATTACGGACTTGCTCTTGTAATTTTCACACTCTTTTTCCGTGTAATTCTCCTTCCCTCTGCTGTTAAACAGCAGAAGAGTTCAGCTAAGACAGTGCGTCTTCAGCCCAAGCTCAAGCGTATCCGTGAAAAGTATCAGGACTACGCTCCCCAGGAAAGACAGCAGAGAATACAGGCGGAAACCAGTGAGCTTTATCAGAAGGAAGGCTACAGCGCCATGGGCGGCGGCTGTGCACCTCTTCTTTTCCAGCTCCCCATTCTCTGGGGTCTTTACGGCATTATCCGTATGCCCCTGACACACGTTCTCAACATTTCAAAAGAAGCAGTAACAGCTCTCACAGGCGCTCTTCAGTCTCTTCCCGAGTTTGCTGAACAGTCAGCAAGAAGCGTTGCCTATGCAGAAAGCTATGTCATCACATTCATCGACAAAATTGTTGCTGCAAACCCCGAAATCGCTGCAACTTATGCAGACGCTGTTGCTAAAATTGAAGGCTTTGACTTCACAATTTTCGGCATCAACCTGGGTACAATCCCCGATATTGGTGTATTCAAGGCATGGGCAGCTTCAACAACAGAAGCAAAGCTTCTTGTTTTTATTCCCATAATTTCAGCTCTTACTTCTCTTCTTACAAGTGTACTTACACAGTACAGACAGAAGAAGGCTAACCCCAATATGGAAAATCAGCAGATGATGGGCTGCATGATGCTTTCAATGCCCCTTATGTCATTATGGTTTACATTCCAATTCCCTGCAGGTATGGGTATGTATTGGATTCTTTCAAACCTTCTCGCTTTCTTCCAGACTCTTATCGTGGGCCACTTCTATGCTCCGAGAAAGACTATTGCAAAGCTTATGGTTGATGAAACAATCTACAGACGCAGCTACGAGAACACAAAGAAGGTCCGCGCTGATATAGCCGAAGACTAAACAAAAAGAACACATCAGAAACCACGAAACTTATATTTATAATAAACGGTGGTGAAACTAATGATACATGAAGCTATTGCAACAGGCGCTACAATAGACGAAGCTCTTGCAAATGCAAAGAAAGAGCTTGGCGCACCTGCTGATGCCGATGTCCGCACTGAGATCATTGCTATGCCTCAGAAGAAGATTCTCGGTCTTTTCGGCGGTTCACCTGCAAAAGCAAAGGCATGGTATGAAACACCCGATGCTCCTGCTAAGAAGCCTGCCCCCGAAAAGAAGGCTCCCAAGGCAGAAAAAGCTCCCGCACCCAAGGCCGAAAAGCCTCAGGCTGCAGAAAAGAGCTGCGATGCGCCAGAGGTTGTTACAGTACCCGCTGACGACAGACAGCCTGTTGATATAAAGAGCAGTGCTTCACTTACAAGTGCTGCAGATTATCTTGCATCCGTTCTCAAAGGAATGGGTGTAGCAAGTCTTACTATTGATGCTTTCCGCACAGCAGAAGACGAAATTATTTTTGAGCTTGACTGCGGTGATGACTACGGTGTTGTTATCGGCAGACGCGGCGACACTCTTGATTCAATTCAATATCTGACAAGACTTGTTGCCAACAAGCAGAAAAAAGAAAACGAGTATCTGAGAATTTCCATTAATGTAGGCAACTACAGAGAAAAGAGAAAGAATACTCTCAGAGAGCTTGCAAAGAAAAATTCCGAAAAGGTACTCAAGTACGGAAGAAACGTTACTTTTGAGCCGATGAATCCCTATGAGCGCCGTATTATCCATACAGCAGTTCAGGAAATTGAAGGCGTAACATCATATTCCGTTGGCGCAGATGCCGGCAGACGTGTTGTTATCTCTCTTGCTGAAGGCGTAAAGCCTACACATCCCTCAAAGGGCAGCTACGGCCGTGGCAGAGGCGGTAAGGGTGGCTACAACAAAGGCGGTAAAAACAGAGGAAACAACCGTTCATCAAACACAGTGAACGCTGCTCCCACAAGAGCGCCCAGAACTGATGCAGGTGCTGAAAAGGTTTCCCTTTACGGCAAAATCAACTAAGTACTGCCGATAAAGGCGCAAGAGCAACAACGCTTAGTTCAAAAAACATGAAATAGAAAAAGGGGCTGTAAAAAACCGAAAGTTTTTTACAGCTCCTTTTTAGGGGTGTGAAAAAATGCGCAGAATGAACAAACTGAGCAAAAATAAAGCGTTGGCTTTATTTTTGGTTACCCGAAGGCGTACGAAGGTACGTCGAGAGGCGAAGTTTGTTTATAGCATAAACCGAAAAACTGCAATTTTTGCAGTTTTTGATTTTTATATGTT
>JAZSKE010000027.1:0-74219 GCA_045534675.1 Acutalibacteraceae bacterium
GTGACAGCTTTAAACGGAGAGTTGTCCGAGTGGTCGAAGGTGCAGCACTCGAAATGCTGTGTGGGGAAACTCACCTAGGGTTCGAATCCCTACCTCTCCGCCAAAGAAAACAACAAGTTTCGACAGAAACTTACCGTTTTCAGTTTTATTCGCCTTCGGCGAGTTATATTGCTTCGCAGTGATATTCGGCTAACGCCGAGTGATATTACCCTTCGGGCAGTTAAGAGGCGAATAAAATAACACTGAAACCGCAGGTTTCAATAACACTTTCACGATAGTGAAAATATCACTCTGCCGAAGGCAGAATAACACTAACGGATTGATTACATACCTTTCTGCGACGGATTACATACAAGGCTCCGCCTTGATTTTTACTAAACTTCCTATTATTCGCTACTTAAGTTTTAACCGCAAAAATATAAAAATAGCTCCCTAAATCGAGGGAGCTTAATTTTATATCATCCTAAAAGCACATCAGTCACAAGCATAACGCAGAAGCCCACAAGCAAAGCATAGGTTGCACCTCTTTCATTTCCATGGGAATGTGTTTCGGGTATCATTTCATCGCTGATAACATAAAGCATTGTACCTCCTGCAAAGGCGAGAGCAAAGGGGAGTACTGCCGATGCGATGCTGACTGCAAAATATCCTATAAGAGTACCGATAACCTCAACAAGACCCGTAATCATGGCACATATGAATGTCTTTCTCGGATTTATGCCTGCAGAAAGCATCGGACCTATTATAACCATACCCTCAGGGATGTTCTGCAGGGCAATACCGCCTGCAATTATAAGTGCCTGAGAGGTGTCTCCCGAGCCGAAGCCTACACCTGCAGCAATACCTTCGGGAAGGTTATGTATTGCAATTGCAAGAACAAAAAGCAGCACTTTGCTTAATCCTTCATTGTTATGAGGCTCTGCATCACTGCCCACAAATCTGTGGAGATGAGGGACAAGCTTATCAATCAGATTAAGACACAGTGCGCCCATAAATATACCTGCAACGGTTATAAGCAGTGCAAATTTACCGCCGTATTCAAGGGACGGCAGAATCAGACCGAGTACGGCAGCAGCAAGCATAACACCCGCCGCGAAAGATAGCACAATATCTGAAAAGCGCCTTGAAATATTTTTGAATATAAAGCCTATAAGTGAGCCGATGAGAGTTGCTCCGCCAACACCAAGAGCAGTAATAAGAACGAGTTTCATTTGCCGTCAGTCCTTTTTATGTGGATTCAGGTTCAGCTGCCTGCGCTTTTGCAAGCTCATTTTGTCTTGCAATTTTATCCTTTTCACTGACATCGTTTCTCACAAGCCTATAAAGAGTAGATGCAGCAGGTACGCTCAGAAGCATACCCAGTACACCGAACATTCCTCCACCGACGGTAATTGCTGCAAGCACCCATATGCTGGGAAGGCCCATTGAGTTACCTACAACCTTCGGATAAATAAGGTCACCTTCAATCTGCTGAAGAAGGATAATAAATACAAGGAAAATCAACGCCTTAACGGGCGATTCCATAAGAATAAGGAATGCGCCTATTGCACCGCCCAAAAGCGCACCCACAACAGGGATAAACGCTGTTACAACGGTAACTGCGCCAATCATTGCAGCATAGGGAAGTCTGAGTATAAACATGCCGATTGTGCAAAGTCCGCCGAGAATGAGCGCTTCGGTACACTGAGCAACGATAAACTTATGGAAAGAATCGTTTGCAATGTGAGAAACATAATAAATCTTTTCGGTAATTTTTTCAGGTACATAGTGCTTTAACAATGTTTTGAGCTGTGAGGCAAGCTTATCTTTATAAAGAAGCACATAAACTGCAAATATTATTGCAAGAACAGCAGTAGTAACACCTGAAACAACGGTTGAAACAGTTGAAACAACAACGCTCATAACACTGCCGACACCTGATGAAACTGTAGAAATAATACTTGTAATTTTAGACTGCCAGTCTATCTTTGAAAGCGCAGCAATAATATCCTGAGGTACGAATTCAAATTCATCAAGCTTTGCAACAACAAACTCTAAAGCACCCGGTATCAGATCTATGAGCATCTTGATACATTTAGTAAGCTGCGGCACAACAAGAGCAATGAGTAAAGCAATAATGGATATCAAAGTCAGGAAAGCAAGCGTAAGAGAAATTCCGCGTCTTGCTTTAACAACAAATTTATTGTCGGATTTTGAAAGAAGGTGCCTCTCAAAAAAACTCATAAGAATATTAAGAGGGTACGCCAGTGCAGTACCTATGAGTAAAGGAAGTACCGCCGCAAAGGCGGCCTTGAAAATATTTGCCATTCCTGACCAATAGTGTATAAGAAGATATAATGCAAAAACAACACCGGCAATTTTTAGCAGATTTTTTGTTTCGAATTTCTTGATATTCATATTAATCACCCTATTATTCTTTTATATATGCGAAAACGGTCTCGGCAATCAGCTTTGCTCCGTCATTATTGGGATGCACATTATCACTGCCGAAAAGACCTCGGTTATTCTTTGTAAGTAAGTTTATATCTATAACTGTATAGCCGCTTTCAGTTGCAACATTTCTTATGATTTCTGCAATTTCTTCAACAATCTGCGGTTGAATGTCATAATTTGTCAATCCGCTGCTTTTACCCTCTGGATAATATGCAGTGGGGGGAATGCAGACGAAAACAGCGGGCGGTACTTCGACGTTAAGATATGAATTTAACAGTTTAAGATATTCCGCTTTAAATTTCTCAGCACCCTTCCAGTTTTCAGGCTTCGAATCATTGCTGCCAAGCATAAACACGAGAATATCACAGTCAAAATCGTGTGACCATGTATAAGCCTTGGTTATATTGTAGGGTTGATCACCGTCAGGCTGTACAGTACTTCCGCTGACACCGTAAGACTTGACGCAATAGTTACTGCCGAGCATATCCGATAAAAGAGCAGGATAATTATTTTTCGGCCAGTTTTTAATACTGTGTCCGTATGTAACACTGTCACCGACGAGGGCTACCTTAATCTGACCGTCGCTATATTTCGGATTAAGCCTTATGCCTGAAAGACCGTTCATAAACATGTGACCGAAAACAGACACAGAAGCAAAGAGAATAACAACCAAAATAATCATAAAAATTTTAACCTTTTTTGTTGCCTTCATTTTGTCACTTCCTTTTAGTCGCCACGCACTATTCTGTAGGTTTGTCTGAAATCCTGTTTGCCCCAGCCTCTCTCAACACCTTTTTCAATTGCCGCTTTAGCAACTCTCATGCCCGGCATATCAAAGCAGATTGCTTCACTCATTTTAGCGCAGATGTTAATATCCTTGCACACGTTTTCCAGGGAAAAGGCAGTTGACCAATCCTCGTTTTTAAGCTTTTCACGCTGTGCCTGCATATAAAAATTCTGCGCACCGCCGGCAGCAACTGCATCTGCAAAGTTATCAATCGATACGCCGTACTTTTGTGCAAGAAGGAGAGTTTCGTTCACGGCATTCTGAATCTGTGCAACAAGAGTGTTATGACAGATTTTTGCAGTAAGTCCCATGCCGTTTTCACCCATGTATATGACCTTCTGACCCATATATGAGAGTATCGGCTCAATTACGGGGAATAATTCCTCATCGCAGCCCACAAGTACACCGAGAGTGCCTGAAATTGCATCAGCCTTTGAGCGTACAACAGGGCAGTCAGCAAACTGTGCGCCTTTTGCCTTGATTTTTTTGCTTACTTTTATTGAAACATCAGGGTCAATTGTACTCATATCGATGCAGATTTTACCTTCGGTGATATAAGGGAGCATTTCGTCATAACAATCCTCAACATGATTTGAAGTGGGAATCATAGTAATAATTATATCTGCATTTTTTGCCACCTCAATGTTATCACTGCAACCGATTGCACCAAGAGAAGCTAATTTATCTATCTGTGACTGTTTGTGGTCATTGGCATAAACCTTATCATCGTGCTTCTTCACAATATTTTCGCACATGGATTCACCCATAATACCAAGACCGATAAAACCAATTTTCATAGTAATCCTCCCTAAAATTTATATAGATTAATTATATATCTATCACTTTTTGTTGTCAAGAAATATTGCCACAATTCAAGTGTTATGATAAAATGATAAAGAAATTAAATTATAAACCGGGGTTGAATATGCAATGAATAAAATTTATGACCAAGAAATTACAAATTGGATTTCTGCCAACAAGGACAGAATGATATCTTATTGGTGTGAGCTTATAAAGATTCCTTCAATAAAATCCGAAAGAGGGGAGAATGCACCTTTCGGTGTTAACTGTGCTAAGGCACTCACATGCGCTGAGGAGATTTTCAGAAAAGAAGGCTTCGGCAGTGAACTCTACGCAAACAGCGGTTATGCTCTTGCATCTTACGGTGAGGGTAAAAGTAAAATCGGTCTTTTTTCACACAGTGATGTTGTACCCGTAGGCGGCGACTGGATTTTCACTGAGCCCTTTAATCCTGTTATCAGAGGCGGTTCCTTAATCGGTAGAGGCTCCGAGGATAACAAATCAGGTATAATTGCTACGCTGTGTCTGTTCGAAATACTTAGAGGCTGTAACATTCCGCTTAAATCAAAGCTCGAAGCTTTTATCGGTTCTGATGAAGAATGCGGCATGGGTGACCTTATAAACTATCTCAAAGAGCAGACTATGCCTGATGTTTCCATAGTACCGGATGCAGACTTTCCTTGCAGTGTTGGTGAAAAAGGAATATACCATTTCTGGTGTGAAAGCAAGGAAAAACTCAGTGATATTATTAACTTCAAAGGCGGAGAGGCCTTTAATATTGTTCTCGACGACGTAGTTGTTACCTTGAAAATTAACGACGCTCTTTTAAATGAAATTACTCTTCTGACAGAAAACAGACCTGAATTTTCACTTTATTCTGACGATGATACTCTTACTCTTAAAGCAAAAGGCGTTGCAAAACATGCCAGCATACCTGAAGGCTCCGTCAATGCAGCGTACCTTGCTGCAAAGCTTCTTTCACAGTGTAAAAATCTGCCTGCTACAGACAGAAGTATTTTATTATCTGCCGCAGACATTCTTTCCTGCAGTTACGGTAAGGGCATAGGGGTTACCCATGAAGATGCCGATTTCGGAAAACTTACAAGCGTAAACGGTATGGTAGATGTAAGCGATGGCAAACTTCGTCTTAGCTTCGACTGCAGATACGGCGACACGTTAGACGGGAAATATCTTGAAAACGAAAGCGAAAAAACGCTTGAACACAAAGGCTTTGCAGTAACATACAAGGATAACCGTCCCGGATTTAAAATAGATAAAAACAGCAAAATTCCGTCAATGCTTGAAGATATCTATGAAGAGGTTTCAGGCGAAAGACTCGGCAGGGTACTTATGTCAGGCGGAACCTATGCAAGAAGGCTCAAAAACGCCTTTTCTATCGGCACATCTATCATAAAGAAAGATCGCACCACACCTGTTCTCGAAATGCCTGAGGGACACGGCGGCCCCCATCAGTGCGACGAGCGAATCGACCTTGAAGGCTTCTTTGAGGCGGTGCGTGTGCTTGTGCATTATGTTGTGGGAATTGACGAATTAATAAACCAAGAGTAATCTTAAAGGCTGATACTTCACATGAGGTATCAGCCGGATTTTTATATTTTTATTTCATTATTTAATTTATCACGGTGTTTTTCAAGCACTGCCGCTAATTTTTCTCGTTTTTCGTCGGTCATATTGCAAAGAGGACCTCTGAGGTAGCCGATATCCATTGAAAGATATTTCATGGCTTCCTTAATCGGAATCGGGTTAACATCGCTGAATATTGCCTCAATTAAATCAACAACACTTTCCTGCATTCCGTTTGCTGCTTCATAATCGTGGTTAATTGCCCTTAATGTCATATCATGAGTAAACTTCGGTAAAATGTTTGAAAGCACCGATATGACACCTTTACAGCCGAGATATGCAGATGCAGTTATCAGATCATCGTTACCGATATAAAATGTCAGCCTGTCTTTACACAGTGCAATTGATTTTACAAGCTTTGAAATATTCGGATCAGCTTCTTTTACGCCTATGATGTTTTCGTGGTGGGAGAGGGTCTCATAGGTTTCAGGCATAACATTAAGTCCCGTTCTTGACGGCACATTGTAGATAAGTATAGGTTTTGTCAGTCTGTCGGCAAGGAAAGTATAATGCTTTATAAGACCTGCCTGGGATGTTTTATTATAATAAGGCGTAACCATAAGATGCGCGTCAATACCTGTTTTTTCAGCCTCTTTAGCCAAATCGAGAGTAAAAAAGGAGCTATTACTGCCTGTACCTCCGAGAAGGGGAACACGTCCTTTTATCTTCTCTTTGGCGAAGGAAAACAGTTTTAAGCGCTCATTTACACTTAAGGTTGAGCCTTCTCCTGTTGTTCCGCAAACAATAATAGCATCCGTACCGTTTACAATTTGGAATTCTATAAGCTTTGCAAATCCCTCAAAATCAATTTGACCTTCCTTGTCAAAGGGTGTAATTATTGCAACACCGCTGCCAACGAAGAGGGGATTCATTAAAAGCCTCCTTAGTCCATATAACCCTCAGCTGCAAGAAGCTCTGCAAGAAGAACTGCGCCGCCTGCTGCACCTCTGAGTGTGTTGTGTGAAAGACATACAAACTTGTAGTCGTACTGTGAGTCTTCACGAAGTCTGCCGATTGAAACTGCCATACCGTTTTCGAGTGTACGGTTAAGCTTTGTCTGAGGCATATTATCTTCTGTGAAGTAGTGAAGGAATTTCTTGGGAGCTGAGGGGAGTTCAAGCTCCTGAGCTCTGCCTGAATAGTTTTCCCATACCTTGATGATTTCTTCTTTTGAAGGCTTCTTGCCGTCTTCAAAACGCATAAACACTGCACCCATATGACCGTCTGAAACGGGAACTCTGATGCACTGAGCTGTGAAAGCAGGTGAAGTTGCGTTCTTAATTACGCCGTCTTCAACAGTACCCCAAAGCTTTAAGGGTTCCTGTTCGCTCTTTTCTTCTTCGCCGCCGATGAAGGGAATTACGTTATCTACCAT
Organism: Acutalibacteraceae bacterium; assembly: GCA_045534675.1. GTDB lineage: Bacteria > Bacillota > Clostridia > Oscillospirales > Acutalibacteraceae > UBA6857. The sequence goes on from JAZSKE010000027.1 coordinate 7,041, forward strand.
TTCGGGCCAGCTTTCAAAGGTCTTGCCTGCGCCTGAAATAGCCTGATATGTGCAAACGAGAACCTCCTTAACACCGTATTCCTTATCAAGGGGATAAATAGCAGGAACATAGCTCTGGAGTGAGCAGTTTGACTTAACAGCAATAAAGCCTCTCTTCGTGCCGAGTCTCTTTCTCTGATCTTCAATAACCTTGATGTGGTCAGCGTTGATTTCGGGCACAACCATGGGAACATCAGCAGTGCCTCTGTGCGCGCTGTTGTTTGAAACAACGGGACATTCAGCCTTAGCGTATGCTTCTTCCAAAGCTCTGATTTCATCCTTTTTCATGTCAACTGCACAGAAAACAAAATCAACTGCTGCAGCGATTTCATTGATGTCTGCAGTTGCATCCTTGATGATAAGGTCAGCAAGCTTTTCGGGCATTGCATCGGCAATTCTCCATCTTTCGCCAACAGCTTCCTTATATGTCTTACCGGCTGAACGACCGCTTGCAGCGAGAACAGTTATGTCAAACCAGGGATGATCTGCAAGAATAGTTGCAAATCTCTGACCAACCATACCTGTTGCGCCGATAATACCTACCTTATACTTTTTCATTTGAAACACCTCTTTTTAACTAATTAAATCTCATTATTTTGCATAAAACTGTTGCTAAATTCAGCATTATGCACTATAATATAAATTAACTTTTATATAATATCACTTATTTCCCGATTAGTCAATTTAATTTGATGATTTTTTTTGATGGAAAATAAGATTTGAAAGGATATAACAAAATTAGGATGAATAAGTCAGATTTTTATTACGATTTGCCCGAAGAACTTATTGCTCAGCATCCCGTTGAGCCGCGCGACACTTCAAGGCTGATGTGTGTTGACAAAAATTCGGGTGAAATTGAACACAAGCATTTCTACGATATTCTCGATGAACTCAGAGAAGGGGACTGCCTTATACTCAATAACACAAGAGTTCTTCCCGCGCGTCTTTTCGGCATTAAGGAAGACACAGGTGCCAAGGTTGAGTTTCTTCTTCTTACAAATAAAGGCGACGATACATGGGAGTGCATTGTAGGTCCCGGAAAAAGAGCAAAACCCGGCACAAAATTCAGCTTTGCAGAAGGTCTTCTTCACTGTGAAGTAACTGATGTACTCGACGGCGGTAACAGACTTGTAAAATTCTTCTATGAAGGCAACTTTTATAATGTTCTTGATAAAATCGGTCAGATGCCCTTGCCACCCTATATCACCGAAAGACTTGAAGACGGTGAAAGGTACCAGACAGTTTATTCAAAGGAGCTTGGCTCTGCAGCCGCACCTACAGCCGGTCTGCATTTCACAGAGGAGCTTATGGCAAAAATTGAAGCTAAAGGCGTAAAAATCGGTTATGTTACCCTTCATGTGGGTCTTGGCACATTCCGCCCCGTAAAAGAGGAAGATATTTCACTTCATCTTATGCACTCGGAGCATTATTGGTTACCTGAAGAAACTGCTGAGCTTATCGTTGAAACAAAGAAAAATGGCGGCAGGGTTATTGCTGTGGGGACTACAAGCTGCCGTACTCTCGAATCAGTCGGCACCTTCAAAGGCAAAATTGAAGAAAGTGAAGGCTGGACAGATATATTCATTTATCCCGGCTATAAATTTAAGTGCATTGATGCGCTCATAACTAATTTCCATTTACCTGAAAGCACTTTAATTATGCTTGTCAGTGCATTCTGCGGCTACGAAAATACAATGAATTTCTATAAAACGGCAGTTGAAGAAAAATACAGATTCTTCTCATTTGGTGATGCCGTTTTCCTGAGGTGACTATGAAATCGAAATTAACTCTTATCAAAACAGAAGGTAATGCACGACGTTGCGAATTTGAAACTGTTCACGGCACTGTGCAGACGCCGGCTTTTATGAATGTTGCTACTTGTGGTGCAATAAAGGGCGCTTTATCAGCATACGACCTTAAAGATATCAAATGTCAGATAATGCTTTCAAACACCTATCATCTTCATGTGCGTCCCGGTGATGAGCTTGTCAAGGAAATGGGTGGGCTTTATGAATTTACGCGCTGGGAAGGACCTATACTTACCGACAGTGGCGGATTTCAGGTGTTCTCTCTTGCCAAGCTACGCAAAATCAAGGAAGATGGCGTAACCTTCAACTCTCATGTCGATGGCAGAAAGATATTTATGGGTCCTGAGGAAAGTATGCAGATTCAATCAAATCTCGGCTCTACAATTGCCATGGCTTTTGACGAATGTGTTGAAAATCCCGCAAAATACGAATATGCAAAACAGTCCTGCAAACGTACCGTCAGATGGCTTGAACGCTGCAAGAAGGAAATGGACCGCCTCAACTCACTTGATGGTACAATAAACAAAAAACAGCTTCTTTTCGGAATTAACCAGGGATGCACATTCGATGACCTACGTGTAGAGAATATGAAAGAAATTGCCGCATTAGACCTTGACGGTTATGCTATCGGCGGTCTTGCCGTAGGCGAGCCGAAGGAAGATATGTACAGAATTATCTCCGCTGTTGAGCCTTATATGCCTGAGAATAAAATCCGTTATCTTATGGGTGTGGGTACTCCCGGCAATATCATCGAAGGCGTTTACAGAGGTGTAGATATTTTCGACTGTGTTATGCCGTCACGAAACGCCCGTCACGGACATCTAAATACGTGGAACGGTATTATCAACATCAACAATGCCAAATACGAAAAGGATTCACAGCCTATTGACCCCCAGTGCGACTGTCCCACTTGCAGAAGCTTTTCAAGGGCGTATATCAGACATCTTTTCAAAGCAAAGGAAATGCTTGCTATGAGACTTTGTGTAATGCACAACCTATATTTCTATAACACACTTATGGAAAAAATCAGGGAAAATCTTGATAATGGTACTTATGGGGAATTTCATGATAAATATGTGGATTTACTTGATACCCGTATATGAAAATTATGTAAAGTTTTTAAATTTTACTTGTATTATATAATATGTTCTGTTATAATATTTGCTGTTATTTTATTATTTGGAGGAAAGTAGAATGAACCTTTTAACTACATCAACAACAGGTGCTCAGTCACCCTGGACAATGATTCTTATGATGGGCGGTCTCTTTGCACTTATGTATTTTATGACAATCCGTCCTCAGAAGAAGAGACAGAAGGAAGAGCAGGAAATGCGTAACGCTGTTGAAGTCGGCGACGAAATCACAACAATCGGCGGTATCTGCGGTAAGGTTGTAACCGTTAAGGAAAACCATCTCATTATTGAAACAGGTGCAGACAGAAACAGAATGCAGATTACTCGTTGGGCTGTTCAGCAGAACAACACTGCTACAGAAAGACTTCAGGCTGAAAGAGAAGCTGCTAAGGCTGCTGCTGAAAAGGCAAAGGCTGAAAAGAAGGCTGCTAAAGGCAAAAAGAACGAAGACTAATCGTTGTAATATTGGTTAATTGTCTCTCATATTCATTTAACAGATGAATTATGGGAGATTTTTTTATGACAAATGCCAATACAAAAACCAACAAGAGAAGAGCAGGAAACAACAGTACAAACGAAAATATCAGAAGCTATATTAAAATACAGTTACTGTCGCTGTCTGTCTACATAACAGCATTTTTAATTATGTGCGGCATATGTCTTTTCAGCGATTCAAGCGACAAGTTTGATATGTATTTCAGCCTGTTCGCTGTTGCTGCAGCTTCATTTATATCCGGTTTTTTCGGAGGGAATAAAACAAGAAAAAACGGTATCATAAGTGGCCTTATCTATGCTTCACCTTCAAACCTTATTGTTATTCTGATTTCACTGATCACTGTCGATTTCAAACCTGATATCAGACTTCTTATCACTGCTTTAGTTTTGATTTTAACCTCAGTTGCAGGTGGCATAACTGCTGTGAACAGTCATTACAGAAGGTGAGGGGAGTGTATTGAAAATCAGCGCAGTAATAACTGCGAATAAATTTCGTGCAGATATAACCAAAGGCAACACTTCGGGAATCATCCCTGTGTTTTTAACCGTTGCACTTGGCATTATTTGCGGCTGCATTATTTACTCCGTTTTCGACAACAGTTTATTTTCTTCTCTCGGTGACTATTTTATAAGCTTCGCCACTGACTTCACAAATAAAAATAAGCCCGAAATCTTTTCAGGGCTTATCATTTCAGATATTCCGTACTTTGTCTCAATGCTTATACTTGGCACAAGTGCGTTGGGCGCCGTACCTTCACTGTTGCTTAGTTTTTTCAAAAGCGCCGGCATCGGAGCAGTTGCCACATATCTTTACACCGCATATTCATTGGAAGGCGTTGAGTATTGTTTATTAGTGCTTTTCCCGTCAAACGCCGTTCTGTTATTTGCCGTGATTATTTTTACACATAGTTGTTATGTAACAAGCATAAAAATACAAAAACTCGTATACAACAAAGCCGAAACAAAAGTTGAGTTGCAAAAGTACCTGGTGCGTTCAGCATTGATATATATTATATTTTTCCTGGCAACAGTAATCAGGTTTATTATGATTATAAGTTTTTCATCACTTTTCAGTTTTAGCTGACTTCTTGCTCAGAGGGTTGCTTTTAGCCGCATCTCTGAGCTGTTTATTTTCAAGATGAGTATAAATCTCGGTGGTGGCAAGATTTTCGTGACCAAGGACTTCTTTTATTACAAGCGTGTCAACACCGCCGTGTTGGTACATGAGAGTTGCTGCTGTGTGGCGCAGTTTATGCACCGAATAATGCTGACCGTCAAGGCCGATTTTTTCAAGCTGTTTATATACCATAAGTTGCACAGCCTGTCTGCCGATGCGTTTATTAAGTCTGCTGACAAAAAGAGCCTTTTTTGCATCAGGGTCTTTTAGAGAATTATGTGGACGCACGGCAAGATAAGCCTTGAGTGCCGTAATGCAGGCATCATTAAGATAAACAACCCTTTGTTTATTGCCTTTACCCGTCACAACCATTGTTTCATTGTCAAAGCTTATATCCGTAATATTAAGTCCCACAAGCTCGGCAAGACGCAGACCGCAGTTGAGAAAAAGTGTAAGAATACAGTAATCTCTTTCCATATCTTTGCCGCTGACGCTGTCAAGAAGTGCTATGCTTTGCTCGAGGGTCAGGTACTTCGGCAAGGCTTTTTTGCTCGATGCAACCTGAAGCTGAGACATAGGATTTTTTTCAATATAGTTCATTTTCTCGCTGATATACTTAAAGAAACCTCTTATTGACGATGCTTTTCTTGCGCGGGCTTTCACATCGTTTTTTCTTACTTCACTGCAGTAAAGCAGAAATTCCGTTGCGTTGCGAAGGGTAATTTTGCTCATGTACTCCGCGTCAATATAAGAAAGATCATATTGAATTCTGTTTTCTTCGGGGGAGAGGGTAGTATCTTTATCCTCTAAAAAGCAAAAAAACAAATATAAATCAGTTATGTACTGTTCAACCGTTGCTTTTGAGCGGGCTTTAACTATCATCAGCTCGCTTATATACTCATCAACCAACGGCGGAAGAAGCTTTCTGTCAATATTTATGTTTTTTAGCATAGTCATCAGCTCCTAAAAGTATGTTTAACAATACAACTATACAAAACTTTTAGGCAAAAGTCAATGGATTTCGATATTTTGTATAGTACACCTGTAATATATGTGCCTAATTATTTAAAAAGTGAATAATAAAAACTGTATCAGCAAAGTAACTTCAATGCAACGGTAATAAATATTAACAATATAATAAATCCACAAAACCTTAATGTACGGCAAAAAAACATTAGACTATGCATTCAGGAACTATTTTAAAGCGGCTGTCAGCTAAAAACTCAGAAACCCCGTTTAATAGATTTTGGCTAAACGATGTCATGGTCATTTAAAAAATTTCTATCAAATGATTATTTTATCAGATAAGTCTGTTAAAAGCTTTTTAAATGAAAAATCATGTTTAATCAATTTATATTAAATGATCTGAGCATCAAAACAAAGCTAACAGAATTAAAATTATCAATCGGTTAAATCTACAAATTATTTCCTTCAAACAAAAAGCTGACATAAACATGGCGAAAAAACATTATAATCAATGAAGTTATTATTTTATAATCCTAATAACATATGTTCAAATAATATCGTCATTGCAGCAATGATTAAAACCATGCTCATTAATAAACTTTATAAGCACCACACTATTTTAATTATTAACCCTCACCTCTACTATACAAAATATTCATTTTGTATAGTAATTAATATAGAAAAATCACTGTGCCTAATACACTCGCCCCAACTCAAAACTAAAAATTTAAAACAACTCCTTGTTGCTTTTATGCGGCAATTATGATAAAATACATTAAACTTAAATTAAGGAACGAAAATAATGCAGATAAAAATTTATAACGGTGTTGTTGATTTATCAGGTGAACCCGTTCTGAAAAAAGTAAATATTGAAATTAATACCGAAAGCAAAATCGGTGTTGTCGGCAGAAACGGCTCAGGCAAAACTACTCTGCTCAGGCTTATTGCAGGCGAATTGCAGATTTCAAAAGATGAACCTGACCTCGACAGTCAGTTTATTATTTCAGGCAAGCCTGTCATCGGTACACTCAATCAGATGGCATTCAAAGATAACTCACTGACATTGCTTGAAGAAATAAGAAGTGTATATGACTATATAATTAGTATGAAAAATAGACTCGAGGAACTTCATAAAAAAATGGACGCAGCGCCAACGCAGGAAAATATATCTGAGTACACTACCCTACTGGATATTTTCACAAACGAAGGCGGTTTCTATTTTGAAAAAGAATATGAGGCTGCAATTAAGCGCTTTGGGTTCAGCGATTCGGATAAATCAAAGCCCTTGTCTGATTTTTCAGGCGGACAACGAACTAAGATAGCTTTCCTCAAATTGCTTCTTTCCAAGCCTGATTTGCTTTTGCTTGATGAACCTACTAACCATCTTGATGTAGACGCTGTAGCGTGGCTTGAAGAGTACCTTTCATCTTATAAAAAAGCTGTTGTGGTTGTTTCACACGACCGAATGTTCCTCGATAAAACCGTAAACACAATATATGAAATCGAACACGGTAAAACCTTTAAGTATAACGGAAATTATTCGGAATTTGTTCAGCAAAAACAGATCTTACGACAGCAACAGGCAAAAGAGTACGAAGCACAACAAAAAGAAGTTGCAAGGCTTAATGAGCTGGTTGAACGCTTCAAATATAAGCCCACAAAGGCTGCCATGGCACAGTCAAAACTCAAACAGCTTGAACGAATGGACCTTATTGAGCCTCCCGAAAAATATGATAGCAAGGTCTTCCATACTGAGTTTCAGCCCGATATCCGCAGCGTGAATGATGTTCTCACTGTCAGAAATCTCAGTATTGGCTATGACAAAGAGTTATCAAAGGTGAGCTTCGACATTAAACGCGGTGAACACATAGGTATCATCGGCGGCAACGGTCTCGGTAAGTCAACTCTTCTGAAAACACTTGTCGGTGCTATTCCCCCGCTTGACGGTAATTTTATAGTTGGCGGTTCGGTTAAAATCGGATATTTTGATCAGCAGATGGCACAATATTCCAGTACCGCCACAGTTTTAGCCGACTTTTTGAATGAGTTCCCAAATCTGAGCGATTTTCAGGCAAGAAGTGCATTAGGAGCTTTCCTTTTCAGCGGTGAAGATGTTTTTAAAACCGTTGACATGCTCTCGGGCGGCGAAAAAGTCCGTTTAGCTCTTTGCAAGATTTTTAAGAGAAAACCCAATTTTCTTATTCTTGACGAGCCGACAAATCATATGGACATTCTCAGCAAAGAAACACTTGAGAATATCCTTACGGAATATGAAGGCACTCTCCTGTTTGTATCCCACGACAGATACTTTATAAAAAAAGTTGCACAGCAGATTCTTTCATTTGAATGCGGCACAACTAAGCTATATAAGTTCGGATATGAGGAATTTACCCGTGCGCAGGCACAGCTTAGCCAAAGTACAGTGCAGACAGCAGCTAAAACTGCTGTAAAGGCGCCAAAAAAGACCTTTACTACCCCACTAAAAGAAAAAGCGCGCCGAGAAAGAGCTCTGAAAAAAGCCGAAGAAACGGTAGAATTATTAGAGCAGAAGCTTTCTGAGCTTGAAGAGCAGCTTTCTGACGATGCAATACAAAGTGACTATATTAAACTCGGCGATCTTCAGAATGAAATTGCAAATGTTTCAGCGCAGCTTGAAGACGCAATGTTGAAATGGGAAGATCTTGCACAGGAAAATGAAATATAATTAAAAAGCACTGCCGTACTTTTGTACTTTGAGCAGTGCTTTAAATTTTAAAATCCAAATAAACCGAAAAGACCGTAGGACAATGCCGATATAATTATTCCTGCTGCAAGTACACCGACACCGATTACAGGAAGTGAATGTTTAATGCGTATATCGAGGAGATCGGCTATAAGTGCGCCTGTCCATGCTCCTGTACCCGGTAGCGGAATTGCAACGAACAGGAACAGACCCCAGAGTCGGAATTTCTTGACATTATCAGCTTTTCTGATAGAACGAGCTTCAAGTTTATTTATCATTTTCTCAACAGAGGAAATCTTTTTAAGCAGATTAAAAATCCTTCTGATGAACAGCAATATAAAGGGAATAGGCAGCATATTACCCAGATAACATATTGCAAAAGCTTTAACGAAATCAATATCCATCAGCTTTGCAGCAATAAGGCCTCCCCTTAGTTCGAGTATAGGAAGCATTGAAACAATAAAAGCAATGAGTTCTTCCGATAAAGTTCCGCCTAAAGCATTAACAATGTATTGAGCTAATGTTTCTGACATGTTACTTCTCCTTACACTGCATTTTGAGTCAGATGTGCCTTAGCTTCATTGAGAATAAGCTTGTCGTTCTCATAATTCAAAGTCCTGAGCGCACTGTCAAAATCAAACCAACCGCACTCTTCAATTTCCTCAACCTGAAGCTTGTAGTCAGTATCAACGGTATTAGCAAGGAAAATTGAAACACTCTTCTCTATCTTACCCTGAATTGTATAGTTCGATTTCCTGACAAAACCGGGAAGAATTTCTATGCGAAGTCCGGTCTCTTCAAGCACTTCTCTTATTGCGGTTTCCTCATCGGTTTCACCCGGTTCAATATGACCCTTAGGGAAGCCCCAATGAGCGCTCCTCTTGTTTCTGATAAGAAGATATTTAATCACATCGTTTTCTTTTCTGAAAACAACAGCTCCGCAAGAGCTTTCATAAAGACAGTCGATATTGTATCCGTTTTTGCCTTCTGCAAAATCAATTGCTTCTCTGATATCATTTACGATAAAGCGTGTGCTTTTAGGTGCAACAACCCAGACAACACCCTTGCCCGAATAACGTCTGACAACTGCAATAACTCTTCCGTCAAAATTTCTGACGGGGTGGTTTATGCCCATAATATAAGCGTACTGAGCAGTATTTTTCCTCGTTTTTCCGCCTTCAATAATGCCGTAATTGAGTTTGTACTTAAAGCCGAAACGAGTATTAAATGAGTGCATCGGGGAGGTAACACGTACTTTGACGAATTTACCTAACATTATTAAATCCCCTTTAACGAAATGCAGCATATAAAGTAAATAAGGGTAACCCCATATTGAGCTGCACAGAATAGATGAAGTTATTATACTGCTTTTATAATGATTTTTCAATAGATTTCTGCAGAAAATATAATTTTATACTAAATATTTATTATAAAAACTATAACATATTTTAATTTTACAGTTGTCTTTTATTTTGCAAAGTGCTATAATGTGTTTATTATAAATAATGAACGGAGATTGTATGAAAACATTATATATAACCGACCTTGACGGTACCTTTCTGAACAGCAAAGCAGAAATATCACACCGTTCAGCTGAAATCATAAATAAGCTCACTCATTCGGGGGTACTTTTCAGTGTTGCTACTGCAAGAACATATGCAACAGTAACACAGATGTTTAAAGGCATTTTACTCCCCTGCCCTCTTGTGCTTATGAACGGAGTTACCATTTATGACCCGTGTAAAAACAAGATATTACACAGCAATCCTATCCCTGAAAATCTTGCAGAAAAAATAATAAGCATATTCAGAAAACACGGCGTAGAACCTATGTTATATTTTCAGAATGAAGAAGTTCTTGATATTTATTATTGTGATATTTCAAATGATTATCAGCGTGATTATGTAAGCCAACGCATAAACTGCAAAACGAAGCGGTTTATAAAAAGTGACAAGCCGGTTGAAATAAACGGCAAAAGCCTTGTGTATATTGTTTCGCTTGATTACCGAGAAAAGCTGCAGGATATTTATGATGAAATATCTGATATTCCCGGCGCACGGGCAATGTTTTATAAAGATACTTATACCGACTGCTATTTTTTAGAGATTATTTCATCCGCTGTTTCCAAGGCAACGGGAGCTAAACAAATCAAAGAAATGCTCGGTATTGATAAGATTGTTGCTTTCGGTGATAATCTCAATGACATTCCTTTGTTTGAAATTGCAGATGAGTGCTATGCCGTCAGCAACGCCGAAGATGAACTAAAAGCTATTGCAACAGCTGTCATAGAATCAAATGACGAAGATGCCGTGGCTGAGTTTATGCTCAACAGATATAACGAAGAAGCAAATTAAATCGGAGGGTCAAATATATATGAAAAAATTAGATTTACGTGTAAAGAAAACCTATCAGCAGCTGCTTGATGCCTTTCTTGTGCTTATGTCCGAGAAATCCTTTGATGAGCTTTCAGTGTCAGAAATATGCGATAAAGCTCAGGTACACAGAGCAACCTTTTATAAGCATTTCAAAGATAAAAATGAGTTTCTCAATTTCTGCTTCGATAGCTATTTATCCCGTATCGGATTCAATGCAAGCGAAAATCATGCTTCGCCCGAAAATATCAAAGATTCTTTTATGAGCTTCATAGTTCAGATTTTTGAGTATATTAAAGCGAACAAGTCAGTTTTTGAAATAATCTGCTCAGATGAATTTGTGTATTCTCTCGGTGATTCTTTTGCAAAGGCAGTTAACAGATTTATCTATGACAATACTATGCTTATACTCCCCGACACATCTGAATCCAAAGCTGAAATTTTTGCCTGCTTTTATTCAAATGCTTTCATTGCCGTACTCAAATGGTTTGCCACTAACGGCACAGACGAAAACCTCAATGAAATATACTTATTCCTTGAAGCGAGAGTTGATGAGCTTTGTGCAACATACACTCAGCAGCTTTCAAGCAAATAAAAAGGGGCTGCAAAAAATGCAGACAAAGTTTCCTTCGGGATGGAAGGTACAAAGAAACTCTTTAAAACATATAATTCACGCCCTAAAAAGGAGCTGAAAAAAACGAAAGTTTTTTTCAGCTCCTTTATTTATCATAATCATCAAGAAAATTATATTTATCATCACCTTTGTGATAGCCGATAACTGTTTCAAGATTGACATTGTGTACACTCTTAAAAATATTCATATCAATATACGGACTTATTTGTCTGAAGCGTGAAATAAGTTCCTTCATTTCTTTTCGCTTTGACATCAGTTCCTGATCGGACTGTTGTTCATTCTTAGCTGTGAAGCTGCATGCGCATTGCAAAAATTCAAGTTCATTATACCGTACCCAAGCCTTGATGTCAGCTTCTTTCACCATATAAAGTGGTCTTATAAGCTCCATGCCGGGGAAATTTGTGCTGTGAAGCTTGGGCATCATTGTTTTAACTTCGGCACCGTACAACATGCTCAGAAGTATTGTTTCAACAACATCATCAAAGTGGTGACCGAGAGCTATCTTGTTACAGCCAAGCTTCTGCGCGTTCTTATAAAGATGGCCTCTTCTCATTCGTGCGCACATATAGCAAGGGGAATTCTCAATATCCACAACATAGTCAAAAATTCTTGCATCAAAAATTTCAATCGGCACATTGAGCAGCTTGGCATTATCTATAATTCGTTGCCTGTTTTTGGGTGAATAACCCGGGTCAAGCACAAGATATTTTGCCTCAAAGGGAAAGTCGCTGTGCTTTTGAAGATGCTGAATACATTTAGCAAGGAGCATTGAATCTTTGCCGCCTGATATGCAAACAGCAATACAATCACCCGGTTTGATCATTTCATATTCGTTTATACCTGCGATGAATTTTTTCCAAATGTCTTTGCGGTACTTTTTGTAGATACTGCGTTCAACCTCAATATGTTTTTCCATAAAAAATCTCCTGAAAAAGCAGGTGGCAAAGACCACCTGCTTTTATGTTTTCAGTTGTCTTAGTTTTTAATTTTGAATATTGCTTTTAAAATGCCTCTGAGCGCCTTAGGACTTCTTACAACAACAACTTTCATAAAATACCTCCAAGCTATCTCTGACAAGATGTTATGCCCAAAATTACAAGCATTACAGCAAGGATAAACAGCATTATTTTAACAGGAAAGCAAAGTGCCAACAATATTCCTGCTCCGAAAGCCGTGAAGACGAGACCTTTTGGACACCCTCTGTGGTGGGTCATGCTATCATCCCCGTAACAGAAAATTAAGCCGTTATTCAGCTCAATATCATTATACGGAAATAATAAATTTTTGTGATAAATAAGTCAGATATTCCACTTTTTAAAGTCTTTTGTTTCATTAAACATAGAAACATAACTTTCGTGTCTGCTTTTGCTTATTACACCTTCACCTACAAGCTCACAAATTTTGCAGCCTTTATCGCCTAAGTGGTTGCAACCGTTAAAGCGGCACTGCCCTATTTTTTCGGAGAACTCTTTGAAATAATACTGCAAGTCGTCAGCAAAAATAACATTGTCAGCAGTGAAGTCGATGCTTGAAAAACCTGCCGTGTCGATAACCATACCTTCGCCGACGTGAAAAATTTCAGCCTGACGGGTTGTATGTCTGCCTCTGCCGAGCTTGTCGCTGATTTCACCTGTTTCAAGATTCAGTTCACCGTTGAGAGCATTTATAAGGGTTGATTTACCTACACCTGAATTACCTGTGAAAGCGCAGATACATCCCTTGAGTTCATTCCTGATTTCATCAAGATTCCTGTCGTCCTGAAGAGAAAAGGTGTATACTCTGTAGCCTGCACTGCGGTAAATATCGGCTAATTCCTCATCGTAGTGCAAGTCAGTTTTTGTTATGACAATAACCGGTTCAATATTGTTTTTCTCGGCAAGAACCGTCATTTTGTCAATAATAAGAGTATTGGGCTTCGGCTTTACCGATGAAACAACAATAATCAGCTTATCGATATTTGCAACAGGCGGTCTTATAAGTGCATTTCTTCTCGGCGCTATTTCGTCAATAGTGTTATCTTTGTCATTCACTACCGTAACGGTTACACGGTCCCCTGCCAAGGGAGAGATTTTCTTCGAGCGGAATTTACCTTTAGCCTTACACTCAAAAATGCCGGCATCGGTCTCAACATAGTAAAATCCGCCTATTCCTTTGAGAATAATTCCTTCTTTAACCATAAGTTATTAGCCTTCATCAAATTCAGGTTCGTCGAACTCGTCAGATGTACCCGCATCCTGAGAAGGTTCCTGAGCGGAGGGTTCGGTTGAAGGTTCTGTTGTTACCTGAGGCTCAGTTGTTGTGGGTTCTGTAGTTGTCTGAGGTTCTGAGGTTGAAGGCTCAGTTGTGGGACGCTTAGTTGTTGAGGGCTTTGTTGTCTTTTCTGTTGTTTCATCATCAGTTGTTTCATCTGTAGTTTCTTCCTCAGTAGTTTCCTCGGGAAGCTTACCTGTACTTACGAAAACCGCAACACTTGTTCCGGGTTTAACCTGTTCACCGATGTACTGATGACCGATAATTCTGCCTGCAGGCTCAGCACTGGGACGGTATTCGGTGCCTGCAGTGTCAAGAACAAGACCGACCTCACTGAGCTTTTCTTTAGCCTGAGCGATAGTCAGACCCACAAGATTAGGAACATCAACAGGCTCAACTTCTTCATTTGTAGCAACATAAACAGTGATAACAGAGCCTGATTCAACCTTTTCGTTACGCGCGGGAGAAGTTCTTACAACAGTGCCGGGTTCTTCGTCACTGTATTCTTTAGCCGTGACTACCTCAAAGCCTTTACTCTTGAGTATGTTAATTGCTGATGATGACTCATAACCGTAAACATCAGGAACAGCAGTTTTTGAAACAGAACCTGAAATATAAACGGTTATGGCAGAACCCTTCTTAATTTTACCGTCTGAGGGTTCCTGACGGATAATTGTACCTGAAGGTTCATCACTGTCCTCATCGATAATGGGATTGAAAGCATATTCAGAATACTGAGCATTACTCATAACATCATTATAGAAATCAAGACCTATAAGATTAGGTACATCAAGCTTATCGGCGGCAGGCACAAAAAGTACAACAAGAGCAATTGCAAAAACTATAAGTGCTGCAAGAACACCGGAGAGTACGGCAATAGTCTTTGTTTTTCCTTTATCCTCAAAATCAAGTTCGTCATCATATTCGTTGTCATCAACAGGCTCGATGGTCTCAGGCTCTTTATGAGGAATATAGGTTTCGGTGGGCGCATGCTCAATATCAACGGGAGCCTTGCGTGTAACGCTTTCGTCCTTATAGCTATAACCGAAAGTGACGGAAGGATTATTTTTATATGCAATAATGTCGTCAATCATTTCACTTGCAGACTGATATCTTGCAAACTGATTTTTCTGCATAGCCTTAATGATTATCTCCTCAAGACCTAAGGGAATTGCAGGATTGATTTCGCGGGGGCTTACAGGGTCGTTTTGAAGCTGCATAAGAGCAACGGACACCGCATTGTCGGACTGGAAAGGAAGCTTGCCTGTGAGCATTTCATAAAGAATAACACCCGCTGAATAAAGGTCGGTTCTCGAATCGGTTATGCTGCCCTTAGCCTGCTCGGGGCTGATATAATGAACAGAGCCGATTGCACCGTCTGTCATTGTTCTTGTGGCGTTTTCACTTATTCTTGCAATACCGAAGTCTGTAACTTTGATGGTACCGTCAGAAATAAGAAGTATATTCTGAGGCTTGATATCACGGTGAACAATACCCTTATCGTGAGCGTGCTTGAGAGCGCGAAGAAGCTGAGTGATAAAGTAAATAGCTTCTCTCGGATTAATTACGCCCTGTTGCGTGATATATTCCTTGAGGGTAATACCTTCAATATGCTCCATTACAATATACTGTATTGCATCTCCGAAGCTTACATCATATACTTTAACAATATTGGGATGAGATAAAACGGCAATAGCCTTGGATTCATTTCTGAACCTGCGTTTGAAATCTTCATTTGCAAGATATTCCTGCTTGAGAATTTTAACTGCAACTATTCTGTGATCAATATTGTCAAACGCCTTATAAACAACAGCCATACCGCCAACACCGATGACTTCCATAATTTCATATCTGCCGTCCAGACGCTTACCTACATAATTTTCCATCAAATATCACCTTACCCTTTCATTACAACAACCGTAATGTTGTCATGTCCGCCGTTACTGTTTGCCCTGTCTATGTATTTCTGACAAACACTGTCAAAATCACTGTTTTTATAAATTTCATATATTTCATCGTCACTTACAAGACCGCTTAATCCGTCTGAGCAAAGCACGAGTGCTTCATCTTCGTTGAGTGAAGTGAAATCAAAATCAATGTCAATATTTTCTTCAACGCCGAGCGCTCTTGTTATAATATTCTTTTTGGGATAGTTTTCAAACTCCTCCTGAGTGAGCTGACCGTTGTCAAGCATTTCCTGAGCAAGAGAGTGATCCTTCGTTATACGGCTGATTGCTCCGCCGCTGATTTTATATACACGGCTGTCGCCCACATGTGCAATACACGCATTACCTTCTTTTACAATAGCAGCGGCAATGGTAGTACCCATACCCTTCAGCTCATCATCGGTAAAGCTTCTGTCATAAACAATAGCATTAGCTGTTGTAATAGTTGAAAGGAACATATTTTCAAACGAATATGCAGGCATAAGCTTGTTATAGCACTTTTTGATTTTATCGCCGACAAGGCTCAGCACAAGACTGCTTGCAATATGACCGCCTCTTGCTCCTCCCATACCGTCACAGACAATTGCCCATGCAGTACCGTCATCGAATATTCCGTGGTCGTAACAGTCCTCATTGACTGACCGTACCCTGCCGATATCTGTAGCACCGACTATCTGCATAAAATCACTCCTTTACTTAGGTCCTTCGCCTCTTCTGAGCTGACCGCACGAGGCATTAATATCGCTGCCGAGAGTTCTTCTTACAGTAACATTGATACCGTATTTCTCAAGAACTTTTATAAACTCGGCAATTCTGTTATCACTGCTTTTTTTATAGTCTCTTTCCTTCACCGAGTTAACGGGAATAAGGTTAACATGGCAAAGCATTCCCTTGAGCTTCTTACCAAGCTCCATAGCGCACTCGTCACTGTCATTAACACCGCTTATCATAGCGTACTCGAAAGAAATTCTCCTTGAGGTTGCCTTGGTGTAATCGCGGCAGGCTTTCAAGAGGGTATCAATGTTCCACTTTGAATTGACAGGCATTGTCTGATTTCTTATTTCATCATTGGGAGCGTGCAAAGAAATGGAAAGAGTTAATTGAAGCTTCTTTTCCATCAGCTCATATATACCGCTGACAACGCCGCAGGTGGAAAGAGAGATATTTCTCATTGAAATATTAAGTCCGTTTTCATCGCTTATCATTGTCAGAAAACGCATTACATTATCGAAATTATCAAGCGGCTCCCCCACTCCCATCATTACGATGTGAGATATGCGGATGCCGAGATCCTTCTGTGCAGTGTAAATCTGAGAGAGAATTTCCGACGCAGTGAGGTTTCTGACAAAGCCTGCAATACCGGAAGCGCAGAATTTACAGCCCATTTTGCAGCCAACCTGACTTGACACACAAATGGTGTAGCCGTATTTATATTTCATAACCACACTTTCAATGAGTTCACCGTCATGGAGCCTGAAAAGATATTTAACTGTATTATCATACACTGAAACTAACTTTTTTTCAATAGTACAGGTATAAATGTCATAATTTTTTTCAAGTTTTGCACGAAAATCCTTTGAAATGTTTGTCATTTCGTCAAAGCTGACAGCACCGTGCTTATGCAGCCAGGAATAAATCTGACCGGCTTTGAAGTTTTTTTCGCCCATAGCAGCAATTTCTTCCTTAAGTTCGGAAAGATTCATTGATTTAATGTCTGTCATTTTTTAGTCCTCTCTTTTAAAAGCTGCTATAAAGAAGCCGTCACTTTCATTTTTATGTGGCATCAGGGTTTTCATACATTCGTCATCTTGTGAGAAAACACCCACTGCCTTAAAGTTTTTGTTGGCATCAAGGAAATTTCTGCATACATCTTCATTTTCTGCTTTTGATAAGGTGCAGGTAGAGTATATAAGTCTTCCGCCTGATTTAACATAACGTGATGCGTTATTTATTATTGCAAGTTGAATTTCGGGCAAAGAAGCAAGGTCTTCCTCTTTTTTATATTTGATTTCGGGTTTTCTTCTTATTATACCGAGACCTGAACAGGGTACATCACACAACACTCTGTCGGCAAGTCCGAGGCTCTCATTATAAACAGAGGCATCCCCTGTTTTCCCCTCAATGGATTTGAGACCAAGCCTTTTTGCACCCTTGAGAATGAGGGAAACTCTGTTATCATAAATATCAAAGCAAAGCACTCTGCCCTTGTCATTCATCATTTCACACACTGTATAAGCCTTGCCGCCGGGAGCGGAGCAAAGGTCAAATACAGTGTCACCCTCGGCTGCTCCGAGAGCTTTTGCACAAAGCTGAGAAGCCATATCCTGAACATGGAAAAGACCTTCTTTAAAGGCTTTAAGTTTCTCAATATCATTGCCTTTTAAATTGATTTTCAATGTGTTTTCGTTATATGTTTTTTCGGCAAAAACACCTTCGTTTGCCAGCTTATCAATAAGCTCATTATCCGTAGTTCTCGTGGTATTGACCCTGATATAGGTGTCCGCGCTGCCGATAGATGCTTCAAGAAGCTTTGCTGTGTCTTCCTCACCGTACTCTGCCGTCCATTTTTCCGTCAGCCACAAGGGGCAGGAATATTTTACACTTAGATATTCAGCTGAGTTTTCATTTTCGGGCAAAACAAGACCCTTTGCAGCTACCTTACGCAGTACAGCGTTAATCAGACCCGACGCGTAGGAAGCACCGTTTTTCTTTGAAAGCTTGATACTTTCATTTACTGCGGCACTATCAGGGACCTTATCCATAAAAAGAATCTGATAAGCACCTGCACGCATAATTGTCAGCACCTCGGGTTTAAGCTTTTTGAGAGGCTTCGTAAGATAAAGGGAAAGATTATAGTCAATTGTAAGCTGTCTTTCAATTACTCCGTAAAACAAATTAGACACAAAAGACTTATCTCTTGTGTCAAGGTCTGATTTTGACAGCACTGCATCAAGGGCGAGGTTTGAAAACGCCCCGTCCTTTTCGGTTTTTAGCAGTGCCTGAAAGGCAATTTGTCTTGGATTTGCCATATAAAAATTCCTTTGATTATCTTCTTCTGTTTGTTCTGAGAATAAGTCTTATAAGGGACATTATTGAAACGAGCAGTGAAGCCACATAAGTCATTGCGGCTGCGAAAAGCACTTTCTTTGCTTTAGGCACTTCATCTTCAAAAAGCATTTCAGTGCCTTCAATAACCTTAATGGCTCTTGAGCTTGCATTGAACTCAATAGGCAGAGTAACGAGCTGAAAAACAACTACCGCCGCAAAAAGGATAATGCCCACATCAACAAGAAATCCGAAGCCCAGAGCGTAGCCGAAAATTGCAAGGAGTACACCGAATGAGGAACCGAAGTTCGCAACAGGCAGAACTGCATTGCGCACCTTTATGGGAACATAATTTTCAGCGTGCTGTGCAGCATGTCCGGCTTCGTGGCAGGCAATACCCACCGCCGCAACAGATGTGCCTGCGTACACCTCAGGGGAAAGCCTGATAACATTGCTTCTCGGGTCATAGTGGTCTGAAAGCTTACCTTGCGTCTGTTCAATTCTGACATTTCTTATTCCGTAATGCTGAAGCACATTATAGGCAGCCTGAGCGCCTGTAAGTCTTTTTTTATTGCTTATTTTTGCCATAGTGGCATAGGTTTTCTTGACATTAACCTGAGCAATAAGTGAAATAATAATTGCAGGAACAACTAATATCAGATAATAATAATCATACCAGATCATTTTGTCACCTTCTTTTTATTTGCCTAAAACAGTGCCTTCAGCAAGATTATAACCGTTAAGGAATACCTTGGCATCCATCCTTTTTTTGCCTTCAAGCTGCACAGTTTCAAGCTCGATACAGTTATTGTCTCCGCAGCAGACTATAATTTTGCCCTTTGCATCAACAACTTCACCGGGAATATTATGCCCCTTTTTATCAGATAAAACCGAAGAGTGAAGCTTCAAAGTTTTTCCGCCGAGTACCGTTGACGCTCCCGGCCAGGAATAAAGTCCGCGGATTTTATTGTGAATTTCAAAAGCGCTTTTGCTCCAGTCCACTGCACTCATATCCTTTGAAAGAAGTCCTACATGAGTTGCTTCATCTTCATTCTGAGGCACGGGCGTAGCTTCGCCTTTTTCAATAAGGTCAATGGTTTCCATCAGCACCTCAGCACCGAGAGGGGCTAAAATTTCATACATTCTTTCTGTGGTGTCGTTTATATCAATAGAACAGGTTTTAATTCCCAAAATATCGCCTGTGTCAATGCCGCTGTCCATTTGCTGAACCGTTACGCCTGTTTCGCTGTCACCGTTAAGTACTGCATAGTGAATGGGTGAAGCACCTCGGTATTTCGGTAAAATTGAAGCGTGAACATTTATGCATCCGTACTTGGGATATGAAAGAAAATCGTCAGGCAAAATCTTACCGTAAGCCACAACCACAACAAGGTCAGGCTTGATTTCACTGAGAATTTCAACACCTTTGCCATTGCGAAGAGAGGTAGGCTGATAAACAGTGTAGCCGTGCTTGAGGGCTTCAACCTTAACATCGGGAGGTGTAAGCTCCTGCTTTCTTCCTACGGGTTTGTCAGGCTGACAGAATACACCTACAATTTCATGCTTTGACTCGGCAAGAGCTTTGAGGCAGTCCACAGAAAAGTCGGGAGTACCCATAAAAGCTATACGCATAATTACTCGTCCTTTCCTTGCTTTCTTTCACCCAGAAGCTCCTCAGCGGTGATTTCTTTAATTTCTCTGTCTTTATAAACAATTCCGTCAAGGTGATCAATTTCGTGGCAGAAGCATCTTGCCTTAAGCTCAGTGCCTTCATATAATCTCCATTGACCCTTACGGTTCTGCGCTCTGAGCTTGACATAATTGGGTCGCTTTACAATACCGTATCTGCCGGGGAGAGACAGACAGCCTTCGCTACCCTCCTGCTCACCGCTTGTTTCAATGATTTCGGGATTGATGAGCTCAATAAGTCCGTCACCCACATCTATAACAATAGCGCGTCTGAGCACACCGACCTGAACGGCGGCAAGACCAACGCCGTCTGCCTTAATCATAGTGTCTTTCATATCATCAAGAAGCTGCCAGAGCTTCTCATCAAATTTCACAACGGGTCTGCTTGTTTTCCTCAGGACCTCATCGCCTAATGTAACAATTTTTCTGATAGCCATAAATTACCTCCTAAATAAGGCTTTCGGGATTTATATCAACAACTGCAGTGATGTCTGAATATATTTTGTTTTTGCCGAAGGAAATGAGCAATTCTGACATCATACTGCGGAATCTTTTTGAGTTTTTGCATTTAACTATAAGTCTGTATCTGAATTTATTATTCACCTTTGAAAGTCTTGGCGGCATAGGTCCGAGAACAATAACCTTTTCGCCCTTGTAATCATTATCAACCTTATCCTTAAGTTCAGTTAAAAATTGCTTGGAGGCATTGAGTGTTTTAACCTCGTCCTCACCTGTGAAGCAAACAGAACATATATCGCAATAAGGCGGATAAACCATGGCTTTTCTTATAACGATTTCATTTTTAAAGAAGCTGTCATAATCCTGTGACTGTGCAAGCTTTATTACGTGATTTTCAGGGGTAAGTGTCTGAATAACAGCCGTACCCTTATTTTTTCCTCTGCCGCTTCTTCCAACTACCTGTGTAAGCAGGTCAAAGGTTCTTTCCTGACTTCTGAAATCGTCATTATTCAGCTGCTGGTCAGCATTGATAACGCCAACGAGAGTTACATTTTCAAAATTCAGCCCTTTGGCAACCATCTGTGTGCCGAGCATTATATCATACTTACCCTCCCCGAAATCAATAAGATTTTTCTCAAAGGAGTGGCGTGTTGAGTTTGTGTCGGCATCCATTCTCAGCACCCTTGCCTCGGGTAGGAGCGTTTCAAGCTCAGTTTCAATTCTTTGTGTACCGTAACCTGCATAGCGTACATCTTCTTTGCCGCATTCGGGACAAACCTTAGTCATAGGTACAGAATATCCGCAGTAATGACACATAAGTCTGTTGTTAGCACTGTGATAGGTCAGTGAAATGCTGCAGGAAGGACAGTTGACAACACTGCCGCAACTGTCGCAGGCAACAAATGTGTTAAATCCGCGTCTGTTAATAAGAAGAATGGATTGTTTTTTATCGCTAAGATTTTTTTCAAGTCTTTCAAGCAGCTCCGACGAAAGATTATATCTGTTGCCTCTTTGTCTTTCCTGCTTCATGTCAACAGTGCTGACTTCGGGCAAAACAGCATCGCCGTAACGCTCAGTGAGAGTTTCAAGTGAATACTTACCTTTCACTGCATAGGAGTAGCTCTCCACACTGGGAGTTGCCGATGAGAGCAGCAGCAAAGCGTTATGCCTGTGAGCACGGAATTTGGCAACATCTCTTGTGTGGTACCTCGGCGAGGATTCGGATTTATAGGTGTGTTCCTGCTCTTCATCAATGACGATAAGTCCAAGGTTACTGAAGGGAGCAAAAACGGCTGAGCGGGTGCCTACGGCGATTTTAACAAGGCCGCTGCGCACTCTCTTATATTCGTCACGCCTTTCACCCACTGACAAAGCACTGTGGAAAATAGCAACCTCACTGCCGTATCTTCCTTTAAATATTGCCATCATCTGAGGTGTCAGAGATATTTCAGGAACCATAACGATAACCTGTTTGTTATCTTTAATCACTTCATCAATAAGCGACAGGAAAACTGAGGTTTTTCCGCTGCCGGTGATTCCGTAAAGCAGACTTACTCCCCCGGCCATTCTGTATTTCTGAAGCAGATTATTTTTAGCCCGGGACTGCGCCTCAGTTAAGACAATTTCATCTTTTGCACTGCTTTGAACTGTTAAGGTTTCAGGGGTGCGGTAAACGGCAGTGTCACACACTTCAACAACACCCTTTCTTTCAAGAGTGCTAATAACCGCAGAAGTAACACCGGTGAAATAGCATATGTCCTTTACACTTGCAGACAAAACATCATTTAAAACATTTATAACGCTTTGCTGCTTATCGGTGAGTTTTATTCCCTGAGATTTAATTTCTTCTGCTGATAAAACCAGCCTTGCAGTTTTAACGCTGGCATCTCCCATATTTCTAACAGCTTCATAGGTTTTGTTGACAAGCTTCTTCTTTTCAAGCTTTTCTATAATTCCGCAATTTTCATCTAACCCGAGTGCCGTATAAACAGATTTCTTATCGGTAAAGCTCTCAAGTGAAAGCATATACTCATAGACCTGCTTTTCAGTTTCTGACAGCATAGAGCAATCGCCCGTTACATTGGCAAGGTACTTTATCTGAGTTTTATAGCTGACACCTGTCGGAAGCTGGGCCTTTATAGCCTCGTAGTAAGTGCAGAAGGTTCTGTCTTTGAGAAAAGATGCTATTTCAAGGTTTTCAGCTGTCAGCAAGGGTTCACCTTCATCAAGTACGGAAATGATTTTTTTATAGCGTATGCCTTTCTCTTTTTCACCGAAGGCAAAAACCACACCTTGCCTCTTAGCGGAGTTGCTTCTTCCGAAGGGTACCAGGACACGGGAGCCGACAAAAACTCTTTTCTGAAGCTCGTCAGGAATTATGTAACTGTAAAAAATGTCAAAATGATATGCAACATTTTCAATCGCAATCAATGCAACGGTATGCTCCATATCATTTCACTTCCAATCTTATATGTTTTTAATTTCTTCAGGCTCCTGAATTACAAGCTTGCCTGAAAGGAATTCATCAAGGGCGTAGGTTACAGGCTTTTCAGTGCCGCATTTCTCACAGAGAATAGGGTCTTGAGCCACTTCTCTTGCTCTTTTTGCAACTGCAGTTACGAGTGAGTATCTGCTGGTGTTGTCTTTAAGTAATTCTCTTAAATCGGGATTAAGCATTATCAATTACCTCTCTTACTTTATTTATCATAAATTTTGTTCTGAACCTTTCGGCTCTGATTATACTGATTAAATCTTCAATAGCTTCTTCGAGTACATCGTTTTCGATAATATAGTCGTACTCGTCTGCCCTTGAAAGCTCTTCCTTGGCAATTTCAAGTCGCTTCTGAATTGTTTCTTCACTGTCGGTACCTC
The DNA here is from genome assembly GCA_045534675.1 of Acutalibacteraceae bacterium. Taxonomy (GTDB): domain Bacteria; phylum Bacillota; class Clostridia; order Oscillospirales; family Acutalibacteraceae; genus UBA6857. The sequence goes on from JAZSKE010000027.1 coordinate 30,587, forward strand.
TGCCGCGAAGGCGCTTTTCAAGCACTTCAAAGCTTGGCGGCATAACAAAAACTTTAACGGCATCAGGGAATAATATTTTCACATTTCCCCCGCCTTCGACTTCAATTATCAACACAACGGTTTTTCCGCTGTTGAGCTGAGCTTTTACCGCACCGGCAGGAGTACCGTAATAGTTTCCGCCGTAAACGGTGTATTCTAATATTTCACCGTTTTCTATATTCTTCTTGAAATCATTTTCGGAAACATAAAAATAATTTACGCCTTCTGCTTCGCCTTCTCTCATTGCTCTCGTTGTCATTGAAACAGAGAGGTGGACCTCACCCTTCATCCTTTCAACAACTTCTTTGACAATAGTGTCTTTGCCGCAGCCCGAGGGAGCAGAAACAACAATTAAACTTCCTTTATTCATCACTGTAATCCTCCTCGATTTCTGCTTCGCTGTCAAAGCGGTTTGCAACAGTTTCGCACTGCAGATATGTCAGAATTACATGATCACTGTCCATTATGATAACAGCTCTTGTGCGTCTTCCCTGAGTGGCATCTATGAGGGTGCCTCTTTCTTTGCATTCCTGGATAAGACGCTTGATGGGAGCTGAATCCGGGCTTACTATTGCAATGATGCGCTGAGCGTTAATCATATTGCCGAAGCCTATATTTATAAGTTTCATTTTCTCTCACCTTATTCAATATTCTGAACCTGTTCTCTTATTTTCTCAATCTCTGCCTTGATATCAATAACACGCTTTGCAATTTCGGTATCCTGAGCTTTTGAGCCGATTGTGTTTGCTTCACGGTTAAATTCCTGAATGAGGAAGTCCATCTTTCTGCCGATTGCAACTTCGCTTTCCATAAATTCGTGCATCTGTGAAATATGACTGCGAAGTCTGACGGTTTCTTCCGCAACAGCAATTTTATCTGCAAATATAGCCGCCTCAGTAAGAATACGCTGCTCGTCAACCTGCACATCTTCAAGAACAGTTCTCATTCTCTCAAGAAGCTTTGCATTATATTCCCTGACAGTTTCAGGTGAACGCTCTTCAATGAAAGACACAAGCGAAAGGATAGTGTCGCATCTTGAAAGGATATCGTCTTTGAGCTTTGCGCCTTCTTTTTCTCTCATAGCCACAAAGGAAGCAACTGCCCTGTCAGCAACAGTTCTAACAGCATTCCATATTCTCTCTTCATCAGCTTCACTCTTGTGTACTGAAAAAATATCGTGATATTTAGCCACGGAGCTGATTGAAATATCGTCGGTGAGGCTGTATCTTTCACCGATTTCTTTGAGTGCTGCTATATAACCGGCAGCAAGTGAATGGTTGACACTCACAATACAGTCTTCAATTTCAAGAGCTTCAATGCTTACATAGCATTCTATCTTACCTCTTGCAACAAGGGTCTGAATGTATGTTTTAAGCTTTTCCTCAAGAAAGCCGTAGGTTCTGGGTACCCTTGCAGAGAAGTCAAAATATCTGTGGTTAACACTTTTAATTTCAACAGAAATGCTCATTCCGTCTATAATTTCCTGGGCTCGTCCGAAGCCCGTCATACTTCTGATCATTGCAGTTCCTCCGTCTGAGAAATCCTTAGTTTATATCCTTATAATTATATATTGTTTTGCCGTTTTTGTCAATTATTATGCACTTATTTACAGCACGAACCAATAAGAATTGAGGGAATGTCACCAACATATCCGTCACCTTGCTTGTGAAAGTTCATTTTATCAAGAAAACTGTCTATATTTTTTGCACTGCACTTTGCCATATAATAGTTTTTCAGCCCTGCAAAATTATAGGCACTTCTGAGAAGACCCTCAACAGCAAAGGGAGCGTCATCACTGCAAGTCAGCTCGGTAACATCGGCAATGTTATCCCTTAAAACAAGAGTGCATCTGCCCAGTGATTTTTCGTTTTCAAGAGCTTCAAATTCAACTGTATTTTCATCAATAACTGTATTTTTAAAGAATATCATAATTTATTTCTTCTTTCTGTCCATATCAGCAGCAATCATAAGCTTTCTTACTTCATCTTCATTGAGTTCACGCCAGGCTCCCTGCTTGAGCATACCCAGTTTAATTGAGCCGATTGCCGTTCTTTTAAGACGCGCAACCTCAAGGCCAACAGCCTCACACATCTTTCTTATCTGTCTGTTTCTGCCTTCGTAAAGAATGATTTCAAGAACAACTCTGCCCTCTTCCTTTGTTACAACTCTCACCTGTGCAGGAGCAGTTTTTCTGTCATCAATAATAATGCCCGTAGTGAGCTGTGTAATCTGATCTTCTGTTATCGAAGGACGCACGGTAACACGGTAAGTCTTAGGCACATGCTTTGTGGGATGTGTCATTGCATTTGCAAATTCGCCGTCATTGGTGAAAAGGAGCATACCTTCACTGTCTCTGTCAAGTCTGCCCACAGGATAAACTCTGACGGGTACATCTTTAATAAGCTCAGCAACACATTTTCTGTCCATTTCGTCACTCATGGTTGTGATAAAACCTCTGGGCTTATGAAGCAGGATATATGTGAATTCTTTTCTTTTGACAATTTTTTTGCCGCTTACGGTTACGGTGTCTTTCTTAGGGTTGATTTTATCGCCGATTGAGGCTGTTTTACCGTTGACCTTAACCTTTCCGTCGGCAATAAGCTCCTCGCTTTTTCTGCGTGAAGCAACACCGCTTTCAGCAAGAAATTTCTGAAGTCTGACTGTTGAGTCTGCCATATTATTTTCCTTTCAGTTTAATGAATCTGTCAATTTTTATTTTAAGCCGCTCAAATATGCTCTCTTTTTCCTTGCACTCTGCCGATTCAGCGGCATTGCCTGCAATAATATTGAGTGAGCGAATTAACTTATTATTTCTGTATATCTCAATTTTCCCAACTGTTTCACCCATTGTTACGGGCGCATATATGAAGCGGGGCAGATAAATTTTCTGCGTAATACTCCCCTTGTCGCCTGCAAAGCTGATAAGGGGTTCACTGTCACTGAGCATGAGGGGTACTCTGCGAGATTTGCCGCCCTGAACACTTATGCTTTCAGGCACACGAAGATAAACCTTTTCGGTTTTTGTTATGTCATAGCCGTAATTATAAAGCTTAATGTGGTCATTCCAGTCGTCGCCTGCATTAAGGGTAACTGCAACAAAAACTACACCGTTTCTTTCGCAGGCTGAAACAAGACACCTTCCGCTTTTCTTTGTAAAGCCCGTCTTTATGCCGAAAACTCCTTCACAGGAATAAAGAAGTCTGTTGTGATTAGAAAAGGTGAGACTGATTTCAGGGTCGATAAATCTGACAGTTTTGTTTTTTGATGAGCAGATTTCTCTGAAAATCGGATTTCTCACGGCGTATGCACCTAAAAGCGCCATATCGTATGCCGTAGTATAATGCTCTGCACTGTCAAGACCTGAAGCAGTAACAAAGTTGGTGTTTTTCATTCCAATCTGTGCCGCTTTCATGTTCATAAGGTGAGCGAAATTCTCTTCACTGCCCGAAAGAAAGTTAGCCGTTAATTTTGCTGCATCGTTTCCGCTTTCAAGGAGCATTCCCCACACAAGAGCTTCAAGGCTCATTTTATAACCGTCTTTCAGTCCTATTGAAGTACCCTCGGCAGCCATATTCTTTGCCGTTACACACTGTGAGAGCCTGCCGCTTTCTATAGCAAGCAATGCTGTCATGATTTTAGTGGTACTTGCCATTGAACGCTGCTTATCTGAGTTTTTCTCATATATAATTTCAAGGGTGTCAGCGTTTATGAGAACTGCACTTTGCGCACTTAATAAAGGCTCCTCGGCAGAGTACACCGAAAAACCGAAACAACACAAAAGTATAAGAATAAAAAACAGTTTTTTAAGCAACAAAGCAACCACCTGCCAATTTTATGATATGCAGGCGGTTGATTCAAAATTATTATTTTATGATTATTTTACTTCTTCAACGGGTGCATCGGGAACGACAACATCCTTCTTTGTCTTATTCATAAGACCTGTTACCTTATCAAACATTTCGGGAACAAGGTTAACAACTCTTTCAGCAGCATTGTCATAAGCTGTGATGTGCTTGAGAGTAACTTCGCCGTTGTTAATAACAAGGAATGCAACGGGTGTGATTGTAACACCTGCGCCGCCGCCACCGCCAAAGAGTTCTTTGTTGCCCTTTGAGGGGAAGTCAGCACCGCCTGAAGCGAAGCCGTATGTAACCTTTGAAACGGGAATAACTGTTGTGCCGCCCTCTGCATAGATTGCTTCACCGATGATTGTGCTTGTGTCTACAAGATCACGGATTTTTTCAATTGTTGAGGAGAGAATTGCACCTGCTGATTTTTCTGCCATATTATATCATCCTTTCATTAATTAACTCAGTTGTTTGCAGGAATTTCCTGCTTTTTATTTTCTGACTCTTCATCCTTGTTTTTCTTTGTGCCGCCAACAAGGAATTTAACGGCAACGTGGATAATGAGCCTGCCTACCATAGCAAGAGTTGCGTTGATTATTTTTCTCAGAGTTATGCTCATATCAAGGAAGAACTCACCCTGACTTTTATTTGCAAGGAAATCCGGTTCAACGCTGACATCATATTTCCCTACAAAATTGTTACTGCATATAAAGCCGAAAACGGGATAAACCTTCTGGCAGGTTTCACCGTATTTTATTGCTGTTGAAGCTGCATCGCCGGTACCCACACTGATATAAAGGTCAATTTCATCAAACTTTATGCTCTTGAATATTTTTCCGCCGTATATACCTAAAACCTTAAAGAGATTCTGAATAACAGTCATCATGCCGTCGTAGCCGTTAGCCTTAACCATTTCCAAAATAGGATTAGGCTTCTTTTCTCCCTTTGGTTTTTCCTCTTTGGGCTTTTCGGGCTTGGGAGGCTTCTCTTTTTTGGGCTTCTTTTCCTTCTTCTCTTTTTTGGGGCCGACGGGCAGGATATTTAGCTTAATAAAAAGGTATTTGACACTCAGGTGAATTTTATCGTCATATGCCATCGACACCTTCAGCGGTATAGAAAGCACCAAGAGGAAAAAACCTATAATCCCCGCAATAACACACAGGAATATTTCAAAACCTGTCACCCTATCACCCCTTTCAGAAATATCTGTATATATGTTACATTAAAAAATCGTTTTCGTCAACCTTTTATTAAAAATCTGTTTACTCAGTTTCGGAAATTTTTACATTTTCATCCGCCTTTTCGCCTTCTTCATCAGGTTTGTACTCTGCCGTATCGGGAAGCTCGGGCAATTCATCTAAAGACGAGATACAGAAGCAGCGTAAAAACTCAGGTGTTGTGCCGTAAATAAGCGGTCTGCCGGGCAGGTCAAGTCTGCCTCTTTCTTCGATAAGGGACTTACCGCACAGATTTGATATAACAGCGGAGCAGTCAACACCTCTTATGCTTTCAACAAAGGCCTTTGTAACAGGCTGATTGTATGCAATAATTGCAAGCACCTCAAATGCCGCCTGAGATAAAGGCGCGTTCTTTTTAACTTCGATTACTGCTCTGATTTTATCGGCGTAGTGCTTCTTGGTGCATATCTGATATTTATTTTCAAGTCTTAACAGACAGATGCCGAAGCTATCGTCTTCATATTTTTCCTGAAGGCGATCAAGGACATCTTTAACAACAATTTCATCAAGCTCAAGCGCAACACACAGCCTTTCAATTTCAATAGGCTCACCCATAGCAAAAAGCACCGCTTCAAGCAGGGGCATAAGCTCTTTATTACTCATTTGCCGTCACCTCTTCTTCCTTTTCATAATCACTGTCAAGCAAAGCTAAATCAAGCTCGCTTATATCTTCATTCTGTTCAATTTCCACTTTGTCACCTGCGCCCCATGCCTTGATTTTATCGGCTTTGATAAGCTCAAGCATTGCAAGGAAGGTTGCAACCATTTCAGAGCGTGAGGAGGCATCGGAGAAAAAGTCGCCGAACTTTCTTTTTGCGCCTTTTTTTAGCTTGGAGAATATACCCGAAACTCTCGACGAAACTGAAACAATCTTCTTTGACACAATAGCCGTAAAGGCTTCAATGGGCGGCGGAAGCTTTCTTTTGCCTCTGCCGACGGCTGCAAGATAACTCTTGAAAAGCTCCTCACTTTCGTGAAGTCTTTCATAGGTCTGCTTTGTTTCAAGCTTCATTGTGTCACGGTAAAAATAATCAAAGCCGTCTGCTGTTTCAGCCATTTTTCCTGCAAGAATTTTGCAGTCGCGGTATTCGATAATTTCACCTGTCAGCTCTTTTTTCAGCTGCTCAGCTTCCTCATAGACGGGAAGAAGTGAAACAGTTTTGATATAGACAAGTCTTGCCGCCATATCAAGGAAATCGCTTGCAATTTCCATATCGGCCTCTTCCATCTGACGCACATAGTCAATGTACTGCTCTACAAGAGTGAAGATGGGAATATCATTGATATTGAGTTTGTGTTTGTTTATAAGATGCAGAAGAAGATCCATAGGGCCTTCAAAAACATCAAGCTTATACTGAATAACTTCCATTGTTTTAACTCCGGATTTTTAAATTAAATAAAGGGTGCGCTGCAGATTTTCAAAATTATCTGCTGAATAAAGCCTGTAGCAATTGAAAGAGGTGTATCAAGTATGCCAAGTATAATAAGAGCAAATACGCCTAAAACGATATATCTTTCATATTGCATTAACTTATAATATGTTCTGTCGGGAAGAATTGAACTGAGTATTCTTGAGCCGTCAAGAGGCGGTATGGGAATCATATTGAACACTGCAAGAGAAATATTGACCATAGCGGCGTACATAAAAAACAGTGCAATATAGACAAGCAGCTCACTCACTGCAAATTTATAGTAAATCAGGCAGTAAAGGAACATAAATATGAATGCCATTATAATATTTGACACGGGGCCTGCAAGGGCTGTGAGTGCCATATAGGTCTTTCTTTTTGAAGGCTTGAAGTTTCTCATATTAACAGGCACTGCCTTGGCATAACCGAAGCCCACGAGAATTATCATCAGTGAACCGAGGGGGTCAATGTGAGCAAGAGGATTCAATGTAAGTCTGCCCTTGAGCCTTGCCGTAGGGTCACCAAGCATATTGGCAACATAGCCGTGAGCAAATTCATGTATGGGCAGAACACAGAAAATTATAAACACACGGGCGCAAAGGCTGATTATCAGCTCCATTGAAAGTCCGTTTCTGAATAAATCAAATATCATTACTGTTTTCTCCTTCCGATAACTATTCGCTGAATATTATTATAGTCATTTACCGTCTCGCTGTCAAAGTTAATCTCAGAAAAAAGATTTTTTATATCTTCGCTCTGGTCTTCACCGCACTCAAAAGCCATAAAGCCGTTATTTTTAAGCTTTTTACTCCAAAACGACACAAGACATCTGTAAAATAAAAGTCCGTCCTCTCCCCCGTCAAGAGCCATTTTCGGCTCACGCTGCACTTCCTTCTGCAGTGTGGGAATTTCATCACTTCTTATGTAAGGCGGATTGCTTATAATGACATCAGCCTTGGGCAGATAATCAAAGCTGTCATAAAGAAGTATATCTCCTTTGACGGTTTCAGGCTCATTATCCTTGCAGATGCTTTTGCAGTTTTCTGTGAGATATAACAGTGCTTTATCTGATTTTTCAACGAGAATAACCCTTGCATCAGGTCTTGCTTTTTTTATACTGATACCGATACAGCCGCTGCCTGAACAAAGGTCATAAACTACCGGCGAAGGAATATCCTTGATTTTATCGAGGACATATTCACAAAGTATCTCCGTCTCAGGTCTGGGAACCAGCACACCTTCACCCACTTTGAAGGTATAACCCATAAAATCCCATTCGCCTATAATGTACTGAAGAGGTTCGCCGTCAGCACGGCGTTTTGCCATAGCTTCGGCAGAAACAATAACATCGTCGGTAACACTGTCACCTGCTCTCAGGAGAAATTCACCGTAGCTCAAACCGAGAAGGTGCTGAACTAAATAGCGGGCTTCAAGGGCGCTGTCTTCAACTTCATTCTCATTAAGAAAAGCGCTGATTTTTTTGTGAAGAGCTGCTACGGTCATATTTTATCGTCCTCGGGATTATCTGTGATAACTGCCTTGAAAGATGCAAGAGCAACCTCTATCATATCATCGTCAGGCTCTTTTGTTGTGAGCCTCTGCATCCAGAGACCGGGGGCGGCAAGGATTTTGACAAATATATTGTCGTGTCTTCCCGCGTACTTGATAAACTCATAGCTAAGACCCGTAATAAGAGGCAGAATGAGAATTTTAATTGCCATCCAGATTATTGTCCGGTCACGAAGCTCAGGCGCCGCAACGGAAATGGCAGAGGAAATTATAACGCTGATAATGATAATAACAAAGATGAAGCTTGTGCCGCAGCGTGGATGAAATCTTGACTGCCTCTTTACATTTTCTGTTGTCAGCTCAAGACCGTTTTCATAGCAGAAAATTGTTTTATGCTCGGCACCGTGATACATAAATGTTCTCTTTATGTCTTTCATAAGTGACACAAGAGCAATGTAAATAACGAAAATAATCATTCTGATAATGCCTTCAAAAAGGGCTCTGTAATTTGTGAGAACCTCGCCTGAAAGCTTGTTTATGAAGTTAACGGCAACTGTGGGCAGATAAAAGAAAAGTCCGAAAGCAAGAAGCACACCGAGAACACTTGCACCTGCAGTGAGTACACCCATAACCTTTTTATTCATATGGTCATTGAGCCACTTATCAAGCTTTGACATATTTTCTTCCGATTCCTCAAGGTCTTCCAGACCACTTTTTTCCGCAGACATCATAAGACACTTATAGCCGAAAATCATTGATTCAATATAAGCCACCACACCTCTGATGAGTGGCCAGCCCAAGGGCTTGAACTTATCTTTTGCGTGCTTGAAATCAACCATTTCAGTGTCTATTGAGCCGTCAGGTGTTCTCACGGACACTGCCGCACCCTTGGGGCCTTGCATCATAACACCTTCAATAAGTGCCTGACCGCCGACTGATGTTTTATGCTGAAGCTTATCCTTAGCCATAATTATTCCTCCTTGATATAAACAGGCAAAACAATTTCAACCTCAGTACCCTGTGAGGGAATGCTTGAAATGTTAATTTCACCCGAATGCTTTTTTATTATTTCATCGGCAACTGCAAGACCGATACCCGTACCTCTGACAGTGTTGTTTGCCTTATAGAATTTCTCTTTTACATGAGGCAGGTCTTTTTCGGGGATGCCGCAACCGTTGTCACAAACAAGTATTTTAACATATTTTCCGTCAAATTCAACCTTAATTTCAACTTTACCGCTTTTTGGTGTATATTTTATGGCGTTATCAATAACATTGATTATTACCTGACGGATTTTGTCAGGGTCGCCGTTGATAATAATTTCATCGGTTTCACAGGGCAGATATTCAAGCGAAACCTCTTCCTCGTCTGCCTTTTTCTTGAGAAAGCTGTAGCATTTTGTCAGCAGCTCAAAGAGGTTAAAACGCCTTGAGATTATCTTCATGCCGCTGCTCTGCATTCTTGAAAAGTCAAGAAGCTCCTCAACCATTACGGAAAGTCTTGATGTTTCATCCACGATTATATCCAGACCCTTATCAAGTATCGCCTTATCATAGTTGACATTTTTAAGCGTTTCACCCCAGCCCTTGATAGCCGTAAGAGGTGTTCTGATTTCGTGGGAAACCGTTGAGATGAAGTCGTTTTTCATCTTGTCTATTTCACTGAGCTGCAGTGCCATATTGTTAATTGAAGAACACAGCTCACCTATTTCGTCATCGGCATAGTCCGTGTTTATTCTTGCACTGAAATCGCCCTTCGCAATTTCACCTGTGGTTTTACATATCTCCGTAACGGGGTTGACAATGGACGAAACAAAATACATTCCCGAAACCGTAATGAGAATAACAATAAGGAAAAATGCAACCAACACAATAAGCGCAATAACATAGAGCTGACTGTACATATCTTCCATAGACATAAGATATCTGACGGCACCGTAGTTCTTTCCGTTTTCATCACGAAGGATATATGTCATTGCCGTAACGGGTTCACCCGAATCGAGGCGCTGCCGCTTGACACCGATTTTATCGGAAGCATCAAGAGCAAGCTCATAGTCCTCCCACTGTGATGAGGCGGAAACATTGAAGCCGCTTGAAGAAACAATCATCTTGCCGTTTTTGTCAATAACCCACACTTCCATAATATCGCTGTAAAGGAAGTTTTCAACAAACTTATAAGCTCCGAGAGTGAAGCTGTCGGGGTTGCCGTTGTTATATGTAGTGAAAAATGTGTCAACAGACTTTGAGTTTCTCGCTCTCATTGTCAGCTCGGCAGAGTTGAAATATCTCGTTGATGCCGAATAAATAATAACGCAGGAGAAAACAAACAGTATTGCAATTATGACAAGAAGTATGTGTTTTATCCATCTGCTTTTAATTGAACCTTTCATAGCTTTCCCCATTTCTTTTGTTATTCAACCCATCTGTAACCTCTGCCCCAAATTGTAATGAGATGGTCGGGCTCAGAGGAGTTATCTTCAATTTTAAGTCTTAAACGTCTGATATTTACGTCAACAACCTTTTCATCACCGTAGAACTCGTCACCCCACACGTGTTCAAGAAAAACATTTCTCGGAAGGGTTGTGTTAGGCTGCTTGAAAAAGCATTCCAAAATCTGATATTCAATCTGAGTTAGCTCGATATCTTTGCCGTCTTTGATAAGAACGTGCTTTTTAAGGTCAAGTGTAAAGTTGCCGAGAGTTATGCAGTCATTGGCAGCTTCACTTATAATCTTTTTGCTGTAGCTGACACGTCTGTAAAGAGCCTCAACTCTCGCTATAAGCTCAGTGGTGGAAAAGGGCTTGGTAATATAATCGTCGGCACCGCTGATAAGACCTTCAATTTTATCCTGTTCCTGGGTTTTTGCGGTAAGAAAGATGACGCCCACGGTCATATCCTTATTTCTTATATAATTGCACACCTCTATACCGTCAGCCTCAGGCATCATAATATCAAGCAGAGCAATGTCTATTTTGTCGCCCATTTCATCAAATTTTTCCATGGCAACTCTGCCGTTCTCGGCTTCAACAGTTTCATAGCCCGCAAGTCTGAGATTGATATTTATAAACTCTCTTATAGCGCTTTCGTCTTCAGCCACAAGAATTGTCTTCATATTCATTCACCCCGTAATCATTGATTTTTTTATCTTTTTATAGGTGATTCCCAAGTCTTCACCCTTGTCAAAAATTCTGCAGTAATAATACTGACCTTTGTTTTTGAGCAGATAATCATAGTCCGTTGAAAAATATGATATGTTATTTTCTTCCGTAACCGTCTTGATTGAGAAATAAGGCGCGCCGCAAATGAACTGTCCGTTTACATTTTTAAGCTCACAGAAGGTCAACACACCTTCGGCAACATCATTTTCAACGGTGACACTGCCGATCCATTCCTTATCAAATACAAAGGTGTATCCTGAAGATAAGTTTAATATATGGTACTCTGCCGTGTTCAGTACGCCGTCACCTATCTGCACCCATCTGATAATACTCTGACCGGCATCGCTGCTTCTCTCGGGTGTTATGACACTGCTTGCAGGCAGATATTCCTCAACGGGAATTTCAATAAAGCCGTCTGAATTTATATCACTGCAGAAAACGCCTGAGCTTCTTGAGGTTATGGCGGCAATACCTGCACCGCCATAGGTAATTTTCTCAAATGTCTTTGTTTTCCCGTTCCAATAAAAGCAATCCGTTGCCATGCCGCTGTCAACCTTTAAGCCGTCAACATATATTCTTCTCAGGGCGGTTTCTTCGTTGAAATCATTTGCAACAGAAGTCACTGACGAAATTGACCTGTCAAGGGATATACTTGCCGTTTCGGCAATACCCTTTGCAGTGTAGGACAGAAAAGTTGCTCTGTATTCCGTTTCGGGAGTGTTGGCAACTAAAACGCGCTTGACGGAAAGTATATCCTTATCGCCGTCTGAGTCAATGTCAATAATCTCAAAATGAGAATAAGTGTCGTCAAAAACAGGCTCTATAGAAACACCGTCACCCTTAAGAGCAATTTTATAAACACTCAGCAGCTTGGAATAATCATCCTGATATGTAGTCCAGCCCACAATTATTTCCTTGAGGCGGTCGCTGTTAAGGTCAGCAAACTTTATTTCCTGAATCTGATTATGAAGGCTTTCAAAGTCGGCAATACTCTGCCATTTGCCGTCAATAACATCAAGAACATTCATACGCACAATATCAACAGCTTCCTGAGCCGAATAAAAAACTACTACCTCGTCGTCGTTATCACCGTCAAGGTCAATGAAGGTATAAGCAGAGCGGTAATCGCCTTTAATGGGCTGTTTCAGCAGGTAGTTATCTCCTACGCTCTCTTCAAAAGCAAGCTGAATTGCCAGGTTTTCACCTTCGACCTTAGGCGGCTTCATAAGAGAATTGATAGGCTTGAACTCTGAAACGAGAAAGAACAAAGCTGCAGCAAGAATTACAGCCGTAAAAACAAGACCGACCGAATACTTCTTCATAAAGACACTCCTTTCCCGAATATATAATTAAATTACTTTATCTTCCTGAATTTAACTTAAAAAGTTTATAAGTGGTGTAACATCAAGGCTTTCGTACTGCGCGATAAATCCGGCAAAAGCTTCCGCTATTTTTTTGCAGCCGCCCTCGCTGTCACTTTCAATGTTAAGAGGCATAATGGGGTCATGCACGCTAAGGCGAAGCAGAAGCCAGCCCTTCATATCCTCACTGTCAAAATAAATGCGTATGCCCTCTCTGTTGTCGTCGGCAATTCTCCAGCCGTCGGCATTTTCGGCAAATTTCTCAAGGTCAGCTATAACACCGTTGCCGTATGCTCTGAAATCATCTTCCTTGATTTTAAAGCGAAGCTCCGCCTCTTCGGCAGGGTCGCAGAGAGTAGCAATGAGACTGTCAAGCTTTTTGCCTTCCTTGCCCATCTGAGCCATTTTAATCACAATTTTAGTTACGAGATAAGCTCCGTCGTCAAGATAATAGTTGTCTCTGAAAGCGGCGTGACCTGAAGTTTCCATGGCAAGAGGACAGTTAATGCCTTCGCTTTCAAGTCTGAGCTGTTCGTTGATAACATTTCTGTAGCCGCGCTTGAAACGGTAATGAACACCGCCTAAATCTTCGTTAATAAACTTTGTCAGACCCGTTGAGGTTACACTGTCAGTGACGATAGTGCCACCTTTGTTGTTTTCGAGAGCTATAATCGATGCAAGAGCCACAAGACGGTTACGGTTGATTTCTCTGCCCTTTTCGTCAACACAGCCTGCTCTGTCAACATCGGTGTCAAATATTATGCCAAGGTCAGCCTTATTATCGGTAACTGCCTTGCAGATTGATGCCATAGCTTCCTTGTTTTCGGGGTTGGGCGCGTGGTTGGGGAACATACCGTCCATATCGAGGAACTGGCTTCCCGACACATCAGCGCCAAGAGGCGCGAGTACATCAGTGGCATAAAAACCGCCCACACCGTTGCCCGCATCAACAACGATTTTATAGCCTGAAAGAGGCTTGTCTTCCTGCTTTACGCCAAGCTCACTGCAAATCATTTCACGAAGACCCTCAGCATAAACGTGCATATAATCGACAGCCTTTGCTGTGGGTACTCTGCCGCTTGAGGTATAATCTTCACAAGCTAAAACAGTTATTCTCTCAATATCTTCACCGTTGAGACCGCCGTCTTTTGTGAAAAATTTAAGTCCGTTTTTGTTGAAGGGATGGTGGCTTGCAGTTATCTGAACGCTTGCAATGCAACCGAGATAAACCGTGGTCATAAACATTGCGGGAGTTGAAGCGTAGCCGCAGTCAGATATTTCATAGCCGAACTCTGAAAGTGCTGCTACAACCTGATTTTTTATGCGCAGGGCTGATATTCTCGAATCGTGGCCTACGGCTATCTTTTTACCTTCATAGCCCTTTTCCCTGAGCCACTTGCAAAAACCGACCGTAAGGTCAAATACGGCTTTGTCCGTAAGCTCAATTTCCTCACCGATTACACCGTCGGCCGCGGTACCTCTGATGTCTGAACCGCTTTTAAGCTTCTTATAAATATTCTCCATAATTATTCTCCTTTTTTGATTAAATCATCTGTTATTTCACTGAGAAATTTATACATAGGTTCAAATGCTCTCACAGCATAAATGAGTTCTTCCTTAACACTGCCGTCAATAAGCTTTGTCATATCAGATGAAAAATAAGTGAAGCCGAAATTCTTGGCATTATAGAAAAGTCTTAAATCATCAGGCACTCTGTCTATGTCGGGTTTATCCTTTTTGAATGAATCGATATAAAGCTCAGCCCCTGTTACTTCAACACCCTTCAGTGCCTTTTTAAACTGCTTGGGCTTATCAATAAGCTTCTGTCTGAAGGCGGCAAGACCCGCAGCATCAAAACGGAACATAGCCACACCGTAGCTGTAGCCCTCGGGAAAAATCTCAAACCACATGCAAGGGAAGTTTTCCCATTGGTGCTTATCACGCATAAACATTGACCAGACATTGCTTCTGTAAAGCTGTTTGTTCTTTGAGTAGCGTGTGTCCCTTCTTATTCTCGACACCATTTTTGTGGGGATAAGGTTCATCTTCGGGTCAATGCGAAAAAGCTCCTGACTTAAATCAGAGCAGAGCTGACGCATAGGTGTTATTGTCATCTTTTTGATATCTTCCTTTACACCCTCATAAAAATCTCTTGAATCGTTGAATTTATTAAGCTCCAACAGCATAAAGCCGTCAGGGACAAAACCTTTGAACTCACTCATTTTATTTACCTTCTTTATGGAGTACTTTCATCACATTTTCGGCAGCGTACATAACGGCAACCTTGGCTGAATGGAAGTTGAGACCGCCCTGCATCCACACGGCAAAAGGCTCACGAAGAGGCGCATCGGCTGAAAGCTCAATTGATGAGCCGAGAGTGAAAGCACCTGCAGCCATAATAACCTTGCTGTCATAACCGGGCATATCCCAGGGTTCGGGAGTAACATAGGAATCAACAGGTGAGCCCTTCTGAATACCCTGACAGAATGCAATAAGATTTTCACTGTTGCCAAGGCGCACAGCCTGAATAATATCGTGACGGCTCTCCCCCGCTTCGGGAGTGGTCTCAAAGCCCATAAGTGTAAACAGAGCTGAGGTGAAGGCGGCAGTTTTAAGTGCTTCGCCAACAACATGAGGTGCGGAGAATATGCCCATAAACAGCTCTCTTGAGTGTCCGAGGGTTGCACCTACCTCTCTGCCGAGACCGGGAGTGGTAAGCCTGTAGGCACATTTTTCAACATATTCCTTTTTGCCTGCAATATATCCGCCAGTCTTGGCAATGCCGCCACCCGGGTTTTTAATGAGGGAGCCTGCCATAAGGTCAGCACCCACATCAGTAGGCTCAAGCTTTTCAGTGAATTCACCGTAGCAGTTATCAACCATAACCATGGCATTACTTACTTTTTTGGTTATATCAACAATTTGCTTTATTTCATCTACGCTCAGGCTGGGACGAAGGCTGTAGCCTCTTGAACGCTGGATATAGACCATCTTCACATCGCCCTTAAGAAGTCTCTTTTCAATTGCATCGAAATCAACTCTGCCGTCACTTTTAAGGCTGACCTCGTCATATTTTACACCGTAGTCCTTCAGGGAACCCATATCGTTGCCGTCTTTTGATATGCCGATGACGGGCCCAATTGTATCATAGGGTCTGCCCGTAACACTGAGCATTGTGTCACCGGGGCGAAGCACACCGAAAAGAGCAACCGTCAGTGTGTGGGTACCGCAGGTAAAGTTGTGTCTTACAATAGCATCCTCAGCACCGACAGCCTGAGAAAAAACTAAGTCTATAACCTCTCTGCCCCTGTCATTGTAGCCGTAGCCCGTGCTTTCACTGAACATGCTTTCACTTACACGGTTGTCAATAAAAGCTTTGAGCATCTTTCTCTGGTTATGTTCTGTAATTTCATCTATAGTGTCAAATTCATCTTTTGCACCAATGAGAGCTTTACTTGCAAGCTCCTCTACTCTTTTATCAAAATTAAACATTATTTTTCCCTTCAACATATATTCTTGTTTTTATAGATATGAATGTCTCCCGAATATTCAAAGCCTATATGCTCATAAAAGCCTTCAGCAGATTTATTCAGGGCAATTACATATACATCCTTGCCCTCGCTGACAAGCTCGTTTACAGCCGACATAACGGTTATTCTGCCAAGACCTTTGCCTCTTGCCTGCTTGCCTGAAGCAACTCCGCTGAGTACAGCCGAAGTGCCTGTTTCACTGCTTGTCATAACCGATGAATAAACTGTGCCGTCTTTAACGATACCCTTGCTTCTTGAAAGCCCTCTCCTTTTTCTGTAGGTAAAATCCGAAAGCCAGGAGAGATAAGCTTCTTTTGAAGCTTCAAATGAGCCGGGTATGTTTTCGCAAATGAGATTATAGAGCTGTCTGTAATATTCCTCGCCTATATCATCAAGGCAAGTTTCGTCAGCATTTCCACGGAAAACATAAGACTTCTTCATTTCATGAGTGCCGAGGGATACTGCTTCTTTCGCCACATCATCACACATAAGCTCGTCAAAGCAGAGCATAAGGCAGAAATCCCTGATTTCCTCACCGTCACAGCCCTTCACTGCTTTAAGGGTAATACTGTCATAAAACTTGGCAATAACACCTTTGATTTCATCATCGGCTCTGTTGACCCACACACTGAAAAAATCCTTATCCAAACCATAGGCAAGACAGTAGCAAGCTATTTTAGTACCAATAAGGTCGCCTTTGCAAAAGTCATATAGGGCTGTTAAATCACCTTGGTCTGCAAGTTTAAGCATTGGCGTATTCCTCATACAGTGCCATTGCAAGAGCAAAACATTCTTTCATATCTTCCTTATCACCAACCGAAGTGCCTGAGTGGATATATCTGCAGGGCAGTGATATTGCTATAGTGCGCACACCTTCACAGCTTTTATGGATTGTGCCTGCATCGTTACCGCCTGCAACTGTTGTTTTAGGCTGAATTTTTATACCCTTTTCCTTGGCTATGCGGAAAGCACCTTTGAAAAGCTCAGTATCGTAAACGGTGCTTCTGTCCATAAAGGAAACAACTGCACCTTCGCCCTGACAGCAAACTCTGTTTTCTTTTTCAACAAAGGCTATATCCGATGCGGTGGTAGCCTCAAGAACAATGGCATAGTCAGGTCTCAGGCTGAAAACCGCAGGGCCTGCACCGCGACATCCCACCTCTTCCTGAACGAGGAAAGCAAAACTGCAGTCATAGGTAAGGTCGCTTTCAATAAGCTTAATCATAACGGCACAGCCGAAGCGGTCGTCAATTGCCTTGGCCTTGATTTTATTTTCACCAAACTCTGTGAAATCGGAAAGGAAATAAACCCTGTCACCTATGCTGACAAACTTTTCAGCTTCTTCTTTGCTGTCAGCGCCGATATCTATATAGAGCTTATCAAGTGCGGGTACGGTTTTACTCTCATCACCCTTTGAAAGATGAAGCACCTTATTGCCTATAACACCTGTTACATTGCCCACTTTAACCGTTCTGCCAACTGCAACCTTAGGGTCAACACCGCCCACGCTTGCGAATTTAAGACAGCCGTTATCACAGATATATGTCACTATAAAGCCCACTTCGTCCATATGAGCCGAAAGCATAACCTTATTCTTTGCCTCGCGCTTACCCTTTTTGAAGGCAAGGATATTGCCCATAGGGTCAACTCTGTATTCACATTTACCCTCAATACGGCTGATGATGTAATCACGCACTTTCTTTTCGTCACCTGAAACGCCGTCAAGAAGGCACAAATCTCTGAGTGTATCAAACATTATATTCAGCCTCCTTTTTAAGCAGATATTCTGCAATGAGCTTTGCCGTGTTTTCAATATCACGAAGACTTATTATCTCATTTGCCGTGTGCATATATCTGAGAGGTACTGAAAGCAGAGCGGTTTTAACGCCTGCGCCGGTAACGGTTATGCCGTCAGCGTTGGTACCTGTTGTTCTTCCCATAACATCGTGCTGATAAGGAATTTCCTTTTCCTTTGCAAGGTCAATAAGCTCCTTTGTGAAATCACTGTCAAGCACGGGGGCAATGCCTATTGAGGGACCTTTGCCAAGCTTGATTGTGTCAGAAGAGGGAGTATAAGGGTCGTCACCGAAGCCCACATCAACCACAATTGAATAATCAGGCATAAGCGAGAAACAGCCTGCCTTGGCACCGCCCTCGCTTGTTTCCTCACGGGATGAAAAAAGTACGGAAACAGTAATGTTATGAAGCTTATCCTTTGTCAGCTCAAGGGCATAGAGTATAGCAGCAACAGCGCATCTGTCGTCAAATGCACCTGATGAAATCTTATCACCGAGAAGCTCATGCTGCGCATTGCGCAGAGTAATTCTGTCACCTGCCGAAATTATGTCAGAGGCTTTTTCCTTGCCGTATCCTGTATCAATTGCCATTGAGTTTATATCGAGCTTGTTTTCGTCACCCTTTGAAAGGTGAGGCGGCACGGAGCAGATAACGCCGAAAGTATCCTCTTTGCCGTGAATGATAACCTCAGCACCTGTGAGAACGCGCAAATCGGCACCGCCCACTTTATCAAAAAGCACAAAGCCCTTATCATCGAAGCCTCTGACAATAAGACCTATCTGGTCAATATGTGCGTCAAGAAGTATGTGAGTGCCACCCTGACCCATTGTTCCCAGCACACTGCCGAGACGGTCGGTCTGAGCCGACATATATTCACTAAGAAGCTCTTTTGCCGGCTCGGCGGCTTTCTTTTCATCGCCTGAGGTTCCGCTTTTCTGAGCAAGTGAAAAACACATCTGTTTTAAATCCATAGTTAATTCCTTCTTTAAAAGATTATAATCTTATTTATTATACTCCGATTAAACTTAAAAATCAATATATATTAAGAAATGTGCCGAGGGTGTATTTCATGACGAAGCCGTTTCATCCTTCTCGCACCTTCAGGTGCATATCGAGTTTTGCACAGCAAAACATATCGAATTTGCCGAAGGCAAATATATCGAGTTTGCCGTCAGGCAAACATATCGATTTTTCTGTGTGTTGCTTCGCAACTCGATATGATAAAATCAGAGATTTTATCAAGTTGTAAACCAGTAAACCAAGTTTTCTATAAATATACACTTATATGTTTATGATAAAATAAATTTATCAAAATATTAGTTGTTTAGTTTACAAATGCCTATAAACCCTCATCAACTCTACGATTTTTTGTAAACCAACTGTAAACCAACTGTCAACTGACTTTGTTGTTAGTTTACAAATCACAGCTCAATCCACTCTTTTTTCCACCATCTCTGTGTTCCATAGTCTTTGAAGTATTTGCTGTTTTCAAAATTACTATGTGGGTGGGCAAAAAAAGTACGCAGGCACTCACCCGCGTACTTAATATTATGATTTTATTCCTTTGTTTTCGGTGCATCGTCAACTCTTGTGCTGAACAGAAGTGAAATACACCAGATAGCGCCCAGGGCAACCAAAGTGTAAATAATTCTGCTGATAATTGCACTCTGACCGCCGAAAATCCATGCAACAAGGTCAAACTGGAATATACCGATTAAGCCCCAGTTGATGCCGCCTATGATTGTAAGTATCAATGCGATTTTGTCAAGCATAAAATTCAACTCCTTCTGAGAGTATTATGAGCTGAATTTCATATATTATTCAGAAAATTAAAATTCGCTTGCCATAACTGCAGAGCCGAAGAAATTTTTCACAATTTTAAAATCGTTTTTAAGATAAAACTTTATTGCCTGCTTGTTGCTCATACCGCATGAAAGCATTACGCTGTTTATCTTTTTTGCTTTGAGATGAGCCTTGAGTTCATTCATAAGTCTTGTGCCTACGCCCTGACCCTGGCACACATCAAGAATGTCAATGTGCAGGTGTGCGGGATATTTCTTTGAATAAAGCTTGTGAACAAGGATTTCACCCAGCATCATTGTGTAGTAATTGAAGCCCAGCTCTCTGATTTCAGGCAGATAAAACTTCTTCATTGTGTCATAGAAGTCATAGAAATTTTCACTGCAAAGTATGTAGCCTACAGCTTCATCATCTTCATTCACTGCAACAAAGATGTTATCAGGCTCGTTTTCGGTGTAATAATCGTTGAATGCCACCGTAAGGAAATCTTTGTCAACCTGCTCCTCGTTGGGCAGCTTTGATGTTGCTATACATATCTTTCTGAGATTTTCCTTGTCCTTGGGTTGATATTTTCTGATGCTTATCATAATTTAATCCTCCATAAGAGCTTTTCTGATGAGGATACACCTAAAGCTCCGTTTTTAATTGCATTTTCTACTTCTTCTGCCTGACTTACAAGTCCGCCCACAATTACGGGTACACTGAGGGTTGAGCTTAATTGCTTTGTTATTCTCGGCATAATACCGGGCAAAATTTCAATTGCGTCAGGCTCAATCATCTGTGATGCCTTGATTGCAGTATCAATTGACAGAGAGTCAATGATAAATATTCTCTGTACCGTGAGAAGTCCCAGACTTTTTGCAGCCTTGAGCTGGCTGTTTTTAGTTGAAACTATTCCGTCAGGCTTGATTTCTTCACTGATATATTTAAGTGCCACCGCATCCTTTGAAAAACCGTCAAGCAGGTCAACGTGTATGAAAATCATTTTGCCTGCCTTTTTTACCTTGTCAACTGCATCCTTGATGTTGAAGATGCTTCCGCACAGAAGGAAAATAATATTACATTCAGACTTAAGGGCAGTGTCCAGATTATCAAGGTCTTTCACCGCAGCAATAATCGGATTTTTCTTCATTTTTTCAGTAAATGTATTTTTCATAAATCACATCTCACCCTTCACTGCTCTTTCAATTATGCCGCGAAGCTCCTCAACACCGTCACCCTTTGTGGCTGAGAAGGGAACCACGCATATATTGCCGTATTTTGTAAGCACACCGCAGATGCTTTCAAGCTGTGCCATGCGCTCTGTTTTATTGAGCTTATCGCATTTTGTCAGTGCAACTGCAAAAGGAATATTGCACTCGGTCATATATTCGAGCATATCAATATCCTGCTGACTTGGTGCGTGTCTCATATCGATGAGCTGAACCACAAGCCTCAGGTCTCTGCCTGATGAAAAGTAGCTTTCCATAAGCTCGCTCCAACGCTTTTTCTCATCGTTGGATACCTTTGCGTAGCCGTAACCCGGAAGGTCGACAAGTCGGCATTCGGGCAATTTAAAGAAGTTTATTGTTACGGTTTTACCGGGCATTGAGCTTACTCTTGCAAGATTTTTTCTGCCGAGAAGCTTATTCAGAAGTGAGCTTTTGCCCACATTTGACCTGCCTGAAAAAGCAATTTCAGGCAAATCTGAGGCTTTAAGCTGTGCAGCAGTACCGAAGGAAGTTTCAAAAACAGCGTTATCAAATCTCATTGCTTTTTCTCCTTTTATTCTGCATAGGTGCTTTAAACTGACTGCCCCTCTTTGACAGACTGACATTGACCTTGTCTGCCTCGAAGGTTCTGACATTTTTGAGGGCAAGGGAGAAAACCTCGCTGACATTTGAAACAGGAATAAACTCAAGCTTATCTCTGACCTCACTGTCAATTTCCCAAAGGTCAGGCATATTGTCACGGGGAATAATCACCCTTTTTGCACCTGATTTATATGCAGCCATGCTTTTTTCTCTAAGACCGCCAATTTTCATCACTCTGCCTGTCAGGGATATTTCACCTGTCATTGTCACATAGCGGTCAACCTTAATTCCGCCAAGGGCTGAAAGTATAGCCGTGGCCATTGTAACACCTGCAGAGGGTCCGTCTTTAGGCACTGCGCCTTCGGGAGCGTGAATGTGAATATCTCTCTTAGTGAAGACTTCATTGTCTATACCGTACTTTTCAGCCACGGAGTGAACGAAGGTCAGTGCGGTTTTAGCCGATTCCTTCATTACATCACCGAGACTGCCTGTCAGCTCAAGCTTACCCGTACCCGGAACGGTGACAACCTCTATTTGCGTTATTGTGCCGCCAACACTTGTGTAGGCAAGACCGTTTACCACGCCCACAAGGTCTTCCTTTTCTATAGATTCGGGCAGATATTTCTCGGGGCCGAGGAGTTCTTTTATAGTTTCGGGAGTTATGCTGATGCGTTTTGTGTCACCTTCACTGAGCATAACAACACATTTACGAAGAAGCGAAGCAATGACCTGCTCGAGACGGCGTACACCTGCTTCTCTTGTATAGCCGTCAATAAGAAATCTTATTGCCTTATCACTGAAGCGCACATCATTACCGCCGAGGCAGTGAAGCTTCATCTGCTTTCTGATAAGGTGGTTTTTAGCTATTTTAAGCTTTTCTTCGGGGGTATAGCTTGACAGCTCAATTATTTCCATTCTGTCAAACAAGGGTGACGGAATGGCAGAGGCATCGTTTGCCGTTGTGATGAAAAGCACCTTGCTTAAATCGATGGGGAATTCAAGATAGTTATCTCTGAAGGTGTTGTTCTGTTCGGGGTCGAGTACCTCTAAAAGTGCAGAGGCAGGGTCGCCCTTATAGCTTGTGCCGAGCTTATCTATTTCATCAAGAAGCACAATGGGATTCATAGTCTTTGCCTGAGTGAGCGCATTCACAATTCTGCCGGGCATTGAACCGATGTAGGTTTTTCTGTGGCCTCTGATTTCAGCTTCATCATTGACACCGCCGAGAGCAAGGCGCACATATTTTCTGCCCATAGCTTCGGCAATGCTTCTGACTATAGAAGTCTTACCGACACCGGGAGGACCCACAAGACAGATTATCTGACCTTTGACACTGTCTGTTCTCTCACGCACTGCAAGCATTTCAACAAAACGCTCTTTTATTTTGTTAAGGCCGTAGTGGTCTTTGTCAAGGTGGTTTCTTGCATTTGAAAGGTCGAAATTATCCTTGGAATATTCACCGAAAGGCAGTGCAAGTGCCGTATCAAGATAAACCCTCACAACAGATGCGTCAGCACCGCCCGACTGCATTTTTGCAATTTTTGAGCATTCATAGAGGAGCTTTTCCTTAACTTCATCACTGCAGGCAAGAGCATTTATCTTTTCTTTGTAGTTTTCACTTTCAAAGGCAGGCTCTTCTTCACCGCCGAGTTCAATTGAGATGGCTCTCATTTTTTCTCTGAGATAGTATTCACGCTGATTTTTATCCATCTGAGCCTGAGTACGGTTTTCGATATCAACCTCACAGTGAAGAATTTCAAGCTCTTTTCTGAGCAGAACATTCAGTGTTTCAAGCCTTGAATACACCTCTAATTCACCGAGTATTGCCTGTCTGTCCTGATATTTTGTAAGCACTGTGTTGGCAATTTCGTCTGCGAGCTTATCGGGGTTTTCACCGAAAAAGACCTTACGGGCATATTCAAGAATGTCAGAGGGGGCATTGCCCAGATATTCCTCAAAGCCTGCTTTTGCAATTCTGACAGCGGCAGTAAGCTCGTAGTCACCCACATCGCCGAGATAGCTTTTAGCCTCCTTAGCATCGCAGATTAAGCACTCCTCATCTGCTACAACCTTTGATATGGCTGCTCTGTGTTCTGTTTCAACCACAATTTTATAGCTGCCCGATTCATCGTCTTTGGTTATCTGCCTGATAACGGCAATAACACCTACTTTATATAAGTCGCTGACAGAAGGCTCCTCAACCTTGATGTCCTTTTGTGTCAGCAGTAACACTCTCTGGTCGTCTGCCATGGCAATGTCAACGGCTGCCATTGATTTTTTTCTGCCCACCTCAAAATGAAAGCGAAGCTCGGGAAAAACCACGATGCCGCGAAGAGGTATGACGGGTATTGATTTATAAGTTAAACCTGATGCCATTTATTTATTCATCCTTCATATTGTTAAATCTTAATTTCATATCATTATACAACAAACGCCCCTATAAAATCAACCGAATTCATTAATTTTAAGACAAGTAAATATTTCTCGCCCGAAACACATATAAATTAATATGACATAATCGGGAGATGTTGTGTTTGATAATAAAGCTTGATAAGTTTATTTCCTTTGTTTTTATATGTACCCTCATCGGTATCAGCTTCATTTTTGCCATGAAATATGAAGATAAAGACAACGCCGTTTCCGCTGAGGCGTCTGTGCGTGTTCCCGTGATAATGTATCACCATGTGACCGAAGATGAAAGCAAGGCAAGCAGCTACACCGTAACCACCGCAGAGCTTGAAAATGATATGAAATATATCACCTCCTGCGGGTACACTGCCGTATCGGTAAGCGAGCTGATTGACTATGTAAATTGCGGTTCTCCCTTGCCTGAAAAAAGCATCGTAATTACCTTCGATGACGGCTTTGAAAGCTATCAGGCACTGGCTTTACCCATATTGGCAAGGTACAACATAAAAAGCTCCGTCTATATAATCGGCAGTGCAACTGACCTGTATTCACGGGTCAGCGACCACAATATCAGTTATTCCAACCTTAACTGGCAAGCCGTGGAAGAGCTGCAGCGCTCCCCTCTTTGTGAGGTGGGAAGCCACACCTATGACCTTCACCACAACGAAAAAGGCGAAAGAAAAGGCATGAGCAAGCTTGGCGGCGAAAGTCTTTCAAAATATGAAAAGGCGTTGTACGCTGACCTTTTCAAGCTGCAGAACCTGTTTAAAGATAAAAATTTAAAAGTACCTGCAGCCATTGCCTACCCTTACGGTGCATATAACAAGCATACAGCGGATATTGTAAAAAAAGCAGGCTTCAAAGTCAGCTTCACCTGTGAAGAAAGAATAAACAGACTAACCGCAGGTAACCCCGACTGCCTTTATAACCTTGGCAGATATAACAGGGAAAGCGGAATTTCAAGCGAAGAATTTTATAAAGATATTCTCATATAGCAAAAGGGACAGAAACCTCAGGGGCTTCTGTCCGAATTTTTATTTCAATGCTTCACTCAGCACCTTAAGGTTACGGTTCATAAGACCGATGTAGGTCACTCCGTCATTGAAGTCCTCAGCCGAAACAACATGGCATGAATAAAGGGTTTCTACCTTTGCACCAACTGCTTCGGCAATGGTGGAGGCAACATTGCCCTTGGATAAATCAACCTTGAAAACAGCAGTTGTTTTTTCCGTTTTACATCTTTCAATAAGCTCTGCTATGGTTTTGGGATTTGCCTCAGCCTGGGCTGAACATCCGGGAAATGCCGAAAAATAACTGACATCATAGCGTTCGGCAAAATATCTGAAGGGAAATCTGTCACCGACAATCAGAGACTTTGTGCCGTAATCACTGAATAAAGCCTCAAACCGACTGTCGAGCAACTTAAGCTCGGCTATATAATTCTCTGTGTTTTCACGGTAATAATCAGCGTTTTCGCCGTCACAAATTATCATGGCATTACTTATAGCTCTGACAATCTCAATTGCATTAAGAGGCGAGGTCCAGACGTGTTCGTCATATTCCTTTTCATGGGGGTGTGAATTTTCATCTTCACCGTGATGATGCTCCGCTTCATAAAGCTCAACAACATCCATCATCCTGATTATTCTCACATTTTCGTCAGCGGTTTTAAGAATGTTGTCTGCCCATTTGTCGCTTTCACCGCCACCGTAGATAAAGATATCGCACTGCTGAATTTTCATTATATCCTCAGGTGTAGGCTCATAGGTGTGGCTCTCTTCACCCGGTGAAAGAAGCATAATCACATCAGCTCTGTCCCGTGCTATTTCTCTTGCAAAGTCATATTGAGCAAAGGTGGTAGCAACAACTGTAGTTTTATTTTTGTTATAATGCTCTGCACCGCCCGGCAAAAGAACAAGCAGCAAAGAGGATGCTGCAAGTGTAATTATAAGCGTGCAGCTTATTTTCTTAATTAAGGCAGATTTATTCAGATTGCTTACAACTTTCAATGCTGAAAAAACAGCAAGAGCAAAAATGTTTACACACACAACACTGGCACCTGTGGGAGCTTCAAACTTGACCGAGAGAACAAGTCCCGTAACAAAGCAAAGAACAGACACAAGTGCGCTTGAAAGAACAACACTTCTGAAGCTCTTGCAAAGTCTCATGGAAGTAACCGTAGGGAAAATAATAAGTGAGGAGATAAGCAGAGCGCCCATCATTTTCATGCCTATAACAATTGTTACTGCTGTCAGGGCAGAGATAAGCATATTATAAACAGCAGTTTTCGTACCTGTAGCCTTTGCAAAGCTTTCATCAAATGTAACGGCAAAGATTTCATTATAAAAAATTATGAATAAAAGAATGACAACAACAGAAAGCACAGATGCAAGAATAACATCATTGCCGCTCATTGTCAGAATACTGCCGAACATATAGTTATAGATATCAACATTCATTCCCGTTGTCATGGAAGTGACCATAACACCCACGGCAAGCGCGCCCGTTGAAATAAGAGCTATGGCGGCATCGCCTTTGATTTTGCCTTTTTCGCTCATACGAAGCAGAAGGAAGGCCGCAACAACTACTATAGGCAGTGCAAAATATAAGGGTGCAACACCTGCCGCAGCACCGATAGCCATAGCACCGAAGCCCACATGAGACAGTCCGTCACCTATCATAGAGAAGCGTTTAAGCACAAGGCTTACACCTAAAAGAGCGCAGCACAGTGAAACGAGTACACCCACAACAAGAGCTCTTAAGAGAAACTGCTGCGAAAAGAGAATAGAAAGAGTTTCTGTCATATGCTGCCGCCTCCCGCAAAATTTTTATATGTGTCGCTTTCCAGGTACTCTGCCGTGGTACCGAAGAAGCTGTCTGATTTTTTTATGTGAAGAATGTGAGTGGCGTTATTTACGGCAGTGAGCAAATCGTGTGACACCATAATTATTGTTATGCCGAACTCCTTGTTTATCTTTTTAATAAGTGAATAGAACTCTGCAGTAACAATGGGGTCAAGGCCTGTAACGGGTTCGTCAAGAAGGAGAAGCTTGCCCGTTGCACACAAGGCTCTTGCAAGAAGCACTCTTTGCTGCTGACCGCCCGAAAGCTCACGGTAGCACTTATTTTTAAGGTGAAGAATATCCAGCTTTTTCATATTGTCAAGGGCAATTGCTTTATGCTTTCTGCCAAAGAATATTCCGCCGTCTTTTACAGTGAGACAGCCCGAAAGGACAACCTCCCGCACACTTGCAGGGAAATCCCTCTGCGCCGTTGTCTGCTGAGGAAGATAGCCAATCTGCTTTGAGCTTAGTCCGTCACCCATATGAAGGTGGCCTTTTGCGGTTTCTTTAAGTCCAAGTATTGATTTTACAAGGGTACTTTTACCGCTGCCGTTTTCACCTACAATGCAGAGATAGTCTCCCGCTTCAACATTGAAGCTGAGATCTTCAACAACAAAATTACTGTCATAACGAAGATAGACATTTTTACAGCTTATAAGAGACATAATTATACACCCGCCCCTTCACTGCATTTGCCGCAGATACCGTATATTACGGTTTTGGCATTATCAATTCTGAACTTATGGTGGCTGAAAATATGCTCGCCTACAGAATCCATAAACTCACAGCCCAGGTGATGAAGCTCACCGCATTCGGTGCATTTAAGGTGCATATGTGAATTGCAGTTCATCTCCTTATCAAGAAGCTGGTAGGCGGCGCATTTCTTTTTGTCATCACTTATCTTTCTCGCGTCCGACGAAGAAACGAGACTGTCAAGAAATCTGTATAAGGTTGCTTTTCCCACGGGAGTGCCACATTCCTTGAGGCCATCGGCTATTTCGTCACAGGTGAGAAGCCGTGCTTTATTTTCCAGCAGAAACTCATAGATTATCTGCTTTTGCTTTGTGTTGTAGGTCGTTCTTTCCATAAGCTCACCTCAAACTGAAACTGATTTTCAATTTCAAATTATACACTCTAAAAAAATTTTGTCAAGTAAATTCTCATCATTCATTGCAAAGATGCTGTAAATATGCTATTATTAAATGAAAATTAAATTTCAGGAGGAATTTTAAATGTTAAACCTTATCAGAAGCTTTTTACTCACTGCCGAAACTACGGCACCTCTGACAGATGCAACAACCACAAGCAACCCCTTGCTTGACGAAAACGGTCAGTTTGAGGATGTACCCACAGCCCTTAATAATGTTGTTGACTGGATCGACAGTCTTCAGCTTATTGAAAAGTTTTATGCCAAGCTGCCCACAATAATTATTGCAATTGTGCTTGTAATTGCAGGCTATTTCATTGCTAAATTTGCAAAGAAGCTTGTTGTCAAGGCAATGCAGGCAAGAAATGTTGACCCTTCGGTTTATAACTTCATCAAGAGAATTGTCTCCGTAGGCATCAACTTCTGCTTTATTATGCTTGCACTTTCAATGTTCATCAATATAGGTTCACTTCTTGCTGCCGTAGGTGCTGCCGGTGTTACCGCAGGTCTCGGTCTTCAGGCAACGGTGGCTCAGTTTGCAAGCGGTATTCAGATTCTTATAAACCGACCCTTTAAAACAGGTGACTTTGTTGAACTCAACGGCGTTGCAGGCAGTGTCTCAGACATCCGCTTTATGCACACAGTTGTTCTCACACCCGACAACAAGAGAATTACTATCCCTAACTCACACATCACCTCAAACCACATCATAAACTACTCTGCTGAAAATATGAGACGCGTTGATTTCAGCTTCTCAATCAGCTACGGTGACGATATATCAAAGGCTAAGGCTGTTATAAAAGAAACCGCACTTGCAAACGAATTTATTCTCAAAGACCCTGCTCCTGAAGTATATGTAGGTTCACACGAAGCAAGCTCAATCAATCTCACCACAAGAGTATGGTGTGCTGTTGATAAATATTGGGATGTTTACTTTGCAATGCAGGAAAATGTCAAGCTTGCCCTTGATAAAAACGGAATCAACATTCCCTTCAATCAGCTTGATGTTCATATTATCAATAAATAATCGGAGACCCTTATGTCAAAACTATTAGTAAAGCTTTTTATAAAAAACTATCAGGATACCAAAAATCCGTCGGTGCGTGAAAAATACGGCTACCTTGGCAGTATAGTAGGTATTCTGATAAATATACTCCTTGCGGCAAGCAAATATTTCATCGGCATTATCACCAACAGTATTGCAATTTCCGCTGATGCTATCAATAATCTCAGTGACAGTGTTTCAAATGTTATTACCCTTGTCAGCTTTAAAATGGCAAACGCCAAGCCTGATAAAGAACATCCCTTCGGTCACGGCAGGATAGAATATGTTGCGGCACTTGTTGTAGGCTTTTTCGTTGAGCTTATGGGATATGAGCTTATTAAGTCCTCAGTTGACAAGATAAAAAATCCCGAGGCAGTTGTTTTTTCAGTACCCGCAGTGATTGTCCTTGTTCTTTCAATAGGCGGTAAAATCTGGCTGGCACTGTTCAACCGTTACCTTGGAAAGAAAATCGACTCCCCTGCCATGTCTGCGGTAGTTACTGACAGCATCGGTGACACAACAGCAACGGCAATTACCCTTGTTTCTTTTGTGGCTTCACTGTTTACTGATATACCTTTAGACGGATATATGGGTATAGTTGTATCACTGTTTATCCTCTATTCGGGCTTCGGTATACTTAAAGAGTCAATCGGCATCATTCTCGGCAAGCCGCCTGAAAAAGAAGCGGTTGATGAGCTTGTGGACTTCATTATGTCACACGATGAAATTCTCGGCATACACGACCTTGTTATTCATTCCTACGGTGCAACAAGAACCTTTGCAAGCATACACACTGAAATATCTGCAGACGGCGATTTGCTCAAGGCCCATGATACCATAGATTCAATAGAAAGACTTGTCAAGGAAAAATTCGGAATTGAGCTTGTCATTCATATGGATCCCATTGTAACCAATGACGAAAAAACGGAAAAGTACTATCAGCTTGTACACAAAACAATTAAGGATTTTGATGATACTCTCAGCATACACGATTTCAGAGTTGTTGAAGGTCCGGTGCATACGAACTTTATCTTCGATGTGGTAATTCCTCACAGGTACAGACTGACGGAAAAAGAGCTGATAGCTGAAATCAACGACAGAATACACAAGATAAATGAGAATTATTTCCTTGTTATAACAATTGACAACTGCTATATTTAGTGACACATAAGTTTGATATTTGTTATAATGCACAAAATAAGCTATAAATGTTTTGCATAATTCTATAACCATATTTGCAGAAAATGACTTGAAAACTTTGCAGAATATTGTAAAATATAATTGATGTATTTGTACAGCACAAAAGATGTTAAATTCAGGGGGTATATTTAATATGTCTACATCACTTACAGAATATCTTGATACCATTCCTCAGGGCAGACTCGGAATTATTGCCATGAAGGGCTGTGAGGAACTTGCTGAAAAAGTAAGCGATCAGATTCTCGAATGCCGCGCTCAGTTTGAAAATCAGACTGACAATAACCTTCACCTTAAGGGTTATCACAGAGAATCATATATCATCAAAGCTAACTTTCCCCGTTTTGCAACAGGTGAAGGCAAGGCAGTAATTACTGAGTCCATAAGAGGCTATGACCTTTTCATTATTGCTGACTGCTTTAATTATAATGTAACTTACAAAATGTATAATCTCAAGGATAAGGACGGCAATCCTCTTCAGGTGCCTATGAGTCCCGACGATCACTTTGCAGACCTCAAGAGAGTTATCTCAGCCTGTGCAGGTAAGGCAAAGCGTATCACAGTTGTAATGCCTATGCTTTATGAGGGCAGACAGCACAGAAGAACTGCAAGAGAATCACTGGACTGCGCACTTGCTCTTCAGGAGCTTGAGAATATGGGCGTAAGCAACATCATTACCTTTGATGCGCACGACCCCCGAGTACAGAATGCTATCAGAATCGGTTTTGAAAGCGTATCTCCCACCTATCAGATGATTAAGGCTATTGCCAAGAGCCTTGACAACGACATTAAATTCACCCCCGAAAGCACTATGATGATTTCTCCTGACGAAGGCGGTATGGGCAGATGCGTTTACTACGCTCAGGTTCTCGGAATTGAGCTTGGTATGTTCTATAAAAGAAGAGATTTCTCAATTGTTGTTGACGGCAGAAACCCCATCGTTTCACACGAGTTCCTCGGTGACAACGTTGAAGGAAAGGATGTTATTGTTGTTGACGATATGATTTCAAGCGGCGATTCAATGATTGATGTATGCAAGCAGCTTAAATCACTTCACGCTAAGAGAATTTTCGTCTTCTCATCCTTCGGTCTTTTCACCTCAGGTCTTGAGCGCTTTGACGAAGCTTATAAGCAGGGACTTTTCGATAAGATTTTCACTACAAATCTCATTTATCAGACACCCGAGCTTCTCACAAGAGACTGGTACTATTCAGTTGATATGTCAAAATATATGGCACTTATCATCGACACTCTTAACCACGACCGTTCAGTCAGCCCCTTCCTGAATCCTATTCAGAAAATTAACGATTACATCGAGAGATACAATTTAAAATAAAAATCAAGGCATCCTGAGTACGCGTCAGGGTGCCTTCTCTGTTATAGGGATTATCCCGCCGAAATCAGTCAGCGGAAAATTCAGTCTGATTATTCTGCAGCCGTGCTTCTCAATGAAGGCGGCTATTTTTTTATAGTCACAATGGTGAGTTATATCGCCGAAGAAAAGAATTTCATCTTTTGATATTTTTCCTGAAGCACCGCCGATAAAGCCGTATTCGTGACCCTCAAGAGAAATGTCACCTTTAGATATGAAAAGGCAATCTATGCCCTTTTCCGAGGCTTTATCGTATATGGACTTATCATCGGTTATAATTGCATTTTCACTCACAGCAAGGCAGGAGCATTTGCAGTAGCCTTGCTTTACATTTATACTTTCAATTTGGGATAAACTTTCTGTCAGCGCATCATCGGCATATCTGAAATTGCCCATAATCCTGTCACCTATTATGGCGAAGTTAAGTGCAACATCTTTAGGATACTCCCCTTTAATTTCACGGCTCGTTTCAATTACGGTGAAGCCTCTTTCTTTAAGTGAATTTATAAGGCAAGTCTGATTTTTATCCGCTATTAATCTTTCACCGCCAAGGTGCAGTACCGCCATATCAGCGTGAAATCTCACTGCGGGGTCAATGAAAATATTAGGCTCAATTACAATTCTTTCTACACCTATGCTATCAAGATAATCATTCAATTCACTGCAAAGCTCACCGCAGATTACACTGCTAACCTTGCCTTGCGGAAGATTTGCCATTTTAATAAATCCGCTCATAATATAATTGCCTCAAAAGCCTCTCTGATTGTTCTGACCCCCACAACCTCAATGTCTTTTTTTATTGAAGCAGAGAGATTTTTTATATTGCTCTTTGGAATGATACATCTTGAAAAGCCAAGTCTTGCCGCCTCTTTTATTCGCTGCTCACAATGAGAAACGCCTCTGATTTCCCCTGCAAGGCCGATTTCACCGAAGGCGAGTACATCATCACGAAGAGCATAATCCTTGAGGGAAGAAACAAGCGCCATAACTATGGTCAGGTCAAGGGCAGGCTCGTCAAGCTTCATTCCGCCCACTATATTGATATAGGCATCCATACCGCCGAAGAAGTAGCCTCCCCTTTTCTCAAGTACGGCAATAAGCATAGCAAGACGGTTAAAGTCAAAGCCGTTACTGATTCGTCTGGGATTACCGAAGCCCGTCGAAGTTACAAGCCCCTGAATTTCAGCAAGAAGCGGTCTTGTGCCTTCCATTACGCAGGCAACGCATGAGCCGGGAGTATTCTTGGGTCTGCCTGAAATGAGCATCTCCGAAGGATTTTCAACCTCTTTGAGGCCTGAGTCAAACATCTCAAAAACACCGATTTCATTGGTAGAGCCGAAACGGTTTTTCACCGCTCTGAGTATTCTGAAAGAGAGATTTCTCTCACCCTCGAAATAAAGCACAGCGTCCACAATATGCTCAAGGACTTTTGGACCGGCAATATTACCGTCTTTGTTCACATGACCCACCATAATTACGGGAATGGAAAGTGACTTCGCCGTACGCATAAGAAGGTTGGAGCATTCCCTGACCTGAGTAACACAGCCGGGAGAAGAATTAAGCTGTGTAAAATTCATAGTCTGAATTGAGTCGATAATAACAAGGTCGGGAGCCGTTGCCTGAATATGCTCGCAAATTGCCTCGGCATCCGTTTCACAAAGTATAAAGAGGTTTTCAGTTTTAACCTTAAGTCTGTCAGCACGCAGCTTAATCTGTGAATAGGATTCCTCACCCGACACATAAAGGATTTTCAGTTTTTTGCCGAGGCTCTGACAAGTCTGCAGAAGAATGGTTGACTTGCCTATGCCCGGGTCGCCGCTTAAAAGCACAAGTGAACCCTTGACAATACCGCCGCCAAGCACTCTGTCAAGCTCCGCCATGCCTGTTTTATATCTCAGTTCATTATCGGGCTTAATTTCTGTAAGTGACATGGATTTGACACTCTTTGCAGAATTTGGCGCCATAGTCTTACTTTTAACACCTGTTTCAACCACCCTCACTTCTTCCTCAAGTGTAGCCCATTCGCCGCATTCAGGGCATTTTCCCAGCCACTTAGGTGTTTCGTAAGCGCAATTACTGCAAACAAAAACTGTTTTAGACTTCTGTGCCATAGACTTTCCTCTTTTCTATACCTGTGTTTGATTGTTTAAATACTTAATAAGACCCTTCATAATTGAAAGCGCCATTTGGTTTTGATAACTTTCTTCACTTAAAAGAGCAGCTTCTTTTTCGTTTGAAAGAAAACCGCATTCCACCATAACCGCCGGTATCTTTGCGTGATAGAGAAGATAAATTTCTGTGCCGACCTTTTTAATTTGTCTGTCGTTGTCATTTTGCAAAGACTGCGCAATTGAAGACTGTATATTTTCGGCTATCACTTTGCTTTCGGGGCTGTTAACGGAATAAAAGACCTGAGCGCCGCTGTATCTTGTGTCCTGAAAATAGTTCTGATGAATACTCAGAAAAATGCCGTCAGGGTACTTTTCAATTATTCCCATACGGTTATGGGTATCCCACACCTTTTTTTGTCTGATTGTTGTGCATTCACTGCCGTAGGGAATGCTGTCACTCTGCCTTGTATAAACAACATTATATCCCATCAGGGAAAGCATTGCACCCAATTTGTCGGCAATGGCAAGATTGATATCCTTTTCCAAAACGCCGTCTGCAGACTGTGTACCACCGTCAACATCACCGTGACCTGCATCGACAATAATTGTCTGCTTTTGGTTTGCAATATTTGCCGTTGCAACAGACAAAGTGCTGTAATGCACGCCTGCGGCTCCCGATGCAACAAGCAAAGCCGAAAAAACAACTATGCTCAGCTTCTTTAAATTAAAAGACAGAAATATACCCTTTTTCATAAAATCACCCATTAAATTTTATGGGGATTTTACACGCGATATAACAATGATATTTTACAATAAAAAAGAAAAATAATCAATAAGCAAAAGCTCAAATCCTCGGCAGAGTACAAATATTGTCACCGGAAAAGTAAAAGGCACCCTTGCGAGTGCCTTAAAGTTTTATTTAACTTCAATTCTCCAGCCGTAGGGATCTTCTCTCTTGCCCCACTGAATGCCTGTGAGTTCGTCATAGAGCTTCTGTGTCAGCTCACCGATGCCGCCGTCACCGATGGTCATAACATCATCCATATAGCGAAGTCTGCCAACGGGTGAAATAACTGCTGC
Source organism: Acutalibacteraceae bacterium (assembly GCA_045534675.1). Classification (GTDB taxonomy): domain Bacteria; phylum Bacillota; class Clostridia; order Oscillospirales; family Acutalibacteraceae; genus UBA6857. Next base: position 65,272 of record JAZSKE010000027.1, read on the forward strand.
TGTGCCTGTACCCCAAACTTCTTCAAGAGTGCCGTCTTTAGCCGCAGCAACAAGCTCTTCAACGCTTACGCGTCTTTCTTCAACTTCATAGCCCCAGGCTCTGCAAACGTGGAGAATTGAGTTGCGTGTGATACCGGGAAGGATGCTGCCGTTGAGAGCGGGAGTGACAATCTTTCCGCCGATTTTGAACATAATGTTCATAGCACCAACTTCTTCAATATACTTTCTTTCAACGCCGTCAAGCCAGAGCACCTGTGAGTAGCCGCTGTCGTGAGCCTTGACCTGAGCAATAAGGGATGCAGCGTAGTTACCGCCTGTCTTAGCAAAGCCCATACCACCCTTGACTGCGCGGACATATTCGTCTTCAATCCAGATGCCTACGGGTGCAAGACCGCTTTCATAGTAAGCACCTGAGGGTGAAAGAATAACCATAAACAGATATGTCTTTGAGGGAGCAACACCAAGGAATTCATCAGTAGCAATTACGAAGGGTCTGATGTAAAGTGATGTGCCGGGGTCTGAGGGTACCCAATCTCTGTCAATGTCAACAACTGCCTTAACAGCTTCAACAAATATATCCTCAGGAATTTCAGGAATGCAAAGTCTTTCGTTAGAAGCGTTAGCTCTCTTGGCATTCATATCGGGACGGAAAAGATAAATTGTGTCGTCTTCACCTCTGTATGCCTTGAGACCTTCAAACATTTCCTGACCGTAATGGAAAACCATTGCACTGGGGTCAAGTGAAATATTGCCGTAGGGTACAATTCTTGCATCGTGCCAGCCCTTACCTTCGGTGTAGTTCATCATAAACATATGGTCTGTGAAGATGTGACCGAAGCCGAGCTTTTCACCCTTCTGAGGTTTAGCCTTGGGTGAAGTTGTTTTTGTTACTTTAATATCCATAATTACACCTCTTAATTATTCAAAATCATAGCCTGTTTTAAGGGCTTTAAGGTTAACTTCAATAAGATTTGCCTTTCTGGGAGGAACTACCTTGTTAACAGCAGCTTCAGTACCCTCGAAGCCGATATCACTGCAGACCTTCATAAGCTTACCCATAAGAATCATATTGGCAAGAGTCGAGAAGCCTTCATCGTTTGCCATTTTTGTTGCAGGTACATAGTATGTAGTAACATCGTCTCTTTCAACCTTTTCGCTGATGAGTGCGCTGTCAACAATAATGATACCACCCTTGACAACATCTTTTTCATACTTCTTGAGTGAAGGAAGGTTCATTGCAACAAGCACGTCGGGTGTGCCGACGATGGGCGAACCTACAGGCGTATCGCTGATGATAACACTGCAGTTAGCAGTACCGCCACGCATTTCAGGGCCGTAGGAAGGAAGCCATGAAACCTGCTTATCGGCAATAAGACCTTTGTACGCGAGGAATTTACCTGCAAAGAGAACACCCTGACCGCCGAAGCCGGCAATTAATATCTGTGTAGTACTCATATTATTCAGCCTCCTTCTGTGCGTCTCTGTCTTTATAAACACCAAGAGGATAATAAGGAAGCATATTATCTTCAAGCCACTTGAGTGCAGCAATGGGGGTTAGACCCCAGTTTGTGGGACAGGTAGAAACAACTTCAATAAGAGAGAAGCCTTTTTTATCAATCTGATTCTGGAAAGCCTTTTTAATAGCCTTCTTGGCGTTTCTTACATTCTTAACGTTGTTAACTGCAACTCTTTCGATATAGCCTGCACCGTCAAGAGTTGAAAGCATTTCACTGACCTTAACGGGGAAGCCGCAGTGACTTGTATCTCTGCCGTAGGGTGAGGTCTGTGTAACCTGACCGGGAAGTGATGTGGGAGCCATCTGACCGCCTGTCATGCCGTAAATTGCATTGTTAACGAAGATGATTGTAATGTTTTCGTTTCTGGCTGCAGCGTGTACAGTTTCAGCCATACCGATTGAAGCAAGGTCGCCGTCACCCTGATAGGTGAAAACGATGTGATTATCCGGATCTGAACGCTTAAGACCTGTTGCAACAGCAGGAGCTCTGCCGTGTGCTGCCTGAACCATATCACAGGTGAAATAGTTGTAAGCGAGAACTGAGCAACCAACGGGAGCAACACCGATAGCCTTGCCTTCGATGCCAAGCTCGTCAAGAGTTTCAGCAACAAGACGGTGAATTATACCGTGGGTACAACCGGGACAATAATGAAGAGGTACGTCAGCAAGTGACTTGGGTTTATCAAATACTACCATTATTTGTTACCTCCTTTATTTGCTTCTCTGATTGCTTCAAGCACCTGTTCGGGTGAAGGAATCATACCGCCTGCTCTGTTGCAGAGTGTCACGGGTTTCTTATATTCAACTGATGCCTTGATATCTTCAATCATCTGACCCATTGAAAGCTCAACACTGATAAAGGTGTGAATCTTTTCAGCAGCGACCTTGAATGCCTTTGTGGGGAAGGGCCAGAGTGTGATGGGCCTAATCATACCAACCTTAATGCCTTCGGCTCTTGCCATAGCAATTGCATTCTTTGCAACGCGTGCTGCAATACCGAATGCACTGACGCAGATTTCAGCATCATCCATCATGTATTCTTCATACATAACTTCGTTTTCTTCAATAGCCTTATACTTCTCAAATCTCTCGAAGTTAAGCTTTTCAAGCTCTTCGGGTACAAGTGAAAGTGAATTGATGATGTTGTGCTTTCTCTCGCATTTTGTGCCTGTTACAGCCCATGACTTATCGTAGTCAGCAACTGCAGCTTCTTCAAGTGAAACAGGCTCCATCATCTGACCCATAGTACCGTCAGCTAAAATCATTGATGTCATTCTGTATTTATCGGCAAGGTCAAAGCCCTTGACTGTGAGTGAAGCCATTTCCTGAACTGATGAGGGGGCAAGAACAATCATCTTGAAATCGCCGTGTGCGCCGCCCTTTGTCGCCTGGAAATAGTCTGACTGTGAGGGCTGGATACCGACGAGACCTGGTCCGCCTCTCTGAACGTTGACAACGAGTGCGGGAAGATCTGAACCTGCAAGATATGAGAGACCCTCAGCCTTAAGAGAAATTCCCGGGCTTGATGAAGATGTCATAACTCTCTTGCCGGTGCCTGCAACACCGTAAACCATATTGATTGCTGCAACTTCACTTTCAGCCTGAAGGAAGCATCCGCCGATTTTAGGCATCTTCTTAGCCATATATGCGGCAATTTCAGTCTGAGGAGTGATGGGATAACCGAAGTAATGACGGCAACCTGCAAGGATAGCTGCCTCAGCAATAGCTTCGTTACCCTTCATAAGTACTTTTTCAGCCATTTTATTTACCTCACTTTTCAACCTTGATTATACAGTCGGGACACATAGTTGCGCAGAAAGCACAACCGATGCATTTACTTTCATCTGTCATTTCGGCAGGTGAATGACCTTTAGCGTTAATCTTATCTTTAGCGATTATAAGAATCTGCTTGGGACAAACATTGACGCAAAGACCGCAACCTTTACATAAATCTGTTCTGAATGTTACTTTAGGCATTCTTTATACCTCCGATTAAAAAATTTTACTTTGTAATTTCAAAGGGAATAAGTTATTTACCTTTCCCTTCAATGAAGAGCATAATTCCTCTTTCGCCGTTGTCATTATGACGGGGAGTGAGCTGAGTTTGCTCAGCTTTTCAATTTCCGCTAAAGTTGAAAGCACATCTTCGGCAACCGTATCCTCACCGAGATTTGAGTTGTTGGCAATTGCAGTGAACTCAAGGTGTGAGGCTGCTTCAATTTCTCTCATAATTTCAAGAGCATCCTCTGCAGTTCTTGTAAGCGGGCGGAAGAAATTAGCCACGAATATCATTTCATAGTTATTCTCTTCCTTGATGAACGGAGCAAATCTTCCGAGAGCCACAGCACCAACATCGTCACCGCCGATATCCATAACGGCGTATGTGTTTCTGTCCTGCACTGCTCTGTACATAGTCTGCGGGAGTGCAGGTATATCAAGGTTACTGCCTGCAAACTCAGAACACAAAAGCTCTATGCCCTTTGCTTTAAGCTCATCTTCGCTGTCTTTGGTGCGAAAATAAGGATTGACTATATCCAAGTCAGCAATAACAACCGGCAAGGACATATCTTTTAAGTGAATCGCATAGTTGACAGCTATGTTTGTTTTGCCGCTGCCGTAATGACCTGCAAAAAGAGTGATACGTTTTTTCATAAAATCCATATCCTTCATTATATGACAATTTAACTGATTTTTCAATAATTTTATAGAAAAATATTAAAGTTTGTTTCTCTGAATTTTGCCGCTTATAGTCTTGGGAAGCTCGTCACGGAAGACGACAATTCTGGGGTACTTATAAGGAGCTGTGTTCTTTTTAACATAGTTCTGGATTTCCTTTTTAAGCTCTTCTGTCGGCTCAGTATCCTTGGTAAGCACTATGCTTGCTTTTACTACCTGGCCTCTGATTTCATCAGGTGCTGCAGATACACCGCACTCGAGAACATAAGGAAGCTCCATAATAACATTTTCAATTTCAAAGGGTCCGATACGGTAGCCTGAGGATTTGATAACATCATCAATACGGCTGACATACCAATAGTATCCGTCTTCATCACACCAAGCAGTGTCACCCGTGTGATACATTCCGTCGTACCATACCTCGTCTGTCTTTTCCTGTGAATTGTAATAACCCTTGAAGAGACCGCAGGGAATCTTCTTATCGGTACGAACAACAATTTCACCTGTCTCACCAACAGCACATTCATTACCGTCGGGGTCAACAATTGCAATATCATAGCAGGGTACGGGCTTACCCATTGCACCGGGCTTGGGAGTGGTACCCACAAGATTACCGATTGTGAGAGTGGTTTCAGTCTGACCGAAACCTTCCATAATTACGATGCCTGTAGCCTTTTCAAACTGATAAAACACCTCAGGATTGAGAGCTTCACCTGCAGTTGTTGCATATCTGATTGACGAAAGGTCATATTTTGAAAGATCTTCCTTGATAAGCATTCTATACATTGTGGGAGGTGCACAGAAGGTTGTGATATGATATTTCGAGAACATGGGAAGAATCTCAGAAGCGTCGAATCTGTCAAAGTCATAGGTGAAGACTGCACCTTCGCACATCCACTGACCGTAGAACTTGCCCCAGAGAGCCTTACCCCAGCCTGTGTCGGAGATAGTCAGGTGAAGGTCGTTAGGCTGAATTGAGTGCCAATATCTTGCAGTGATGAAGTGACCTAAGGCGTACTTATATGAATGAGCGGCAATCTTGGGATAGCCTGTTGTTCCTGATGTGAAGAACATAAGCATTGTGTCGTCACCGCAGGCTGTATCTTCAGTGCGGGTGTAGATGCTTCTGAAGAATTTATATTCAGTGTCAAAGTTGTGCCAGCCTTCTCTGTCAGCACCCACAATGATTTTATGCTTGAGCTTGCCGTACTTTTCAGCTGCGCTGTCAACGTGGTCTGCAACCTTACCGTCAGCGGTACAGAGAATAGCAGTAACGCCTGCAGCCTCGAAGCGGTATTCGAAATCATGCTCAACGAGCTGATTTGTTGCGGGAATCATAACTGCGCCGATTTTGTGAAGGGCAAGTGCTGTTATCCAGAACTGATAGTGTCTCTTGAGAACAACCATCACTCTGTCACCCTTTTTGATACCGAGTGAAAGAAGATAGTTTGCTGCACGGGCAGACTCCTTTTTCATATCTTTATATGTAAATCTTCTCTCTGTCTTGTCATTTGAAATGTGAAGCATTGCGAGCTTGTCGGGATACTTGTCAGCAACAGCATCCACAACATCAAAAGCAAAATTGAACTTTTCTTCATTCTTATATGAGAGCTGCTGAAGAATACCCTTTTCGTCCTCGACTGTATCAATAAACTTCTTAACTTCAAGCTGATGAGTTGTCTTAGCAGTAACAAAGGTAGCCTGAATTTCCTGCTCTGTTGCGCTTTCATCTGCAATAACAACCGCAAGGAATGTGCAGTCCTCACCGTCAACGGCAATCATACCGTGAGGAGATGAACTCTTATAATAGATACTATCGCCCTCTTCAAGCACTTCAGTGTGGTTGCCGACGCGTACCTTCAGCTTGCCTGAAAGTATAATATCAAACTCCTGACCGGGATGTGTAATGGTATGAATAGGCTTATCCTGAAGCTCAGCTCTGTATTCATATTTTGCGAGATAAGGCTCAGCAAGCTTATTTCTGAAAAGAGGTGCAAGGTTATTAATTTCAATACCGTCTTCTCTTGATGTAATCTTTCCCTGACCTTTTCTGGTTACAGTATATGAGGAAAGGTTACTGCTCTGTCCTTCGAGAAGGTCTGTCTTACCTATGCCGAAGGCCTTGGCGCACTTATGAATGAAGGAGAAGGGAAAATCTACTCTGCCTTCTTCATATAATCTGTACTGCTCAACGGTGCAGTCAGTTTTTTCTGCCATTTCAGCTTCACTGAATCCGCAGACCTCACGCATTTCTTTAATACGAAAGGCAATTTCCATAAGTTGATTATTCATTTCCATAACTTTTTACCTCCGGTAAAAATATATTTTCAAACAAAAAACCCGTCTCAAAGTTAATCTTTGAGACGAGTAACTAACTTAATAATACCCGCGGTACCACTCAAATTGCGATATAATATCGCCACCTTCAAGCTCTGACAAGCTCTATGCATTAACGCAGCAATCACGAAGGGCATCTACTGATTATAAAACTTTCGGACCCTCAGCTCGGAAGTGATGGGATATTGAAGTGCCGTTTTGCTGACTTTACACCGCCGCCAACTCTCTGAAAAAACATTCCTTCATCCGTCTTCGTCATAGCCTTTATATGAAATTTTAATTATTTTAGCACTTTAAAATAAGATTGTCAATAGTTAAATCAACATTTTTTTATAGAAAATTATGCCAAAATTTTACTTTTGTCAATACCGAAAAGCTTAACGGCGTTTTCATAAAGTATCAGCCTGTTCTCTTCATCTGACAGCTTCATATCCATAAACCGTGCAAACTCTGTTTTATGGTCCCACATAGGGAAATCGGTTGCAAAAAGCACACGGTCAGCACCGTATTTTCTGACAATATCTCTGCTTTCTTCAGCAGTCAGCCAATCAAAAGACGACGAACAGTCAACATAAAAGTTCTTATATCCGCTCAGTGTTTCTGCAGCTTCTTTCCAGCATGACCAGCCGCCAAAGTGCGCTCCGATAACCGTAAGGTCCGGGAAATCTTCAAGCACTCTCTTCATACGCTGAGGATTTGAAAAATCATATCGGCTGTCACCCGTGTGCAGAAGCACAGGCAATCTCCCCTGACAGATTTCATATATCTTGTAACACTTCTCGTCATCAATGTGGAATTTCTGAAAGTCAGGGTGCATTTTTACACCTTTAAGACCAAGGGAGATAATTTCTTCAATATCCCCTTCAATGTTGTCACTGTCAGGGTGAAGTGTACCGAGACCTGTCATAAGTCCATTTGAATCTTTAACGGTATCAGCTATAAAAGTATTGATTGAATGCACCTGATGAGGCGTTGTTGCAACAGAGAAAATAACATAATGCTTTACGCCTATTTTCGAGCCGAAATCAATAAGAGTTGAATATCTGCCGTCATAGTACATTGATAAATCATAAAACTTACCGATACCCTCAACTGCCTTTGCAGCTATCTTATCGGGATAAACATGGCAGTGAGAGTCAATTATCGGATAATTCATTTTTAATCACCTTAATTTTATGCGGTTTCTACTGAATTTGCTTTCTGCAGACCGTATTTTTCAATGGCATCTTCTCTCATTTTATATTTAAGAATTTTGCCTGCAGCATTCATGGGGAAGGCATCCACAAAGTCAACATATCTGGGTACCTTATGCTTTGCCATATGGTCACGGACATATTGCTTCATTTCATCCTCGGTCATTTCTTCGCCTTCTTTAAGGATAATGCAGGCTGCAATTTCTTCGCCGTACTGTTCATCGGGTACGCCGATAACCTGAACGTCACTGACCTTAGGATGAGTATAGATAAATTCCTCAATTTCTTTAGGATAAATGTTTTCACCGCCGCGGATAATCATATCCTTAAGTCTGCCGGTGATTTTGTAGTTACCGTCTTCGGTCTTACATGCAAGGTCACCTGTATGAAGCCAGCCGTCTTTATCAATGGCACTTGAAGTTGCCTTGGGCATTTTATAATAGCCCTTCATAATGTTGTAGCCTCTTGCAACAAACTCACCGATTTCACCGGTGGGCAAGTCCTCACCTGTTTCAGGGTCAACAATTTTGCATTCAATTTCGGGAAGCGCTCTGCCGACAGTACCGACACGAACCTCAAGGGGGTCATCAGTTGAACTCATTGTGCAGCCCGGTGAAGCCTCTGTCTGACCGTAAACTATTGTAATTTCATTCATATGCATCTTTCCGACAACATCTTTCATTGTTGCTATGGGACAGGGCGAGCCTGCCATAATACCCGTACGCATATAAGAGAAATCGGTCTTTTCAAAATCGGGATGCTCAAGAAGAGCAATAAACATTGTGGGTACGCCGTGGAAAACCGTAATCTTTTCCTGATTTATGCAGGCAAGTGACGACTTGGGTGAGAAGTAAGGTATGGGACAGATAGTTACACCGTGTGTCATTGATGCAGTCATTGAAAGTACCATACCGAAGCAATGGAACATAGGCACCTGAATCATCATACGGTCAGCAGTGGAAAGATCCATTCTGTCACCGATGCACTTACCATTGTTTACTACATTATAGTGTGTGAGCATAACACCTTTGGGAAATCCTGTAGTACCTGAGGTATATTGCATATTGCACACATCGTTTTTGTTGATAGAAGCAGCTCTTCTGTAAACCTCTTCAACGGGCACCTCGTCTGCTCTTGCCATAGCCTTATCCCATGTGTAGCAGCCTTCAACTTCACAATCAACAGTGATAATGTTTCTGAGGAAGGGAAGTCTCTTTGAGTGGAGC
>JAZSKE010000036.1:0-55546 GCA_045534675.1 Acutalibacteraceae bacterium
AAAAATAAAGCGTTGGCTTTATTTTTGGTTACCCGAAGGCGTACGAAGGTACGTCGAGAGGCGAAGTTTGTTTATAGCATAAACCGAAAAACTGCAATTTTTGCAGTTTTTGATTTTTATATGTTTTAAAGGGTTCCTTTGACTTTCATCCTGAAGAAACCCTCTATTTATCTCGGTTTATGCGGTCTGCACTTTTTTTACAGCCCCTTTTGCTTTACTCTGCCTCATATTTGCTTCTGAATCTCTCTCCTATGCGAACGCTCTCGTCCATATTATCCACTGCCTGCTTATATCTTTCAACAACCGCCTTTGCATTTTCACTCACTTCAAGCTCACCCATTGCACAAAGATATTCGTTGCCGTGATTGCCGTGAGTATAAAGCTCGCCGTCTTCACCGCCACTTGCAAGGAAAAGATAACAATGTCCCTCATCGGGAAGCATATCGCCTTGATAGAGATCAGTCATTTTCTTGTGAAGATAAACTCCCTCACCCTTGAAGAGAGTTATTGGTTCATCTGTTTTCAGGTTGCCCTTCAGGTTTTGTTTTACGGTGATTTCGTATTCTGTTCTCGGTTCACTGTGAAGATAAAGCCTTTCACTCAGCTCAACATCACTGTATCTCACGCCTCTGACTTCATTGACTTCCGCAACAAAAACATAGTCAGCCCAGCCTGCATTCTTCTCTATATCTGACACATCATAAACATAGTCAATGCACATAGCCGCACGCTCATATTCTTCGTTTATAACGCTGATGGGATCCTTCAGTTCAAATAGAGTTGATTCGGCTTTCTCCTTATAGTACGCGGCAAAGGCTGTGCCTGAGAGAAAAATCACTCCCACCGACAAAATCACACATAAAATGCAAATTATTACTTTCTTTTTCTTCATTATTTTTCACCCTTTCATTAAGTCTTTCGCTTTATAAGATGAAAATTGGCTGCAGATTGTTGCATAAGAAAGCTATAAAATTTCAAATCTCTGCAAAAGGGGGGCTCCGCACAAGCACCCTGCCGGGTGCTTGTCGCAGGACACCGCAGGTGTCCCGCGTGCCGGATGAAATCCGGCAGTGGAGCCCCCACCGCCGACTTTCCATAAAAAACAGACCTGCAAGGAAACCCTGCAGATCTGAAAGTTATTGAATTATTCCTTTGAGAAGCCGTAGTAAATGTCTTCTGTATAAACGTTGTCTTCGTCTTTGTCGTGGTGTGAATACCAAACCTGAGCAAAGAAGGGGTTAACCTTAGCAATTTCGTCATACTTCCAGGGCATGGGAAGACATTCAGGACACCAGTGACCGCCCTTGAGAGCAAGGTTGGGTGACATTTCGAATTCGTGACCACAAGCACACTTCCACTTAATGGGTGTGTACATATCCTTGCCAAGCTTCTTAGATACACATTCGCCGCCTCTGAATTCAGCAGCCTTCTTCATATCAGCAATTGTAAGACTGTCGAAGGGCTTTGTCTCGTCATAACCGTGGTCAAGGTAGCTCATTTCATACTTATCGGGAATGATAACTTCAAATTCATCCCATGTTTTTGGAATAGCATTATACTTCTCAAGTGAGCCGTAGTATGCTGTGATTCTGTCCTTCATACCGTTCTTGATCCAAGCCTGTGTACCGTAGAGCGGTGTGTTAGCGATGGGTTCCATCATGAATTTCTTAACAAGGCCGAGAGGAGCAAGACCTGACATTTTGTAGAAGAAGGGAACCTGAGCTGACATTCTCTTGAAGTATTCCTTAATGGGAAGATATTCTCTGAAGTGGAGATAGTTTTCAAGATCATCAGCGTCTGTGTACCACTGACCGTGGAAGTTCTGAAGAATGAACCAATTAGGATCAAAGAGCTTCTTGGGTACATCATCACCCTTCATGCCGATAGCATTGAGAAGGAGAACTTCAAATTCATAGTTTGTAATTCTGTATTCGGGACCTGAGCTGATGTTATAGAATCTTCTCCAGAATTCCTCGGGAACAAGGTCGTTACAAACCTTAGCGCAAAGACGGCCTGAGTCTTCAACTGTTGCCCATTCAAGCACACCGTTAACGGGTACGTGGAACATAATGGGATCCATGTTCTTGAGAATTTCGGGATAAAGAATACCTGTCTGACGAAGTGATACCCAATACTTAAGACCTGATTCAGCAATAATAGCTTCTGCCTTTGTCTTACTGATAGCATAGTGGTCATATACGCTGATCTGGATGGGGTCACCTGTTCTGCCCCAGTGTGTGGGAGCATTTCTGTCACCTGTTTCAGCAACAGTACCTATGTAAACAACTTTAACCGCGTCGGGATCCTTCTGAGCCTTAACAGCCTTAACGATGTTTTCCATAGCTGTAACATTTGTGTAAAGAGTTTTCTTGGGGAAGTAGTCAGCAGCGGGTGAAACCATACCGCCAACATGAAGCACGTAGTCAGCACCGTTTGTTGCTTCGAGAACATCCTCATATCTTGTAAGGTCACCCCAAACAATTTTAACGCTCTTGTCGTTCATGTAGGGAGCAAACTTTTCTCTTGCCTTCTTGCTGTCACGGTTAAGAAGAACGATGTCAAATCTGTCTCTTCTTGCATAGAGTTCCTTGAAAGCCTGAAAGCCCATTGTTCCTGTGGAACCTGTTAAAAAGACTGTCTTTTTCATAATTTCCGACCTCTCTGTGTAGTTTTTTAATTCAATTTATATTGAACCATACATGATAAGTATACAATACAAATATCTTTAATTTGTTAAATAATCGTTAATTTGTTCGCAACAATATACATGTTTTTGCAGTATATAAATGCAATTATTTACTATTGACAAAAAAATAAAAAATAGGTAGAATTAAGTAATATATCAAAGAAAAAGGAAGTGACAACAATGCCCGGAATAAATATAGGAATAGACCTTGGTACCGACACGGTAACTGTTTTCGTGCAAGGCAAAGGCATTGTTCTTTCCGAAATGACCGCAATATGCTATGACGCATATGACGACTCTGTAATTGCAATAGGTAACGCGGCAGGTGAAATGTTTGACAAGGCACCGGATTCGCTTATTCTCAAAAGACCTATGACTGACGGCGTAGTTTCAGATTTCACCGTAACCGCTCAGATACTTTCCCACTTCCTTGACGGCATATGCAAAAACAGAATATTCCGTCCCAATGTTCTCATCAGTGCGCCAAGCGGCGTTACTTCACTTGAAAGAAAAGCTATTACCGAAGCTGCCTGCACAAGCGGAGCAGGCAAGGTCTGCGTTGTCGACGAACCTATCATTTCAGCCCTGGGGGCAGGTCTTGATATAGATTATCCTCACGGTGTTATGGTTATTGACATAGGCGCAGGCACGGCAGATATAGCTGTTATTACAATGGGTACCGTAACGCACAATGTTTCACTGCGCACAGGCGGCAACGCCATGGATCAGGCTATAATTCAGTATGTCAGAAAAGTCAAAGAAATCGACATCGGCTCACAGACCGCAAGAAAAATCAAACACACCGTCGGCTGCGCCCACAAGAGAACTGAAGAGGTTGAAATGTTTGCCGCAGGCAAGGATTATATAACAGGAATGCCCAGAACCTTTGAAATCAGCACTGCAGAGGTTTACAATGTGCTGAAAGACCATGTGGATGAAATTTTCCACGGCATTGTTACCGTACTCGAACAGGTTCCCCCTGAGCTTTATTCCGATATTTGCACGGAAGGAATCCTCATAACAGGGGGCGTGGCAAAGCTGCCAGGTCTTGACACGGAACTGACAGAGCGTCTGGGCATCAAAGTCACCAGAGCAGCCGATCCCGAGCATTGCGCGGCAAAGGGCGCAGGCTATGCTCTTCGCAATATGAAAAAGCTGGAAGACCACGGATATAATTTCAGATCAAGAGAAACGGTTGAATAAGGTGCTGTAAAAAAGTGCAGACCGCATAAACCGAGATAAAAAGTGGCTGTAAAAAAACTTTCGTTTTTTTACAGCCACTTTCATTTTATTTATAAAGTTTCGCAATTTCCTTTGCCCTTGTTTTCACCTGTTCGCGAAGCGAAGTCGGTTCGAGTACTTCAAGTCTGCCGCCGAACTGCATTATCCATGACACAAGCCCCTCGCTGACAACACACTTGGTGCTCAGAAGAAATCTTTCTTCATCATCGCCCGTTCTTATAAGAGCGTTGTTGCCGAAGCGATCTACAATCTCTTCAAGCATTGAGTTATCACAAAGCATTTCCAAAGTCTGAGTGTCACCGCTGAACATATTGAATATCTTACCCGAATAGTCGGCAGAGTCAAAATAATTTGTGTATGGTGAAACCTCACTGAATTTTCTTGCCCTTTCCTCAAGAATTTCAACCTTCTTCATACGGTCAATTCTTGTGTGCATCAGGTTATTATATTTCTGATTGTTAGCTATGAGATAATAATGGTCGTTGCTCCATATCATAGCGTAAGGGCTGACGGAAAATTCCTTTTCCTCCGTAACCACCTTGTTTTCGGCAGTGTCAAGCTGTCTTTTCTGATAGATGAAGCTTATGCGCTTGCCTGACTGGATGGCTCTGTTGATAATGTCGATATTATAATATATTTCTTCGTTTGAACATTTTGCACGCTTTTCAATATACACCTGTTTTTCAAGCATTTTAGCCTGAGAAACAGAGCAGAGTGTGCCTATCTTCTTGATAAGCTCTTTTGTCTTTTTGGGAGTGATAAAATTTGCAGCCTGAACAGCATCAATGAGAAGTCTCAGCTCGGGAAGCTCAAAATCTCTGCTGCATACACAGTACCCCGCCCTAGGCTGTCTGACTGAAAGAATGTCCATTCCGCTTTCCTTGAGAGTTTTAACATCTGAATAAATTGACTTTCTTTCACACTCAATACCCTTGGAAAGAAGCATTGCATTTATATCCTCCACACTGACGGGATGCTCCTCGTCACTGTTTTTTTCAAGAAACTCCTTGATATAAAGGAGCTTCATTTTAGTGTATCCCTTGTCAGCCATTAAGTACACCTCTTTTCATTCTAAAAGGGGAAGCCCCGAAAAACGAGGCCTCCTGATTTATCAATAAGTCATTTTTGCATTAAGCTCTCTGAGAGTGTCCTCATCAATCTTAACAAGCTCACGGTCATAGGAAAGAATACCGTTAACCTCAAATTCAACGTCTGAAACCTGAGTGTAAACTGTTGCACTAAGACCCTTCTTTATGTTGGGAATAATCTGCTTTTCATGGAGATTTCTGTATGCCTTTGTGAGTTTTTCCTTGCTTGAATACATCTGATAACCGAAGCTCTTTTCCCAGTTCCATACGTGACCCTTTATCTTCTGGCTGTAGCCACCGAATTCGCTGAGTACAATAGGTCTGCCGTCATACTTGGGAAGGATAACGGGAAGAATATATTTGTGCATACTTCTGAAATCGCAGCCCTTCTGATCGTACCAACCGCTTGCATGGTCAACGAAACGTGAGGGGTCTTTTTCTTTTATTGCATCACCTATACGCTTAGCATCAAACTGTCCCCAACCCTCATTGAAGGGTACCCAGCAGCAGATTGAAGTGAAGTTATAGAGGCAATCAATCATCTCAAAGAGTTCTTCTTCAAACTGAAGACGCCATTCAATTTTATCTCTGTTGAAAATCTTGTAAGCGTTGTCGTTCTTTGTCAGATTAACAATAGGATTAAGTACACCGTGAATGTTGGGAAGAACACCTGCATGGAAAAGGTTAAGTGCCTTACCGCCACTTATCATATCCTGCCATACCAGCATACCAAGTCTGTCGCAGTGATAATACCATCTTGCAGGCTCAACCTTGATGTGCTTACGAAGCATATTGAAGCCCAAATCCTTCATCTTTTCGATGTCATAAATCATAGCTTCATCTGTGGGAGGTGTCATACCGCCATCTGACCAGTAGCCCTGGTCAAGAAGACCCTTCTGGAAATAAGGCTCGTTGTTGAGGAAAAGTCTGTTATAGCCTGCATATTCACCGATGCTGTATTTTCTCATGCCGAAGTAGCCCTTGATGCTGTCGGTGATTTCGCCGTCCTTTGAAAGCTCGAGAACGAAATCGTAAAGGAAGGGATTTTCAGGACTCCAGAGCTTCATACCGGGTACTGCCACAGCTTCATTCTGTGAGATTTCCTTTTCGGCAACGATACTGTCGCCGTCATAGATTTTTATTTTAAGTGAGCCTTCGCCCACAACATCTGTTTTAATTTCAATAACACCCTTGTCGATATCGGGAGTTGCCTTATAGGAAGCTATGTAGTTTTCACTCACCGCTTCCATCCACACGGTCTGCCATATACCTGAGGTTGAGGTGTACCAGAAGCCGTGAGATTCGCTTGCCTGCTTGCCTCTGTTTTGCCAGCCTTCATCTGTGGGGTCATAAACTCTGACAACAAGCTCGTTCTCGCCTTCAGTGAGAGCGTCGGTGATATCAATAGAGAAAGGACAGTAACCGCCTAAATGGGAGCCTACTTCTTTTTTGTTGACATAAACCTTGCAGTCCCAGTCAACAGCACCGAAGTGAAGAAGTGTTCTCTTGCCCTTGAATGCTTCGGGAAGGGTTATCTTCTTTCTGTACCATAAAAGCTCATCCTCGTCCACCCTCTTGCATACACCTGAAAGACAGCTTTCAACTGCAAAGGGTACGCGGATTTCTTCTTTATATTCTTCACACCACTGAATGTCATCGTCTGTAATAGCAAAATCATACATACCGTTAAGGCATACCCAGTTATCTCTCACCATCTGAGGTCTGGGATACTCCTTATGGGGCATATCGCACATAGCTTCTTCTGCCCAACGTGTTGTTAATGTCATCATAATATATCTCCTCCGTTTTTTCTCACCTTATTTGATATATGCTGTACTTACCCAGCCTGTGTAGCCGTAGGTTGTATCCTGAACGTAAACCCAACCTGAAACACCTGACTTATAGCCGATGACCTTCACAGGATAGCTGATGGGAATAAGTCCGATTACATCATAGTTTGTGCCGGGACCCTTTCTGATGTTAAGTCCGTTGATTGTATATTTTGTAACAACTGTGTCGTACTTCTTATCAGGTGCCACAGTTCCCTTGACCGTTGAAGCCTCAGTCTGAGGTCTTTCATTTGCAACATAGGTTGCGCTTACCCAACCGTAAACACCGTAACGGTTGCTCTTTACATAGTAGAAGCCGCCTTCTTTTGCAAGCACCTTTACATCTGCACCCTTTGAAAGGAAGAGGATTCTCTCTCCGTTTGCAGCAGGCTTTGCTCTGAGAGTAACACCCTCTGCAGTAATATAGGCAGTGTAGCTCTTTGAAAAATAGCTTGCCGGCAATTTCACCTTTACATCGTTAATACCGTAAGGATTCTTTGTTGTTGAGGGTTTGGCAGTTGAAGGTCTTGTAGTCGGTCTTGTTGTTGAGGGTCTTGTGGTGGGTTTTGTAGTAGTCGGTTTAGTTGTTGTAGGTTTTGTTGTTGTGGGTTTTGTAGTAGTAGGCTTGGTTGTAGTCGGTTTAGTTGTAGTGGGCTTTGTTGTGGTTTCTTTTGTGGTTGTCTCTTTTGTTGTAGTTTCTTTTTCTGTTGTAGTTTCGGGAGCCTCGGTAGTTACAGGCTCAGTTGTTGTAACTTCTTCAGTTGTTGCTTCCTCGGTAGTTACCTCTTCAGTTGTAACTTCCTCTGTAGTAGCTTCTTCTGTGGTTTCATCTTCTTCAGGCTCAGTGGATTCTTCTGCCTGCTGAGTGGTTGTTGTATCATCACCGAAAAGCTCACCGAGAACAGGAATCATATCGTTTTTAACTGCATATGCACAGCCGAAAAGAATAACTATAAGAGCAATTGCCACACCGAGAACTGCCTCTATTTTTATGCCGTCAATACCCTTTTTCTTATTCTTCTTTTTAGCCTTGGGCTTTTTCTTCTCATCAGGAGAAATCATATCAAGGTTTTTCTTTGCCTCGGCATTTTTCTGATTTTTTTCCTGCTTAACCTCTTCACTTTCGGTTTTGCCGTAGTCGTCATATTCGGCATAGATATAGTTGCTTTCAGGCACTCTGATTTCCAGCTTTTCTTCAGGCTGAACAATCTCTTCCTCGGGTTCTTCTTCAACTACCTGAGCAATTTCCTCTGCCTCATTCTCTTCAATTGCTTGTGCAGGAACTTCTTCAGCTACAGCTTCTTCGGCTGCCACAGGAGTTTCCTCGGCAGGCACATCTGCACTTACTGAATAAGCCTCTTGGGTTATGCCTTCACCTGAAAGAGTTCCCGGCAAGGGAACCTCTTCCATTTCGGGAAGGGTCATATCAATATCAAAATCATCCTGAACTGCTTCGGCGGGAGCAAAATTTTCCTGCACCTCAGGCTCTGACGCGTCCGTAGCAGGAGCTGCCTCTTCTTTTATAGGCTCGGATGCTTCGTCAAATTCAGGCAGACTCATAACAAACTCCACCTTTTCTTCTGTGGGATCGGCTTCAAGCTCCTGGGCTTTTTCTGCCTCACGGTCACCGTCTGTCACATTGCTTTTGAAGACATTATAGACAGATTCCACAACCTTATCGTTTTCAGATGCGCCTTCGTCACCAAGGGATATTATCATACCGCAATTCGGACAGATTTCAGCACCGTGTTCAAGTTCATTACCGCAAAAACCGCATTTCATAAATAATTCACTCCCATATATTTTCTTCATCTGTTTTATATAAAGTTGTATCTGAAACTACAGATATATGCAATTATTTATATTTTATCATATGGCAACTCTTATTTCAAGGATTTTGAGAAAAAATGTTGCCTGTCCTTTTGGGACAAGCAACATCCTCACACCTCGACCTCTTTTATTTTTACCACTTTCCATAAGCCGTTTGTTTTTTTCAGTTTCCAATAAGCAAGCCTTTCTTTTTCTTCCAGCTTGTTGTCATTCCCGTCAAAAATTTCCTGAGTATATTCCACCCACATATAGCCATTGGAAAACGTGAAGGATGCGGTGATAAGATTAATCTTCGCCTCCACCCGCTCAGCCTCGGCACTTTTAAGTGAATACATCTTCAGCTCACCTGCTTCGTCGGCAACCTCCGATTTTATATCCGTCATTATCTCGCCTGCAAGTGCAACTATATTTTCAGCCGTTTCTCTGTCTTTATCTGAGCATTTTTTGTCAATTGTGGAATAGTAAGGAATGAAGCCGTATTTATAATCCTCATATTTATTATAGTAATCGCTATGATCAGCAAAAAGGGATGCTACGGCAAAGCCAAGAACAAAAACCGTCATAGCGTAAAAAATCATTTTCTTATTCATAAAACAAAAGCTCCTTTCCTCCTGTGTGATAACAGTATAAAAGAGGAAAAAAGCCTTGTCAATAAAGGGGAATATATTGTAAGAAAACCTTAAGAAAGTAAGTTTTTCCGTTATATTTGTAACATTTTATCTGTGGGGAAGCTTGATAACATTACAGATTTTTTCAAGGAAGGGTACCATAAAAATAATCTGCAGAACTGTCATAATTGCACTTTGAGGTACTCTTGAGAGAAACACTGCGCCGAAGTCACTGCCGTAAAGAGTTGACACCCAATAGCTGTTCATTAAAAGGGTGCATAAAATCTGAGAAGTAAGCACGCTTAAAACTATACGCACAGCACCGCTCTTTTTGGCAAGGTACAAACCGTAGATGAGACCCGATATGGCAGAGGTAAGAGTAAAGCCGGGAAAATATGCTCCGCCCGTGGGGAATATCATGGCACCGAGGAAATCTCCAAGACCGTAAACCAGCACACCGCCTAAGATGCCGAAGCGTCTTGCGGCAATAACAACGGGAATAAAGGAGAAGGAAAAGCGTATGCTTTCAGTAACGGGAATGGCTAAAAACCTTGCAATAACTATCTGCATGGCAGTGAGAAGTGCAAGACAAGTGAGGGTGAAGATTTTGTCTTCGTTTTTCTTTTGCATAATAAAAACCTCCTTCGGGCGCCACTTCATAAGGAAGTTAAGGTTTTTATTGGTTCTTTTCCGCTTAAACATTACAAAAAACTCCCGAAATACGCGAGTATTACGGGAGTTTTATCATTTCCTTTAAACGAAAAATATCTCAATAAAAACTGTTTCACACCTTAAAATTCAGATAGTTTTGATGAAGAACAAGGCGAAAAGCACAGGAATCCTTGCGGATTCCGAGCATTTTTAACGCAGTTGTTCGCAAAAATAGCAAATTTTAAGGCTTAACATCCTTATGAAGTGTCGCCCCTATCCCACAAGGTGAAAAATAGAGGTTATATCTATCAGTCACAGCGGGATGCGATTTATGCACCGCAAGCGAAAGGCTTTTCGTCCTCAAAGCAACTCCCCGTCTTTAAGGCACTGTAGCGCGCACAAATCTACTCTGTTTTTGTTGTGCCTTTAATATAGCACTATATTCCCCCGCTGTCAACTTTTTTCGGCAAAGTTTTCGGTAACAGAAGATTAAGATATGCACCTCTCCCATACCGGCAAAAAACTAAAAATAATGGCAAAAAGCTGTTGACTTTAGCGCGCTGATGTGTTAGAATACTGCTACGCTAAAATGAATGGAGTAATAAACTATGAATAGAAACGATACAATAGCCATAGACAAACTCTTTGAAGCCATACTCTCCCTTGAAAATAAAGAGGAGTGCAAAAACTTTTTTGACGATGTCTGCACTATTCAGGAGCTTACATCAATTGCTCAGCGCTTAGAGGTTGCAAAGCTCCTTTGCGAAGGCAAAAGCTATGTTGAAATCAACAAGCTCACAGGTGCCAGCACTGCCACTATCTGCCGTGTGGGCAAGTGTGTCAATTACGGCAGCGGCGGCTATAAAACCGCACTGGATAAGCTCAACAAGAAAGGATAATTTACCATGCTTAATGAAAATATACTCAGAAACGATGAAAAGGCAGTTTACAGCCTTCGTTCACTTTACAGACGCTTTGGCTATTCACGCTTCAAAATGAGCAAGTTTGAGGAATATGACCTCTATGTAAGAAACAAAGACTTCCTTATCAGTGACGGCATTATCACCTTCACTGACACTAACGGCAGACTTCTTGCCCTCAAGCCCGACGTTACACTTTCAATTATAAAGAATGCACGGGATAAAAAAGGCGTTGTTGAAAAGCTTTACTATAACGAAAATGTTTACCGTATTTCAAACGCTTCCCACTCCTTCAAGGAAATCAATCAGACAGGTCTTGAGTGCATAGGCGATGTGGGCATTTACGATATTTGTGAGGTACTTTATCTCGCTGCCCTGAGCCTCTCATGTATTGACGAAAATTACATCATTGATATAGCTCATGCGGGCCTTGTGTCTTCACTTATTAAAGAGTGCAATCTCACCGAAGATGTAAAAGGCAGAGTACTTGAGAGCATTCAGAATAAAAGCCCTGATGAAATCACATCTTTATTCCAGAAAGGAAATATCACACAGGCCGCTTATGATATAATTTCAAAGCTTATGTCCGCATATAAAAGCAGTGACGATGTTGAAAACGCCTTCAAGGGCATCAGCGAAAAGTCGGATATTGCTCTCGGTGAGTTTTTAGAGATTATCCGCAGTGCCGAAGAGCTTTCTCTTATGAATAAGCTGAGAATAGATTTCTCCATTGTCAACGACACAAGCTATTACAGCGGACTTGTCTTCAAGGGTTATATTTACGGCATACCTACAAGCGTACTTTCAGGCGGTCAGTATGACAAGCTTATGAAAAAAATGGGTAAAACCTCAGGTGCAGTTGGATTTGCGGTTTATCTTGACGCTCTTGAAAGACACGGCAGAGAGGTTTCACAGTATGACTATGACTTTGTTATTCTCAGAGACGAAATAACTCCCGCATCACAGATTATAAAGACTGTTGAGTCACTTTCAGAAAACGGCTTCAGCGTTATCGTACTCAGTGAGCTTGACAGCAGTATAAGATATAAAACACTTATGAAGCTCAGCAAAAACGGATTGGAGGGTGCCTGATGGAGTATATTAACGTTGCTCTTCCCAAGGGAAGACTTGGCGAAAAGGTTTATGCCATGTTTGAACAGTCGGGCTATGAATGTCCCTCTATAAAAGAAAACAACCGTAAGCTCATATTTGAAAACGAAGAAGTGGGCGTGCGTTATTTCTGGGTTAAGCCCTCAGACGTTGCCATATATGTTGAAAGAGGCGCAGCTGACATAGGCGTTGCAGGCAAGGATATTCTTCTTGAGTATTCTCCCGATGTTTATGAGCTTCTGGACCTTAAAATAGGCAAGTGCCGTATGGCAGTGGCAGCTAAAAAGGACTTCCGTGACAACCCTTCGGAAACCCTCAGGGTTGCTACCAAGTTTTCAAATATTGCTCAGAAATTCTATAACGAAAAGTGCCGCGATATTGATATCATCCACCTTAACGGCTCAATAGAAATTGCACCCATTCTCGGTCTTAGTGATGTTATTGTGGATATAGTTGAAACAGGCAAAACTCTTTATGAAAACGACCTTGAGCCTATTGAAACAATAGTACCCATATCAGCAAGGCTCATATCAAATAAAGCATCATTCAAATTCAAAGGAGAGAAAATCAGCGAAATTGCCGCTGCTCTCGGAAAGCTCGTGAGGGAAAACAATGATTAAGATTTATAAATACGGCGAAGTGGAAAACAGTGAGATTTTTTCACGAATGGCTGACACTGTTGATGTAAGCGACATAGTCAGCAGCATAATCGAAAACGTAAAAGCAAACGGTGACAAAGCTCTTTTTGAATACTGTGAGAAATTCGACAAGGCAGTGCTTACATCCCTTGAGGTAACTGAGGAAGAAATAGAAGAAGCCTTCAATGCCGTTGAGCCGGAGTTTCTCAGAATACTTCGCACAGCCGAAGAAAACATAAGAAAATTCCACGAAAAGCAGGTTAAGACAAGCTTCATCATCAACGAGAAAAACGGCGTTGTTACCGGTCAGAAGATTACTCCCATTGAAAAGGTCGGTCTTTATGTACCCGGCGGCACTGCGGCTTACCCTTCAACGGTGCTTATGGACAGCGTACCTGCTAAAATTGCAGGCTGCAAGGAAATTTCAATTGTTACTCCCCCGTCAAAGGACGGCAAGGTGAATCCCGTTATTCTTGCTGCAGCTAAGATTGCAGGCGTTGACCGTATTTTTAAAGTCGGCGGCGCTCAGGCAGTTGCAGCCCTTGCATACGGCACTGAAACAGTACCCAGGGTTGATAAAATAGTAGGCCCCGGTAATGCCTTCGTTGCTGAAGCAAAGCGCCAGGTTTTCGGTATGGTATCAATCGATATGATTGCAGGCCCCAGTGAGATTCTTGTTCTTGCCGACGGCAAATCAAATCCCGACTTTGTTGCCGCAGACCTTCTTTCTCAGGCTGAACACGATAAGAATGCTTCTGCAGTGCTTGTAACTGACAGCATAGAGCTTGCCGAAAAAGTTTCAGCATCACTTGAAAAGCAGATCCCCCTGCTTGAAAGAGCAGAAATTGCAAGAGCATCAATAGACAACAACGGCAAAATCATTGTTGCCGAGGATATAACCTCAGGCATTGAAATTGCAAATGAAATAGCTCCCGAGCATCTTGAGCTGTGCCTTGATAATCCCTTTGACTATCTTGACAGCATAAAGCATGCAGGCTCAATCTTTATGGGCAGATACTGTCCCGAGGCTCTCGGCGACTATTATGCAGGTCCCAACCATACACTTCCCACAAGCGGTACTGCCAGATTTTCAAGCGCCCTCGGCGTTGACGATTTCGTAAAGAAATCACAGTTTACCTACTACACGGAAAACGCTCTTAAAGAAGTTTATAAGGATGTTGCTTTCTTTGCAAATAAAGAGGGACTTACAGCCCACGGCAAGAGTGCAACAATAAGATTTGAGGAATTATAATGAGTAAATATATAGACAGTGCATTTGCTCCTTTAAAGGAGTATGTGCCGGGTGAACAGCCCAAGGATAAAAAGTACATAAAACTCAACACAAACGAATCACCCTATCCCCCTTCGCCTTCAGTTATAAAGGCAATAAACAGTGATGAGGTGTCTGACCTTCGTCTTTACTCCGACCCTGAAAGCAGTGCACTTAAAAAGGCAATTGCCCGGGTTTACGCAGTGGACAGCAAAAATGTATTCGTTTCCAACGGCTCCGATGAAATTCTCAACTTCTCATTTATGCTTTACGGCAACATAAACGGTGCAATTTTCCCTGAGATAAGCTACGGCTTCTATAAGGTTTTCTGTGACCTTTACGGCATAGAAAAAACTATGGTACCCCTTGAAGAGGATTTCACCATAGACAAGAATAAATATATGAATACGGGCAAATTCACCGTTATTGCAAACCCCAACGCCCCCACGGGCATTGAAATGAGCAAAGATGATATTGAGGAGATTATAGCTTCAAACAAAGACAATGTTGTGCTTATTGATGAGGCTTACATAGATTTCGGCGGCACCTCCTGCTATGAGCTTATAAGCAAGTATGACAACCTTATCGTCTGCCGCACCTTCTCCAAAGCATACAGCCTTGCAGGTGCAAGACTTGGTTACTGCTTTGCCAATGAAGAGCTTATAAAAGACCTTGAAAAAATAAAGTATTCCACCAACCCCTATAACATCAACCGCCTGACACAAAAGGCAGGCGTGGCCGCTATGGCAGAGAATAGCTACTATATGGCTAACTGCAAAAAAATAGCAGACACCAGAGAGTACACTGCCGATGCTCTTTCTCTTCTCGGATTTGAAGTGCTCAGCTCAAAAACCAACTTTATCTTTGCAAAGCACGAAAGGATAAGCGGTGAAGATATATATAGCTTGCTTCGTGAAAAAGGCATACTTGTAAGACATTTCACCGACGAAAGAATAAAAGACTATAACCGAATCACTATAGGCTCACGTGAGGAAATGGAAACACTCGTGAAGGTGATGAAAGAAATTGTTAAAGGAGTTTAAGACTATGAGAAGCTCTGAAATTATTAGAACAACAAAAGAAACAGACATAAAGCTTTTCCTTGCACTTTCAAAGGGAGAAAGCACTATCGACACAGGCTGCGGTTTTCTTGACCATATGCTCACTCTCTTTGCAAGACACGGTGATTTCACGCTTAATGTGACATGCAAGGGTGACACTCAGGTTGACTATCACCACACAGCCGAAGATATTGCTATCTGTCTCGGCGACGCTTTTAAAGAAGCTCTCGGTGATATGAAGGGCATTACCCGTTACGGCAGCTTTATTCTGCCCATGGATGAAAGCCTTATTCTCACTGCGGCCGATATTTCAGGCAGAAGCGGACTTTATTATGACCTGCACATTCCCACCGAAAAGGTCGGTGATTTCGACACCGAACTCGCTCAGGAATTCTTTGAAGCATTTGTCCGTCACGCAGGTGTTACACTTCACATAAAGCAACTTGCAGGCACTAACTCACACCACATTATTGAGGGTACCTTCAAAAGCTTTGCAAGAACAATGAAGCAGGCTGTTTCAATCGATGAAAACAATAAAGACGTTATTCCGTCAACAAAGGGAGTATTGTAATGATTGCAATTATTGACTACGGCGTAGGAAACCTCTTTTCACTTGTGTCATCCTTCAAGGCAATAGGTGCCGATGCGGTTATAACAAGTGACGCGGACACCATAAGAAAAGCTGATAAAATTATACTTCCCGGTGTTGGTGCCTTTGAGGATGCTGCAAAAAAGCTCCGTGACAGCGGACTTGACAAAATAGTCCTTGAAGAAACTGCCAAGGGCAAGCCTCTTATGGGCATATGCCTCGGTATGCAGCTCCTTTTCAAGCATTCCTTCGAATACGGCTGTCATGAGGGTCTGGGACTTATCGATGCCGACATACTCCCCTTTGAGGGCAAGCTCGAAAGTGAGCTTAAAATTCCTCACATCGGTTGGAATGCTCTGAAACTTGAAAAGAAGGACTGCCCCCTTTTTAAATATCTGAAGGACGGTGACCACGTCTATTTCGTACACTCATACTTTGCTCAGAAAAATATAACAGAATGTGCCTCTTCGGCAGAGTACGGTATAGACTTCACTGCCTCTGTGTGGAAGGATAACATTTACGGCTGTCAGTTCCACCCCGAAAAAAGCGGCGATGTAGGACTTAATATCCTTCGCGGATTCTGTGAGATTGGAGAAAACTGATATGCTGATTTTACCTGCTATTGATTTATATGATAAAAAGGCTGTGCGTCTTTATAAGGGCGACTATAACGAGATGACGGTTTACAGCAACAACCCTATTGAAATTGCGCGCAAGTTTGAGGAATGCGGTGCTACCTTCATTCATATGGTTGACCTTGAAGGCGCAAAAAACGGCACAACGCCCAATATTGACGAGGTGCGTAAGGTTGTGGAATACACTAACCTTGCAGTAGAAATCGGCGGAGGCATCCGCGACGAGGAAACTGTTAAGAAGTATATTGACCTTGGCGTTACAAGAGTTATTCTCGGTACTGCTGCCGTAACGGATGACGATTTTCTCAGAAAAACGGTCAGCAAATACAAAGAAGCAATTGCTGTTGGTGTTGACCTGAAAGACGGCTATGTTGCCATTAAGGGCTGGACAGAAAAAAGCGCCCTTACCGCTGACGAATTTTTCGCGCACCTTGCAGATATCGGCGTGAAAACTGTTATCTGCACCGATATATCAAAAGACGGTGCTATGCAGGGTACAAACCGTGAGCTTTATAAATACCTTTCAGAAAAATACCCAATGAATATAGTCGCCTCAGGCGGTGTATCAAGTCTTGACGATATCAAGGCACTCAGAGAAATGAACCTTTACGGCGCTATTCTCGGCAAGGCATACTATGTAGGTGCCGTTGACCTTAAAGAAGCAGTGGAGGCAGCAAAATGATTACTAAAAGAATTATCCCCTGCCTCGATGTAAGAAACGGCAGAGTTGTCAAAGGCACTAACTTCCAAAATCTCAATGATGTGTCCTCCCCCGTTGAGCTTGGTGAATATTACAGCAAATGCGGTGCTGACGAGCTTGTTTTCTATGATATAACCGCAAGTGCTGAGGGTAGGCAGCTTTTCACCGACATACTCAGAGAAGTGGCCTCAAAGATATTCATTCCCCTGACGGTGGGCGGTGGCATAAACACTGTGGAAGACTTTGACCGCGTACTCAAATGCGGTGCAGACAAGGTCAGCGTAAACTCAGGTGCTATCAGAAACCCTGACCTGATAAGCCAGGCAGCAAGACTTTACGGCAATCAGTGTGTGGTTATTTCCTGCGATATCAAACGCGTTGACGGCGTTTTCCACGTCTTTGCAAAGGGCGGCAGAGAAGACACGGGCATGGAAGCAATTTCTTGGATTAAGCGCTGTGTTGATATGGGCGCAGGTGAGGTTGTTGTCAACTCAATTGACACTGACGGCGTGAAAAAAGGCTTTGACCTTGAAATGCTTAAAGCTGTCTGCGAGGCAGTAAATGTGCCTGTAATTGCTTCGGGAGGTGCGGGCTGTGCTGAGGATTTCGTCACACTTTTCAAGGAAATCCCCGACATCGACGCAGGTCTTGCAGCTTCCATATTCCACTTTGGCGAAGTAGAAATAAAAGACCTGAAGAAGCTTCTTCAGGATAACAACATAAATGTGAGGTTATAACAATGGTAAATTTCGATATTAACGAGCTTAAATTTGACGATAAAGGTCTTATCCCGGCTATCGTGGTTGATGCAATAACCAAAAAAGTGCTTACTCTTGCCTATATGAACCGTGAAAGCCTTGAAATTTCAATAGAAAAAGGACTGACCTGCTTCTATTCACGCTCCCGTCAGGAACTCTGGCTAAAGGGCGAAACAAGCGGCAACTATCAGCATATCGTGTCAATCACTGCTGACTGTGATAAGGACGCGCTTACAGTTGCGGTTGAAAAAGACGGTCCCGCCTGCCACGAAGGTACAGACTCCTGCTTTACAAAAGAATTGTGGCACAGCGAAGAATTAAATGAGTTTTCACTTGAAGGTCTTGATGCACTCCTTAAAGACAGAAAGGCTACCTTACCCGAAGGCTCATACACCACCTATCTTTTTCAGAAGGGTGTTGACAAGATTCTCAAGAAAGTCGGCGAGGAATGCACTGAAGTTATCATAGCAGCCAAGGCTGACGATAAGAAAGAGACTATCTATGAAATTGCAGACCTTGCTTATCATGTAATGGTGCTGATGAACGAGATGAGCATCTCCCTTGAAGAGGTTCACCGTGAGCTTGCTTCAAGACATATTATCGACCACAAGGTCAAGCAAGAGAAGATGACAGGCTGATAATAGTGACCTGCAGGCGTTTTGCCGCAGGTCTTATTTTTTGCAGTAAGTCTGCGGTAAGGCGGCTCCACTGCCGGATGAAATCCGGCACACCGGACACCTATAGGGTCCGGTGACAAGCAGCCTTCAGTTGCTTGTGTGGAGCCGCCCCGGCACAGACTGAATGCACAAGAAAAATTTTTCCATTTTCCCCGAATTTTGTTGAAAAAACACCTTTTTAGTGATATACTAATAGACAGTAAAACTCTCTCCCCTATGAAAGGAAAAACAATATGAAGAAGCATTTATTTACTGTTATAAGTCTTATAATTATAATTGCCACTATTTTTAGCGGTTGCACAGATAAGCCCGATAACCAAGAAACCACAACAAGCACTACAGAGGCAACTACCACCGAAGAGGTCAAGCCTGTTTATTATAACCGTCTCACAGGCAAAAGCGGTCTGAGTGAGGCTGCAGCAGGCAAAAGACCCGTTGCAGTTATGGTCAACAATATCAAGGCATCACTTCCCCAATACGGCATATATAAAGCTGATATCATTTTTGAGGTATTGGTAGAGGGTGGCATAACCCGACTTATGGCTCTTTACGGTGACCAGACAAAGGTACCCAAGATTTGCTCCGTAAGAAGCTGCCGCTATTACTACCCCATTTTTGCTCACGGATTTGATGCAATTTATTTCTGCTTCGGCAGCAACGAAAGTCTTGCCACTCCCACACTCAAGCGTATCGGCATCGACTACTTTGACGGCAATCAGAATCCTGACTCCCTTGTTTTCGGCAGAGACGCCGACAGACTTAAAAAATACAGCAGTGAGCATACAGCTTATGTTAACGGCAAGGGCATTCCCGAATTGCTGAAAAAGCATGAGGTGCGTACTGATTATCTTGAAGACAAAGACGTAAATGTTTTCAATTTCAGAAGTGAGGATGCACCCAAGGCTGACGGCACAATAACAGCTGATAAGGTACACATGAAATATTCGGTTTATTATAACAGCACCTTCACCTATAACAGCAAAACAAAAACCTACTATAAAGATCACTGCGGCAAAGCTCATATGGACTCAAAGGAAAACAAACAGCTTAACTTTACCAATGTCTTTGTGCTTGAAACTGATGTGCATAACTATAAGGGCGGTAAGCTTATTGAGCTTGACTGGCATGGCGGCACAGGCTTCTACATTTCAAGAGGCAAGGCACAGAAAATCACCTGGATTAAATCAACTGAAGATGCAAGCATAGTAGTTTTCGACGAAGCAGGCAATGAGCTTCAGGTTAACCCCGGCAAGAGCTACATAGGTGTTATTTCACCGGGTGCAACCACTATTTCACAGAAAACTGCAGAATAAAAACCTATTTGTCAACTCCCTCGATTACAGGGAGTTGATTTTATTTGATGCCAATGCTATAATTCAATCAGATTCATACGAAAGGGAGGGTATCTATGGAAATATTAATTGTACGCCACGCTGATCCTGACTATGTCCACGACAGCATAACGGATAAAGGTATACGCGAAGCAAGACTGCTTGCTGACAGACTTTGTAAACTCAATGTAAAAGCTTTCTATTGCTCCCCAATGGGAAGAGCGCAGAAAACAGCCTCCTACACTCTTACAAGACTAAACCGTGAAGCTGAAACTCTCGATTGGCTTCACGAATTCAGAGGCAAAGTTAAGAAAAATCCTTTTATGAAAACCTCTTGTTGGGACAGACTTCCCTCATATTGGACGGCTTACAAGGAGTACTATTCCTACGATGACTGGCACAAAGTCCCCCTTATGAAAAAGGGCGATGTAATACGCCATTATAAGCAGGTTTGCGAGGGTATCGACGAGCTTCTTGCAAAACACGGATATGTTCATAAAGGCAGAATTTACGAGGTTAAAGAAGAAAATTCAGATGTAATCGTTCTCTTCTGCCACTTCGGTGTTGAAGCTGTTATTCTCTCTCATATTTTCAGTGTTTCACCTATGATTATGTGGCATAACTTTGTGGCACTCCCCACTTCTGTTACACGCCTTGCAACTCAGGAAAGAGAGAAAGGCAAAGCTATTTTTACCTGCATACAATATGGAGATTTAAGTCACCTTTATGCCGGAGGTGAAGAGCCTTCTTTCCAGGCAAGATATTGCGAAAAATATTCTGACGACACAAGACATTGAATAAGAAGCAAAAAATCAGCAGGGACTGTATTTAACAGACCCTGCCGTTTATTATATTGCAAATATATCAAGCTGTAATTTTTGCAAGAATATCATCAAAGAACTTTTTAATGAAATAAACTACATCTGAAAGTGCTGCAAGAATAACTAACATAAGCTTTATCTCCTTTCTTATTTGTTAATATAATATTAACACAGTTAAGAGGCTTAGTCAATCCCTTCAGAGCAAATGATACAACCCTGAAACATTTGTTGCTAAGATAATAGAAACTATTTCAAGTGTACTCTTTTATTCAATACTACCCCCATATGTATAAAAAGCTCCCAAAGGGAGCTTTTTACATTATCAATAGTGTACATTTCCGCAAGCGCAGGACTTGTTCATCTTAAAGATCTTCCAGAAGAACAGAGCGATCTTATAAAGGAAGCCCTTAATTCCTGTGCCGTGACACAGACAGTTACAGGTCTTTGTATCTGTGAAGAACTGACCGTCACAAACATCGCATTTGCCGTTACCGTCTTTATCAACATGAGGAACATCTTCTTTATAGAGAATCTTAGACTCTGTTACCTTACCGCAAGTTACACATCTCTCATAAGCAGTGTGGCCGTCTGTTACACATGTGGCAGGCTTTTCAGGGATAACTACAACTGAGTGAGGTGTATATACATTATCGGTGTAAATCTTTTCATTAAGAGCGTTACATTTTGCACATGTAATTATCTTATAAGCAAACTCACTGCAGGTTGCATCATAATATGTTACAACCTCTTTATGACCCAGTGCGGGAATAACTGTTATATCCTCGCGTCTGCAGTTGTCACATCTGAGTACCGCTCTGCCGGGCTTCGTGCAGCTGGGTTCAACTGCTTGAGTGCTGTCAATATAAAGATCTGTTTCCTTACAGCACTTTTCACCGCAAACTTCACAAATGCAGTCATAATTTTCATCTGTGTGACCAAGTGCATCTATTATCTCTGAATAAGCATGTGTGCTGTCATTCTTACATACATATGTCATTACGCCGTCTTCGGTGCATGTGGGAGCCTTTGTAACAGTACCCTCGTAGTCATGTCCGATTGCGGGGATAATGTGTGATGTTCTGCTGAGTTCCTTACCGCATACACCGCAGTAAACAACCATGTCATATGAGCCGTCCTTTTCGCACTTAGCGTCAACAGTGTTTTCCTGAACAGCTTCGTTTGCTGTGTGACCTGTTGCAGAAATAGCCTCTGTATAAGTATGGCTGCCGTCATTCTGACAGATATATGTCATTACGCCGTCTTCCTCGCAAGTTGCGGGAGTTGTTACGGTACCGACATAATTGTGTCCGAGAGCATCACCGTACTCGAAGGTTGTGTTCATATCAAGCTCGCCGCAGACGGAACAAGCTGCATAGTAAACTGCCTTATCATCACAGGTAGCTTCACTCTTAAGGTTGGACTCATCATCAAGAGGCGCCTCGGTCCAGGTGTGGACGTCATTGATTGTGAATGTGATTTCAGTGCTGTTACCTGCCTTATCAAAGACGGTAACTGTGTGTGTACCAACTTCGTTGCAGAAGAACTTATCTGTTGTAAGAGCAACTGTCTTGCCGTCATAAATTGCGTAGCTGATGTTAGCATCAACAATTTCAATTGTTACATTTGAGCAGTAAACATCAGTCTGTGCATTGCCCTTGTCAGCCTTGATACTGAGTACGGGTGCAGTAGTGTCAAATACGATACCGTCTGTGCTGAGATATGCCACATTACCCTTATTATCTGTAAGCTTAGCATAAACCACAACATTTGAAGCATCAACTGCCGGCACTGTAAGCTTATTTGCACTGTCATATGCTGACCAATTTGTAAGAGCCTTCACCTCATCAAGAGTAAGTGCCTTATCTGAAACGAAATATTCAATGCTCTTTACGCCTGTTTCAGCGTCTTCAGCCGTGATTTCAAGCACCACATCATAATTTACATATGTGCCGAAGGTGATAATGCTCAGGAAATCATTCCAGAGAGTTGCGTTCCACTTGATTTTACCTGTGGGAGCATTGTCGTCAACATCAGCATCAATACCTTCAATCTTGGTATCACCGCAGATACCGCAGGTATAAAGTGTCTGTCCTTCATTATCATATGAGGGTTCTACTATTACCTTGCCGTCATCCCATCTGTGTGCTTCGCTTTCAACTTCGCTACATCTTGAGCAGGAACGCTGATGCACTTCATCATTGCCGACATTTTTCCAGCTGCCGAAGTTATGACCGAGTGCAGGTACTTCATCATCCACATAACTGTCACCGCAAGCGCAGGTGTATGTTGTGTAGCCTGCTGCTGTGCAGGTGGGAGCAGTAAGCTTGGGAGTATAGCTATGACCCTTAGCGGGAATAACCTCGGTGTAGGTATGCTCAGCATCATTCTGACAGGTGTATGTCATTTCACCCTCAGTTTCGCAACCTGCAGGTGTTGTAACACTACCTACATACTTATGACCGAGTGCAGGAAGAACAGTTGTTTCATTAACTGCAGTGCAGTCTTCAGCCGAGCAGGTTGTTACTACACTACCTGCTGTTTCACAGGTTGCAGGTGTAACTGTTGTCTTAAGTGAGTGAGCAATCTTTGAAGTGACAACTGTAAGTGTATAGTTACAAACAACACCGTCGTGTTCTGTCTGACACTCATATACTATCTTGCCCTCTGCAGTACATGTTGCATCCTCGGTTGAAACAACAACCATATTATGCTTCATAGCAGGAATTACTTTTTCCTCTACCTCGCCGCAAACACATGTTCTTCTCTCAAGACCGTCTGTATCCTGAGTAGCATTTTCTACTACTGTCCAAGCACTGAACTCGTGAGGTACAGCAGGCTTTGAAGCATCATAAACATTGTATGTATGACTTGCATCATTCTTACAAACATAAACTGTGTATCCGCTTGTTTTGCAGGTGGGAGCTACAGTTTCCTTAGCCTCATAAACGTGACCGAGTGCAGGAATTTCAGTTGTCTTTGTTTCACCGCAGTTTTCACATTTATAGGTTGCACTACCCTTTTCTTCACACTTAGCAGGTACTGTTGATTCAGGTGTATCTGCCCATGTGTGACCCTTAGCAGGAATAACGGTTGTTATAACATCACCACAATACTTACAAGTACTTACTACTGAGCCGTCTTCTGTGCAAGATGCCTGATTTGTAACTGTTGTATAATCGTGGTCGACCTTATCGAGCTTATCTGTCTTCTTACCGCCGCATCTTGAGCACTCATATTCAATAGTACCCTCTGCTAAGCAGGTAGGCTGATTGATAACTTTACCTGCGCCCCAATCATGTCCGAGAGCATCAACAGCAATAACAATAATCTCTTCACAATTATCACATGTAATTGTGATTGTTCCTGCTACTTCGCAGGTTGCAGTTGACTTACCTATTACATATTCGTGACCCTTAGCATCACCTGTGATGATTACATAGCTTTCTTCGCAGTTTTCACAGTCATAAGGAATGTATGCGTTTTCTGTGCAGGTAGCAGGTACTTCTTCGCCTGCAACGAAATTATGCTGTTTCTTTTCGATGGGCTTAGTGTAGGTGTGACTTGCATCGTGCTTACAAGTGAAGGTTATTTCGCCTGCTGTTGTGCAGGAAGCCTCTGTTGTCACCTTGCCTTCATCCCATGCGTGACCCATTGCAGGAATCGGTGTTACAATATTAACTGTTTCGCACTTTGTGCAGGTTGTTACTACGCTGCCTGCAACTTCGCATTTTGCATTTGTAACCTTTGTGTCGAGTGCATGAGCAATCATGGGAAGTTCAACTGTGAGTGTATATGTGCAAACAACGCCGCTGTGCTTTGTATCACACTTGTAAACTCTCTGTCCGTTTGCTGTGCAGGTGGGAGCAATATATTCAGCTACTACCTCAACCATATTGTGCATCATTGCGGGGATCTTTTCTTCTTCTTTTTCACCGCAAGCACACTTTCTTTCCTTGAGACCCTCTGTGGTTTCTGTTGCATTTCTTACAACTGTCCACTCACCGAAGGAGTGACCCTTTGCAGGCTGAGCAGCATCATAAACATTATAGGTGTGACTTTCGTCATTCTTACACTTATATACTGTGTATCCGCTTGTTGTGCAAGTGGGAGCTATCTTCTCGCCTGCCTCATAAACGTGGCCGAGTGCGGGAATTACAACCACATTGGTTGCATCGCAGTTTACGCATTCATATGTTTCGTTGCCAGGAGCTTCACAAGTTGCGTCAACTGTCAGATCAGCGACGGGAGTATCTGCCCATGTGTGACCCTTCTTGGCAATAGTCTTTTCAACTCTGTAATCACAGTACTTACATACAGTTACAACTAAACCGTCTTCAGTACATGTAGCATCTGTTGTGGTTGTTGTAAGTTCATGAGTAATTGTGGGAAGCTCTTCTGTCATTGTATCATTACATACAGTACAAGTAAATGTAATAACACCCTTATCTTTGCATGTGGGGTCAGTTGTTACTACACCTTCGCCCCATGTATGACCGAGTGCAGGCACTGTTACTGTTATTTCCTTACCGCACTTATCGCACTTAAGTGTCTTTGTGCCACCGTTTACACAGTCGGCAGTTGATGAGCCTTCCACCTCAACATAGTTATGTGCAAGAGCATCAGCATCAATTTCATTATAGGTTTCTTCGCAGTTCTTACACTTATAAACCTTATATCCGCTTGTGTTGCAATCGGGTTCAACCGTATCAATAACTTCAAACTCGTGTGCAAGCTTGCCTGTTGTTACATTTACGGGTTCATAATCACAGCCTTCTGCTGTACAATATACCTTCACAAAGCCTTCCTTGGTGCAGGTTGCATCTTCTTTTTCAGTTTTGAGTGTATGCTGAACTTTTGCAAGTGTAACAGTGATTTCAACACCGCAATCTTCATGCTTGTTACACTTATATGTTGCAGTGCCTTCCTTTGTGCAGGTTGCGGGATCTATGCTATCGGGTACATTGCCAAAGGCGTGACCGCCTGCAGGGAAGTTCACGGTTTCTGTGCAGCCGTTTGCACAGGTGCGTGTCATTTCACCCTCTGTTGAGTTAGTAGCCTCTGTGGTTACCTTCCACTCGCCCCATACATGCTGAAGCTTGGGAAGCTCTGTCTTGACAAGTTCCTTACCGCATGTTTCACAAACTGTTACTGAGCTGCCGGCTTCTTTACAGCTTGCAGGCTCTACAGTTGTTTTGGGTGTGTGAGCCTTATCATTGAGAGGAAGCTCAATTGAGTGTGTTGCACCGCAGTTATATGTGCAAGTAAATTCTACCTTACCATTGGTCTTGCAATCTGAAAGTGTAATTTCTTCATTGCCCCATACATGGTCGAGTTTTTCGATTTCAACTGTTTCAAGGACCTTGTTACAGCCTTCAACAGTACATACACGCTTTGCATAGCCTGCAGCCGTGCAAGTAGCAGCCTTGTAATCAATTTCTTCTGTATGACCCAGTGCAGGAAGGATTATTTCATCTGTAATACCGCAATCAGTGTGAGCATCGCATTCATACTTCTTATAACCGTCATTTTCGCAATCAGGAGCCTTTTCATCAACGAGAACAAGGTTATGGTCGCCTGCCTTCTGAAGTGTTTCAACCTCAAGCTTATCGCAGAGCTTACAGGTTCTTGTCTGATAGCCGATTGAAGTATATGAGGGTTCTTCTACTATTACCCAATCATTCCAATCGTGATCGGTTGTTTTACTGCCCACCGAAACTGTGTAGGAAGCTGTGCAGCGTGAACACTTATATGTTTCTGTTTCACCCTCAGCGCAGGTTGCAGGTGTTGTTGAATCGAGCTTATAATCGTGACCGAGGGCGAGAACGTCAGTTTCCATAGTTTCTCCGCAATCACACTCGAGTGTCATCTTACCGCCTGTAAGGCAGGTTGCAGTTGACTTAACGAATTCATCAAAGGTATGTCCCTTTGCATCAGCGGTTACGATAACATAATTTGAATCGCAGGTTGCACAATCATAAGGTGTGTAGCCACTTGAAGTACAGGTTGCAGCTACGGGAGTGCCGGCAACATAGTTGTGCTGTTTCTTTTCGAGAACAACCTCTCTTGTAACATTGCAGCCGGCTGCAGCACATGTATAAACAATCTTTCCTTCCTTTTCGCAGGTTGCATCTGTCTTCACGCCGTTGTCGTAGGTGTGGCCTGTTGCAGGAATAGTTGTTGTGATTGTTTCACCGCAATCACACTTTGTTACAACCTTACCTTCCTCAGTGCAGGTTGCGTCCGTCTTAGTGGTTACAAAGTTATGCTGAATCATATCAAGCACAACTGTAACTGTTATAGTGCAGTTTGCGTGATTTGTACACTTATAAACCTTCTGTCCGACTGAATCGCATTTTGGAGCAATATAAGCACTTGTATCTTCAACAAGATTGTGTCCGCCTGCGGGGATTTCTACAGTCTCGACATGGTTTGCATCATGTTTACAAGTACGTGAAACTGAACCGGGAGTATCATTAGTAGAAGGAGTTACAACCCAATCATTCCAATCGTGACCGAGCTTTTCAATTACTTCAACTTTTTCTGCACCGCAGCCGTTTGCAGTACAGGTATAAACCTTGCTACCGTATTCTTCACATTTAGGATCAGTAATCACGGGAGTGCCCCATGTGTGTTCCTTCTTGGGAAGCACTTGATCTACGGGCTTTGAGGGACAACCTGTACGTGAACACTTAACTACGATTGAGCCTTCCTTTGTGCAAGAGGGCTGCGTGATTGTAGTTTCATAATCATGTGATGTGTAATCTCTGGGAATTACAGTTACCTTTGTACCGTTACAATCTGTACGTGTACAACTATACTCTATCTTACCGTCGGTTGCGCAGGTTGCCTTGGTTATTGTACCGTCATTCCATGCATGACCGAGTGCAGGAATTATCTTTTCGTCGCGCTCTGCTTTACATACATCGCAGACTATCTTTGTGCTGCCTGCGCCGTCGCAGGTTGCGGCAGTGTACACAATAGATTCTTTATGACCGAGCGCAGGAATCACCTCAGTGTAAGGCTTACAGGTTGTGTGATTCTGACATGTAAATGTCTTTATACCGGTTTCTGTGCAAGTCGGAGCCTTTGTTACTTCGCCCACAAAATCATGGTCGCCTATAGGTGCAACTGTAGCAAATTCCTCAGCAGAACAAGCAGTACAGGTTCTCTTCTTTATACCGAAGTTTACATCTGTGGGAGCCTGAATTTCTGTCCATTCGCCATAGGTGTGACCCTTTGCTTCTGAAGTAAATTCAACATATGAACTGCCGCATGTGCAGGTGTAAGTCTTTGTAGCTGCTTGAGTACAGGTTGCTGCCTTTTCTGAACTTACAGTGTAGCTATGACCTGTCTTGGGAAGCACTACTTTATTCTTAACATCGCATTCCTTACACTTAACGGTCTTTGAACCGTCTGCAGTGCAGGTTGCATCAACTGTTGTTACATTAGCCGTTATGGTTTCATCGAAAGTATGGCCTGTTGCAGGCTTACTGTCATCATATACATTATATGTATATCCGCAATCACACTTATAGGGTGTGTAACCGCTTGTTGTGCAGGTGGGAGGTACGGCAGTCTGAGCACCGAAAACGTGAGCCTTAACGGGCAACTCTGCTGCTATACCGAAGTCCTTATCGCAATTCTTACATGCAACTGAAATGCTGCCTGTCTGTGTGCAGGTGGCTTCTTCTGTAACAAGCTCAATATCGTGCTGTGTATAATCAAGCTCAACTGTTACTCTGACAGTGCAGTTTTCATGCACATTACAGTAATAAACATCGTTGCCCTTTTCGCTACATGAGGGAACTGTTGAATTTTGGGTATCCTTAACAAGGTTGTGTCCGCCTTTGGGAATTATGAGAGTTTCAGTTGTATGACAAACTGAGCATTCGCGTTTCCATTCGCCGTCTGCATCGTTGGTTGCATCGGTCTTTTCCCATTCGCCGAAGCTATGTCCGAGCTTAGGTACGGCAACAACTGTAGTCTCATCACAGAACTTACACTTGACATTCTTTGTACCGTCAGCAGTGCATGTGGGAGCCTTTGTCTGAGTTTCTTCTCCTGCGAAGTAGTGACCCTTGGCTGCAAGTGTTGTGTTTCTTGTGATATCACCGCAAAGTGTACACTTTGTTACAACTGAGCCGTCGGTTTCACAGTTTGCTTCTGTAACTGTTGTTGCATATCGGTGTGCATTTGCATTAGTTGCAATTTCAACTGTGTGAGTACCACCGCAGTCTGTACGTGTACACTCATAAACAATGCTGCCCTTATCTTTGCAAGTTGCAGGTGTAACAGTACCCTCGCCGTATGCGTGACCGAGTGCAGGAATTATCTTTTCGTCGCGCTCTGCTTTACATACATCGCAGACTATCTTTGTGCTGCCTGCGCCGTCGCAGGTTGCGGCAGTGTACACAAGAGATTCTTCATGACCGAGTGCAGGAAGAGTGATTGTTGAGGTTTTACCGCAATCATCATGTACGGTACACTCGCGGATTTCATAACCGTTTTCGATACATGTAGCAGGTTTTGATTCTTTAACAACACCGCCAATGAAGGAATGTTCGCCTGTTGCATCAATTGTTTCAACCTTGAGCTGACCGCAGACGGTACAAGCGTTTGTCTTGTAGCCGATAGAGTTTTCTGTTGCGCTCTGCTTAACTTCCCACTTTGCGTCATCCCAATTATGTTCGGTTGTCTTTTCGCCTTCAGAAATTGTGTAAGAAGCAGTGCAGCGTGAACACTTGAATGTCTTTGTTGCAGCGGCAGCACATGTAGCGCTTGTTGCAGCGGCAGCGTCCTCAATATAATCGTGACCGAGAGCAGGCACCTTAACTGTTGTGTTATATTCTGTGCAGTTTTTGCAGGTGATTGTCATCAGACCTTCGCCTGTGCAGGTAGCTGTTGATGCGCCTTCAACAAGACTATGGCCTGTTGCGGGCTTACTTGCATCATAAACATTGTATGAATCACCGCAAGAGCATTTATAGGTTGTGTAACCGCTGGTTGTGCAGGTGGGATCAGCATATGCAACAGGAACATAAGTGTGAGCAATCTTTTCTCTTACTTCGTTTGTAACTGTCTTGCCGCAAGCTGAGCAAACAGTCTTTACATAGCCTGGTTCTGTGCATGTAGCGCCCTTTTCATCTGTGATGAAGTTATGCTGTTTGAGAGCAGCATCAACTGTAAGAGTAATGCCGCAATCATCATGATTCTTACACTTATATACAGTTTTACCGGCTACAGCGCAGAATGAATCTGTGCTGTTTTCTTCGTCAACAATAAGGTCGTGATTACCTGCAGGAATGGTAACACTTTCTGTGCAGCCTCTTAAGCAGGTGCGTGAAACTGAACCGGGAGCATTATTCTTTGAGGGTGTTACTACCCACTCGCTCCAGTCGTGGCCAAGTTTTGCAATAACAACTGTATTTGTTTCGTTGCAGTTCTGGCACTTATATGTTTCATAGCCGTCATTTTCACAGTCAGCAGCCTTTGAATCAACGGGAGTTTTACCCCAGATGTGACCCTTTGCAGCAAGCTCTGTTGTTACGGGAGGAATGTCGCATCTGTTACAGGATGTTACAACACTACCCTTTCCGCCGCAAGTTGCATCTGTTACTGTGGTTGTGAGGTCGTGGCCCTTAGCGGGAATAGTTTCTGTTCTCTGAGCATTACAGCCTTCAGTTGTGCAAGTGAATGTCTTGTAACCCTCTGCTTCACAAGTTGCATCGTTGCCCTCAAGGATAACGCCTTCACCGTAGTTATGTGCAATTACGGGAATTTCCTTATAGAGAATCTGTTCGCCGCAAGTATTACAAATTACCTTTGTTGAACCTGCTGCAATACAAGTGGGAGCATTATAAATGATTTCCTGTGCGTGACCTGTTGCAGGAACAGGCTTAGTATAGTTTGCTGAGCAATCATTATGCTTTGTGCAGGTGAATGTTTCTACACCCGGCTGTGTGCAAGTTGCAGGAGTTGTAATTTCGGATGTAAATTCGTGATCGCCTATAGGTGCAGTTGTTCTGTATTCATATACATCACAGTTATTACACTCTCTCTTTTCAACGCCGTTTCTGTCTACGGTTGCTTCACTCACAAGCTCCCATGTGTCACTCCACTGGTGACCGAGGGCAGCTGAAATGAATTTTGTATATTTCTCACCGCAAGCGCACTCATAATCTTCTGTTGCAGGTGTGGTGCAATCAGCAGCAATGCTGTTTTTGAGAACATAGCTGTGACCTGTTGCGGGGATTTCTTCTGTGTAGCTTTCTGTGCAGCCGTCATTCTCACAAGTGTATGTCATTAAGCCCTCAGCTGTGCATGAAGTAGCAGTTGTTTCTACACCCTTATAGTTGTGGCCTGTTGCAGGCTTGCTTGCATCATACTCATTGTATGAGAAGGTGCAGCCTGTACACTTGTAGGTTGTGTAGCCGCTTGTTGTGCAGGTGGGAGCTACAACAGTACCGTTATCAAAGCTGTGTGCCTTAACGGGTGTTTCTGTTGTTTCGAAAATTTCGCTACACACGCTACAGTAAGCCTCAACGAAGCCTTTAGCGGTACAAGTAGCTTCATTTGTTCTCTGTGTTACAGTGTGCTGAGCGTAATCGAGTTCAATTTCAACCTTAACGCTGCAGTTTTCGTGTGCATCACAGATATAAACTTCCTTGCCCTTTTCGTTGCATATGGGAGTTTTTGAGTTCTGAGCATCCTTAACAAGATTGTGACCACCCTTGGGGATAACTACAGTTTCAACATCCTTGCAGTTTGCACATTCGCGTGTCCATGAACCGTCTGTGTCGTTGGTTGCATCAACCTTAACCCATGTGCTGTAGTTGTGGCCGAGCTTGGGAATAATAACAGTTGTGGTTGCTTCACAGCGGGTACACTCAACTGTTTTTTCACCGTCGGCAAGGCAAGTTGCAGCATTGTTAACTGTTTCTGTGCCTTTGAAATCGTGGGTGAGAGCATTTGAGCCGCTTACATATTCCACATAGTTGTGGCCCTCATCGTTAGCGCAGGTATGCTCAATATATGCACTTGTTGTGCAGGTTGCAGCATGAGTTACCGAAGTCCATGCGTGATTTTTAGCTACAGTTTTATCTGTGATAAGCTGTGCGCCGCAGCCCTCTCTGCTACATTCCTTAACGGTGTAACCGCCTGCAGTACAGGTTGCCTCAACAACTTCTTTAACCTCGTAGTTATGAGTGAGGGCAGCTGTTACTTCGCTTGCAATAACATTGTTACACTTTGAACAGGTCTTTGTCTGATATCCTGTACCTGTGCAAGTGGGTGCAATTATCACATTCCATGCCAGCGAATCAAGGCTGTCGTGCTGGAGGGCATCGATTGAGCCGATATTAACATAGCCACATTCTGTACAGGTCTGCTTCTTAACGCCTGCAACACCGCAGTGTGCTTCTGAAACAGTTTCCCATGCGCCGTAGGAGTGAGCAATAATATTTGTATAATTATCTCTGTAGCTGTGTGAGCAGTTATCACAGGTATATTCATCGTAGCCCTTTGCTGTGCAAGTGGGGGCAACTGTTGTCTTTACGTAATCATGACCTAAAGCAGGCACGAGAACATGCTCGCAAATGTCGCATTCATCGCAAAGTCTGGTATCTATACCGTCACGGTCGCAGGTTGCGGGAGCAAGACTTGATACTGTGCCCCACTGATGACCCTTGGCAGGAACAACAGTTTCATCCTTACGTGCATCGCAAAGAGTACAGTGGATTGACTTTGAACCGGGATTTACACAAGTAGGCTCTAAATCAACTGTGAAATCATCCTCCCAAACATGGTTACCAAGCTGATCACCGCCGTCATATTTAACATAACCGCAGACCTTACAGGTGTATTTTGTTGTGCCTGCCTGAACGCAGGTTGAGGTTACTGTTTCGATTTTCCAATCGTGTGCCTCTGCTTTATAAACGGGAGCGATTACAAGGTCGTCGAGAACTGATGTGTATTCATTTGAATCCCAACCGGTGTATGTATAGTGGTTTTCAGCATCAAAGTATGTCTTCTGGTCTTCGGGGAAGGCGGGTGGTGTTATGCTTGTCTTATATTCTGCGTTTTTATCATAAAGAATAATTGCACCGAATCTGTCAAGGAAGATAACATCGAATTTATTGGGTTCAAGAGCAGCAATTGCAGCATTGATTGCCTGAGCATAGCCGTCAACAGTTGTCTGCTGTGTTCTGCCGAGACCTCTTATAACTGCATTAATTGCTGAGTCAAGTGCAGTTCGGGTAGCATGGGTATATTTAAATTCATAATCTGTGCCGAATTGGGCTTTTATAGCATCAGCAGCAGCAATAGCATTGTTAACGGCTGTATAATCAGCTTCAGTAAAGGTTGATGTATATGTTGCGTTATATGTAACATCCTTTGTTATAGTTGAAGCAAAAGCAGGTGACCAAGCGGAGAATGTCTTTAAGTAGTCACCGTCATAATATGAAGGTGCTGTGGGCGCAGTTATTGTGTCACCGTGATAAGCACTTCTCGTTTCAGTTGTTGTAGTGCTTGTTACAAGATCAGCGTTCTGAGTCTGATAATTAAAGGTTGCTGTATAGTATGAGTCGGTTATGGTGAATGTTTTCGAATTCGACTTGCTTCCCCATGTCGCTGTAACTGTACCTGTCTGACTATCTGTGGTAGTTGTGTTGTTAGCAGCATTTGTCAGCTGAATATTTGTGTTTGCAGCGTTTGAAGTTCCACTTGAAACTGATATACCCGTCGTACCACAAGCACTACCCTTTACAGACCAAGTGGGATTATACATCTCTACGCCATATTGGTCTAAAGCACTAACGGCCACCGTCTGTGTTGCAGAACCTGATTTCGGACATGTCATTGCTTCAGGCGTATTTGACCATGTTATAGTCGTAGCTTCAGGCATTCCCCAAGTAAATCCTTCACCAGTTACGCTATCAACTCTACCGGCATTCGCACCGATACTTTTACCGTTTTCATCGTGAGGAGTAAATGTTCCATTGTAATCGAAATAGCAAATTGCATTTTGAAAATCACCTATACTACTGGTAACAATTTCTTTTGTTCCAATTTTAAAATATTTTAATTCAAGATAAGTTTCATCGAGTAAGTCAGTATCGTCAATTTTTAGTTCAAGTCGCCAAGGCCAACCGTTTATAGTTTGGGTATATTCGTGGTCCTTAGCAGCTGCCCCTTTCAAAGAACTGGCTACCTCATGTTTCTGCGTTGTATTACTAGTATCAAAACCAGAGCCATCTGCCTTCAATGGATAGTACCAAATTACTACATGACCACCAACAGCATCGTCATCTTCTAGATTAAACTTTATAGTAACATCATACTTACCCACAACCGCTTCCGCCTTCTGCGGGGCAATCCAAACCCAGCATGACATAATCATAACTACTGCCATGATGAGTGATAACGCCTTTTTAAAATATGTCTTTTTCATACATATCATCTCCTTATAAGATGTAGATTTTTTGGCTTCTCAGCAGTCATTTTTCACCGAATACAACTGACCTCCCTGTACTTTTTGCCGATGATAATTTCTGCCTGAAACCTATTGTGTCCGGAGCCGAGTATAAGGCTCCAATTATACATAATAATCATACCACTATCTGCATTTTTCGTCAATAGTTTTTAAAACTAATTATTAAGAAAAACATCATAATAAATAAAATTAAAGTGCTATTCCGACTTCGTCGGAGTGGTATTTTCGCAAAGCGAAAGTGATATTGAAAGCTTAAAGCTTCAGTGATATTTTATTCGCCACAAAAACTCGCGCAGCGAATAACACTATGCGAAGCATAATATCACTGCGATGCAATATCACTCGCTGAAGGCGAATAAAACTAAAAGCACTTCCGAGGAAGTGCTTTTCAGGCGGGGAAGCACCACATAAGGCACTCCCCCGAACGCGTACATATTATTTTTTCTCTGCAGCCTCTTCAAACTTTGCAACCTTTTGCTTGATTACATCATAAACACCTTCCCAGGCGACGCACTTTTTATCGCCTCTGCGGTCGGGCAGGTCATAATTTTCTTTGAGATATTTTGCGAACCTTTCGGTGAATTTTTCGGCACCGTAATAGTTAACATGACCGTCGTTGTAGAAGTCATTCTTAAGGTCATAGATGCTCTCATCAATGCCCAATACCATGCAGGTGTAGTCACGAGCTTCAAGATAATCCTTGAGAGTGTTGAGCCTGCCTGCCTCGGTCTTGGTACGGGTGCTGGGTGTCTGTAGAAACAGCACCTCATAATCCTGCTTGCCCACATACTCCAGGAATTT
Organism: Acutalibacteraceae bacterium; assembly: GCA_045534675.1. GTDB lineage: Bacteria > Bacillota > Clostridia > Oscillospirales > Acutalibacteraceae > UBA6857. The sequence goes on from JAZSKE010000036.1 coordinate 34,738, forward strand.
GTCAAGCCATGTCTGAGCAATAGGGTCAAGAGGTATGCGCTCATCGGTCTCAACCGTAGGTGTGTAATCGAGAATGGGGCTTATGGTGTTGACATCGTGCATATAAAAGCCCAAATATTTCGACTTGGGGTTTTTCAGCTCGTCAAAGGAGAAACCCTCTTCCTCCCACATTCCGTGGTATCTGACAAAGCTGAGGAAATATGATATGTCAATTGCAGGCGCATCCTCGACCTTTGCCTGACGGATAGCCTTGTGAGTGTTGATAATAGCCTCAAGTCTTGTCATCGAAAAGAAATCAAGTATATCAATTGCTCTTCTTGACTGTATATCAAACTTTGTTGTACCCTTAGGATAGCTACCCACAAAAGAGCGCATATCCATAACCACAAGCTTGAGATTCTGTCTCTTTTCAGCCTCTTTAAGCATGGGAATTGTTACCCAAGAGGGCATAGCGTCTGTTGTTACGGGGTACATGGTAATTCCGTAATCCTCATAACCCTTTGCACCGATCCAGAATCTGTCCATACCGCTCGTACCGATCATAACGGCATCAACGCTATTTTTCTTAAGGTCCTGATAAGTCTGCAGTCTCTCTGAAGAGTAGTTGTTTTTGTATTCAAACAAATTGCAGAGTGTGAGAAGAAGTGCAAACACAAGCACTCCGAAAACAAGAGAGCGAACTAAATTTTTATTTTTCATAAAGCGTTCCTCCCTTAATAAGCCTGATAAATGAAGTCTGCAGCATTATAGGCAGGACCGTATATGCCGAAAACTAAAATGAATATCAATGCTATGAAATAAATTGCCCAACGGAAAACCACATTCTGCTTTGACAGGGTTTCGCGCATCTTCATACCGTTTTCCTGCAGCACGCTGACACCTAAAAGGATAAGCGTAGCAACGAAAAGTATAAACATATTCTTCTCGTCAACACCGAGAGTGAATATCTTACCGTCAAGACCAAAGATAAAGTCAAGGTCTATCTCAGTGAAAAGGCTCTTTATGATGTGGAAGGCTGCGCCTATACCCGGTGACTTGACAAGAATCTTAGATATGCCAAGCACAAGGAAGGTGCGTACTATTGTAAAGAGCTTCCAACTGAAAGCCTCTGTATTAATATTGAGCTTCTCTATTGTTTTTTTGAAGAAGGGTGCAAGAGCAACACTGCCTGCAACTATGGTAGCGTTGTATAAGCCAAAGGCAACATATTTCCAGTTAGCTCCGTGCCATATACCTATGAGGAAGAAGACAACAAAGGGCGTCACCACAGAGGGTACCAGCTTTGCAAGCTTCGCCTTGCCCGCCTTTCTCAGAGCCTTGCTGATTTTTGTCAGAGGCTTTGAAAGCATAACGGGATAGAACACATATTCACGCATCCAAGCACCGAGGGTGGCGTGCCATCTTCTCCAATAATCTGCAACGCTTGTTGAGAAGTAAGGTCTCTCAAAGTTCTGCGGCAGATTGAATCCCAGCATCTGTGCAGCACCGCGTGCTATGTCAATACCGCCGGAGAAATCGCCGTAAATCTGAAGGGCATACATAAGCATACCAAAGAAATAAACCGAGCCGTTGTAATCGGCGTAGCTTTCACTGAAAATCGCAGAAACTACGGGAGCAGCGCGGTCAGCAATAACCATCTTTTTAAAGAAGCCCCAGAGCATAAGCTGAGCGCCGAACTTCAGGTTTTCATAATCGAAGCTGTGTTCCTTTTTGAACTGCTCACCCAAATCGCCGTAACGGTTAATTGGACCCTGCACAATTGTGGGGAAGAATGACAGGAAAAGCGCAAGTCTGCCGAAGTGCTTTTCAGCTGCATATCTGCCTCTGCCGATATCAATAAGATAGCCCATAGCCTGGAATGAATAGAAGGAAATTCCTAAGGGGACTATCATTTTCTCAACAGGTGATAAGTAAGCATCAATATCAAGCACATTAAAAATTGTGTTGGTGTTCTCAATTGCAAAGTTGAGATATTTCACAACTGCAAGCACAAGAAGCACTGCTATAACAGAAGCAAACTGAACCACGCGGATTTTGTTGTTTGTCTTCTTTTTAAGCTCCTGCTTTTGATCTCTTGTTATGCCGGGGCCTATTGCCGCCAGCTCTGCCTTATAGGCATCACGCTTTTTCTGCATAAGCAGAGCCGAAACATATGTCACTGCCGTTGTGCCGAGAATAAAAGCCAGCTGTTTAACACCGCTGAAAAGATAGAAGGTATAGCTTGCTGTCAGCAGCACTATCCACTGATACTTTTTAGGCACAAGGTAGTAAACCATAATGACCAGCCCTAAAAACGCCAGAAATCCTAATGACGTATAAGCCATAATTTTTTACTCCTTATCAATACACATAAGCAGCCTTTATAGCTGCTTACGGTAACCTTAGTTTTATTAGTCCTCGTCCTGTATTCTGAGAATCATCTCATACATAGCTTCAGCACTGTTGAAGTTTTCTGCCGTCATATCGTCAATTGAAATATCAATGTCATATTCCATTGTAAGCTCGCTGACGATTGAAACGATGTCAAAGGAATCAAGCACACCGTCATCAACAAGTGTGGTTTCGTTCTGAAAATCGATGTCGCTTCTGATCTGCTGAAGAATATCAAGTAACTTTTCCATTTTGCACCTCTGAAATTTTAAACTTATTTTTCACTTTCAAGTGAAAGTATCTCATTCAATAGTTTATATTAATTTTTCTCTATTGTCAATAGTGATGATCATTTAAGCACCTTACGGTTAATTTTTCCGTTGGCTGTTTTGGGAATTTCATCTGTCTTTTCAACAAGCTTAGGCACCTTGAAGGCTTCGAGATACTGAGCCATAAACTTTTTAAGCTCAGTTATATCAACATCGGCATTTTTCTGCTCAACTATATTAAGCTTGGGGACACATCCGCCCATTCTGTCTTCAACGGCAAAGCAGGCACATTCTGCAATGCCCGGGAAGCGAAGGACAATATTCTCAACCTCTGTGGGAGCTATTTTAAGACCGCCTATGCTGATAACATCTCCGCGCCTGCCCAGCATATAGACAAAGCCTTCCCCGTCGATATAGCCGATATCGTTGGTGTAAACTACACCGTCAACGAGAACTTCCTTTGTAAGCTCAGGCTCGTTGTAGTAGCCCTGCATAGTCATATCACCTCTTATTGCAATAAGACCCTGATTATTTTTATCTGACTTTATTTCCTGACGGTTATCGTCAACGATAAAGATGTGAGCATTTTTATTGGGCTTGCCAACACAGCTGATAAGACCCTTATGCTGTGAGTAGTCAAACATACTTACACAGCCAGCCTCTGATGAACCGTAAGCAAAATAGAGCTTTGTGTCGGGAAGAATCTGACAAAGGGTTTCTTTATCAGCTTCGGGGAAGGCTGCTGAGCCTGTGTGAATGTGATGAAGCTGAGAGGAATATTTCGCCAGCTGCTTTTTTGACAGAAGAAGCAGCATTCTTACCGCTGCAGGCGGCATCAGTATTGAAGTTACGCCGTAGTCCTCAATGCACTTATAGAATTTTCTTATATCCTTAAAGCCGTCAAGAAGCACAACAGTTGTGCCTGTGAGTATGCTTACATAAAGCTTTCTTATAGCCGACGCGTGATTTATGGGGGCGGGAACAAGATAAACATTATCCTCAATTATGCCCGCGCCGTACTGAACATTTTCGGAAACGGCAACAACCGCTCTGTGTGACACTGCAACGCCCTTTGATTTGCCCGTTGTACCCGTAGTGAACATAATGTCGCAGGTCATATCGCTTGCGGGGAAGTTGAAGGAAAGACTTTCGCTATAATTCTCCGCGCCGATTTCTCGTACTTTGCCGCTGTCTGTAAGAACGAAGTCGCCTTTTGCCTCAATGTTTGAAATAACCATCGAAGCGCTGAGCTGGCAAGCAACATCCTCAAGTCCGCCCACACCTATAGTCTTTTCAAGAGGCACATGAGTGTTGCCGCTGAGGTGAATTGCCATACAGGAAACGGCAAACCATATATCAGAATCGGATTTCACAATAATTCTTGAGCCTGCAGGGAAGCCGAAGGACTTTATATATGCGGCAAAGCCCTGAACCTCTTTCCAGAGTTCACCGTAGGTTATCTTGTTGTCGTTGGCAATTACCGCTACTCTGTCAGGTCTTTCCTGAGCGTAATTTGCCAGAGCTTTAACTATTGATGTCATTTATCTTTCCTCCCTTTTAATTATAAAGGTTGATTGATTTTATACTGTCGCAGTTTTCCAACGAGCAGATGCTGTCAAGAAGCTTTCGCTGCTGAGCTTCACTGAGCAGACCTTCACTGCAGGCACTGAGTTTTTCTTCTATATCCTGCCATGTGAAAGGCTTCTGAGCATCGCCCAAAGGTATAAGCACAGTTTTTTCATATTCACTGCCGTTTGAAAGTGTAACAACCACTCTGCAGCCTCTTATGCCTTCGTCACGGTTTTCCATTGACGGGTCAGAAATCAGCTCTGTTGCCTCAATGAGACGGAGAGTTTCACTGTCAATTTTTGAAACATCCAGATCAGAGAGATTGAAATGACCCTTGCTGAGTGCCGTAACAAGGGTGTAATGCACTGAAAACTTTGCATCGTCATTTACCTCAGGAACTTTTATCTGCCCTGCTATGTCAATTGCATTTTTATAAATATAAACTTTTACATTTTCAATCACTGCATTTTCAGGAAGTCTCTCTCTTATATCAAGAGCGCATTCTATACCGCAGTGGGTGTGTCTGCAGGAAGGATAAGGCTTCATATAGCTTTCACAGATTGTGAAATTCCGACCGAGACCCTCGGTTATCATTTTTTCATCCACTTCATCACTCATAGCGTGGAAGAAGCCTTTTTTGCTTTCGAGAGGATAAACCGAGCTTTTCACGCCCTTGGCAATGAGCCTTGCCGAGATGATGCCCGTCTTTGCCGCATTGGCAGGATTTATCGGCTTACAGCACTGTCCGCTTTCGGCAATAATTATAAGTCCGCTTGATTGAATTGCCGACAGAGCCATTGTGTTGTAAATTCCATCTTCGTCCATGCCCATAAGCTTTGCCGCTGCTGCACCGCAGGCAATTGCACCTGCAGTACCCGTTGAATGAAAGCCTCTGTGAACAAGACCCGGCTGAACTGCTGCAGCCACACGGTTATAGACCTCGTATCCCACATTTATTGCAGTTATAATATCCTTGCCGCTGACCGGAAGTATCTGGGCAAGGGTAAGCACAGTGGAAATAACATGAGCGCCCACATGACCCATAGCCTTGCGGTTTCCGTCATCCATATCTGCGCCGTGAGCGTAACAGGCACTTAAAAATGCCGCATTGGGAGCAGGAATTTTCTTATCTGAGAAGATGAAATCGCACTCCGCCTTGCCACCCATATCGAGAATGACATCATTCACCGCTTCATTGAAAAGGGTGTTGACCTTAATGCCTGCAAAGGCTGCCGCATAATAGTCTGCAATAAACTTTTTTGTTGTGTCGACTACCTTTTCACTGAGATCTTCAAACTTAAGCTTATATGAAAATTCACTGAGAATTTTTGTTGCGTGTATCATTTTTCTTTTACCTCTCATTGCAAAATACACCACAGTAGATTTTAACACAGCTACACTTTAAAAGCAACATGTTTCGATTATTTTTAACAAAATACAATAAATTGAAAACAGTTCACAAGCCTAAAGCCTGTGAACTGCCGTAATAATTATTAAACTGTTCTTCTTATATATTTACCTCTGCCGCACTCAGCAGTGATAACTCCGTCCTTCTGAATTATCTCTCCGCGGCTTATTGTGTACTTAGGCCAGCCCTTGAAGGTCATGCCCTCATAAATTGAGAAGTCACTGTAACCGAAAAGCTCAGGTGTTATAGTCTTTTCAAGATTAAGGTCAACTATTGCAAGGTCAGCGTCTTTGCCGATTGCTATTTCGCCCTTGTCCTCAAGTCCGAAAACTCTTGCAGTGTTTATGCTGTTAACCTGAGAGAGTGTATGAAGAGGAATATTTCTCTTATGATAACCTTCACTCAGAAGCACGGGCAATATCATACCGGGGCCGCCGAAGCCCACATAAACACCCCAAATATCGTCGCCTCTTTCATACTTTTTAGATTTGTCAACAGGCACATTATCCGTACCCATTGTCTTGACACTGCCGTTTCTTATGCCTTCCCAGAGTGCCTCGATATCACTTTGTGCGTGAAGGGGCGGATTAACCTTGGCAAGCAGTCCTGCTTCGGCTTCGTCTGTCAGCGTCAGGTACTGAGGACAGGTTTCAAGAGTTACGTTGCCGCCGAATTTTGCCTTGAGGGTTTCATACATTTCAACGGTACTGCCTGCAGCAGTATGTACCACATACATATTGCCGTCAACCACACTGTTTATCCACATTGAATCGGCAACACAGGCTGTTTCAACAAAGGTAGGTCTTGTCTTGCCGAAGTTTGCAAGGGAATATTTGTCAATATCCTTTTCCTTGAGTTCTCTTTCAAGTGCGCGGAAAACGTCAGGGTCTTCGCAGTGTACACAAAGAAGGAGCTTGGGAGAAATCTCACGAAGCTGCTTTAAAATGTAGTAAAGGTCAGCCTTGTCAAGTGTGAGTGCCTCCTCTTTGGGGATATCATAGAAAAGGTGTGCTATATCCTGCTTATCAAAGAAAAACTTGAAGGAAGTGATACCCAAATCCTTGATATAGCCTTCAATCTGTGTCAGGTGTACCTTTGCACAAAGACCTAAGGAAATGGCAAAGTCCACAAGAGAATTGTTTTCACCGTCATCGATAGCTTCCTTGACGGTTTCGAAGTAGTTGCCCTTGCCTCTGTGATAGTTGATAAGGGTTGTCAGACCGCCCACAGCCTGACGGGGTGTGTCATATCTGAAGGCATCACCTAAAGGCTTATAAAGACCTAAGTGCATATGGGGGTCAATAGTGCCGGGCATAACATAAAGTCCCTCGGCATCGATTATTTCAGCCTCGCCCTCATAAGACCCGGGGGCAAGTATAGCCGAAATCTTTTCGCCGTCAATAAGCAGGTCAACCTTTTTTTCCTCGTGTTCAAATACTACGGTGCCGTTTTTGATGAGTTTTTTCATAATCGTTCTCCTTTTCTGCAACATTTTTCTTTTACCAGTGCCATGAACCGCACTTACACATCTCATTAATACCTAAGAGTTGCCATATTCTTACCAGGAAAAAGCCGATAACATACTTAAATCCGTATTCGTGGCACCAGCAGCTGCAAAAATCCTTTGCTTCGCCCAGTAAGATATCCTGTATATTCCACACTTCATATCCAAGACCCACTGTTATTTCACTGTAATTCTGATAAAGCCACAATCTTACCTTGACATCATAATTATCAACCTTGTCAACAACAGTAAAAGCATTGATATCCCGAGCAATGTCAGTAGTACTCGTCTTTTCAAGTGTTCTGCCGTCTTTATAGGTTATTTTGTATGTAATATCCTTTATTCCGCTTTTTTTATCGGCATTAAAGTCTAAAATAGCAATACTTTCAAAAGGAGACACCAATTTTTCTCTACATACAACCTTTTCGGCATCAAGATAACAAAGTCGGGCACCTTTATAATATTCGGTTATCTCCTCATTGTTTTGCTCTTGCTCAAAATACTCGAAATCTGTATATATCTCACCCAAATAATAACATTCATATTTTTCATCATAAACAAAAGTCAATGTTTCTTTCTTGCCGTCATAAAACTCAATCTCAAATCTTTTTCCTTTGAAAGCTTCATTGATATTATCACTGTTAAATGATGTCGGTGTTGTATCGACTATGCGGATATCTGTAACAAACGCATCCACTATTTCTTTTTGTGTTACAAATTCATAATTTTCCACTTTACCGTTTAATCTTTCAATTTCAACACGCACGGTAACATCGACCCTTGTTTTGCCTGTGTCTATGGCATCCTGACACTCGTCACGGTTTACAAATTCATAAATATAAAATTCTTTGACTGCGCAATACAACATTTCATAGTTAAAATAACCGTCAGCAGACAGAGAACCGCCGTTTGAGAAGTTAACTTTACTGATATACTCGTAACCGAAGCCCAGGTCATAGAGCTGCACCATTCCCGTCTCATCAGCCCAATTATTCTGAACATATTGGTTTGAAATCGGCATACTGTCTGTAAACTCAGCACTCACGGGAACCGGCTGAGCCGCAAAAACCTGTATAGGCATTACACCGAAAATCATAATAACCGCAAGTATGAGACTAAATGTTTTCTTCATAACAACTCTCCTTTAGCTTTATTAAACAGAAACACTCTGCATTCTGCTATAGCAATAATAGCACAAATGCAGAGTTCAGTAAACCGTTATAACAAATTTATAAGAAAATTTTGTTATTTTTCCTCTTTAAGGCTGTAGAAATATTCCTTTACATAGTCGCTGTTTATAACATCGCCGTACTTCATCCATACATCAAGAAGGGCAGCCTTGTGTGAAATCGTGATACGGTCAAAAAGGCAGTCCTCAACATAGCCGAGATTATAGTTTCTTGTAACGGCATCAACTGCAGTTGCTCTGCAGCAGCCGCTTGTGGAACCACCCACGATAATAACGGTGTCAATGCCAAGCTTTACAAGATAGCTCTGTAAAGGTGTGCCGTAAAAAGCACTTGCATAGCTCTTGGGGATAATCATCTCATTGGGCAGAGGCTTCACGCAAGGCAGAAGGTCTGCCTCGGGTGCGCCGTCAATATATTTTGTCTGGTCACGCTTTGTTTTTGTTGCAAAGCTGTCGAAAGCATTGGTTGCATTCTGCACATTACGTGTGTAGAAAATGGGTACACCGCACTCTCTTGCAACATCACGAAGCTCAAGAATTTTTCTTACACCTGCCCAGCTTTCAGCACCGCCGCCTGAAGGCCATTCGTCAAGCTGGTCTTCAATTGGCTTATCTGCACCTATATAGTTGGGCTGAAGGTCAATTATCAGCAAAAGAGGTTTCTTGCCGAAGCCTCTGGGCTGACCGTAGTGACCCTTCTCAATTACTATTCTGTCAACATCTGTTAAACAATCTTCCCATGCGTGCATAGTTATCTCTCCTTTACATACCTAAATATATTTTTTTAAGGTCTTCACTTTCCGATATTTCCTGAGCCGTACCCTCCAGAGCAATTCTGCCCTGCTGCATAACATAGGCTCTGCTTGCCATTTTAAGCACATCCTGAACATTCTGTTCGGTTATAAGAATGCCGATACCTTTTTTATTTATAGTTCTGATGGCCTCAAACATATGCTGTGTGGTTATTGGCGAAAGTCCGATTGAAGGCTCGTCAAGAATAAGAAGCTTCGGCTCAGCCATAATGCTTCTGCCTATTGCCACCATCTGTTGCTGTCCGCCGCTGAGGTTGCCGCAAGCCTGCTTTTCCATCGTTTTAAGCTCGGGAAAAACAGCATAGACATATTCAATATTTTCTTTTTCTCTGCTTCTTGCTCTTTTTGAGAACGCGCCCATTTCAAGATTTTCTCTCACACTCATCTGGGCAAAGAGCTTTCTGCCTTCCGGCACCTGAACAATGCCCTTTTCAACAATTTTATCGGCAGAGAGATCTGTTATATCTTCACCGTCAAAAAAAACAGTACCGCCGCTGATTTTATTAAGCTTTGAAATTGCCCTTACAAGAGTTGTCTTGCCCGTACCGTTAGCACCGATAAGAGCCACAATTTCACCGCTGTCAACTTTAAGAGAAAGATCCTGAATTATATTCACCTTGCCGTAACCGACAAATAAATTTTTAATTTCAAGCATACTTTACACCTCCGCACTTTTGCCGAGATAGGACTCGATAACCTGCTTGTTTGCCGAAACCTCTTCGGGTGTACCCTTGCAGATAAGTCTGCCGCTGTCAAGAACATAAACCGTATCCGAAAGCGACATCAGTGCAGGCATAATATGCTCAATCATCAGTATGGTCACGCCCGAAGCTCTGATTTTTCTGATAAGCTCCACCATTTCCGCCGACTCCGTAGGTGTGAGACCTGCCATAACCTCGTCAAGCAGAAGCAGCTTCGGTGAGGTTGCCAGGGCGCGTGCAAGCTCAAGCCGTCTTTGCTCGCCGGTGTTGAGGCTTGCCGCATCGAGATTTTCCTTGTCGGCAAGACCGGTGAAAGCTATACACTCCTTGGCTTTTTTATACGCGTCCTGCTTGCTGCTGCACTTATTATAGGCGCCCACCACCGTGTTTTCAAGCACGGAAAGTCCGTGGAAGGGCTTTGCTATCTGGAAGGTTCTGCCTATGCCCATACGGCAGATAACATGAGGCTTTGCATTTTCTATATTTTTGCCCATAAAGGTCACTTCACCGCTTGTGGCTTTATAGTAACCTGTCAGACAGTTGAAGAAGGTAGTCTTGCCTGCGCCGTTGGCACCGATAAGACCGACGATTTCGCCTTCGTTTATTGTCATATTCACTTTTTCAACAGCTTTGTTACCGCTGAAATATTTGCATACTTCTTTAGCTTCAAGTAAAATCATTTCTTTGCCCCCTCCTTATCCTTGACTTTCATAATTCTGCCGAAAAGGCCGTCGGGACAGAAAAGAATGAAGGCAACTATAACTGCACCGTAAACAATCATATTCACACCGCTGATTGATGTGAAAAGCGAGTTACAGACTTCCTGAAGAGGAATAATAAGCAGCGCACCTAAAAGGGGACCGAAAAGTGTACCGCTGCCGCCGATTATACAAGGTACAATAGCCTCAACTGAAATTGACGAAGCAAAAACAATCGACGGGTCAATGAAGCCGTAATACTGAGCGTAGAAAGTGCCTGCAAGCGCAGCAAATGCCGCCGATGAGGATATTGCAATAAGCTTATATTTCAGCACATTGACACCGAGTGCAGCAGCAGCCTCCTGATTCCCTTTTATGGCTATAAGATTAAGACCAAGCCTGCTCTTTGACATAAGCGCTATAAAAACCGTTGCAAGAGCAACAAAAACAAGAATTACATAGTAATAGGTCTTGTCACTCGCAAACTGATATTCAGCAGGATTTTTAAGATAGGGAATGAGTATGCCCGTTGCGCCGCCGAGACTTTTTGTGTTGTTGACAAGGATGCGGAAAATTTCTGCAAAGGCAAGGGTTGCCAGTGCAAAATAGTCATCCCTGAGCTTATATCTGAATGATAGGAAGCCTATAATTGCACCCACTGCAGCTGCAAGACCTGCACCGAGAATCATTCCTACCCAGGGAGTAACACCGAACATAGTATAAAGAACAGTTGAGGTGTAAGCACCTATGCCGAAGAAAACGGCGTGGCCGAAGGAAAACTGACCTGCATAGCCGCTCATTATATTCCAGCTCTGACCTAAAAGTGCGGCAATAAGCACATTTATGCCGATGCAAAGCACATAGAAATCAGCGAAAAGCGGGAACAGTGCACCGAGAAGAAGCAGTGCAGTAAGAGTTATACGGTTAATATTCTTAGTGTTCACGTCTGTTGCTCCTTCCGAAAAGTCCTGATGGTCTGACAAGAAGAATGAGTATGAATGCGGCATAAACCGTCAGGTCGCTCCAGCTTCCGCCTGCAACATAACCCGTCACAGATTCAACAACACCGACAATAAGACCCGATATTAAAGCTCCCCAGAGGTTACCCATACCGCCAAGGATTGCAATAACGAAGCACTTGAGCTGGAAGGTTTCACCGAGAGTGGGATAAATGCTGAGAATGGGTGTGAGCAGTGCGCCTGCAATACCCGTGCAGAGTGCGCCGATACCGAAAGCAATTGCGTTGGTCTTTTTTATAACGATACCCATAAGCTGAGCGCCTTCTCTGTTTTGTGAGCAGGCTCTTATTGCCTTGCCCGTACGGGTGCGGTAAAGCATAACATATATTGCGGCAGTAACTGCAAGCACAACACCGAAGGCAACTAACTTTTCAGGGCTGACGGTAATTGAGCCCAGCTTTATTGAGCCTTCAAAATCGTCAACCTCAAGAGTTTTATAGTTAGGTGTAAAAATTGCAAGAAGTCCGTTTTCAAGAATGTATGCAACACCCAATGTCAGAAGCAGCTGATTGTGTGTAGGCGCTTCCGAAATTCTGTCTATAAGAGTATGCTGAACAACATAGCCTAAAACAAACAGTGTTGCCGCGGCAAAAATAAGAGCTATATAGGGACTTATTCCCAGACCTGTTGACACCACATAAACGGTATACATACCCACTGTCATCATAGCACCGTGGGCAAAGTTTGTTATTTTCATAACACCGAATATAAGTGAAAGTCCGAGAGCTGCAAGAGCATAAACGCCGCCCATAAGCACGCCGTCAAGCAGTGCCTGAAAAATCTGCATATTCATCACTCTTTGCTCTCCCCTTTTCTTATAATTTCATTCTCAGCATATTTTTCGGGATAAACAATAACCTGCTTACCGTTCTGAATCTGGATAAGCACACCTGCCGAGTTGATATTTTCGCCCGTTTTATCAAAAACAATTTCATTCTGAGGAAGCAAATGGTCAGCCATATCTGTTTCGGCAAGAGCATTTCTCAACTTCTCATGGTCAGTGCTGCCGGCACGCTCAAGAGCATCGGCAATAACCATAATTGATTCATAGCCGTAAATTGCACAAACGGGAATTTCCTCACCGTAAAGCTCACGGTATTTAGTCAGAAGATAATCCGCCTCATCACTGTTGGGATTATAGCGGTAGTTTATATCAAAGAAGCCATCTGCAGCAGTGCCGTAGGTATCAGTAAACTTAGCGTCTGAAAATGCACCGTTTGCAACACCCATAATCATAGGGAAGGAAACATCTCTGTCGATGATTTCCTTTGCGAGCAGATTCTGGTCGGAATAGTAGCCGATAGGAATGAGAATATCGGGACTAAGTGAAATAAGCTTCGTGACCTCGGAGCTGAGTGTTGATGCCGAAGCACTGTAGGGAATCATACCCACAATTTCAAGACCTGTCTTCTCAATATTATTTTCGATATACCCTGCAATACCTGCGCCGTAGTTTGAGTCCTCATAAATTATTGCAACGGTTTTCATATCGTCTGTTTTTATAGAAGGGATATACTCAATGAAATTCTGTGAAAATGTTACGGTGCTGGGCTGAATTCTGAAAGAATATTTATAACCGTTAGTCAGCAGTGTTTCACTTGCGGCAACAGTCACCACAAAGGGCACGGAAAACTTTTCAGCAGTACGGGACACAACCTGAGCAGATCCGCTTGTGTAAGTACCTGTAAGAGCGCAGACATTCATATTGATAAGCTTCTGTGCCGCCGTTGCAGCACCGCCTGCAGTACCGAGACTGTCAACAACCTTCAGCTCAAGCTTCTTACCACCAATGCCTCCCCTTTCATTGATAAGGTCTATTGCTATTTTCTGTGAATTGACAAGAGCCTGACCCTCATAAGCCATACTGCCTGTAAGAGGATGAATTGAGCCTATTCGGATAACATCTGTATTTTCTTCATCACCGCAACCGGTCAGTGAAAGCACAAGACCCGCCACAACCACAAGGCTGAGAAGTAGACAAACAAGTCTTTTCATATTTAGCAATCTCCTTTATCATTTTTATAAATATATTAAATCGGTTTTTCCAATAACAGTATAGCAAAAATCAATTAAACAGTCAATAAAAATAAATTAAATGTTCCCGACTCAACTGTAAACCTTTTGTTACGCCTTACACATTATATCAACAAGAGCCTTCATCGGCTTATTGATATACTTATCCTTTTTATAAATAACAGCCAGCTGTCTTTCAAAATCCGCCTGCTGTATATCGTAGAAATCAAGCTCATCACTTAAGTTGCCGTAGCTACGGTAGCTTGACGGCAGAAGCATTACTCCCATACCGTTTTTAACCAGAGAAATTGCCGTTGAAAGCTCAGACACGCTGATGTACCTTTCAGGGGAAATTCCGCTTTTTTTGCAAAGAGAATAAAACACCTCCGTAAGAAGCTGATTTTCTTCAAGCAAAACAAATGTAAAATCTTCTGTCCGGCAAAAATCAATCGCATTACCTTTCACACTGTCATAATCTTTTCCCGTTGCAAGCATTATTCTTTCGGTGTCAACGCCTGAAACCACATATTCCTCCCGATCAAAGCCGTCAGGAACAACTGTGTAAGCAAAGTCGATATTGCCCTCATAAAGATTTTTCATTATATCCTTAGATTTGCTTTCAATAAATTTCAGTGTAACATCGGGATAAAGCTCCCTGAACTCTCCTATAACCTTTGGCAGCATAAAGCCCGCCCTCGAAGGTGAAAGTCCGATGCGTACACTGCCGAAAGCGCCTGCATCAGCATCACAGATACCGTCAAGGGTTTCGGCATAAAAGTCCATAATTTTTCTTGCACCCCCGGTGTATATTTCACCGTACTGTGTGAGTTTGAGAGGTGTCACAGACCTGTCAAAAAGGCTTACACCTATTTCCTTTTCAAGTTTCTGAATATATTGGCTCAGAGTTGACTGAGATATATTCAGCTGCCTTGCCGCCTGAGAAAAATTCTTATATTCACTCAGTGCAAGCACATATTCAAAGCGTTTAAGATCTGTCATAAATCCAACTCCTTACAGTTATACATTATAAATATAACTCACCGAAAGCCTTTTGTCAATTAAGTTGAAATTAAAAAAGCCGGGAGAAATTCCCGACTTTCATATTATTTGAAAAGTATATTTATAAGCTTCAGGATGAACTTGAATATCTTTTCAATTGACTGAAGAACAGATGTTGAGGGTACCTCCACCTCAGGCTCTTCGTCTTCATCCTGGTTTCCCCCACCTATCACTCCGTCAAGGCTCTGACTTGAAAGCCATGAAAGGAAGGTCTCTCTTGTGTTGAGGGTAACGGTGTTGCCGTAGCCGTCAAGGGTTATCATGTTACTGTAAAGCTTACCGTTGTTCATTACAAGGTCATGAGCAACTGCATCCCATGAATTATGCTGGAAAACCGAATAAATCGGGTCAAGCACAGGAGTTATACCGTTTGGATTAACAAGAGGTGAAATAAAATATGTCCAACGGTTAACGCTCACGCAGGATGAATTTGCTTTCCAGTAATTCCACATATTTGTGGCAATTGCATGAGCATTGAGGCTTGTGTTTATGTAGTCACTTCTGCAGGTAAACATCCATACGGGAGTGTCTTTGAGTGCCTTAAGATCTGAGTTTGAGGGATTATAAACGGAAGACATGGGGAATATTGCGGCAAAATACCCGGGATATGCTACTGCAAGTCTCACGGCACCCTTGCCGCCCATTGAAAAGCCTCCGAGATAAATTCTTGAGGTGTCAATATTTTTCTTATGTTTGGAAATGAAATCATCAATTGATTTTTTCAAATCACTGACAGGACCGTTCCATGCCATATCAAGCTGCAGTGTAGGGTCACGGGGCAGGAAGATAAATGCACCGCCGGCACCTTTTATTTTTGCCTGATATTCTTCACTTGACCAAAGAGCAACCTCACAGTTTTCAAGCTGATAGCGCTTATAGTCACCTGAGAACTGACCGTGAAGCCATATTATAAGAGGATATTTTTTGGTGTCATTTGCTTTTTTGACAGGGGTATAGTAAACATAGTCAAAGTTATTCTTTCCGTCTGCAAACTGAGATTCGAGTGCTTCAAGTCCTTCGCTTACGCTCATTGCCGAAGCAGTAAAAGCAAAACAGGAAAGAGTCATAATCATAACAAGTAAAAGGGATAATGTTTTTTTCACAGTTCGGCCTCCTTTAAGCATATTTTTAAGTTACCGGCTTTATTATACATTTTATTTTGTTATAAATCAATGTATAAATCTTTAAATATTATTACATTATTTTTTCACATTTCGTTATATTTTACTGTATTCAATAAAAATCCCCACCCTGAGGTGAGGAAATAATTATTTATTAAGCATCCATACCATAAAATTTAGATATCCCGCAAAGGTGACCCACAGCAGATAAGGTATCTGCAGAAGGCCCGCCACTTTGTCCGTTTTTGTAAAAGATATAATCATAAGCAGAATAAGCAGCCACAGAGCAAGCAGCCAGAAAAATGCAAATCCGTATGCCTGCAGATTAAAGAAAAGGATGCTCCAGAAAAAATTAAACACCAACTGCAATGCGTATATAAGTAAGCCTCTGCTTCTTTCTCTGCTGACAGGAGAAAGATAAATTCTTGCGGCACTTATTGCCATAAGTATAAAAAGCACTGTCCACACAATGGGAAAAGCTGTGTCCGGCGGAGTAAGGGCAGGCTTTTCTGCCGCCTTGTAGTTATCCATTCCCATATTTGTCAGCAGTGCAGAAATTCCGCCCGTAAGCAAGGCTATAAGCAAAGAAATGCCGTAGGTTTTTATTTTGCTTTTATTCATAATATCACCCCATATATCTTATGGATAAAGTCGCGTCTTTATTCACAGACTAAAACCGACATATAAAACGAGGAGCAACGACTATGAAAATACTGTTTTACGATACCAAACCCTATGACAGAGAATCCTTTGAAAAGGTAATGCCCTGTTACCGGGATATAACCGTAGATTTTCTCAAAACTGATATCTCACACCGTACGGTACTGCTCGCAAAGGGCTATGATGCCGTCTGTGTTTTTGTGGCATCACAAGTGAATGAAAATATAATCCGCACCCTTGCTTCATCGGGAGTAAGGCTTATTTTGCTAAGATGTGCCGGCTACAACAATGTGGATGTACACGCAGCGAAGGAGTGCGGTATAAGTGTTATGCGTGTGCCGGGGTACTCTCCCGAGGCGGTGGCTGAGCATGCTCTCGCCCTGGCTTTTGCAGCAAACAGGCACATTCACAAGGCATATATTAAAGTCAGAGAAAACAATTTCAGCCTTATGGGTCTTACAGGCTCAAATTTTCACGGCAAAACCGCAGGCATAATAGGTACGGGAAGAATAGGTGCTGCCATGGCAAAATGCTGCCGCGGTATAGGTATGAAAGTTTTGGCATATGATATGCAGAAAAATCCTGACCTGCCCTTTGCGGAATATGTAAGCCTTCAGGAGCTTTTCAGTCAAAGCGACCTTATTTCTCTGCACTGTCCCCTGACAAAAGACACTTATCATATGATAAATCTTGAGGCTATTGAAAAGATGAAGGACGGAGTTATTCTCGTCAACACCTCAAGAGGCGCCCTCATCAGCTCCGAGGATTTAATAAAAGGAATACGTCAACTGAAATTTTCAGGCGTGGGACTTGATGTTTATGAAGAAGAGGATGAAAATGTGTTTGAAAACCGTGAGGATGATATTCTGGAAAATTCGATTACGGCAAGACTGCTGTCTTTTCCCAATGTTATCATAACCTCTCATCAGGGATTTCTGACCGAAGAAGCACTTGAAGCCATCAGTAAAACAACTCTCGAAAATGCAAAGAGCTTCAGTGAAGGCTCACCCATAAAAGAAAACCTTGTGTGAAATTTTGAAGCAGGTCACTACCAAAGTAATGACCTGCCGAATTTTATTCCTCTATACTTTTACCTGCAAAGGCGTTAAGCTCAAGACCTGCTATGTTGCCGCTGAGATATTCATAATATCCCTGAGAACCTACCATTACCGCATTGTCACCGCAAAGAGAAAGCTCAGGCAGATAAAGCTTCCAGCCGTGTTTTCGGCAGAGTGCCTCAACATCACTGCGAAGCACACTGTTAGCTGAAACGCCACCTGCAAGCACAAGGGTTTTATATCCTGTGTCAAGCATAGCCTTTTCGGTATTTTTCATCAGGCAATTTGAAACCGCCTTCATAAAGGAAGCTCCGAGATCAGCCTTGTTTATCTCCTCACCCTTCTGTGAAGCATTGTGAATTGTGTTTATGACACTTGTTTTAAGTCCCGAAAAGCTGAAATCATAGGGACAGCCCTCAACCTTGGGATTGGGAAATTTAAAGGCAGTGCTGTCACCGTCTTTTGCAAGTCTGTCCATATTAAGTCCGCCCGGGTAAGGTATGCCCATTGTTCTTGCGGCTTTGTCAAGAGCCTCTCCTGCAGCATCGTCTCTTGTTCTGCCTATAATCTTAAAATCGGTGTAAGCCTTCACCTCAACCATCATAGTGTTGCCTCCACTGACAACAAGGCAGAAAAAGGGAGGCTTCAAATCCTGATGAGTTATATAGTTAGCCGCAATATGTGAGCGCAGGTGGTGTACGGGTATAAGAGGCAGACCCTTTGCATATGCAAGACCCTTCGCATAGTTTACACCAACAAGAAGCGCACCTATAAGTCCGGGAGCGTAGGTCACTGCAACTGCATCAATACCGTCGAGAGTGCAGTCGGCATCCTCGAGAGCCTTTTCAACAACACCGCTGATTGCCTCGGCATGACGGCGTGAGGCTATTTCAGGCACTACACCGCCGTAAATTTTATGCTCGGCAACCTGAGATGCCACCACATTTGAAAGTACCTTTCTTCCGTCTTCAACTACGCTTGCCGCAGTTTCATCACAGGAAGATTCTATTGCTAAAATTTTCATATCATTTTTCCTCACTAAGAAATTTTGTCATAATAACAGCATTTTCCACAGGGTCACGGTAGAAATTCTTTCTCTCGCCCTGAGAAATATATCCGTGTTTTTCATAAAGTTTTATTGCAGGAATGTTGCTAACTCTCACCTCAAGAGAGATAAAGGCACAGCCTTCTCGTTCAGCAGTTTTCTCGGCGCATCTGAGCAGAGCATCTGCAACTCCTCTTCGTCTGAAAGCGCTTCTGACGGCAACATTGGCAATATAACACTCGTCAAGCACGATGTGCATACCCACATAGCCTGCAGTTTCGCCCTGAATTTTTGCAGTGAAAAACCTTGCAGAAGAGTTACCGATTTCACTTCTTATTCCCTCATCGCTCCAAGGCTCACTGAAGCACTCTTTTTCAATGAGGGCAACAGCAGACACATCGTCTTGGCTCATAGGTGAGATTTTCACCGACATAAGCTCATCAAGGGCTTTGTCAATTTCATTTCTGCACTGTCTGTACGCGTCAAGGTCGCCTGCGTAAGGGTCTGCTACACCTCCGCCGAGAACAGTAATTCTTTCCTCAGGCACAAACTGTGACAGTACCGCCTTATGAGAAGCACTCATAACAATGAACCAATCATATTCATCTGCCATGTAAGGACTGAACTGTCTTGCTCTGTGAGAGGATATGTCAATACCTTTTTCAGCCATAGCCTTCACTGCATTTTCACTGACAGCATCACCGCTGCAGGCACCCAGTCCGCAGCTGTTGACTTCTGCACAAAGACCCGCTTTTTCAATTTTACTTTTCATAAGAGCCTGAGCCATAGGGCTTCGGCAGGTGTTACCCGTACAAAGAAACAGTATTCTCATAATTACTTTCCTGTCTGTTTAAGTTCTTCTTATATAGTAAATCTTTTTGCTTCAAAAGTAAAGTTTTTTCCAATGTATTTTTATTCTTCTTTTACATCAATTTCAACAAAGAATATTTTTTCTCCAAGTTTTTACATTATATTTCCAAAAAATAAATATTATGTTCACTCATTGCTATATAATTATTGTATCTGTATAATACGCGGAGGTATTAATTATGAAAAAATTTATAGCAATACTGCTCTCGGTAGTATGTATCTTCTCATGTATGGCTCTTCCCGCTTCGGCTATCGAAGACATCCCCGGCAACATCGGCGGCAATTTGGGTCTTGAACCCGATGAACCCATCATCTACGGTATCGTATATGAAATAGACACTCTTGAAGGTGTTTCCATTATGTACAAGCCCAGCCCCACCTTCTCATTCTCATCACCCGGTACATACACCGTAACAAACGACACTCCCCTTTCAGTTGACTACGAGTTCGTTTGTTGGGAGCATAAGGATACAGGCAAGCACTACTATGCAGGTGATAAGCTCTATATCGACGGTCAGGAAGTTCTTCTTGCAGTGTGGACACCTAAAACAGACAACCACATCCGACCAATAAGAGTTTTCCTCACAGCTATAGAAACTCTCAGAAGAACACTCGGTGCTTTCTTCGGCTTCTATAAGGTTATCGACGATTTTAAGGCTGACCTTGCAGCTCCTAAGCCAACCTACCTTTATTCATCACTTGATGATCTCGACACAGAAATCATCAACATCAACGATGATGACAGCTATGCTGCACATCCCAGAAAATATACACTCGTAATCAAGTCAGACAAGGTTTTCGATGCTGCTTTTGAGACAATTGACATAAACTTCTACGGTGATAAGTATCAGCCCATTACAGGCACACAGTATCCTGCAAACTTCTCACTTACAACAGAAACAATGGAGTATGAGGGTGAGCAGTGTCAGTTTATCACTATCTCTCTTGTTGACGGTGTACCCACTCCCGCAACCGGCACAAAGCTTACTATAACAATTCCTCAGGGTTATCTCAAGTTTGACAGCGGTGCAGTAAACGGCCAGAATATGCCTGTTTATTCAGCAAATGAAGCTTACACCCTTGATTTCCTTGTAACAAGCTACGTATAATATAAATACCGGACCGTGAAAACAGTCCGGTCAGGCTGTCGATAAAGGCACAAGAACACACAAAAGTCATAAAAATAAAAAAAGATGTGACTATAAACCATAGATTGTTACATATAGTTCAGCGACACAGCATTGAACTGTGTCGCTGAAACTTTTGTGTTTGCTGTTTTTTCGCCCTCTCGCGGTACCATCGTACAGCTTCGGAGCGAAGAAAACGGCATCTTGTACCATTCTCGAAAGTCAAACAGCGTGCCGAAAAATACTTTTCCGACACGCTGACCGGACTGTGAAAACAGTCCGGTATATCATATCCGCAGACATACATCGGGTAACGC
>JAZSKE010000009.1:0-36636 GCA_045534675.1 Acutalibacteraceae bacterium
GAGGGTATCAACAGTTTCCATAAGGTTTGTGATAACGCCGATCTTGTCGCTTACCTTAGCACCGCCGAGAATAGCAACGAGAGGTGTCTGGGGATTAGCAAGTGCGCCGCCGATATATTCAAGCTCCTTACAGATGAGGTAACCGCCTACTGCGGGAAGGTAATCAGCAACACCTGTTGTCGAGGAGTGAGCTCTGTGAGCTGAACCGAAAGCATCGTTTACATAGATGTCAGCAAGTGAAGCGAGAGCCTTTGAAAATTCGGGGTCATTCTTTGTTTCTTCTTTGTGGAAACGAACGTTTTCAAGAAGGAGTACTTCGCCTTCCTTAAGGTCAGCAGCAAGTGCCTGAGCGCTTTCGCCTACAACATCCTTAGCCATCTTAACTTCGATGCCGAGAAGCTCGCCAAGTCTTACTGCAACGGGAGCGAGTGAAAATTCAGGCTTAAATTCGCCCTTGGGTCTGCCAAGATGTGAGCAAGCGATAACCTTAGCGCCGTTATCAAGGAGATACTTGATTGTGGGGAGTGAAGCAACGATTCTCTTGTCGCTTGTGATTACGCCGTCTTCCATTTTTACGTTAAAGTCGCAACGGATGAGAACCTTCTTGCCTCTTACGTCAATGTCTTCAACGGATTTCTTGTTTAATACGTTCATGTGTGTCTTTCCTTTCTTAATATAGCTTTTTAATTTACTAAGTATAAAAATACACCATTTGCAATTTTATAATATTATGGCATTTTTTTCAAGTGTTTATAGGTAAAAAATACATTGTTTCCTATACAATATTTTATATAAAGGTGATAAAAATGCAAAATGCAAAGTGTAAAATGCAAAATTGTGGGGAGCGAAGCTCCGGATTGTACTCCCTCCGTCAGACCTATGGTCTGCCACCTCCCTCAATGAGGGAGGCATGAATTTCATCCTGACCTCTAATCATTGTCAGGTTGGCTCCCTCCCTGAGGAAGCCGGACTGAGGGAGTACAATCGACGGCACTTGCTTTTACTGAGCATTCACTCTGCGGGCGTAAATTAAAATCAAACCGCAGGCTTCCCCGCGACCTCAACTCCTCAACTCCTCACTTCTAACTCCTAACTTTAATCCCCGCCACTACAAATTAGCATTTTGCATTTTAAAAGGGCGGAATAGCCGCCCTTTCAGCTGTTCCAATTCTTCAGCAGGTCTGCAAAGGGATTGTCATTTGCCTCTTTTTTCTGCTGAGCCTGTTGTTTTCTCATATAAGACATAACATCTGCCTTGCCTGCACCCTTGTCCTCACGGCGCTTGTTGTAGTCGCTCAGGCGCTCTCTGTAGCCGCAGACGCAGGTGAACATTTTCTTATCGCCCTCACCGCGAAGCTCCATTTTTTTGTGGCACTCGGGACAGCGTGCATTTGTCACTTGAGTCAGACCCTTGCGGTAGCCGCATTCTCTGTCTTGGCAGATGAGCATTTTGCCCTTTTTGCCGTTTACATCGAGGAGATATTTTCCGCAGACGGGGCATTTTTCCTTTGTCATATTATCGTGGGTATAGTGGGCATCAGAAGCTATTACCATTGAAACCAGAGATGTGGAATAGTCCCTCATTTCGCCTATGAAGGTCTTCATATTTGCCGTACCCTTGCTTATATTCTGAAGCTGCTGTTCCCACTTGGCTGTCAGCTCTGCCGATTTCAGGTCGGGGGGTACTATTTTAATGAGCTGCTTACCTTTAGCCGTGGGGTGAATTTCTTTGCCTACGCGTTCGATTGAGAAGTTGTCGAAGAGCTTTTCGATAATATCAGCTCTTGTTGCCGGGGTACCCAGACCGCTTGTTGAGGCAATGACCTTTTTGAGATTTTTATCTTCAATCTGACCGGACGGGTTTTCCATTGCAGACAGGAGAGTTGCCTCGGTATATCTTGCAGGGGGTCTTGTTTTGCCGCTGATTATTTTGGTGTTCAGCACATCTAAAACTGCACCCTGACGGATTTCGGGGAGCTGTTGTGAGCGATTTTCTGCCTCTTCATCTTCTTCATCGTCGAGATTGCCGTAAAACTCCTTCCAACCCTGACTTTTAACGGTTTTGCCCTTGGCATAGAAGCTGTTTTCGCCAACATCAATCTGAAGCTTCACTTCATCATACTCCATAGGCTCACTGAGTACCGCCATAAAGCGTCTGACAACAAGGTCGTAGATGTTTCTTTCCTCGAAGCTTAGCTTTGAAAGGTTGGGGCTTTGCTCTGTGGGAATGATAGCGTGGTGGTCGCTGACCTTGGCGTTGTTGACTATGTATTTAGTCTCAATCTTGCCTCTGGCGAGCTTCATAGCCTGGGACTGATAGGGACCCACTGCCATAGCTCTGAGCCTTTCGGGAATGGTGGCAACTATATCGTCGGTGATATAGCGTGAGTCAGTACGGGGGTAGGTGAGTACCTTGTGGTATTCGTAAAGGGACTGCATATATGAAAGGGTCTGCTTTGCACTGTAGCCGTATTTTTTATTGGCATCACGCTGTAATTCAGTCAGGTCATAGGCAGCGGGCGGGGTAGTTTTCTTGGCGGTTTTTTCTACCTTGGCAACAGTGCCTTTTTTACCCTTGGTTGCCTCTGCAATCTTTTCGGCAAAAGCCTTGTCTGAAAAACGGGTGTTGTTTTTCTTGTCTCTGAAGGTTGCATTAAAGCCCTTGAAAACAGCCTGAACACTGTAATAATCCTTCGGCTGAAATGCCTGAATATCCTCTTCTCTTTTCACAATGAGTGCAAGGGTAGGTGTCTGCACTCTGCCGGCTGAAAGCTGAGCATTATATTTGCAGGTGAGGGCTCTTGTTGTGTTGAGACCTACAAGCCAGTCTGCCTCTGCCCTTGCCTGGGCTGAATAGTAAAGGTTATCGTATTCCTTGGCGGGCTTGAGATTCTGAAAGCCCTCTTTTATTGCTCTGTCCGTCTGTGAGGATATCCACAGTCTGTAGGCGGGCTTTTTGCAGTGAGCCTTCATCATAATCCAACGTGCGACTAATTCGCCTTCTCTTCCTGCGTCGGTGGCAATAACAAGCTTGTCTACATCCTCACGCTTCATAAGAGCAGAAACTGCACGGTACTGCTTAGAGGTCTGCTTGATAGTCACAAGCTTCATCTTGTCGGGGAGCATGGGCAAATCTTCAAGTCGCCATGCCTTGTATCTGTCATCGTAGGCATCCGGGTCGGCAAGGGTCACAAGATGACCCAGCGCCCATGTCACTATATAGTTGGGACCGATTATACATCCGTCACCCTTTTGCTTGCAGCCGAGTACCCTTGCAATATCCCTTGCAACTGAGGGCTTTTCGGCAAGAACGAGAGTTTTTGACATTTAAGAATTCTCCTTGTTTTTTGTAGTTTTGCTTAGGTGGGGAGTGGGCGGCTCCATTAAATCGCTGCGCGATTTTACGGCTGCTTTGGCAGCCGACACGAACAAAGTTCGTGTATGGAGCCGCCCCACCGCCGACCATCCCGGCGGGATGAAACTCTATTCTTTCACCCCACCCGAAACGGATATAATCGGAGCTTTGCTCCCCGAAATTTTGCATTTATTTTATAACTGAAAGACAGCAGTTGTTTTCATCAAAACTCACTGCCATAAGGTCCTCCACATCTTTTTTTGTTACCGTCTTATAAAGGTCGATACTCCGGAATAAATTTGAGCCGTTGAAGTATGCGTCAAGCATATTGCCTGCTAAATCATCCACGTCATTATATCGGTAAATCTCGGCACCGTAGAGCTTTTTCAGTGCAACGTCAAAGTCCTCTTCTGATATGCCGTTTGCTTTGATTTTTGCAATTTCCTTTATGATTTCATCTTTGACTTTTTCGGGGTTACTGCTCTCACCTGTGAAAATGGGAAGCGAGAAGCCTCTGCCGGTGAAATATTCCTTGCCGAAAGATGTGTTGATAAGCCCCTCGTCCATAAGTCGGCTGTAAAGAGGTGACACCTTGCCGCCGATAATTTCCAGGGCAATGTTCATAAGCAGAGTTTCCTTTGCACCTCTTACAGGCTCGGAGTGGTTTTCCTTGAAGCCGAGAGCAAATTTCATAATGTCAACGCCGAGAGTTTCTTCAATATAGCTCTGAGCTACCTTTTCGTCTTCCTCGGGGATAATCTGCTCAAACTCAGCCTTCTCTTCCTTTTTGAGCATCTTGTCAGCTATAGCAACTACCTCATCCTTATTAACATTACCTGCCACTGAAAGTGCCATATTGCTCAGATTATAGAAGGTGTTATAGCATGAATAAAGCAGGTCTGCAGTGATTTCGCTTATTGATTCTACGGTACCCGCGATGTCAATTCTTACAGGGTTTTTATGATATACTCCGCGAAGCAGATTGAAAAGCACCTGCCAGTCGGGGTTGTCCTGATACATTCTGATTTCCTGACCGATGATGCCCTGCTCCTTTTGTACTGTTTCTTCGGTGAAATAGGGAGCCTTCACAAAGTCCAGGAGTATCTCTAAATTCTCACCGAAATTGCCCGTACACTGGAAAATGTAGCAGGTGCGGTCAAAGGATGTGAAAGCGTTGGCATTTGCACCTGTTTTGCTGAAACGCTCGAAGGCATCAAGCTCTTCGCTTTCAAAAAGCTTATGCTCAAGGAAGTGGGCAATGCCCTCAGGTACGCTTATGAAGCTTTCCTGACCCTTAAGTCTGAAGCAAGTGTCAACACTGCCGTATTTTGTGCCGAACATGGCAAAGGCTCCCGAATAATCAGGCTTTTCCATAACGAAAATTTTAAGACCGCTGTCGTGGTCGATTTCGTAATACTGCTCATTTAAAAGCTCGTTTCTTATGAGTTCACACTTCATTATTCTGCCTCCTTATGACTTTCTAAGATATAGACTGTGTCCTGAGTGACCATGTTTGCGGCAACTATTATTTCTTCACGGCTGACACCTTCTGTCATGGCAATGTACATATCAGGGGTCATAAAGTCACTGCTCAGGCATTCGGCAGTCATCCAGCTGTCGATTGAAAGCACGCTGTCACTGATGCTCAGATACATTTCCTTAAGGCTGAGCTTTGCAGCCTCAATTGTTTCGTCGGTGAAGTTGCCCTGTCTTACCTCGTCAAGCTCGGCGAGGATTGCACCCAGCGCCTTTTCGGTGTTTTCCGTTTCAACGCCGCTCTGCACTGCAATTATGCCTTTATTATTGATAAGTCTTGAACTGCAGTAGTAGCAAAGACTCATTTTTTCTCTGACATTGGTGAAAAGCTTCGAGAAGGTGCCGCTGCCGAAAACTGCATTCATCACCTTTATGGCGGCAAAGTTATCCATATCGTAGGTCATGCCTGCTCTGAAGCCTATGACAAGCTTACCCTGCTGAACCTTCTGCTTTTCTTTTACGGTTTTAACATCATAGCTTTCCGTAAGGAACTCGGTGTGGGGATAGATTGTGTCATTCTCTTTTCTGTCAAGACGGCTGAAATATTCCTTTACGGCGGCAGTGATGCCTTTTTCCTCAAAGTTGCCCGTAACATTTATCTGAACAGGGCAGGTGAGAAGAAGCTTCTTCCACACTTCAAAAACATCCCTACCGCTGACGGCAGCTATTTTTTCCTTAGTACCCAGAGGCGAAATTGAGAAGGCTTCATCACGGCACATCTCTTCAATCATACGCTTAAAAGCATAGGCTATCTTGTCGTCATTTTCACTGTCAATTTTTTCTGAAAGCAGACGCTTTTCTCTTTGCATATTTTCTTCTTTGAAGCCATCGGGTGTTATATCCGGGGTGAAAAGACAGTCCAGCAGAAGCCTTATGCAGTTTTCGAGTACCTTTTCACTGCCCAGAGCAAAGCGTTCGTCTATGCTCACAAGTGTCAGGGTAAGAATATGAGCCTCGCCCATCCTTGTTGCATTGGGGTGCATAGTTGCACCGTAAAGTGAGGCTAAACGCCTGTTCATTGCAGTGAGAGTGGGATAGCCCTTGTTTGTTCTTGCAAGCAGATGTATAAGCAGTGCCTTTTCGCTTGCCTTTTCGTCAAGGGGAGTGATGATATTCACAGATACGGCTGAGGTTTTGAACTGCCCTGTTTGATGACTGCACAGCGTAAGACCTGCCCCTAATTTTTTTCTTTCCATAACTTACCTCCGTAAGGTTAATATAATCTTTATAATTATAGCACAAGAGGGGAGTATTATGCAAGTTGAATTGGGAATTCGGAATTGGGAATTCGGAATTGCGGTCGCGGGTAAACTCTCTTCCGCAACGAAGTCCGTCTCCGCATAATCAATTGAGTTAAAATAACCACTGCCGTCGATTGTAACTGCCGACTGTGAATTGGCTAAAGAGGGAAGCTGGCGGCGGCTCCATTAAATCGCAAAGGCGATTTACGGCTACAGCGGTAGCCGAACCGAACACCGTTCGGTTATGGAGCCGCCTCACCGCTGACCGATTTGGCGGGCTGAGACTTTTTCCTCCTCCCGATTCAAACGGATACAATCGGAGTGAAGCGACCTGCAATTTTGCATTTTTTCTTGTCATTTCTCACAACAAAATGCTGACTGACTGCGGTTTTGAGCGAATGTGTCTCTTTCTTTGGTTAAAATATACAATGTAAAAATGCCCTAAAATACCCCTGAAAATAGCCTGTTTAGTGCTGAATTTTACAAATTTGACTATGCAATTTTTAATTTTTTGAAAAAATACCCAAAAAAATCCCTCTTTTATATTGCAATATGCCGATAAATTGTGTATAATGGTGAAAATGACAGTAGTCAAAATATCCAATAACACGAAAATTTAGTTGGGGGGACATTAAAGTATGTCTAACAGGTTATTTCAGGGAATTATTCATCAGATGAAGGATGCGATTGACCGTACAATCGGTGTAGTTGACGCAACAGGCACAATAGTTTGCTGCAGCGACCTCGCAAGAATAGGCGAAAAAGGTGTTGCTGATATGAAGGAAGTGCTTTTGTCTGCAGACACTAAGGTTATTGCAGGTAAGACCTATCTTGCAATCGGCAGTAACAATCATCCTGACAGTGCTATTTTTGTTGACGGCAACGATGAGAGTGCCGCTTCCTTTGCGCGTCTTATTTCAATTTCACTGGGCGGCATCAAGCAGTATTATGATGTGAAGTTTGACAGAAGCAACTTCGTTAAGAATGTTATTCTTGACAACATCCTTCCGGGTGATATTTATCTTAAAACCCGTGAGCTTGGCTTCAACAACGAGGTTTCACGCTGCGCCCTTCTTATAAGAATTGCAGAACGCTCAGAGGTTTCCGTAAGCGAAAGCATCCAGGCTCTCTTCCCCGATAAGAATAAGGACTTTGTTATCAATATCAACGAAACAGACATCGCCCTTGTTAAGGAAGTGCGTCCCGGCAATGAAATCAAAGACCTTGAAAAACTTGCAAGAAGCATTGCCGATTCGCTCCATACAGAATATTACCTGAATGCTGTTATAGGCATCGGTACCATTGTTTCAACAATTAAGGATCTTCCCCGTTCCTTCAAGGAGTCACAGATTGCTCTTGAGGTAGGTAAGGTATTCGACACGGAAAAGACAATTGTTACCTATGAAAATCTTGGTATCGCAAGACTTATTTATCAGCTTCCCACCACTCTTTGTGAAATGTTCCTTAAAGAAATATTCAAGAAGGGTTCAATCGTAGGTCTTGACCACGAAACACTTTTCACCATTCAGAAATTCTTTGAAAACAACCTTAATGTTTCCGAAACATCAAGAAAGCTTTTCGTTCACAGAAATACCCTCGTTTACAGACTTGAAAAGATAAAGAAGCTCACAGGTCTTGACCTTCGTGAGTTTGATGATGCTATTGTTTTTAAAGTAGCTTTAATGGTAAAGAAGTATCTTGATGCTAAACCCGTAAAGTATTAATGCAATGCTCATTGGCCTTCAACCAGATTAAAGAGAGAGAGAATAATAATGATAGAATTTAACGGCGTATCAATGCGATATAAGACAAACGGTGCCGTGGCACTTGACAACGTCAACGTTAAAATCGGTGACGGTGAGTTTGTTTTTATAGTCGGTGCTTCAGGTGCCGGCAAAAGCTCCTTTTTAAATGTAATTATGGGTCAGGAGAATGTTGATGCAGGTTCAGTAACTGTGGGACACTATAACCTTCAGCGTATGAAGAAAAGGGATCTGCCCTATCTTCGCCGTATGCTGGGCATTGTCTTCCAGGATTTCCGTCTCATTCCCAAAATGACCGTTTATGATAATGTAGCCTTCGCCCTTCGAGTTATCGGTATGGGTGAAAAGAAAATCACCAAGAGAGTCCGTTATGTACTCAAACTCGTTGACCTTTCCGACAAGCGTGACTGTTTCCCCAACCAGTTATCGACAGGTGAAAGACAGCGTGTGGCAATTGCAAGGGCTCTTGTTAACAATCCCCATGTTATTATTGCTGACGAGCCTACGGGTAACCTTGACCCTGTGCTTTCAAGCGATATCATGGCTCTTTTTGACAAAATCAACAGCCTTGGTGCAACTGTTGTGGTTGTTACTCACGACCTTGAGCTTGTGCATCAGTTTGACCACAGAGTTGTTACCATAGAAAACGGCAAGATTGTTTCCGATATACCTGCAGGCAGCAAAACAAAAGCTACCCTTCACAGACCTGAGCCTGTTCCCGTACCCGTCAAGGCGGTGCCTAAGGTTGAGGTTATTGCCCCGGCAAAGGCAGAAGAAGGCGAAGTTAAAGCAGAGGAAACCGCCGTGGAAGAAGCTCAGGCAGAGGTGCCGGCATCAGACACTCCCGTAGGCGAAAGCTCAGACGGGTACAAAGAGGCTGATGTAAAAGCTCAAGAAACTCAGGGGGAGGCTCAGGACAATGGCTGATAAGAAAAAGGGCGCAAAGCCTGCAAAGCAGAAAAACAAAAAGTCAGGCGGTCTTAACACAAACTACCTCACCAAAATGGGTATTCACAATATGATAGCCAACCGCAGTATGTCAGTGTCATCAATCAGTGTTCTGACGGCGTGTCTGCTGCTCGTAGGTCTGTCACTTATTATACTTCTCAACATCCAGACCCTTGTCAAGGATATGGAAAAGCAAAACGTTGTTGTGGCTTTCGTTGATGATAACATTGACGATGCCGCCGTTATAAAGGTGGGCGAGGACCTTAAAAGCATTCCCGATGTAATTGCAGTTGAGTTCGTTTCAAGAGAACAGGGCTATCAGGAGCAGCTCGAGGAATTCGGTGTTGATGAGGGACTTTTTGACGGTGTAATTGAAAACCCCTTGCCTCACTCATACAGAATTTCCGTAGGCAACCTTGAAAACTTCAATTCAACTCTTGCAGTTATTGAGGCAACAGAGAATGTCCAGTCGGTGCGTGAAAGTCATGAGCTTGTTAATCAGATTTCAACCTTGCAGAAGTCTGTTACGGCAATATGCCTTGTGCTTGTTATAGTTCTGGGCATCGTGTCACTGTTTATTATTTCAAACACTATCCGCATCACAATGGTGTCAAGAAAAATAGATATTCAGGTTATGAAGAGCGTTGGTGCAACAAATATGTTCATCTGCTGGCCCTTTATGATTGAGGGTATCTTTATAGGTATAGTTTCAGGTGCATTGGCACTGATTATCACAGTTGTAGTTGAACGCTTCGAGGGTATGTCAATGAACTCACTTCTCGCTCTGTTCGGCTCACAGGGCATTTCCGTTATGGAATATCTGCCCCTTCTCATCCTCGGCTACTTCCTTTCAGGCATACTTTTAGGCTCCTTCGGCAGCCTTGTTTCAATCAGAAAGTATCTGAAAAAAGAGGGTAGCGAAGCTAACGATATTTAATTTATTGCACAAGGGCGGTATTATATCACCCTTGTGCAAAGCTGTGCTTTGCACAGGGTAAAATGCAAAGTGCAAAATGTAAAATGCAAAATGTCGTGTCACTTCGTTCCGATTATATCCGTTTGGGTTTGGTTTAAGAATGAGGCTGTTCCCCGCCAAGGCGGTCGGCGGTGGGGCGGCTCCATAACCGAACGGTGTTCGGTTCGGCTGCCTCCGGCAGCCGTAAAATCGCTTCGCGATTTAATGGAGCCGCCGCCAACTTCCCTTTTGCACTTTACACTTTGCATTTATAAAAAACTTTCGGGAGGAAAATCAAATGAAAGGTAAAAACAGAATAATTTGTCTTGCGCTTTGTCTGATAATGGGGTTTACTTCACTTGTTTTCACTCCGGATATGCTCACTGCATCGGCTAAGACAAAGACAGAGCTTGAAAACGATATTGCTGAATTTGACAAGGAGATTGACGCTGCTGAAAAGAAGCTTGAAGAGCTGAAAAAGCAAAAGGAAAAGCAGAAGGAATATCTTGAAGCTCTTGAAAATCAGATAAATACAATGAAGGCAAAAGCAAATGCCATTCAGACCCAGGTCAATGCCCTTGATGAAGAAATCGATGAGCTTAATAAAAAGCTCAAGCAACTCGGCAGTGAAATTTCAATAATTCAGGATGACATCGAGCTGACAGAAGACAGCATCCGTGAAACAGAAGACAATATTGCTCAGTCAAGCCACCTTTTGGCTCAGCGTATCCGTGCCGCCTATATGAAGGGCGACGATTCGGATTTAATGATACTTTTAGGTGCCGATTCCCTGGCTTCCTTCCTCACACGCCTTGAAATGATGAAAAGAACCTCCGAGGCTGACAAAAAACTCATAGATGAATTTAAGGCTAAGGTTATTCAGCTTGAAGCAGATAAGGCAAAGCTGGAAGAAGATAAGATTAAGCTCAGCGACAAAATGACGGAGCTTGACTTAAAGAAAGAAGAAGCCCTGGAAAAGAAAAGAGAGCTTAAAGATAAGAAATCTGAACACGATAAGGCAAGACGCGAGCTTGAAGCAAACTACAGCAAGATTGATGACTATGTTGCTGAGCTTGACAGGTCAAGTGCAGCTTATAAGGGCTATATTGCCAAGCTTGAAAAGGATAAAAAGGCAGCCGATGCTGAAATCAACCGAATACTCAGCGAATATTATGCTACCTCAAATCAGCAGTCAACAACCCTTGCTTCAGGGGGTAACGCCAACCCGAGTGGCGGCGGAAATACCTCATCGGGCGGCAAGGTAGATTATGTAACAAGTGATTCATGGGCATGGCCCATAGGCAACCGTTGGTGCTATATCAGCTCCAAATTCGGCTACCGCGACCCGAGTATTTCAGGCTGGGGCTTCCACGGCGGTCTTGACCTTGCAGGCGGTAACGGCGCACTTCACGGCGCTCCCGTATATGCCACAAGAGCAGGTCGCGTTATTACGGCTGTTACAAGCAACAGCGGCTACGGCATTTATGTGCTTATTGACCACGGTGACGGGTACTCGAGCCTTTATGCCCATATGTCAGTGAGATATGTAAATGCAGGTGATGTTGTTGCCAAGGGTCAGATGATTGGCAGAGTGGGTGACACAGGCAATTCAACTAAAGCCCATCTCCACTTTGAGATACGCTATTACGGCGAAAAGAAAGACCCCTTAAATTATGTTAAAAATCCCAACTAAATGATAAATCAAAGGAGTGATCAGGTGAATAAGAAGATACTTTGCCTCTTGCTTTGCTTCACCTTAGTGTTTACCGCACTTGCTTTTTCGGCACTTAACAATACAGCTTCTGCAGCAACAAAGTCAGAGCTTGAAGATAAGATAGACGAAATTGACGATAAAATTGCGGCAAACAAGAAAAAGCTTGATGAACTGAAAAACAAGAAGGAATCTCAGAAGGAGTACCTGGACACTCTCGAAGACCAGATAGAAGCCGTTGAAAGCAAGGCAACCAACCTTCAGACACAGATAAGCGTTGTTGATGCTGAAATAGATGAGCTTAACAAGCACCTTAAGCAGCTCGGCAGTGAGATAACTCTTCTTGAAGAGGAAATTGCCAAAATTGAAAAGAAAATAGTCAAGACAAAAAAGAATATCGATGAAACAAGCTACCTTTTGGCACAGCAGATAAGAGCCGCATATATGGGTTCCAATGAGTCAACACTGAAAATATTAATGGGTGCAGACTCTCTTGCTTCCTTTCTGACAAGACTTGAAATGATGAAGCGTACCTCGGAAAATCAAAAAAAGGTTATTGATGACTTCAAAGCTAAGGTAACAGAGCTTCGTCAGCAGGAAGAAGAGCTTGAAGAGGATAAGAAAACCTATGACGGCAAAAAGAGCGAGCTTGAGCTTAAAAAGGAAGAAAAGGTCGAAAAGAAAAGCGAGCTTCTTACCAAGCAGGCAGAGCATAAGCGTACAATGAAAAGCCTTGAAAAGAAGTATGACGAAATCGAGGTTTATATTACTTCGCTTGATAAATCAAGCAAGGCTTATCAGAGCTATATAAAAGAGCTTGAAGCGGAAAAGAAGGCGGCTGACGCGGAGATTAATAAAATCCTCAGCGAATATTATGCCACATCAAATCAGCAGTCAACCACCCTTGCAGGTGCAAATGCAAACCCCAATCCCACCACAAGGCCCGCAGGCAGTGGGGGAGGCTATAACTCCAACGCTTCATGGGCGTGGCCTCTCGGCAAGGCAAGCTGCTATATAAGCTCAGGCTACGGCTACCGTGACCCCAGTGTATCCGGTTGGGGCTTCCACGGCGGTATGGATATTGCCGGCGGCGGAATTACGGGTAAGCCTGTTTATGCCACAAGAGCAGGCCGTGTTATTACGGCTGTCACAAGCAACAGCGGCTACGGCATTTATGTGCTTATTGACCACGGTGACGGCTATTCAAGCCTTTATGCTCATATGTCAGTGAGATATGTCAGTGCAGGTGACACTGTTTCAAAGGGACAGATGGTGGGCAGAGTAGGCAGTACGGGTAATGTAACAGGTCCTCACCTTCATTTTGAAATCCGCTATTACGGAGAAAAGAAGGACCCTGCAAAGTTTGTTAAAAAACCATAAGCATAAGAGGGGTAGGGTGTCTATCCCTCTTAAATGCAAAATGCAAAGTGACCTCTCCGTCACACGTTGCGTGCCACCTCTCCTTTCAGGAGAGGCAAGAGAGCGGTGGCACCTAAGGTGCATTTATAATGCAAAATGTCGGGTCACTTCGTTCCGAATTATATCCGTTTTAATTTTGCATAAACTTTGAGTTTTGTCCCGCCAAAGTAATAAGAGGATTTACAATCGACGGCAGTGGGTATTTTGACCCGACTGTCTCTGCGGAAAAAACTTTAAGATTGATGAAAGTTAACCCGCCACCGCAATTTTGCACTTTGCATTTTGAATTTTGCATTTTAAGGAAAGGAGTTTTCAGGCTGTGAACAAAAAGATTTCCTTGGGCGTATCTCTGGGACTTGCCCTTATTCTTGCCTTCGTTTCGTGTATAGGCACATATTTTTATATCAAAAAGCAATATGACAGTGCCTTGCAGGGTATGCCTGAAAAGCTCAGACGCTATGAATACTTTGACGAGGTTGCCGACATAATCGAAAATAACTGCTACGGCAGTATCAGTGAAGACACACTTCGTTCAGCCCTGACAGAGGGTTATGTTGACGCTCTCGGTGAAAATGCTCACTATATGACCGCTCAGCAGTTTCTTCGTTATAAAAGAGAAATGCAGGGCGATATGGACGGTATAGGTGTTGCCTATGAGAAAACCTCATCAGGCAAGATTAAGATAACCAAGGTTTATGACAGCTCACCTGCCAAAGAAAACGGACTTAAAAAGGGTGACATCATAACTGCCTTTGACGGCATTGAAGTGAACACAAAGAATTATAAAGAGATGGCTTCAAAGCTCGACGATAATCTCACCCAGAGCGTGAATATAATATATAAAAGAGGCAAAAAAGAGACAAATATCACCATAAAAAAGGGCTACGAGGCTCAGTCAATCACCACGGGAGTTTATGAAAATATCGGCTATATTGACATTACGGAATTTTACAGCGCCACTGCCGACAAGCTTTCCGAGGCTCTTGATACCTTCCTGCTTTCGGGCATAAAGGGTATTGTTCTCGACCTTCGCTCAAACAGCAGCTATAACTATGAAAATGCCCTGAAAGCTCTCGATTTGTTTTTGCCTATGACAGAGGCCGAAAAGAATGCAGCCACCGTAGTTGACCATAAGGGTGAGACCATAAAGTACTTTGCCATGGCACCCGGTGAGATAAATTTGCCTGTCTGTGTTCTCATAGGTGAGGATACTGCAGCTGCAGCGGAGCTTTTTGCCGTGAATATGAGAGACTTCTCCAAGGGTACTCTTTACGGAGGTACCACGGCGGGGGATGCCTTTGTAAGAGAGGTGTTTCCCTTATCAGACGGCAGTGCATTGCTTCTTCGTACGGGCAAGATAGTGCCTTTCAGCGGTGAAAATTTTGAAAATGAAGGAATCACTCCTGACGAAAAGGTAGAGGGTAGAGAAAAGAAAGATGACTTTAAAGAAGATGAACTGTTTCTCATGGCAGCCGCATCTTTTATTAACTGAGGAGGGGTAAGATGTCTGTTAAAGTAACGGTTATAACAGCTATAAGAAGCTACGGAATTAACCTTAAAAATGCACTCGATTCCCTTAAAAATCAGACCCTCAGAGATATTGAAATTCTCCTTTGTGATGCCGGCAGCACCGATAACACTGCCGAAGTGATGAAAAGCTATCTTGGCGATGAACGCTTTAAATATATCCGCCTTGAAACAGACAGTGTCTCTGAGGCAAGAAATCATTGCATCGGCATTGCCGAAGGTAAATATATAGCTTTCTGCGATAAAAATGTAGTTTTCTCTAAAAACCTTCTGAGTAAGCTTTATGAATGTGCCGAGGCAGAGCAGGCGGAGATTTGCATAGCGCCTATGGCAAGCTCAGATATTTACGGCAAGCATGAATTTTCAAGTACGGGTATACTTTCACGAAGAAAGAAAATAGATAAATTTGACACTGATATTATATGGAACCCTGCCGTTACCAACAAGCTTTTTCTCAAAAGTAACCTTGATAAGAAGGGTATACGCTTTCGTAAATACGGCAAGGCAAGAGCTGCCGCATTCTCAATTCCCTGTGCCTTTGCAAGTGACAACATAACAGTTTCGGGCAAGGGTCTTGTTTCATATATCAACCCCGTTTCAAATGAGGGTGTTTCCGATGTGCCTATTGAGCATTATCTTGATGCTTATGAATACATAATTTCTCTTGCGGGAGAAGCTTTCAGCAATGAAAGTGAAAGATGTAAAACCGACTTCGACCGAAAAGAGCTGAAAAAGCAGTCTGTCTGCTATATTGACCAGATTTATCACAAGGAAATAACAGTTCTTCTTTACAGCTATTACAGACACTTCTGGTCTTTGAGTGAAGATGAAATCAGCAAGTACGCCGAGGCTATTGAAGGTCTTGTTTCAAAGCTTTCAAAGTCGGGTAAAAGAGCTATAAAAGAAAAGAACAAAGACATTTTCTACGGTGACAGACTTATCACCTCTAAAAAGGAAATGGCAAACAGTCCCAAGGCTACAGTGTGTATCGGTATGAGTGACGATGAGGCTCACCACAGCAAGGAGCGCCTTGAAATTCAGGTTTCATCGATTTTTATGCAGACCATGCCGTCCTTTGAGCTTCTTGTTGACAGCAGACTGAGGGATGTTTTCCCCGTTAAGTGGAAAAACAGTGAAAATGTTATTTTTGTTGAGGCAGACGGTCTCGGCAGTTTTAAAGACAATGCACTTGAGATGAGCAGAACACCCTATATTATGTATCAGGACGGCTTTGCAAGACTTAATCCGAAAATTCTTATGAGGCACTACTGCGCTCTTGAAGGCAAGGATAAATACGGCTTTTCAACCTCACCTCTGACTAAGTTCGACGGTCACAATGTTTCGGAATATTCCTTCTCGGATTTAAGCTATTATTCAGATATAAAACGGACGAGAGTTCATTATGAGGATTATACCTACGCTCTTGACCTGTTTTTCTGTAACAAGCTTTTCAGAACAGAGCATCTCAACGGTATCCGCTTCTCTTTCAGTGATAATGCCGTGGCGGATATGTATAAGCTTTATACCCACTCCCGTTTCAAGAAGCTTTCTCACAGAGGTGCATATCTTCCCTACAGTGAAGACGAAGCAATAGCATATCTCAGAGGGCATCAGCAGGCATTGCCCTCACCGCTTAGAAGAATGTATCTGACATACAAAACGGTCTATTTCAGAAAAGTCACCCTTAAAAAGACAGGGGATAAGCTGAAGAACCTCCTTTCAAAACTGGGTATGGCTTTAGTCAGACAGCTGCTTTTAATTGCCACACTTTACTGCAAAAAGCAGAAAATCAGACAAAGAGTATTCTTTTTCTCCTCAAGAATTCAGGGCGGTTTTCTTGAAAATTTAGATACGGTCTGCTCGGCGTATAAGGGCGAAAAAGCAGTCTTCTGCAAAAGGAAGCCCCACAGTTTGAGAGATAAGCTGAAAATTATCAAATATCTCCTCACAAGCAAGGTAATTGTGACAGATGACTATATTGACAGCCTTCTTGACTGCAGGCTGAGAACTGAGCAAAGTCTTATTCAGATATGGTACACCGGCGGTGCTTTCAGACGCTTCGGACTTGACTCTTCAAGTCTTGTGTCACCCATAAACGAATATAAGGCTCACTCGCAGTATACCGATGTATGTGTCTCCTCTGAGTATGTAAGACAGTTTTACAGCCATGCCTTCGGTGTTGATATGGATATAATCATACCTACGGGTACCCCGAGAAGTGACCTTATTGTCAAGGATACAAAGTACGGCGAAAAAAGAGAGGAAATCTGCAGGAAGCATCCGCTTTTAAGAAACAAAAAGGTTTATGTTTATTTTCCCACCTTCAGAGAGGAAGACGGCGAAATTGCTGATTTTGACCCGAAAATCAAATGGGCAAAGCTTAACGATGACCTTGATGACGATGAGGTTTTTATACTCTGCCGTCATCCTTTTATGAAGCAGGAATATATCAAGGGTATGTTCTATCCCAGAGTAAAGGACTATACTGCCGACCCCACAACGGAGCTGGTAGCAATTGCCGATGTAATTATCACAGACTATTCCTCAATTGTTTTTGATGCTTCACTCATGGGCAAGCCTATGGTTTTCTATGCTCCCGACTTTGAAAAGTATGAGGATGAATTTTATTTCAACTACGATAAATATCTCCCGGGTGAAAAGATATATTCAAGCGATAATCTTCTTACAGCCCTTCGCAGAGCAGGTGAAAACTCCTCAAAGGAGCGCATTGCAGAATTCTGCAAAAAAGAAATGGATGCCTGCGACGGCAATGCCACTAAAAAGGTTATTGCTGTTATAGAAAGAAGATTAAATCAGTAAAGGAGAAGAAAAATGAAAATAATTCTCAAATCACTCATTGCAGTGCTTATGATGATAAGTGCCGCGCTTCCCGAAATGCTTTCTCTGGGCAAGCTGCCCGAGGGCAAGACAATTAACCTTGATGAATACGAGCTTGTATGGAGCGACGAATTTGACGGTACTGCCCTTGATAAGAGCAAGTGGAGCTATAACTGGTGGGAGACCCAAAGAAAAGGCGGCTATTGGCACGAGGATATGGTCAGTGTCAAAGACGGTAACCTTGTTATCAAAACCGAGTATCTTGACGAGCCTCTTGAAAACTACTACTATGACAAATGGCATAACGAAATTGATTTCAAGGAATATGAGCCCGGCTATTATACAGGTGTAATAAACAGTAATTATGAGCAGTGCTACGGCTATTTTGAAGTCAGATGTATTCTTCCTGCCGCTCAGGGCTTATGGAGTGCTTTCTGGATGATGAATGACAAGGTTGAGGATGTTGACGGCTCAGGTCAGGACGGCACTGAGGTTGATATTTTTGAATCCTTCTATTATAAAGACCATTGGTGGGGCAACGATTGCGTTGTTTCAGGCATACATTATGACGGCTACGGTGAAGGTCACAAGGGCGACAGCATAGGCAAAACCTTTATTGAAAATGACCCCTACACTGAGTATAATACCTACGGTCTTGAGTGGACTAAGGACGAATATATCTTTTATCTCAACGGTGTTGAAACAGGCAGACTTTCAACAGGTGGCGTGTCACAGAATCCTGAATATCTCATTCTTTCCTGCGAGGTCAGCGGTGAAAACGGTGTTGCATCAGGCGACAGACATGGCGCAGGGGTTATAACAAAAACTCCCAAGGGCAATTGGCCTGCTGAGTTTAAGGTTGATTATGTGAGATGCTATCAGTATAAGTAAATTCAAAATTGCGGGCAAATCCTATAAAGGATGAAGCCACTACCCGCCAAATATAATTAACTGTAACCCTGCAGGAATTTGTCTTGCAGGGTGTTTTTATGACTAAGGCAGTATGCTGATAAGAGGTTAATAAGATGAAAAAGCCTCTATTTATAAGGGTTCAGAGGCATTTTCTTATTAAGATTTTAATTTCTTTTATATTTTTATTTTGTAATAAATTTATTTTTATATTTATGGTAATCTTAATAAGATAATAAGATGTTAAGATTTTCTGTTCTGAAGGGATATATTATATTTAAGTCTGTGTGGATATATTACCCTTTAAATGTGAGTTTCATGCAATTCCGAAATTGCGAATTCCGCACTTAATTTGCTAATTTTTATAAATAATATTTTTCACTTTTCAGCTGAAAATAAAACTGCGACCTGAAAGAAAGTCGCAAGCGGAGGTGAAAAATGGTTAAAGGTATAAAGTTTTTAAGGTGTTTAATCATAGCTGTCACCGTTTTAACGCTCTCGCTTACGGTATACGGCTTTTACACGGTACCCGATGAAATTTATTCTCTCAAAGGCGAAAACATAGAGGTAAACCACCTTTATAGAGTAACCTGCGATGATGATGAATTTCCCCGTGAAGAAGGCAGATATAATGTCAATGTCAGCCTTTTAGGAGCCATACCGATTAAAAACTCATCTCTTACCGTCAGCAGCAGACACTATGTTATTCCCTCAGGTGAAATTTTCGGTCTGCGGCTTTTCACCGAAGGCGTTGTTGTTGTGAAAACCGAAAAGATAGATTCTGCCTCGGGCAGTGTGTCCCCTGCGGAAAATGCAGGCATAAGGGTTGGTGACATAATTATCTCCCTTGACGGCATTAAGGCAACAAGCAGCAACGAGGTGGCAAGGCTCCTGGGCGATAAGGAAAAAACTTCCTTTAAGGTGGTCTTTATAAGAGACGGCAAGCACTATAATACTGTACTCAGCACCGCTTACAGCCTCAGTGAAGGCAAAAATAAAGCAGGTATGTGGATAAGAGACAGTGCTGCAGGCATAGGTACCCTGACGTTTTTAGAGCCTGACAGCAAGATTTTCGGCGGCCTCGGTCACGGAGTTTGTGATATAGATACGGGTGAAATATTGCCCCTGAGTGACGGTGATATTGTTTCTGCAAAGGTGTGCGGCTGCTATAAAGGCGAAAACGGCAAGGCGGGTGAGCTTTGCGGCAGCTTTTTAAGTGAAAGCAAGGGCATACTTTATGCTAACAACCGCAAGGGAGTTTACGGCATTATGACAAGCACCCTGCCGAGAAAAACAGCCATTCCCGTTGCAAGGAAAAATGAGGTAGAAACGGGTTATGCTCAGATAATATCTACCGTTGACGAAGCAGGCCCACAGTACTATGACATTGAGATAACGAAGATATCGCCCTTGAATAATGAAAACAAGCATATGGTAATAAAGGTAACTGATAAAAAACTTATTGAAAAGACCGGCGGTATTGTTCAGGGAATGTCAGGTTCGCCTATAATCCAGAACGGAATGCTCGTGGGGGCAGTGACCCACGTGCTGATAAATGACCCTCAAAGAGGCTACGGCATATTCGCCCAGACTATGCTTGAAACAGCTTATGAAGTGGTAGAGTAAGAGATGAAGACGGCACTTTCCGTGCCGTCTTCATCTTTAATTCAGTTTTTCACACAGCCTGCAGCTGCAATATTGTGTCCGCACTGAAGAGTATATGTGACATAGACTTCTCCGTCACCAACGGTGTCAAGAACAACCTCTTTGTGATAATTGCCGTCAATGTTGCCGAAGGTAACTGTTTCCACATTACCGCGACGATCTCTTACAGTGAAGGTGGCAACTGATTTGTGACCGCCGAGATAAAATCTGAATTCATCTTCTCCGTCACATTTGAGGGTTGTTGTAAACTCGTGGTAGCCAACTATACCGTTGGTGGTTGTGCCATCGGGGATAATATCTCCGTCTTTCCAGGAAATGGGATAGTTATCGTCAAAGATATCAAGCTTGCCCCTGTATGACATATTGCTGAGGGAATTGTCGGAATTTTTCTTGCTTACGCTGTCATAGTCCCAATTGAGACCGTAAAGGATAAAATCGTCGCAGTCTTCGTCAATTTCAATGTGGCAGCTGTCTTTATTGAGAGTATTGACTGAAAGGTCAAGACCTATCATTGTGTCGTCGTAGTCTGCATTTATTCCGTCAGCTGCTGCACTTTCAAACTCGAATTCAACTACGCTCTTTTCATAAACATCTGCAGTGAAGGTAATTTCATATACCTTACCTGTGCGGGTACCGCCAACTGCAGCAAGAGGCTGAGCGTCTGCATCTTTTTCGAAAACCGTGAAATCAATTTGTTCACCGTTAAGCTTAACACTTTCAAGTGCGCCCCAATCATCTCTCTGATGAATGCGAACAGTATAGCTGCGGCTTGTGAATGCTCTATCACCTTCAAAGGTACCCTTTGCAGCGTTTATTGTGAGGGTCTGTATTTCGTTGCCTGAAAGTGTGATATCTGTCTTGCGGTAGTGACCGTCTTTATAGGCAACGGTTTGGGTGTCATCCTCATAGAGCATAGTTGAAGCACTGTTATCTGCGCTGGGATAAATGTCAAGTGTCAGGTGGCTCCAAGGCTTTTCAGAGGTGTTTTTCATATTGTCTGCCAAGGGAAGCACACTGCCCATTTTAACGAATATGGGTGAGGTTTCAAGTGTGTGTGAAGCTTCAATTGTTTTGGGACCTACGAAGGTTTCGCCTGTCCATACATCCATCCACATTCCGTCGGGGATGAAAACATCACGCTTTGCTTCACCTTCACTGTGAGCAGTGACATAAATGTGAGCATATTCGTTGCCGTCACAGTATTCAACTGTAATGCTGTGGGTTGTGCCTGCCTTCAGAGGCTCAGTGATGAAGGTCTTGTTATAGGTATCCCAGCCGTCAACTATTGTTTCACCGTCAATTATAAGCCTTATACCGTCGTCGGCATAGAGATTGAAGAATATATCCTTTTCGCCCACGGTGATTTCACCTGACCAGCGTACTGTGAAGTAATCGGAAACTGAAAGTCCTTCAGGTGAGCCGAGACCCCAGTCGTAGTAGATTTCATTTTCATAGCGTACAACCTCAGGGGTACCCTCAAAGTTGCTGTTTGCATAATATTCAGCCTTAAGTCCCTGCTTGCCGTCACTTGTGAGAGTGAAGTCCTTTGTTACAGGGTCACCCTCATAAATAGGTGCAACAAGTATGCTGTCACCTAAAAGGTACTGATCATTTCTTGAGCTTTCCTTATACTGAGGGTATGCTATGTCAAGCCGTCTTGTAAGAGGAAGGCCCGTTTCATAGTTTTCTCTTGCAAGTGAATAGAAAACAGGGAGTAAACGGTAGCGCATATCGGCATAGCTGTGAGTAACCTTTTCGGCAGTGTCGCCGTAAAGCCAGGGCATTCTTGAATAGGGCTTTGTGCAGTGAACTCTCATAATGGGAGAAAGGGCGCCGTACTGTATCCAGCGTACATACATATCGTCAGTAACTTCCGATGTGTGACCGCCAAGGTCTGAACTGATATAGGGTATGCCCATAATGCTGCTGCCGTAAACAGTGTTAAAAATCTCGTCGCTGAGTGCCTTGTCGGTAGTGCCTACATCACCTGTCCACTGAAGGGAATATCTGTGGGCTGCAAGCTCTGAGGCGTATTCCTGAGTGCCGTTGTTTATGCCGTCAATGTTTGCCATGATGAGGGGTCTTCTTGCGTATTCATCGCATTTTGCCTCATCTTCATAATAATCCTTTGTTATGCTGTGATAAGCATACATACCGCTTGTGTAAATTGAAAGGTCATCGTCAACGGGTTTGAGACTTGTCCACCAGTTACGGTCATACCACCAATAGTCAAGACCCT
Organism: Acutalibacteraceae bacterium; assembly: GCA_045534675.1. Classification (GTDB taxonomy): domain Bacteria; phylum Bacillota; class Clostridia; order Oscillospirales; family Acutalibacteraceae; genus UBA6857. Next base: position 22,107 of record JAZSKE010000009.1, read on the forward strand.
TGTCGAGTATGCGCTGAAGGTTATAGTTTCTGAATATCATCTCGCTCTTATCAAGGAGATTGTCAGTGCCGAAAGTTGGTTCGGGGTGATCGTTGAAAACAACGCTGACGCCTTTGTCGTGTACGTCGCTGAGAAAACTCTTCATATTTGGGAAAAGCTTTCTGTTTATGTTGTAGCCCGTACCGCTTGTGGCAACTCGCCAGTCCGTATCAATAACAAGCACATCAAGGGGATAGCCTTTATCGTAATAATCGTTAATCTGCTGCATGGCAGTTTCTTCGGTGTATTCATAATATCTCGAATCCCAGTAGCCGAGGAGATTGAGGGTGAGCATCTCGCTTCTGCCCGTCAGCTCAACAAAGTCACTTGTAAAGTTTTCATAGCTTCCCTGAGGCAGAAAAACAAAAATATCCTGAGCGTAATTGGTCTTATCCCAACCGTTGAGATTGTGCCACAGGGCGCTCACATTATAGCCGTCCTCTGAGGGGATAACTCTCGGTGTATCGGTGAAGTACCAGCTTTTAAGCTCATCAGAGGGTGATGGGAGATAAATGTTGCTGTTGGTGTCGGTTTCAAATTTCCAGACCACCTCACCTGTAGTGTCTGATATAAAGCAGTCGTCACAGCTCTGAGCGTTTTCGGGGACATAAACAGTGTAGTTTTCGGTTTCTATAACAGTGTACCCGTTTTCACTTTTAGCTGTGAAGTCAATTTTATCCCAGCCCGTACGCTTCTCTACTGTGAAGGAGCTGCGGTTTTCATAGCCTCTTTCGCCCTCAGCCTCAAGACGCACAAGTCTGTCGGAGAGAAGCTGAACTCTCACTTCGCCGACTATAACCTGAGAAGGCAGGTCGCTTTCAGGAGTATCGGCAGGATTATAGGGAGTAGCCCAATCAAGACCGAAAATGGCTGCAATAATGGAATAGAATGAAAAGATAAGTGTAAGCAGAATTTTCATTGTATCAATTCCTTTCAAATATATTCATAAAAATATTTTAACTCAGCTGTAATATTTTGTCAATAGTTAACAATGACTTGTATATTTATGAATAATGATATATAATAGGGCAAATTAAAGAGGTGAAGAAGATGAAAAGAATTATGTTTGTTTGCCACGGCAATATATGCCGAAGTCCTATGGCAGAGTTTATATTCAAAGACCTTATTGAAAAAAGGCACCTATCTCATAAGTACGAAATATTATCGTCAGCCACAAGCGCCGAAGAAATATGGGGAAATGTGGGCAATCCTGTTTATCCGCCTGCTAAAAGAGAGCTTAGTAAGCACGGCATTTCCTGTGAAGGCAAAAGGGCAGTGCAGGTGAAAAAGAGCGACTATGAAAAATTTGACCTTTTTCTTGTTATGGACAGTAACAACCTGAGAAATATTATGCGTATTTTCGGCAGCGACCCTGAGGGTAAGGTACATAAGCTTCTTGAATACACCGGCTTTGGCGGTGATGTTGCCGACCCATGGTATTCGGGAGATTTCACTACGGCTTACAGTGATATTTATAAGGGCTGTGAAAGGCTGCTCTGTATGCTGGAAAGTGAATAAAAAAGGGGCTGTTGCAATCAATGCAACAGCCTTAAAAATTTATTTGAGTCTCAATCCCTTGGGATAGTGGTTTTTGGCTCGGCCCGAAACCACCTTCACTCCGCCGACGCTGCAGCCGCAGACAGTAACAACTGCCCAGCCGTTTTCGCAGTCTGTAGTGAATTCTTCTCCGTGGAGATATTTCTTCATTTCGTCACTGTCAGGAGCAAGGTCGATTTTCCTCTTGAAAATTTTTCCCATAGCCATAAAAAACTGATGGTGGGGCAGTATGTAATTTTTTCTTATTTCACCTATGGTCACACCGCAGGAAAAGGCAGCGCCTTTCTTAACCTCAAAATCGGGAGTGAAATAAACAGGGTTGCCGTTATACATTATCACATTTTCTTTGTTATAATCTGTCAGTGTGCTGTCAAGGAAGTCGAAAACTGTCTTGTCAATTTTCTCTGCTTTTTTCTGCAAAGGAGTGTAGCCGAAGCTTTCTCCCTTGTGATGAAGCACTGCCATAAACTGACCTTCACCCTTTGACTTGTGAGGATAGAAGCGTCTTGCGTAGCTGATATTCTCTGTTCGACAGCCCTCAAAGGCTATGCCGTCTGAGGTGGCATCAATAACTTCTTGCTTTGGCTTGACTAATTCAAAGTCGCTGTGGCTTTGCAGAAATGCATCCACAGTTTTTTCATTTTCTTCGGGAGAGAAGGTGCAGGTAGCATAGACAATGTATCCGCCGTCTTTAAGGCAGACAGTGGCATTTTCGAGGATTTCAGCCTGCCTCTCGGCGCATTTTCTGACGTTATCCTCGCTCCACTCGTCAATGGCAATATCCTCCTTGCGGAACATTCCCTCACCTGAGCAAGGCGCATCAACCATAATCATATCAAAGGTGTGCGGGTAAAGGGAAGCGAGCCTTTTAGTGTCAAGGCAGGTGGTAACTACCCTTTCAAGTCCCAGCCTTTCAATGTTGCCCGTGAGTATTTTGCAGCGTGAGGGGATAATCTCATTTGAAACGAGAATACCCTTTTCACCCAGCTTGTTTTTCAGCTGAGTGCTTTTGCCTCCGGGCGCAGCACACATATCAAGTATCACCCAATTGGGGTCTATATCAATACATTCAGCCGGAGCCATAGCACCCGGCTCCTGAACATAAATCATGCCTGCATGGTGGAAGGGATGATTGCCGATTTTATCATGGCTGAAATAGTATCCCGTATACGAATAGGGGATCTTTTCCACGGAAAAGGGATTGATTTTTTCAAAGTCCGAAACCGTAATTTTATCTGTGTTGACCCTGAAAGCTCTTACGGGAGTATCATTCAGTGAAGCTATATAGCTGTCAAATTCCTCACCTAAAAGGGTCTTCATTCTCTCTTCATAAGCCTTGGGGAGCTGTTTCATTGTGTTTCACCTGCATTCATTTCAGTGTGCAGCATGCACATGGACACTGCCGTTATTGCCGCCGTTTCAGTACGCAATATGCGTGCACCTAAAGATATACTCAGACCGCCTGCCTCTATAGCCTGGGCGATTTCGCTTTCATCAAAGCCGCCTTCGGGGCCTATGAGTATTCCCACGGACATGCCTTCTTTGATTTTACTAAGAGCCTCTTTTGTGGCGAGCATTCCTCTTTCGTTTTCATAGGGGACAAGGACAAGATCAAGCTTTTTCATTTCAGCAAGAGCCTGCTTATATGACAGCACGTCTCCCACTTCGGGAATAATATTGCGCTTGCTCTGTTTGGCGGCACTTTCGGCAATAGTCTGCCAACGGGCGACCTTGCTTTTCTTTTTCTTGTCGTCAAGCTTCACCACGCAGTTTTTCATTTCTGTGGGGATTACACTGTAAACGCCAAGCTCAGTACACTTCTGAATAATAAGCTCCATTTTATCAGCCTTAGGAAGCCCCTGAAAGAGATATATTTTTATTGGAAGCTCAGTACTTCTAAAGTTTTCCTCACTTATCTTTGCATAGACATTTTCCCCGTCAATACCGTCGAGAGTGCAAAGAGAACTGACACCCTCACAGCTGACTAAAAATTCATCGCCCTGCTTCATACGAAGCACGTTGACAATGTGGTTATAATCGCTGCCTGAAATAATGAAGCTGTCGCCTTGTCTTGCGGCAGGGTACACGAAAAAATTAAACATAAAACATCATCCTTTTCAGCCTATTATATCAAAGACATCACATCATTGTAAAGTCATTGACAGGAAAATGTTTCTGCTATATAATCAAAGGGTAAACTTTAAAAGGAGAAATGACTATGAAAACTAAAGAAAAAATTATTGCGTCTGAGCAAAAGCAACTTTCAAAGCTGCAGAGAGTGACGGCTAAAGGTAACTATGCAGGTTACTTTTTTGTGCTGCTGTTTCTTATTGCCCTTGTTAACATCATCGATGAGGTAACAAGTAACCTTTCCGTTTCGGTGCAGTCCTCATTTGTTACGGAATTTTTTGTCAACAGACCCTTCCTCGGCAAGGTCTATAACTTTGAAGAGGGTCTTGCGCTTCACACCTCTGTCAGCGTAATCAGCTATGTTTTCGGCGCAATCACACCTTTTTATAAGGCTCTTGCAGATAAGTGGGGAAGAAAGCCTCTCTTTGCCATTTCAACCTTCGGTATGGCTCTGGGACTTTTCATTATCTATTTCTCACCCAACTATCTCGTTTTCCTTCTTGGCTACGGCATCATCGGCTTTTTCTACGGCCACGATATCCAGATTATCTACATACTTGAAGAAGCTCCCGACAAGACAAGAGGCACCATTTACAGTGTGCTGAAGAGTCTCGGCATATTCGGCGTTGTGTGCATTCCCATGCTTCGTGATGCTCTTATGGGCAACGATGCAACCAAGTGGAGAGAGATCTTCCTTGTACCTGCAATAATGGGTGTTGTTGCCGCCGTATTTGTTATAGTTTTCGCCAAGGATACAAAGGTTTATCTCAAAGAAAGAACAGCATATCTTTCAATTCCCTATGAGGAGAGAGAAAGACAAAAGCTTGAGGCAAAACAGCAAAAGCAGGCTGAAAGAAACAAATCGGGCGTTTTCAATGCTGTGAAATATATTTTCGCAAATAAGGACACAAAAAGTCTTATTATTTCACATATTATTTTTGATGCAGGTATGCCTGCAATTGCCCTTTATTTTGAGTCTTCAATGCACACTGCAGGTATGACAACGGCTGAAATCACAAAGGCTTTGTTTGTGCAGCCTATCGTTTACGCGGTGCTTGTATTTTTCTCAGGTATTATTGCAGACGCAATCGGCAGAAAAAAGACCATTATCGGTGCAAGTGCTATTTGTGTTATAGGCTTCACTCTCTTTGCAGTGGGCATAAACAACCTGTGGAATCCTTATCTCATAGGTGCTTTCTGCGGACTTTATCAGGGCTGCTACTGGATTGGCAGAGACTATATGAACATTATGATGACAGAAAAGGTACCCACGGATATAAGAGCTTCCGTTGTTGGTGCTGAGGGACTTCTTGTTATAGCAGGTCTTGCAGTGGGTTACATTCTTACAATTGTGGGTATGCTTGTGCTTCCCGTATGGCTCACCTGCCTTATTATTGCAATTCCCGTTGTCAGCGCGGCAGCTGTTATTCTCGGACTTAAGGTTAAGGAAACAAAGGGAGCGAGCATGGCGGAATAATGCTTCGCTTTGCCAAGTAAATGCAAAATTGCAGGTCGCTTCGCGCCGAATATAATTTACCAAGGTGATAACTGTGACTAAAAGGTTGTTTTTTGAAGCTGTAATAAAATTTCTTCTCGGGGTAATCCTTGTGGGCTTGCTCGTGTTTCTGCCTGCAGGCAGTGTGAATTTCATTGGCGGTTGGATTTTTATGAGCGTACTCTTTATCCCCATGTTCCTTGCCGGGATTGTTATGATGATTAAAAATCCCGCTTTGCTCAGAAGCCGTCTTGATGCCAAGGAAAAGGAAAAAGACCAGAGCCTTGTTGTAAAATTAAGCGGACTTATGTTTCTTGCAGGCTTTGTTGTTGCAGGTCTTGATTTCCGCTTCGGCTGGAGTAAGTTGCCACTTGGAGTATTAATCGGTGCAGGGGTTGTCTTTCTTATTGCATATGCCCTTTATGCTGAGGTAATGCGTGAAAACACCTATCTCAGCCGTACAATAGAAGTGCAGGAAAATCAGAAGGTAATTGACACGGGTCTTTACGGTATAGTCAGGCATCCTATGTATGCTGTAACACTGCTTTTATTCCTTGCTATGCCTCTTGTTTTAGGCTCGGTTTATGCCTTTATCATTTTTCTCATTTATCCCTTTATAATTGCAAAGAGAATAAAGGGTGAGGAAGAGTTCCTTGAAAGAGAGCTGCCCGGATACCGTGAATACAAGAAAAAAGTAAAATACCGCCTTATACCTTTTATATGGTGATTAAATAAAATTGGGAGAAAACTATGACATTTGAAGTTAAAGGAAATCAATTCATAAAAGACGGAGAGGCCGTCAAGCTCATATCGGGTGCGGTGCATTATTTCAGAAATATGCCCGACACCTGGAGAGATATTTTCAAAAAGATGAAGGCTATGGGCCTCAACTGTGTTGAGACCTACTGTGTGTGGAATATGCACGAAAAGAAGCCGGGGGAGTATGATTTCACGGGAAATCTCGATATAGCCTCATTTATTAAAACGGCTCAGGAAGAAGACCTTATGGTTATTGTGCGCCCCGGCCCCTATATCTGTGCCGAGTGGGAATTCGGCGGACTGCCCTGGTGGATACAGACAGACGAAAATATGGAAATCCGCTGCAGCAATAAAGCCTATATTGAGTGCTTTGACCGTTATCTCGATAAGCTCTTTGAGCAGGTAAGACCTCTTCTCTCAACTAACGGCGGTCCCGTTATTATGCTGCAGATTGAAAACGAATACGGCTACTACGGTGACGACAGAGAATATCTCGCCTATCTTCGTGACGCATATATCAAAAGAGGAATTGATGTGCCTTTGTTCACCTCTGACGGCACTTCAAAGGCTAACCTTCTTGACGGCAGTGTGGAGGGCTGTTTCTCAACTCTCAATTTCGGCAGCAGGGTTGAAGAAAACTTCAAGGCTCACGATGAGCTTTATCCCACACAGCCCAAAATGTGCATGGAAATGTGGAACGGCTGGTTTGATGCCTGGGGTGACGAAAAGCACCACACTACAAGTGCCGAGGATTACGCCAAGGTTGTTGACGATATGCTGACAAAGGGCAGTCTTAATATGTATATGTTTATCGGCGGCACTAACTTCGGTTTCACAAGCGGTGCAAACCACTATGAGGTTTTCGCCCCCGATGTCACAAGCTACGACTACGATGCCATTCTCACGGAATGCGGTGATGTGACACCCAAATATTATGCGGTACGCGAGGTAATAAAGAGGCATATCGGTAAGGAGCTTCCCGCCGTGCCTGAAAACAGAAAGAAAAAAGCCTATGGCAAGGTTGCTCTCACAGAAAGCACAGGTCTCTTCTCACAGATAGAAAATCTTGCATCTTCTGTTCACAGTGATGTGCCCAAGCCAATGGAAAGCTACGGCAACGGTTACGGTTATATTGCTTACCGTACTGTTCTGAACCGTGACTATGAGGATGTAACGCTATTATTTGAAAGTCTTGGCGACAGAGCTCAGATTTACATTAATAAGGAGCTTGCGGATATACTCTATATAAATGACCGTCTTCAGACACAGATAAGTGCCAAAGCAGGGGATGTGCTGACGGTGCTTTGTGAAAATATGGGCAGAGCAAACTTCGGCTCAAAAATGATGCGCAAAAAGGGTATTGCAGGCAGATGTCTTCTCGATAAGAAAATCCACTTCGGCTGGGATGTTTATACTCTGCCGATGGATAACCTTGATAAGCTTACCTTTGACGGCAGGGTACCTGAGGAAAAAAGTGCCTTTTATAAGGGTAGCTTCAATATCGACGAGGTGGCGGACACCTTTCTGAGAACGGATAATTTCACCAAGGGCTTTGTTACCGTCAACGGCTTCAACATTGGCAGATATTGGGAAATCGGCCCTCAGAAGACTATGTATGTGCCTGCCTCACTGCTTAAAAAGGGTGAAAATGAGATTATAATTTTTGAATCAGACGGAATTAAGGGTGAGGCTGTAATTGAGTTTACGGATACTCCCGAGCTTGGTTAAGGAGGAATATTTCAAAATGATTAAGCATATAGTTATGTGGAAGTTCAAGGACTTTGCCGAGGGTGAAAGCCGCGAGGAAAATCTTCTCAAGGTGAAAATGATGCTTGAGGCACTGCCTGAGAAAATCGACTTCATAAGAGAAATGCACGTTGAAATGAATGTCAATCCCAAAGAGGGAATGTATGATGCTGTGCTTATAAGTGCCTTCGACACTATGGAAGATGTGAACCGTTACAGGGTGCATCCCGAGCATAAAAAAATATCGTCATTTGTCGCTTTAGTCAGAGATGGCAGAGCAAGTGTTGATTACGAGTTCTAACACGGTGTAACATGTGGTGAGCAATCATTCACTGCGGCAGCTCATTTCAGTTGCAAAGCAACAGATAGTTCATATTATTAACAATATAGAAATATGAATTTCACATTTATTTAAATTTTGAACATTTGTTAAACTTTAACAAAAGCACTCGACTAATTGAAGGGATTATGATACAATTAACACATTCTGCGTGCCATTAATAGACAAAATGGTGCAAAAGGTAAATTTATTTGAAAAGGAGAAATAGTTTTGAAAGCGAGTGAAAGCGTAAAGAACTATGCAGCCTCTGTCAGAATGTATACAAACTACACTGTCAGAGAGATTAAAAAAATCTGTAAAGAAATCGGTCCGAGACCTGCCGGAAGCGAAAGCGAAAAAAAGGCTCAGGAATACATAGCAGACCAGATGAGAACATGTGCTGATGAGGTAGCAATTGAGCCCTTCCAGCTGGCCCCTAAAGCATTTATGAAGTTTATCACCATTGCAGGTGTGTTCATGCTTGTGGCTCTTGTATTTTCATTTATCAATCTGCCTCAGGTAGCTTTTGCACTGACTTTGGTTGCACTTATTTGCGTTGTTGCTGAGTTCCTGATGTATAAAGAATTCTATGATTTCCTGTTCCCGAAAAAGACCTCACATAATGTAGTGGGTGTTAAAAAGGCAACAGGTGAGCTTCAGAAGAGAATTATTTTCAGCGGTCATGTTGACTCATCCTACGAGTGGACCTACACACATTACGGCACAAACATTCTGCTGTTTATCTGCGGCGGCTTTGCAGTAATTTCACTTATTGTTGTATGTGTTCTTACAGCTCTTGATTCATTCAATGCTTATGCTGACGGCTCTCAGGCAGACACTGTTTGTCAGTGGGTTCAGCTTGCCGGTGCTTTAGGCAGCATCTGTGCTTTCGGTTTTGTTAACTTCAGACGCTGTGTTGAAGGTGCAAACGACAATCTTACAGGTACTCTTTCTTCAGTAGCAATTCTCAAGTACCTCAAGGATAACGATATCAGCTTCGAAAACACTGAAGTTATTGCTCTTAGTGCAGGCTCAGAGGAATCAGGTCTTCGCGGCTCAAAGGCATATATGAAGGCTCACAAGGCTGATTTAACTGATGTTCCCACTATTTTTGTAGGTCTTGAAACCTTCAGAGATTATGAAGACATTGCTATTTATCAGCGTGATATGACAGGTACGGTTAAGATGGATGCAGGTGTTTGTTCACTGCTTAAGAAGGCAGGTAAGGAAGCAGGTCTTGATCTTCCTTATTCATCAGTTTATGTCGGAGCTTCCGACGGTGCTGCCGTTCAGCAGGCAGGCATTCCCGCCGTTACTCTTGCAGCTATGAATCCCGGCCCCCCGAGATATTATCACACAAGACGCGACACAGCTGACAACATGAATATGAAAACTGTTGAAAAGTGTCTCGAAATTGCTCTTAACGCTCTTTTCATCTATGATGAAGAAGGCTATAAGAAAGAATATAACTAATTCGGAATTCGGAATGCGGAATTCGGAATTGCGCCCGTCAAAGGTGCAAGGAGGGTAGCTTTACCCGCATAATTTATTAACAGATTAAGAGGTGGAGTTATCCGCCTCTTTTTTGTGAGTGGGAGGGTGGCGGCTCCACTGAAATCGCATCGCTATGCGATTTTGCGGCGACCTGCGGTCGCCTTGCCGGACTGCGTCCGGCTGTGGAGCCGCCCCACATTTGCACCAACTTCCCTGCTTACCAAAAAACTCAAAAAATCTCACAAAAACCTATTGACAAACACGAACCTTTATGATAATATATCTGCACAACAAAGCAGAGCAGTGTGCGTTCTCACCTTGCGGATAAGGTTCCTGTAAGGTCAATAGACTAACTTTTTAGTGTATTGCTGCGTGAACGTTACTGCGTTCACGCTTTGATTTTATTGGCGAAAGTCAATCAATATTATGGAGGTGTATGAACATCGCTATCAAAGAAATGCAAATCAATGAAGACATCCGCGATAAGGAACTTCGAGTAATCATGGGTGATGGTGAGGTACTCGGAATTATGTCTGCGGAGGAAGCCCTGAAAATCGCAGAGGAAAACAACCTCGATTTGGTTAAGATTGCTCCCCAGGCCGTGCCGCCCGTATGTAAGATTATGGACTACGGCAAGTACCGCTTCGAACAGACAAAGCGCGAAAAGGAAGCAAAGAAAAATCAGCATGTTGTTGAAATCAAAGAAATCCGTCTTTCATTGGGAATTGACACGCATGACTTCGAAACTAAAGCAAACCACGCTAAGCGTTTCCTCACAAGCGGCAACAAGGTTAAGGTTTCAATCCGCTTCAGAGGCCGTGAAATGGCTCACACCGAAAACGGTCTTGTAACAATGAAACAGTTTGCCGATGCCTGCAGTGAATTCTGCGTAGTTGAAAAGGCTGCAAAGCTCGAAGGTAAATCAATGATGATGTTCTTGGCACCTAAGCCGAAAAAGTAATAGGGAGGAATAAACAATGCCTAAAATTAAAACACACAGTGGTGCAAAAAAGCGTTTTAAGCTTTCAAAGAATGGTAAGCCCATCCGTTACCATGCAAACAAGTCACACATCCTTACAAAGAAGAACACAAAGCGCAAGAGAGGTCTTCGTCAGACAACTGTTGCCGATAAGACAAACGAGAAGCAGATCAAGCGTCTTATCCCTTACAAATAATATCACCATCTAAATCAATTTAATATAACGGAGGTATTTAATCATGGCTCGTATTAAAGGCGCAATGATGACTCGCAAGAGAAGAAATAAAGTATTAAAGCTCGCTAAGGGCTACTATGGCTCAAAGCACAGCCTCTTCAAGACAGCTAAGCAGGCTGTTATGAAGTCAGGTAACTATGCATATATCGGCAGAAAGCAGAAGAAGAGAGATTTCCGTCGTCTTTGGATTACAAGAATCTCGGCTGCTTGCAAGGCTAACGGCATGAACTAATCAACATTCATGAACGGTCTGAAGAAGGCTGACATCAATCTCAACAGAAAGATGCTCTCAGAAATCGCTATCGCAGACCCCGCAGCATTCACAGCTCTCACAGAGAAGGCTAAGGCTGCTCTTTAATCAGAACATTGCGTCCGAGATTTTTTTCTCGGGCGTATTTGTGTTTTTAAAGCGTTATAGTACGGGGCGGTTTTTCGCCTTATTACAGCCTTTCAAGCTTAATTTTAATTAGTGACCTATGATTAAATCGAATAAGTTTTGTCCCATTTAATGGTGGGTTACGGAAAGGAAAAAATAATGATTTCAATAGATTCCGTCAGTAATGAAAGAATAAAATCGGCAGTTAAAATTGCCTCATCGGGCAAGACAAGACGGCAGACAGGCATGTTCTTTTTAGAGGGACTTCGTCTTTGCCGTGACGCTGCAGTGACCGGCTATGAAATTGACAGCTTTTTTGTCAGCAGACGCGCCTACGAGAAGTTCACCGAGGATGCTGATTTCATAGCTGCTGCGGCAAAAAACAGTTTTATTGTCAGCGACCTTGTTGAGAATAAGCTGGGCGTTACACAGACCTCTCAGGGCTTTTATTGCCTTTGCAGAATAAGAGAAGATTTCACCGTGTCGGATATAGACGTTTCGGGCAAATATATTGCTCTTGAAAATATTCAGGACCCTGCCAATTTAGGTGCAATTGCACGTACCGCCGAGGCTCTCGGCATCAGCGGCATTATCGCCGAAGGGGGATGTGACATATATTCTCCCAAGGCTCAGAGGGCAGCTATGGGTTCCCTTCTTCGTCTGCCGGTTATCAGATGCGAAAGTCTTGCAGACACTCTGAGGTACCTTGGCGAAAAGGGTATGAAGCTTTATGCCACTACTCCTGACAGCAGTGCCGAAAAAATAACTGACAGTGATATGACAGGCGGTGTTGTTGCAGTTATCGGCAATGAAGCAAACGGTGTAAGTGATGAAGTTTTTTCACTGTGCTGTAAGGTGACAATTCCCATGCTCGGCAGAGCAGAATCCCTTAACGCTTCAATGGCTGCAGCAATAACTATGTGGGAAATGATGCGCTGAGGTGGCTTATGGACGAAAGATTATATTGGCTCTGGCTTCAATATGTTTTCACGCCCGGTGCTGTAACAAATGTATTTGCAGATAAATATTCCTCAGCAAGAGATTTTTATCAGGCGGGGGAGCAGGAGTGGAAAAAGTTCTTTTCAAAGCGTAAAAGCTGTTTTGAGCGTGCAAGGGAAAAGACCCCCGAAGACTTCACGGAAACTGTCAGCTTCTGCGATAAGCACTCCCTGAAAATAGTTACTCCCGAAAGCTCATGTTATCCCAAAAATCTGCTGAATATTGAGAATTATCCCTTGGTGCTTTTTGTCAGAGGTGACTGTGAGTGCCTTAATTCTGACATCCCCTTTGGAGTAATCGGCAGCAGAACCCCCAGTGTTTACGGCGAAAGGGCTGCAAGAGAAATAACAGCAAGGCTAAGTAAAGGCAATGCCCTCATAGTCAGTGGCGGTGCATTGGGAATTGACAGTGTTGCACACAAGTCTGCTCTTGAGGCAGGCGGTAAAACTGTTCTCGTAATGGGCTGCGGACACGGTTACGATTATCTCAGAGAAAACGCTGACCTTCGTAAGGCAGTAACAAAGCAGGGAGCTGTTATAAGTGAATACCCTCCCTTCAGTCCCGTGACACCGGCAACATTTCCTTTGAGAAACCGCATAATTTCGGGCATGTCCAAGGCTGTGGTTATAATCGAAGCTGCCGACAGAAGCGGTACCTTCAGCACGGCAAATCATGCTAAAAAGCAGGGCAGGGAGCTTTTTGTACTTCCCGGTGATATCAGCAGCGGCAATTTTGCCGGCTCAAATCAGCTTATAACCGAAGGGGCAATCCCTGTTTTTTCAGGTGAAGATGTGCTGAGAAATTGCAAGCTCTTTGACGGCAAAAAGAAACACAAGGGTGAAAAGACGGGCGGTGTCTTCGACAGCATTGACACAAAGTCGGAAGAAGGCAAAAAAAGAAGAACAAAAAAAGCAAAAAAGTCTTCAAATCCCGTAAGTGAAGAAAAAACTCAGGAAAAAATTGAAATTATTCCAAAAAATCTTCCTGAAGGTATTTCTAAAAATGCAGAGATAGTGTATAATATAATGTCCGACGGTATAAATGAGGTTGACGATATCAAAAGAAAGTCAGGTCTTGAGATAAGGCATGTGCTTGTGTCCCTCACTGAGCTTGAAATGCTGGGCTTCGTGACAAATATCGCGCCCAACCGTTACGGCATAATTTAAGATAAACTAAGAAAAGGTGAAATATATATGGCTAAACTTGTAATTGTGGAGTCACCCTCCAAAGCAAAAACCCTTAAAAATTACCTGGGTGCCTCTTATGTGATAATGGCTTCAAAGGGTCATGTCAGAGACCTGCCTGCGGCAAGACTTAGTGTAGATGTCAAAAATGACTTTGCACCTAAATACAGCATAGTAAAGGGAAAGGAAAAGCTCGTCAAGGAACTCAAGGACGCTGTAGCCGAAAGTGACGAAGTATTTCTCGCAACTGACCCTGACCGTGAGGGAGAAGCAATATCATGGCATCTTGCCGAAATCTTAGGTCTTGACCTTGATAAGGCAAACAGAGTAACATTCAACGAAATCACCAAAACAGGTGTTAAAAACGGTATGGCTGCACCGAGAAAGGTTGACATTGACCTTGTTAACGCTCAGCAGGCAAGACGTATACTTGACAGACTTGTGGGCTATAAGCTCAGTCCTTTTGTGTCACAGAAAATCAGAAGAGGTCTCTCAGCCGGCAGAGTACAGAGCGTTGCCGTGAGGATGATTGTTGACAGAGAAAACGAAATAAGAGCCTTCAACCCCGAAGAGTACTGGAGCCTTGATGCAAAGTTCCAGCTTCCCGACCGCAAGGTGTTCACTGCAGAGTTTTACGGTGATGAAACAGGCAAGGTTGAGCTGGGTAGCGAGGAGCAGACCGACAGCTATATAAAGCGTCTCGAGGGTGCGTCCTACTGTATCAGCTCACTTAAAAACGGCACAAGAAAAAAGAATCCTGCACCTCCCTTTATTACATCAACTCTTCAGCAGGATGCGGCAAGAAAACTTGGCATGAGACCCGAGCGTACCATGAAGGTTGCTCAGGAGCTTTATGAGGGTATTTCAATTCCCGGCTACGGCTCAATCGGTCTTATCACATATATGAGAACAGACTCACTGCGTATCTCCGAGGAGGCAAGAGCGGCAGGTAACGATTTTATCAGAGGAAATTACGGTGAAAAGTACCTTCCTGACCAGCCTAGATATTACAAATCAAGAAGCAATGCTCAGGACGGACACGAAGCAATCAGACCTTCTACCGTTTCAATTACACCTGCTCAGGTAAAAGACAGTCTTAGTTCCGAACAGTATAAGCTTTATACTCTTATCTGGAACAGGTTTGTTGCATCTCTTATGGCTTCATGTGTTCAGAATACACAAAAAATCGAAATCAAGGGTTATACAGGCAATGATGAT
>JAZSKE010000038.1:0-83704 GCA_045534675.1 Acutalibacteraceae bacterium
TTTGTTTGACTTTTCTTTAAATAACTGATATGATATTTAAGGAAAATATTCTGTGAAAGAACGGTGATAACAATGGCAGAAGTTAACTATCAAAAACTTCTTAGTGAGATGACTCTTGAAGAAAAAGCAAGTCTTTGTGACGGTCTTGACTATTGGCACAGTCAGCCTATTGACAGACTGGGCATTAAATCAATCGCATTCAATGACGGACCTCACGGAATCCGTAAAAAAGGTAACCCCGAAGAAAGCAAGGACCTTCTGAAAGGTGTGCCTGCAATCTGCTTCCCTACAGCATCTGCAACCGCTTGTTCCTGGGATACTGACCTTATTTACAAAATGGGACAGACTCTTGGTGATGAATGTCTGAAAGAACAGGTTTCAGTTCTTCTCGGCCCCGGTACAAACATAAAGCGTTCACCGCTTTGCGGCAGAAACTTTGAATATTTCTCAGAGGATCCCTATCTCTGCGGTAAGATTGCCGCAGCCTATGTTAGAGGTATTCAGTGTGGCGGCAGAAGCGCCTGTCCCAAGCATTTTGCCTGCAATAATCAGGAATATAACCGTAACGGCAACGATTCAAGACTTTCAGAGAGAGCTCTCAGACAGATTTATCTCAAGGGCTTTGAAATCTGCGTCAAGGAAGCCAAGCCTCAGAACATTATGACCTCCTATAACCTTATCAACGGTGTCTGGGGTCATTACAACTACGAGCTCTGCACCCTTATTCTCAGAAATGAGTGGGGCTATGAGGGCAATGTTATGACAGACTGGTGGATGAGAAAATCCAAGAGCCGGGAATTCCCCAAGATGCGCGACCAGGCTTACAGAGTGAGAGCGCAGGTTGACCTTCTTATGCCCGGCGGAGGAAGAACAGGTATGAACAAAAAGCCTGACGGCACACTGCTTAAAACCTACGGCAATGAAGAAGGTATCACTCTCGGCGAAATGCAGAGATGCGCTATGAACATCCTTCGCTTTGCCATGAACTCAAGCGCAATGGAAAGAATATAATGAGGTGAGAATATGCCATTTATAAACACAAGAACATCATGTGAAATCACAAAAGAAAAAGAAACTGCCATAAAAGCACAGCTCGGTGAAGCCATAACGCTCATCGGGAAAAGCGAAAGCTGGCTTATGCTTAATTTTCAGGATAACTGCCGTCTTTATTTCAAGGGCGATAACACTCAGAATATGGCTATGGTTGAGGTTGCTCTTCTGGGCAAGGCAACAGACAGTGAGTATAATGCACTTACAGCTAAGATAACCGAGATAATCTCTAAGGAGCTTTCAATAGCACCCTCGAGCATTTATATTAAATATGAGGAAGTTGGCCATTGGGGCTACAGCGGTTTTAATTTCTGACACACATCGGTTTAACGGCACACGGAGCCCTCACTCCGTGTGTTTTTTTTAAAAAAAATTCAAGATTGATATTGTTTCGACATAAGCCTTATGCTATAATTATTGTGACTAAATTTCCGGAAAGGATGAGAAAATATGAACTACAAAGAAAAATATCAGCAGTGGCTCACTTTTGATGAGGACACAAAGGCAGAACTCAGCGCCATCACTGACGAAAAAGAAATCGAAGACAGATTCTATAAGGATCTCGCTTTCGGCACAGGCGGCCTTCGCGGTATTATGGGCGCAGGTTCAAACCGTATGAACAAATACACTGTGGGCAAGGCAACCTACGGACTTGCACAGTATATCAAAAGCAAAAATGAGGTTGACCTGAGTGTAGTTCTCGCCTACGACTCAAGAAACAATTCAGCTTATTTCGCAAAGGTTGCAGCTGACATTTTCTCAAATCAGGGCTTCAAGGTTTTCCTTTTCGAGTTCCTTGTTCCCGTACCCGTACTTTCCTTTGCAACCTCATATCTCGGCTGCACTGCAGGTGTAATGCTCACCGCTTCCCACAATCCCAAGGAGTACAACGGCTATAAGGTATATGACAGCAAGGGCTGTCAGTTCTGCACCGAAGATGCCAAGGGGGCAATTGAGTGCATCAACGCTATTGAAGATTACACCTCTATCCCCTTTGAGGGCAAGGCTGAAAACATAAACTACGTCGGTGAGGAAGTGCTTTCAGCTTTCTGCGCTAAGGTTAAAGAGCAGAGTGTTTATGAAGAACCCTCCGAGCTTAAAATTGTCTACACTCCCCTTCACGGCACAGGTAACATTCCCGTAAGAAGAATGCTGGAAGGTATGAACGTTACCGTTGTCAAGGAGCAGGAAATGCCCGACGGAAACTTCTCAACAGTCAGAAGTCCCAACCCCGAAGAAAAGGATGCTCTCACAATTGCTATTGAAAAGGCTAAAGAAATAGGTGCTGACCTCGTTCTCGGCACTGACCCGGACTGCGACAGAGTTGGCATTGCTGTTAAAAGCGGCGACGATTATGTTCTTTTCACAGGTAATCAGACAGGCGCACTGCTTGTTAAATTCATCCTCGAAATGAAAAAAGCTACTCTTTCTTCAAAGAGTACTCTTGTAAAAACTATTGTTACTTCAGAGCTTGGCGCAAACATCGGCAGAAGCTACGGACTTCAGTGTGAAGAAACACTCACCGGCTTCAAGTATATCGGTGACAAAATCAATAAATACGAAGCAAGCGGAGAGCAGGAGTTTATTATCGGCTATGAGGAATCCTACGGTTATCTCGTCGGTACCCACGCAAGAGATAAGGACGCCGTTGTGTCTTCAATGCTTATCTGCCAGATGGCTGCCTACTATTATAATCAGGGCAAGACCCTCGTAGACGCACTTGAGGATGTCTATGCTGAATACGGCTACTATCTTGACCACCTTGATTCTTTCGTACTCAAGGGCAAGGACGGTGCTGAAAAGATTGCCGAGCTTATGGTTTACTTCAGAGATAAGGGTATGGACCTCTTTGACGGTCTTCAGGAAGTTATCGACTACAGCAAGGGCATTGCAGACCTGCCTAAAGAAAATGTGCTTAAATTCCTTTGGAAAAACGGCTCATGGATGGCAGTAAGGCCCTCAGGCACAGAGCCTAAAATCAAGGTTTACTACAGCGTTCAGGCAGACACAAGAGAAAAATCAAAGGCAAGACTTGCCGAATACAAGAGCGTTATTGATGCTATTATCAAATAAGAAGAAGTTATATGAAAAGGGGCTGTAAAAAAGTGCAGACCGCATTTTCACGCCCCTAAAAAGGAGATGTAAAAAACGAAAGTTTTTTACATCTCCTTTCTTTTTATTTAAGACCTCTCATAAACTCCTCATAGAAGTCTATGCTCTTGAGGAAGACATCTACGCCAAGCTTTTCATTGGCATTGTGAACTGAGGAAAACTGTGCATTGTCAATGCTGAATGCACCGAAGCGGTAAACCTCCTTGCAGACATTTTTGAAAGACCTTGAATCGGTGAAGGCATCAAGAATGAAGGGTGACACACCTACGCCGGGGAACACCTTATTTACAACAGATTTAATATAGTCAAAGGAGGCTGTATTGAAATCCGAAACGGGAGGCGGGTTGAGAATGTTATCACACTCATATTCAACACTGTCACCAAGCACACTCTTTATGTGAGCAAATATAGTTTCAAAGCTGTCGTGAGGAGCAATTCTGAGTTTGAGTGTAGCCGTAGCCTTCTCAGCAATTTTGCCTTCAGGGTGAACTGCATCAATAGCAGTGATAGTGTAGGTGCTTCTTATCATAGCCGCAGTCTGAGAATTGCTTTCCATTGCCTTTTTAACAACGGGGCTGAGTACTGAAAGATTTTTGAAAACAAAGTTCAGCGGTGCGCCTACATAGTCGGCAAAACAGCCAAGCATACCTTCAAGGGCAGGTGTCATCTGTGAAGGCATAGGTGATTTTTCAAGCTTATTCAGTGCCTTAACTAACTTTTCACAGGCCTTGGGCTTGCTTGTTGTGATTTTAACGGTACCCCAGCCTTTTTCTGAAACGGCAACCATAGCAAAGGGAGTTTTCACACCCATAGGAAGCTCCTTCATAATAGCGCCGCCTTCGTCGAGAACAAACCAGGGTCTTATACCCTCATCCTCAAACCATTTTGCAATAACATTTGCAGTTTCACCTGCAACCTCTTCACAGTTGCTTGAAACAAACCATATATCTCTTTCAGGTACAAAGCCTTCTTTTGTCAGTCTTTCCATAGCTTCGAGTATGCCGGTGAAAACACACTTATTGTCAACAGAACCTCTGCCCCAGACAAAGCCGTCGTGAATTTCTGCCTCAAAAGCGGGATGCTCCCAGACCTGATTTTCGTCTGACACAACATCGTGGTGACCCATAAGAAGCACCGGCTGAAGCGAAGGATTCTTGCCCTTCCAGTGAAGAACTATACCGTATTCATTCATAAGCTGAGCTTCAACTACATTGAAGGTTGAAGGGTACATCTGCTTAAGCATAGGCAGAAAAGCGTCAAAGACCTCTCTGTCAAAATTGCCGTCTTTAGCTGAAATTGTTTTTGCTCTTATGATTTTCTGAAAGTTTTCCAGTGATTTCTGATTTTCAGCATTCATTTCATTTTCCTCCAAATACTGTTTACTTAATATTATAGCATCAATTATATTTTTTTCCACTGTTTTGCGGGAAGATTACAGTAAAAGTGCTGCCCTTATTTTCTTCGCTTTCCACAAAGACCTCGCCGCCGTGAATATTAGCAATTGCCTTAACCATAGGCAGACCCAGTCCGCTGCAGCCGTCTTCCCTTGAACGTGCCTTATCCGCACGGAAAAATCTCAGCCATATTTTTTCAAGGTTTTCCTTCGATATGCCTATACCGTTATCCTCAACGCTGAAAATAATCTTCTCATTTTCACATTTCAGTGAAACCTTAACAAAACCGCCTTCTTTCCCGTACCTGAACGCATTGCTTATAAGATTATCGCAAAGCCTCGACATAAGTCCGATATCCATACTGAACATCACATCGGGGGCTATATCTTTAATCAGACTTATATTCTTATCCTGTACCCTGCCGATATTATCGCAGACACTGCCGAGAAGTTCGCTGAGATTTTCATTTTCAAATTCCGTCTGAATATTCCCCTGCTCCATTTTAGTGAACTGCAACAGCTGAGATATGAGCCTCTGCATAGAGGAAGCCTGTTTATGAATTGTCTCGAAGCTTTCTCTCACATCCTCACTGAGATTTTCTTCCGAAAGCTGATATTCACTTTCCGCAAGCACCACGGCAACGGGAGTGCGAAGCTCATGGGAAGCATCTGAGGTGAAATGCCGCTGTGCTTCAAAGGATGCCTGAAGACGGGCAAACATCTTATTGAAATTATCAGCAAGGGAGTTTATGTCAGGGTCACTGTCATCTGCTGTTATGCGTCTTGTCAGGTCGTCACCGCTCTGAGTATGGCTTACGGTTTCGTTAAGCTGCTTTATGGGCGCAAGAGATCTTTTTGCAATGCTGTCACCTATAATTGCACCGAGGGCTATAAAAACAGGGAGAATAAGCAAAGCGAGTATTGTAATAGTATTCCAAATTGCATCTTCGCTGTCAGCCTTCATTACACCTCTGACCCATATATCGTCATATGCCTTCTGCGTGGAATAAAACTCAAGCTCATACATAGGTACATCGTAATACTCATACACTCTTGCCATAATAAGGGTTGCCGTATCGTGAGAAACACCGCTGTGTTCCAGTGCAATTTCATAGGCTTCGCGATAGGTTATCTCGCAGTCCTCGCCCTCCTCGTCAAGATTGCCTTCAAAGGGAATAAAGTTGTCTATAGCCTCACTTTCACTTGTAAAGACCTCACCCGTTTCACCGTTGATTTTATATTCATATTTGCTGAACTCAATCATACTGTCATAGATAACCCACTTACCTGTGCCGGCTGTTACGGTTTTGGTTGTGCCATTTTCAAGAGGCTCTTCAACGGTGAAGCTTTTAGGATAGCTGCCGCCTATTATTTCCCCTGCCGAAGAAAAAACTATAACACTTACACCGTCATTGTTAAAAGCAAAGTCCGATTCAATATCAAGCAGTCCGTTTTCAGCTTCAATTTCGTCAACGTTTCTTTCAACGCTCCTGATAAGATTCTGCTGAGCTTCAATATGCTGAGCATTTTTACCCATTACACTTATGAGTACAATAAGAAGCACCGACAAAAAGCATATGAGTACCGTGTACCACAGATTAATTCTGAATCTCAGGGATTTTATATTAGCCCTCTTCTTTAAGCACATAGCCTGCCCCCCTTACGGTATGAATGAGCTTACTGTCAAAGTCATCGTCTATTTTTTTACGCAGATACCTGATATAGACATCTATTACATTTGTACCGCCCATATAATCATAATTCCACACACTGTTTTCTATCTGCTCTCTTGTCATAACACTGCCGGCGTTTCTGATAAGGCACTCAAGAATAGCATACTCTTTTGAGGAAAGCTCGATTACTCTGCCTGCTCTTTTAACCTCACGGCTTTTGGTGTTTACGCTAAGATCCCCCACAGTGTAAATATTAGTGGCATTGCCTGCAGATTTTCTTGTTATCATTCGCACTCTTGCAGCAAGCTCTTCAAAGGAAAAGGGCTTTGTCAGGTAGTCGTTGGCACCGCTGTCAAGACCGTAAACCTTATCCTCAATTTCACTTTTTGCCGTCAGAAAAATAACAGGTGTACTGTCACCCTTCCTTCTCATTTTTTCAAGGACCTCAAAACCGCTGAGTTTCGGCATCATAACATCAAGCACAAGTGCATCATAAGAAGCACCTGAAAGATAATCAAAAACACTTTCACCGTCAAAACAGCTGTCAACACTGTAGCCAGCCTTAGTGAACTGTTTTACAAGTATTCTGTTGAGGGCTTTTTCATCTTCTGCTATAAGTATTCTCATATTTTCACCGCCTGCCACCATTTTATATTCATTCTATCACATTATTAATTAAAGTTCCATTAAAATCGGTAATATTTTTTTATTCAAAAGAGTCTGCGGTGGGCGGCGGCTCCACAAAAATCGCTTTGCGATTTTGCGCGACCTGCGGTCGCTTGCCGGACTTCGTCCGGCAGTGGAGCCGCCGCAGCCTGCCTCTTAATCCCTCTCAAAATAAAAAATACGGCAACCCCCAAGGGACTGCCGTAAAGCTCTCATATCAGAAAAGTGACTTGATGAATTCAAAAATTTTCTGGATTAAGGCTGTAATATCCTCCCAGAACATAAGAAGTGACCACTCGGGTTCGGGATTTTCAACAATTTCTGCTGTCATAATTTCATTATTCATTATATTTTCCTCCTTGTTTATTGTGATTTCATTATATACTATACCACAACACTTGTCAATAATCTAACCCGGTGTTTTTTGAGTTTTGTTAATTTGAAATTCACAAAATGTTAATCACATAGTATGTTTTTGATTTTCTTACTTTACTTTTTTAACAAAAATTTCAAAAAAATGCTTCACATACCACAATATAGTGTATTATGATAAATATATGAATACATAATAATATGGAGGTTTTATTATGAAGAAAATTATCTCTCTTTTCCTGGTTCTGATTATGACATTCTCACTTGCCATTCCTGCAAGTGCTGCAATGGCAGACGGAAAAAAAGTTCCCATTATCGTGCTTCGTGGCGACGGCACAGACATCTATGACAAAACAGGCGAAAAAATAGTCTGGCCCGTTTCTCTCGGCGATGAAGAAGGCGATCAGGATAAGCTTATCGATTCAATTATCAATGTTATCTTTCCCCACCTTATAACCGGTCTTCTCACAGGTGATTATGAAGGCTATTATGAGGCCTTCTACCAGGCAGTTCTTCCTTTATTTGACGAAGCCCTTCTTGACGGCAACGGAAATCCCATTGACGGCACACAGATGGATCCCTCATCTCAGGCAACCAACGCCGAAAGAAGACGTTATAACACTATCGGCTGGGGTGGTGAACCTGACCGTTTCAATATGGGTGAATACACCTTCTATTATGACTGGCGTCTTTCTCCCTATGACACTGCAGAAAAGCTTGACTCATATATCGCTGACGTTATGAGAGTTACAGGTTCAGACGAAGTTAACCTTGTAGGTCTTTGCCTTGGCGGTACCCCTGTGCTTGCATATCTTGATATGTATCTTGACAAGCTTGCAGCAGGCACTAAGCCCTATATCAAAAACGTAATGTTTGACACAACAGTTGCTTTTGGCTGTGATGTTTTCACAGATGCTTTCAGAGGTAAAATTGACCTTGATGAAAACGGTATGCAGCGTTTCCTTGATCAGTATATGGATCCTGATGAGGCTTCATTTGACGGTCTTGGTGATATGGCTGTTATGGTTAATGAGCTGGTTTTCACAACCTATGAGCTTCTCAGAGAAACAACTGTAGCCGATCAGGTTTTCGATTCAGCCGAAGAATTTTATGCAGTTATCGCAGGCGGTCTTGTACCCAAGCTGGTTATAGCCTCTTACGGCACCTTCCCCGGCTATTGGGGCAGCATCAAGCCTGAATATTACGAGGAAGCAAGAGACTATGTTTTCGGCAAGCCCGGCGATGAAATGTATGAAGAATACAAGGTTATGATTGCAAGAATGGATAAATTCTATGAGGAAGTTTCATCACAGATGTTCAACATTATTGATGAATGCAAGGCTAACGGCACTCACTTCGGCACAGTGGCAAAGTACGGCTATCAGCACTATCCTTTCATCGAATCACAGAATAAGCTTGCAGACGGCCTTATTTCACTTGAAAGCGCAACAGCAGGCGCAACCTGCAGCCTTGTCGGCGAAACTCTCAGCGACAGTTACATAGCAGACAGAATAGAAAAAGGTTACGGCGACTTTATTTCAGCCGATAAGCAGGTTGACCTTTCAACCTCATATTTTGCACCCGACGACACTGTCTGGGTAATCAAGAATGCTATCCATGACGATTTCACTGTTGAAACAAGACTTGTTGAAAACTTCTGTTGGGGCAAAAATGAAACAGTTGCAACACTGAAGGATAAAACAATTTATGAGCGCTTTATGCTCTTCACACTCACACCTGAGGAATATGACAGTGACATTCAGAATCCCAATGATTATCTTGTCCCCCTTGTTGATGACAACAAAGACGAAACTCTCTGGGAAGATACACCCGTTGGTCAGGAAAGCACAATCTGGACTAAGCTTTCAGCTCTTTTCCGTTGGCTTGGCGCAATACTCAGATTTATTCTTCACATCACAAATGAAAACCCCGGTCCCGCACCGGTATAATAAACAACCGTGCGGTGAGCGTAATATAAAATATTATTAATCACTAAATATGAAACAAGACCTGCAAGAACAATCTTGCAGGTCTTAATTATTTTCTTGTCCTCGCCGGACAGGCATTCTTTTTCCTGACGTGAAAAAAGAATCAAAAACACGTTGATGTTTTATACTACTGCGATTACCTCTACTTCACAGAGCACGCCCTTTGGAAGGTCCTTAACAGCTACACAGCTTCTTGCAGGTGCTGAGGTGATATACTTGGCATAAACCTCATTGAAAGCTGCGAAATCGCCCATATCGGCAATAAAACAGGTGGTCTTGACAACATTGTCAAAGGAAGTGCCTGCTTCGTCGAGAACAGCCTTTAAGTTAAGCATAACCTGCTCAGCCTGAGCAGTGATGCCCTCGGCATCAACATTGCCCGTTGCGGGGTTAATGGGAATCTGACCCGATGTGAAAAGAAAGCCGTTTGCCATTATAGCCTGTGAATAAGGGCCGATAGCGGCAGGTGCCTTGTCTGTTGAAATCTTTTTAAGCATAGTAAATTCTCCTTTTATTATATATTCATGACCGTCAGGTCATTTCATGAAGCAAAGCTTCATTTCATGGCGAAGCCATTTCATGCCGTCAGGCATTTCATTCTTGCACTCGCAGAGTGCATATCGGGTTTTGCCACAGCAAAACATATCGAATTTGCCGAAGGCAAATATATCGAGTTTGCCGTCAGGCAAACATATCGATTTTTCTGTGTGTTGCTTCGCACTCGATATGCACTTCGTGCTCGATATGTTGCTTCGCAAAACTCGATATGATAAAATCAAAGATTTTATCGAGCAATTAATGACCTTTAGGTGCACAATTCACAATTCATAATTCACATAAGTCCTTTTATAAACTGCTGTGCAGCTCTTGGTGAACGGCTGCCTTTTGCAAGAGCAAATGCCTCTGCTTTAAGGTCAAGCTCTTTTTCGTCTATGCTGAGATTTTCCTTTTTGGCAAGCTCGTGAACAATATCAAGATAAAGCTTCTTGTTAGGCTTTGAGAAATATACAACAAGACCGAAACGGTCGGAAAGTGAAAGCAGCTCCTGCACCGTGTCGCTGTGGTGAATATCGTCCTCGTGGCCTCTCTCAGAGAAGCGCTCCTTGACTATGTGACGGCGGTTGCTCGTGGCATAAATAACGGCATTTGACACCTTGGCACTTGCAGAGCCTTCAAGTGCGGCTTTGAGCATACTAAAGCAGTCATCGTTTTTGTTAAATGACAAGTCGTCGATAAAGATGATGAATTTCAGTGGGTTATCGGCAATTCTGCCCATAACATGGGACAAAGAGAAAAGCTGGTCCTTGCGAACTTCAATGAGCCTTACGCCCTTGTCAAAGCAAGCATTGGCAACTGCTTTAACAGTGGAGGACTTACCCGTACCCGCATCACCGCAAAGCAGCACATTCTGTGCGTACCTGCCTTCAGTGAGAGCAAGGGTGTTTTCCATAACCTTGCGTCTTTCCTCCTCGTAGCCGATGAAGTTTTCGGTGGTGATATCGTCAGCAGCCTCAACGGGAACAATCTCATCCTTTTCCACTCTGAACATGCCTGCCGTGGCAAAAATGCCGTAGCCGTAGCGGTCAATATGCTGCAGTCTTTCTCTGTACACTGCCGAAAAGTCTACTTTTTCGTTTTCAAAGGCAGGGATATAACCCTTATAGTCGCCGCCTTCAAAAAGAATTTCGGGAGTGAGTTCTGTAAGCTGTGAAAAGATATCAAGCTCCTTTTGGGCATTCCTTTTGAGTGAAGCTGAAACCTCTTTATTTTTAGCCACAGAGGTTATATAGGTGTTTTCGTCTTCGCACACAGCCCTTTTGAGAAAGGCTGAAAATGAATTGCCGTAAGCGCCTAAGAGGCTCACAAACTCACCGTAGAAGCTGAGCTTTTCATATATATCCTCACTTCTGAGGAAGTTAAGGAAGGCTGTCATTTCTTTTTTTGAGAGTACCCCTCTGAAAACGCTGAGAGCCGAAAGGCTGTTGGCAAGTAATTTTAAATCTGTCTTTTTCATAATATCAGAACTTATTTATAATTGCACCCTTGTCAGCTGAGCTTACCATAGCGGCATAACGTGCAAGATAGCCTCTTATATCGGTCTTGACCTTAATGGGCATTTCCTGCTTACGCTTGGCAATTTCTTCATCGCTGACCTTGAGTTCAATTTTATATTCGGGAATGTTGATTGAAATAATATCGCCGTCTTTGACATAGGCAATAAGTCCGCCTCTTACGGCTTCGGGTGACACGTGACCTATGGATGCACCTCTTGTGGCACCTGAGAAACGTCCGTCAGTGATAAGGGCAACATCCTTGTCAAGACCCATACCTGCAATAGCTGAGGTGGGTGAAAGCATTTCTCTCATACCGGGGCCGCCTGAGGGACCTTCATAGCGGATAACAACCACATCGCCCTTGACAATTTTACCGCCGTAAATTGCAGCAATACATTCTTCCTCACTGTCGAAAACCTTGGCAGGGCCTTCATGGCAAAGCATTTCGGGAGCCACTGCACTTCTCTTTACAACACAGCCGTCGGGGGCAATATTACCTCTGAGTACGGCAATGCCGCCTGTTTTTGAATAGGGATTATCCACTGTTCTTATAACGGTTTCGTCTTTATTGAAGGCGTTTTCTATGTTTTCGCCTAAGGTCTTGCCTGTGCAGGTCATAACACTTGTGTCAAGAAGACCCAGCTTTGCAATCTCTCTGAGTACGGCATAAACACCGCCTGCCTCGTTAAGGTCTTCCATATAGGTGTGACCTGCAGGTGCAAGGTGGCAGATGTTAGGTGTTTTTTCGCTGATTTCATTTGCCATATCAAGGTCGAAGTCAATACCGCACTCGTTTGCAATAGCAGGCAGATGAAGCATACTGTTGGTGCTGCAGCCTATAGCCATATCGGCAGTTACGGCGTTTCTCATAGCAGCCTCTGTCATAATATCACGGGGACGGATGTTCTTTTTAACAAGCTCCATAATCTGCATACCTGCATGCTTTGCAAGCTCAATTCGAGCCGAATAAACAGCAGGGATAGTACCGTTGCCCTGAAGGCCCATACCGAGTACCTCTGTGAGGCAGTTCATTGAGTTAGCCGTGTACATACCCGAGCAGGAGCCACAGGTAGGGCAGGTGTTTTCTTCACATATGCGAAGCTGTTCGTCACCGATTTTGCCTGCTTTATAAGCACCTACCGCCTCAAACATACTTGAAAGGCTTGTCTTTTTACCGTCAACTCTGCCTGCGAGCATAGGACCGCCCGAAACAAAGATGGTGGGGATATTAAGTCTTGCCGCAGCCATAAGCAGACCCGGCACATTTTTATCACAGTTGGGAATCATAACAAGACCGTCGAAGCCGTGAGCCATAACCATAGCCTCAGTTGAATCGGCAATAAGGTCTCTTGTTACGAGTGAATATTTCATACCCGTGTGACCCATAGCAATACCGTCACAAACTGTAATTGCAGGGAAAACTATGGGGGTACCGCCTGCCATAGCAACGCCCAGCTTTACCGCATCGGCAATTTTATCAAGGTTAATATGGCCGGGGACTATCTCGTTGAATGAGCTTACAATACCGATAAGAGGGCGTGACTGCTCCTCTTTTGTCATACCCAGAGCGTGATAAAGGCTACGGTGAGGGGCATTGTGAAAGCCGTCTACTATTGTGTCTTTTATCATTGGTTTTTTCCTCCTTATATAATGAATTGGCTCCGCCAATTCAATTCATGCACCGAAGGTGCATTTCATGAAGCAAAGCTTCATTTCATGGCGTAAGCCATTTCATGCACGTAGTGCATTTCATGACCGAAAGGTCAATTCAATTCATGCACCTAAGGTGCATTTCATGAAGCAAAGCTTCATTTCATGGCGTAAGCCATTTCATGCACACAGTGCATTTCATTCAAACACTTAAAGTATTATCCTTAGCTGTATTTACAGATGCAATTAAAAGTTTTCTGATCTTACCACACTTCGAAATAAGTTCATTATATTTCTCTGTAGTTATAATGCTTGCATCCTTCATTATATCAAGCCAATATTCCGTTTCATAACATTCTTTGAGAGCAATCTGAAACTTGTTTATAAAGTCTGCTCTGCTTGAAGCGTAATTGCCTTCATGAATATTTGCACCTATACTGGTACCACATCTTAGCAGCTGATTTATAAGAACGGTATGTTTCTTTGTTTCTCTTATCTCGTCATAGAGTTTTATTGTGTCAACCGCAAACTGCTTTGATAAGTCAACTAACAGGTTTTCTTTCATAATATGACCTCATGGATGTGCTGATTTATTAATGAAATGGCTTGCGCCATGAAATGACCTTTTGGTCATGAAATACACTGCGTGCATGAAATGCCTTCGGCATGAAATGAATTGTCTTTCAGACAATTCATTAAAGGTCTGTTGTCATGCCAACAGACCTTTATAATCAGTTATTAATGAGCTTATCCTCGTCGCTCCATGAATAGAGCTTACGGATTTCCTTACCTACAACCTCTGAGGGATGCTCGGCAGCAATCTTTCTCATAGCACCGAAGTGTACCTGTGAGCCTGCATCTGACATATCAAGAAGGAAGTCTTTTGCAAAGGTACCGTCCTGGATATCCTTGAGAACCTTCTTCATAGCCTTCTTGGTTTCTTCAGTGATAATTTTGGGACCTGTGATGTAGTCACCGTATTCGGCAGTGTTGGAAATTGAATATCTCATACCTTCAAAGCCGCTCTGATAAATAAGGTCAACGATGAGCTTCATTTCGTGGATACACTCAAAGTAAGCGTTTCTGGGGTCATAGCCTGCCTCTGTGAGAGTTTCAAAGCCTGCCTGCATAAGAGCGCAAACACCGCCGCAAAGCACAGCCTGCTCACCGAAAAGGTCAGTTTCTGTTTCAGTTCTGAAGGTTGTTTCGAGTACGCCTGCACGGGCGCCGCCGATGCCCAGAGCGTATGCAAGAGCAATTTCAAGAGCGTCGCCTGTAGCGTCCTGCTCAATAGCTACAAGGCAGGGTACACCCTTGCCAACCTGATATTCGCTTCTTACTGTGTGACCGGGGCCCTTGGGAGCAATCATAACAACGTTTACATTCTTCGGGGGCTTGATGCAGCCGAAGTGAATGTTGAAGCCGTGAGCAAATGCAAGGGTCTTGCCTTCTGTGAGGTGAGGCTCAATGCTTTCCTTATAAAGCTTAGCCTGCTTTTCGTCGTTGATAAGAATCATAATCATATCAGCGTTTTTAGCTGCATCTGCAGCTGTCATAACTGTAAGGCCCTGGCTTTCTGCCTTTGCCCAGCTCTTGCTGCCTTCATAAAGACCGACGATAACATTAACGCCTGAATCCTTAAGGTTGAGAGCGTGAGCGTGACCCTGTGAGCCGTAGCCGATAATAGCAACTGTTTTTCCACCGAGCTTAGCAAGGTTGCAATCCTGCTGATAATAAATATTCTGCATTATAAAGTCTCCTTTAATAAATTATTCCTGATTTATCATTGTGTCTGTGCCTCTTTCGATGGCAACTATACCCGTACGGCACATCTCGAGTATGCCGAGGGGCATCATTATTTTGATGAAAGCATCCAGCTTCACGGGTTCGCCCGTCAGCTCAACACTCATAACATCCGTAGAATAATCGATAATCTTGGCACGGTAAATTTCAGCCGCAGCCATAATATCGGGTCTTGTTTCAGGTGAGTTTTTCACCTTGAGAAGCATAAGCTCTCTTTTGACCGTAACATCATCGTCAAGGACCTTCACCTTTTTAACGTTGTAGAGCTTTTTCATCTGGCTCACAAACTGATTTTTGGTGTTTTCGTCACCGCTTATGGTGATGGTGATTCTCGAATAGTCCGGGTCTTCAATGGTACTTACGGTCAGTGCATCAATATTGAAGGCACGTCTTGTGAACATACTTGTTACTCTCATAAGTACGCCCGGCTTATTGTCAACGAGGACAGCTATGACAAATTTTCCCATATTACTCTCCCCTTTCCTTTGAAACGATAATATCATCAATTGAGCCGCCGGGGGGAAGCATGGGAAGCACAAATTCGTCTTTGTCGATAAGCACTTCTATAAGATATGTACCCTCACCCTGAGAGGCCTCACTGAATGCTGATCTGAATTCTTCGGGAGTTGATACTCTCATACCCTTGGCACCGAAGGCATCGGCAAGCTTCATAAAGTCAGTCTTTCTTCCGAGTACGGTGTTGGAATATCTCTCACCGTAGAAAAGGGTCTGCCACTGTCTTACCATACCGAGAACTCCGTTGTTGAGAAGCACTACGGTAATGGGCAGATTATATGCGGCAGCCGTTGCAAGCTCATTGAGGTTCATTCCGAAGGAGCCGTCACCTGTTATGAGAACGGTTCTGTCTTTTTTGGCAACCGAGGCGCCTATTGCAGCACCGAGGCCGTAGCCCATTGTGCCAAGACCGCCACTTGAAATAAAGGTTCTGTTTTCTTTGAAGCTGAGATGCTGAGCAGCCCACATCTGGTGCTGACCTACATCTGTTGCAACGGTAGTGCTGTCTTTCTTTATTTCATTGATTATATCAAAGACCTGCTTAGGTGTCAGGGGTACTGAGGCAGCCTCTTCTGCCTTTTGGGCAATAGCCCTTTCTTCGGCTCTGAGAATATCTATACGCTCTTTCCACTGAGGTCTTTCAGCAGTGCTTACGAGGGCGGAGATGCGCTGAAGTGAGTCGCGGAGGTCGCCGTGTACCCCGACGTCAACACCGATATTTTTGTTAAACTCTGATATATCAACGTCAAGCTGTATAAACTGAGTGTTTCTGACATATTTTGCAGTGTTGCCCGTAGCTCTGTCGCTGAAACGAACGCCTATGCCTATGACTAAATCAGCCTCTTTGTTTGCCATTGAGGAAGCGTAGTGACCGTGCATACCCTGCATGCCAAGGAACCTCTCATGGTCAGTGGGCATTGCAGAAAGCCCCATAAAGGTGCAGCCGATATAGCCGCCTATTTTCTCTGCAAAAGCAGCCACTTCCTTAGCCATACCCTGACCTAAGACACCGCCGCCGATGTAGATATAAGGTCTTTCGCTTTCGTTTATGAGCTGAGCCGCCTTTTCTATATATATATCCTTAGCCTTTTTATTGACAAAGGGAGCAACAACCTGAGCCTTTTCATAGTCTGCCGAAGCTATCTGCACATCCTTGGGAATGTCAACGAGTACAGGACCGGGTCTGCCGCTTTTAGCAATACGGAAGGCTTCTCTTATGGTGTCGGCAAGGTCATTGACGTCACTGACAAAATAGTTATGCTTTGTTATGGGAAGGGTTATGCCCGTAATGTCAATTTCCTGAAAAGAGTCTCTGCCTATAAGGGCATTGGGTACGTTGCCCGTGATAGCCACCATAGGCACTGAATCAAGCATAGCCGTTGCTATACCCGTTACAAGGTTTGTGGCACCGGGACCTGAGGTGGCAATAACTACACCGACCTTACCTGTGCTTCTGGCATAACCGTCTGCAGCGTGGGAAGCGCCCTGCTCGTGAGCAGTGAGAATATGGTTTATTCTGTCCTGCGCTTTGTAAAGCTCGTCATAGATATGAAGCACCTGACCTCCGGGATAGCCGAAAACATCGGTAACGCCTTGCTCTATCAGGGTTTCAATAACAATTTGTGAACCTGTGAGTTTCATTATCCTACTCCTTTTAGAGTATAATTGTGCATTTTAAAATCTATTGAAGTATTATATCACGAGCAATTACTATTGTCAACATCTTAATGCACCAAAGGTGCATATCATGACCGAAGGTCATTTCATGAAGCAAAGCTTCATTTCATGGCGAAGCCATTTCATGCCGTAGGCATTTCATTCTCGCACCTTCAGGTGCATATCGAGCCGCAAGGCATATCGAGCGCGAAGCGCATATCGAGTTTGCTTTAGCAAACATATCGACTTTGTTGAGACTTTAAGTCTGATGTTTACTGACGAATGTGGAAGTCAGTTCAGTTTAGGTTCCTCTTTTATGAAGCTATAAGTCTCTACTCCGCTCAAGCCGCGGTGGCTCATACTTTTGTCCCGAGCGACAAAAGTATGCAAAAGCGCTCTCGTTCTGTTTCGTAGCTTGTACTTTTCCAATACAGCCGTAGTCCGCCTTCAACTGCCAGACTACGAAGCGAAAAAGTTGTTGCTTTTTTATAAGCTTATATAATTTACATAATACGATGCTTTTTAAAAGCCTCATCCCGCCTTCGTCTGTATGCAGTTTCCGAAGCGGGTTGGTTTGTTTCTGACGAAATTTTTAGCTTGTGCAGGAGGTGGGCGACGCCGTCGCTTGCCGAATGAAATTCGGCAGTGGAGCCGCCCTGCAGTTACTGCAAAATATGCCGAAAGCAATTCATGACCGAAGGTCATTTCATGAAGCAAAGCTTCATTTCATGGCGAAGCCGTTTCATCACTGCACCCGCCTCGGGTGTTTGTTTTAGTTTGATGATAGGGTGGAACTAAGAACACCAAGTTTTATATAAATATAATTGTTGTTAAAAAGAATTACTAAAATATCGGTTCTTGGTGAACAAAACCCTGAAAACCCTTATAAACTCTAGGTTTTTATGTTCACCAGCCGTTCACTGACTGTTCACCAACTTTTGGGACAGTGAACAATTTACAGCTCAATCCATTCTTCTTCCAATATCGTTGCTGTCTTTCCTTGACAAAACGGGAAAGTAAGTTTCTTTGGCGGCAGAGCAAAAAAAGAGACGCGAAAGTAAATTCGCGTCCCTGAAACATTAAATTATCTGTCAATATGTGCAAGGAAGAACTCTTTGCGCTCGTCTGTGTTGATAACGGTTACGGGCTTAATCTGGTTGAGTACTCTGCCCTGCTTTTTGAGCATTTCTCTGTAGTCGGCATAGGTGCCTTCCTTGAGGAGAACTACCTCAGGCTCTGCAAGCATACCCCAACGGCGGTATTTGAAATATTTTTCGTTGCTTTCGTTGAGCTTTTCGTCAAGTATCTTTGACATTTCGGGAAGCTTATCCTTGCTGATTTCACCCTCAGCCTCAACAAGAAGCATATAGCGTACGGGGTCGTGGTCGTGGTCGGGATAATAGCTGTAGCCCTTGAAGGTGAGACCTGTTTCTCTCTGAAGCTCTGCAGCTGCCCAGTCAACCATCTGGGTGGTTGTCTTTTCGTTTGCTATGTTCATAGCAAGGTTGTTTCTGTAAAGGAACTGCATCTTGGGTGCCTTCTTGTAGTAGCCGGTGATGCGCACAACGTCTTCGATTCTGTATCTGTAAAGACCTGAACGGTTGGTTACAACAAGCTCATATTCCTTGCCTACTTCAACCTCATCCATTGTCAGAGGTCTCTCACAGTCCGGGTCATCCATGGGAATAAACTCAAAGAATACCGACTGAGGAAGAAGAACACAGTCCTGAGCGTTAAGCTCGCAGGGGATTGCCATATAGCCTTCGGCAGCAGCGTAGCCCATACTGTGAATGGGAGCGTCGCCTATATGCTTGCGAAGTCTCTGAACATAAAACTCAAGGTTTGAGCTTACCATACCGTATGCCCATGCGAATTTCGGCCATATTCTCTTTGCAATAGGTGTGTCGAAGCCCTTTTGAAATTCTGCTCTGAGTTCTGCTGCTCTCTTGGGATTGGGCTTTAACTTCTTTTCCCACTTAGCACGAAGCTCGTCGGGACATTTTACGCTTTCGTCAATTGTGCCAAGCTCTATATCCTTACATACCATTTCCCAGTTAGCCTCAAGATAGTCAAACATTGTTGTCAGAAGTGTAACAACCATTGAGCCGAGGAAGGTAAGGTCGCGTCTCTCAAGAGCAAAACGAAGGTGGAAATATGTTGAATTTACTGCATCCTCATTTTCGGGATACATAAAATCATTGGGTGTTGTCATAAAGAACTTTGTGATAGGCTTCAGATATGTGAAGGGAACCTGACCTGCACCGTTTGACATCTTGCCGTCAGCCATTCTGTGGCCTGTGAGAATCATAACAACGGGGCCTATCTGCTTGGGGAATTTCATGCCGTTCTTTTTGAACCACTTTGATGCACAGCCGGGAGTACCCGAGAAGCCCATGCACTGCATAATCCAAAGGTCTGTTGCGCTTCTGGGAAGAATTTTAGGCTTGCCTACTGAGCCTGATGATGAGCAGTAACGGATGTTGCGAGCCTTCATCATAAGGTTCTTTTCGCCTGCTACCATACGGTCAACATAGTCTGAATAGGTGTCATAGTTTGAGAAGGGAATCTTTTCCTGAAATTCTCTTACTGATTTAATTTCGCCAAGACCAACCTTTTTGCCGTATTCGGTGTCCTTATTCTTTTTGAGAATTGACTTGAGGATTCTTTCCTGTGTTTCCATGGGGCGTGAGGTGTAATAGTCAACCTTCATCCACTCGGCAGTGCCGAGCATTACGCCTATATCTGAAAAACCTGCCATAATTTTTACCTCGCTTATTTTATTATTTATGCATTTACTGTTTCGTCAATGTGTGAGAAGAAGAATTCTTTTCTTTCGTCTGTGTTGATAACTGTTACGGGCTTAATCTGATTGAGTACCTTGCCCTGCTTTTTGAGCATTTCTCTGTAATCTGCATATGTTCCCTTCTTGAGAAGCTGCACCTTGGGTTCGCCAATCATGCCCCAACGGCGATATTTGAAATATTTTTCGTTGCTTTCATTGAGCTTTTCGTCAAGGAGCTTTTCAATTTCGGGAATTTTGTCGGCGGGGATGTCGCCCTCAGGCTCAGCAAGAAGCATATAGCGTACAGGGTCATTATCAAGGTCAGCATAGTAGCTGTAGCCCTTGAAGGAAATGTCAAGTGCCTTCTGAACCTCTGCTGCTGCCCAGTCAACCATCTGCGTGGTTGTTTTTTCGTTGGCAATATTCATTGCAAGGTTGTTTCTGTAAAGGAACTCGATTTTGGGTGTCTTGTTATGGAAGCCTGTTACGCGCACAACGTCTTCAATCTGATAGCGGTAAAGACCTGAGAAGTTTGTAACAACAACCTCATATTCCTTGCCCACTTCAATTTCACCGATTGTAAGAGGTCTTTCACATTCAGGGTCATCAACGGGAATAAACTCGAAGAAGATTGAACGGGGAAGAAGCACATAGTCTGTAACATCAAGCTCAACGGGCATAGCCATATAGCCTTCTGCTGCAGCATAACCCATATTGTGAATGGGAGCATCGCCGATATATTTACGCAGCTTCTGAACATAGAACTCAAGGTTTGAAGCCACCATGCCGTAGGACCATACGAAGTCGGGCCATATTCTTTTTGCAATAGGTGTGTCGAAGCCCTTTTCGCATTCTTTTCTGATTTCGGCAGCTCTCTTGGGGTTGGGCTTGAACTTCTTTTCCCACTTTGCACGAAGCTCAGGGGGACATTTTACGCCCGGGTCAATTGTACCCATTTCGATATCCTTACAAATCATTTCCCAGTTAGCTTCAAGGTAGTCAAACATTGATGTAAGAAGTGTAACAACCATTGAGCCGAGGAAGGTAAGGTCGCGTCTTTCGAGAGCAAAACGAAGGTGGAAATATGTTGAATCCACTGCATCCTCATTTTCGGGGTACATAAAATCGTTGGGAGTTGTCATAAAGAATTTGGAAATAGGCTTGAGGTAGGTGAAGGGAACCTGACCTGCACCGTTACCCATTTTGCCGTCTTTCATTTTATGACCTGTGAGGATAATAGCAACGGGACCAATCTGCTTGGGGAATTTCATGCCTTTCTTTTCAAACCAGAGTGAAGCGCATGCAGGTGTTGCTGCAAAGCCCATACACTGCATATTCCACAGGTCTTTGCCTGACTTGGGAAGCACCTTGGGTTTGCCTACTGAGCCTGAAGATGTGCAATATCTCTTGCACTTTCTTGCCATCATAAGGTTTTCTTCACCGTCAAGCATACGGTCAACATAATCTGCATATGTATCATAGTTTGAAAGGGGAACTATCTTTTGGAAATCTTCAACGGAATGAACCTTATCGAAGCCGATTTTCTTGCCGTATTCCGTATTTTTGTTTTCGTCCATAATCTGAAGAAGGATTTTCTCCTGAGTTTCAACGGGTATTGATGTGAAATGGTTCATTCCTTTGAATACCATCTTACCGAGCATTACGCCGATATCTGACATTGCCATAGTTTGTTACCTCTCTTTTTTTATATTTGCCCTACCAACGGGGAAAGTTACTTTTTAAAATGCAAAGTGCAAAATGCTCGCTTTGCTGCATTGCCTTATCTTTTTTATAATAGCATTTTTATGCCTGCGGTGTCAACTCTGCAAAGGGATTTAATAATGTTATCCTCTTACTTCCACTGAATTGTCCAGGTTTCGTCAATATAGCCTTCTACGGTGCCGCCGCCTTTCATGCCTATTGCAGCAGCCTCACCCGTACCTATAATATCAAGTCTTTCATAATAGCCTATGACCTTGCCGTTTTTGTCAAGGGTGATGCCCACCGTTGCCCCGGGATATTCCAGGTCAGCCCGTGTGATTTCACCTATGGGCATATTGAAGGTTGATAAGTCAAGGGTGTCGCAGGCATTTTCGTGATATTGTGTTTTCGGATTATCCTTGGTGCTTTTTTCAGGTTTCAGCTTAACTCTGTAAACAGTGTTTTCACCCTGCTGCTCCTTGGTTGCCTCAGCCACGCCGTCAATTGCGAGGGTGAAGTTTTTACCCACCGGCGGGAAGGTGTCCATAGTTGTGGTTTCCGCCTTGTTTTCAGGGTCCATGCCCTTGCCGTTGGTGAAATCGAAATCGTAAATTTCAGTTTCGATGAACATATCCATTACTCTGTTTACTATGCCGGCAAAGCCGGGTACTGTGCATTCGGTCAGTTCCATATCAAGCACCTGCACCTTGTGACCCGTAAACGAAGCCTCGGAGCTTTTGAGTGTGTTTATACCCTCGGTGATTATATGGAGAATTTCCTGCTTTTCATCTGTTTTTACGGTAGTATCCTGCTCAGAAGGAATTTCCTCATTTTCAGCTGTGGTACTTTCCTGCTCCGGCGCCGAAGGAAGGGTTGTGGTTATATTGTCCGTGGGGACTTGGGTTGTTGTCTGCTGCGGCGTAGTGTTTGTGATATCCGTGCCTTCAGAAGGCTCACTGCCGCCTAAAAGAGACGCAGTATTAACACTTATTACTATCACCGCCACTACAAGAGCGGTGATAAGAGCAATACCTTTTTTATCGGCAGAAGACATCTTCTGTTTTGCTGCCTTTTTCTCTTTTCGTGATTCTCTTTTCTCACTCTTTTTATTCATATCGGCATCTCCTTTAGCCATACTCAATTTATTATATCATATTATATATCTTTCTTTCAAGTAAAAACAAAAAAATAGAACAGAATATTAGGAGTTTGTTCATCAGTCTGCAGTATTCCTCTAACATATATCTCCCAAAAATAAAAGTTTACGGTCAGTTATCTCTTTACACAGGGCGGCGGCTCCATACCCGAATGAAATTCGGGTCGGCGAACACAGGTCGCCGTAAAATCGCAAAGCGATTTAATGGAGCCGCCCGCAAACTCCCCTTCATTCATAATTCACCGTTCATAATTCATAATTATCCTCGGGGGGTTTTTATGTTTGCAGTTATTGAGTTCAGGGAAAAACAGAACAGATTTAAAAGAGGTAAAATCACAAGTGAAAGAATTCCTCTGCCCTCAGGTGATGTTTTCTTTGTTGTGAGGGTGGAAAAGTCCTTTGGCAAGGTACCCTGGAAAAAGCTCGAAAGATGTCTCGGTATTCTTCGTCAGTGTGTTATTCTGCCTGAGGGTGAGGCTGTGCCTGAAAATGTGAACATGACAGTTTTCACTCCGGATATATTTCCGAGGCTGCTGCTTATAAATTCGGCGGCAGATTATATTGCAAGGCACAGAAGCGGTTTTCTTTCCCGCAGCCTTACGGTCTTTGACGAAAAGGGTATATATACGCCTTATATTGAAAATTTACTCCACTGCTTTTCAAATATAAAAATAGTCACCCCTGTAAGGGAAGAATATGAAAAGCTCTCCCGTCAGCTTATGGAAAATTACGGCTTTTCACTTCTTATAACAGATAAAGAAACCTGTTCCGGTGACACGGTTATATCTCACCGCTGTAATATACCCGTTTATTTTAAAGGTGATATTTTTACAAACGAAAAGAAATATCTTATGAATACCAAGGCTTTTTGCGGCAGCGATATTATCCTGCCCGAATTTTATGAAATGCTGAGACCTCAGGGTGTGGGCAGAGTGCTTTTTGCCTCGGCGCTCTATGAAAAATGCAGTGTTACACAGTTAAAAGACCTGAAATATGAAGATTTCGGCTGTTGACATATTTCCCCGAGGGATATATACTTTTAGCAGCATAAAAGGAGATGAGACTATGACCTACAACGAGGCAATTGACTACATAATGTCAAGGCGCAAATTTCAGAAAAGCAGCTCCCACGAAAGAATTGAAAGGCTTCTTGAGCTGCTGGGAGACCCCCATAAAAGGCTGAAATTCGTCCATATAGCAGGCACAAACGGCAAGGGTTCAGTGTCCACTGCCCTGTCATATATCCTTAAAAATGCAGGCTACCGCACGGGGCTTTTCACCTCCCCCTTTATCACCGAATTCGGTGAGAGAATACAGGTCAACAACACCTACATCAGCCACGGTGACATTGCTTCACTGACAGCTCTGATAAAAGAAAAAACCGACCTTATGGAAGCTGAAGAGCTTTATCCTACGGTCTTTGAGGTGACTACGGCTCTTGCTCTTATCTACTTTGCCAAAGAGGATTGCGACATAGTTTTCCTTGAGTGCGGCATCGGCGGAGATCATGACAGCACCAATGTTATACCCGCCCCCTTGCAGAGCATATTTGTCAGCATATCCCTTGACCACACTGAAATGCTGGGTGACACCGCAGAGAAAATTGCCAAGGAAAAAAGCGGTATTATCAAAAAGGGTTGCAGAGTTATCTCCTACCCTCACAAGGGAGAAAGCTTCGGCTATGTGCCTCAGCCCGAAGAGGCGGCAGAGGTACTTTTCACCGTAAGTCTTGATAAAGGCTGTGAATTTCATATGCCCGATATGCAGAAGCTCAATGTTACTAAAAGCGATATTACAGGTTCATCCTTTATTTATGACGGACTTGAGGTTACAACCTCCCTTTGCGGCGCTCATCAGATTGCCAATATGCTTACTGTCATCACCTCGGCAAGGCTTCTCAGAGAAGAGGGCTTCCTCATTAAAGACAGTGACATAACCGAGGGTATAGCTCAATTCAAAATTCCCGGCAGAATGGAAACCGTGTCAGTGTCTCCTCTCATAATTCTTGACGGCGGTCACAACGAAGGCTGTATGAAGGCACTGAGCAATATGATTAAAACCTATCTCGGTGATAAAAAAATCACTCTGCTTATGTCCTTTATGAAAGATAAAGACTATGAAAAAGCTATGGGGTACGTTTTGCCCTTGTGCCACAATATAGTTTTCACTCAGACAGACACCCTCAGAGGTGAAAGTCCCGAGATACTGAAAGAAAAAGCAAGTGCATTCGGCGGCAGTGTACTGTGTGAATGTGACAGCCTTGACGCCTACAAAAAGGCCCTCTCCCTCACCGACGAAGACGGTGTGCTTATAGTTGCAGGCTCATTTTATCTTGTGAGCGAAATAAGGAATAAATTTTTTTCATAAAATATATGTTTATGCCGTCCTTCGGCAAAATATTCATACTCTTTCCCTTATGATACTCTTTGCTATCATAAGGGATTTTTCTTTTAAGGAGGTTTAGTATGTCTGCAAAAATTGAATATAAGCAAAAGGAAATAAGAGTTTATCTCAGCGGTGAAATCGACCATCACAGTGCCTCTCTCATAAGAGCAAGCATTGACGATGCAATAATTCATAAAAAGCCCTCCCTTCTCATAATGGATTTCGGTGAGGTTACATTTATGGATTCCTCGGGAATAGGTCTTGTTATGGGACGGTATAAGCTGATGAAAACCGTTCACGGCAGAATAAGAGTAGAAAATCTTTCCCCCTCAGCCTACAGAGTAATGATGCTGGCAGGTCTTGAGCGCCTGGGAGAAATAAAACAAAAGGAGTTAGTGTAATGAACTGCGTAAATGAAATGAAACTGACAATGGATTCAAAAAGCATAAACGAAGGCTTTTCAAGGGTGGCTGTTGCCTCCTTCATAGCCTGTCTTGACCCTAATATTGAGGAGCTGACAGATATAAAAACCGCCGTCAGCGAGGCTGTGACCAACGCCATAGTACACGGCTATAAAGAAAAGGAAGGAAAAATTTACATAACCGTCAGCCTTTTTGAGAATAATAATATCAGAATAAAGGTCCGTGACAAGGGCGTTGGCATAAAGGATATAGAAAAAGCCATGGAGCCTCTTTTCACAACGGCAGGCTCAGAAAGAGCAGGTCTCGGCTTTGCGGTTATGGAATCTTTTATGGATAGGGTGAGAGTTTCCTCTAAATACGGCAGCGGTACAACAGTATGCCTTGAAAAGAAAATATGGGGCAAGAGGATATGAATAAGCGACGCAGTCGTCACCTTATGAAGGCGGTGTATTATTGAAAGTAAGAAACAGTGACAGAGAAGCCCTTATTGAAAATAACTACGGTCTGGTACACGCTTGCGCCAATAAATTCAGGGGCAGAGGCGTGGAATATGAGGACCTGTTTCAGGCAGGCTGTGTGGGTCTTATAAAAGCGGCAGACAACTTTGATAAAGACAGAGGCTTTGCTTTTTCCACCTATGCCGTGCCTGTAATTTTAGGCGAAATCAAAAGGATTTTCCGTGACGGAGGTACCGTCAAAATAGGCAGAAGCCTTAAAGAGAAGGCAAGACACGCCATGCAGCTTAAAGAAAAAATGGCAACTGCCCTCGGCAGAGAGCCGACCGTAAGTGAGCTTGCAGAAAAGTTAGGCGTTGAAATATCTCAGGCGGCTGAGCTGATAACCATATCAATGCCTGTTATATCCCTGACGGCAACAGATGAAAAAGGTACTGTGCAGATTGATATCCCCACGGAAGCCCCCGAAGAGGCTATCTCGGAAAAGCTGGCACTTAAAACAGTTATTGGCTCCCTCGAAGAAAAAGACAGACGGCTTATTGAGCTGCGCTATTTCAAAGGAATGACCCAGATTAAAACTGCCGCTGAGCTCGGAATGTCACAGGTTCAGGTATCACGGCGTGAAAAAGCAATACTGATTGAAATGAGAAAAAGAATGATGTGAAAATTTCTGCCGGAAAATTTCTGCTGGAAAATTTTTACTTTATATGTTATACTGCATATGAGGTGACTATATGAAAACAGTTAAAAGACTTGCGCTGCTCATACCTGTGATAATTGCAGTAATATGCTTCTTCTCTTTTTCGGGTGCAGACAGCGATAAAATAAGAATATCGGAAAAAGATCTTCCCGTAGTGGCAGAAACTGCAGATGAGAGCCTTCTTGTAAGCACTGCCAAAAGAAGCGGGATGAAAGAAATAGCATCCTCAGGTATGCTGAAAATGTATCTTGACGAAAAGACCATGACGGTCTGTGTTTATGATGTTATTTCAAACACTCTTTACAGAAGTCTGCCTGAGGAATATTCGGGTGAAAAGACCTCTGCCCTTAGTGTCGGTGTGCTGCTTGACGGCAGAGAATACACTCTTTCCTCACAAAGCGACAGTCTGTCCTTCGGCTGCACCGAATATGAAAAAAACGAAAATGGCGTTACTGTGACCTACAGCTTCCGCCGAAGCCTTGAGGGCAAAAACAAGTTAGATATAACCGTACCCGTTACCTACACTCTCACCGACGGTATGCTGACGGCAAGTGTGGACTGCAGTAAAATCAACTGCGAAGGCAAAACCATTATCACCTCAATTTCACTCCTTGAGTTTTTCGGTGCCGACAGCAAGGCAAAAAAAGGCGATTATCTTCTGCTCCCCGAGGGCTGCGGAGCTACAGTTGACCTGAGTAATAAAGCAAAAAGCTTTGAAGAAATCCGACTTCCCGTTTACGGCAGCGACCCTGCCGTTGACCTCGGGTATTCCTATGATGTGACAGTGGGTGCTTTTGGCAGAAAACGAAGTGACGGTGCCTTTGTGTGTCTTATAAGTGAAGGCGAATCCCTTTGTGAAATAACCGCCTGCAAAGCACTGACGGATAAAGGCTATAACCGTGTGGGCGCAAAGTTCAATATAACTCCTACAGCAACAAAGGATAAGTATATTTATGTCAGCGAAAAATCTTATGAGGGTACTCTGCAGCTTTGTTACCGCTTTTTAAACGGCGATAATGCCGACTATATCGGCATGGCATCAGCTGTCAGAGAGCTGCTTATCCGTCAGGGAAGGCTCAGTGAAAACAGCAAAGACAAAGAAAGTTATTATCCCTTCAATCTCTCTCTGAGAATGTCGGGGGAAATTTTAAACGAAAACGGAGAAATGTCGGTGCAGTTGCTGACCACCTTTAATCAGGCTTATGAGCTGATTTCTTCACTTAAAGCCAAAGGCTTCGGCGATATCAATGTCAGACTTCAAGGCAGTTTAAACCAAGACGAAATGTTCTTCGCCGCCGAAAATAAATCCCGAGAAAAAGCTCTTATGCTTTCAGCCGCAGATGACGGCAGTGTACGGTTTTATGCCGACAGCTATATTTTCTGCCGTGAGAATTATGCAATAACAACTCTTCAAGGTGAGAAGTCGGATTCTTTTGCAAGTGCAGATAAAATAAAGGATAACCTCAGCTCATTTATTGCAGACCTGAGGCAGCAGAATATTCACGGTGTATATATGGAAGGTGCAGGCAACACGCTTGTTTCGGACTTCGGCAAAAGCAGATTTTCACTCAGGGAAAAAGTGAAAAATTCTCTCAATGATATTTTTTCTGCAATATGCGCTTCAAAGTCTCTTATGACTGCAAAGGGCAATCTTTACAGCATTAAATATTCTGACCTTGTTATTGACCTCCCCCATGAAAGTGTGCTTGCTCAAAGAGATGATATTTACTCCGTTCCCTTTATTCAGGCTATCCTTCACGGCATTACGGACTATTCTCATCCTGCAGCAAATCTGTCGGATGACAGCACCCTCTCCATTCTCAAAGCAGTGGAATACGGAGCCTTACCCCACTATGAATGGCACTGCACCTCCTCGGGGGAAAAGGAAGCCTCTGACAGAGTTTATTATATGAATACCCTCTCTCAGGCAAAGGCCTTTTATGATAAAATGAAGGCGGATTTCGCACCTCTCAGAGGCAGAAGAATAACTGCTCACAAAAAGGTAAAAGATGATGTTTATCTCACCCGTTTCGGTGAAGAATGCAGTGTATATGTCAACTA
Organism: Acutalibacteraceae bacterium; assembly: GCA_045534675.1. Taxonomy (GTDB): domain Bacteria; phylum Bacillota; class Clostridia; order Oscillospirales; family Acutalibacteraceae; genus UBA6857. The sequence continues at coordinate 28,596 of JAZSKE010000038.1, forward strand.
CTCAGATAAGGCAGTCAGCGTTGCCGGCATTACAGTGGGCGCAAAAAGCTATGCTGTTGTTAACTGAAAATGGCTTTTATGCATCTCTTGCAGAAAATATGTATATACACTTATGCACATTAGAATGAATAATTCACATATATTCCTCACATAAAATGTTGAAAACCTTGTTAGTAAAGTTTAAAACTTTACCAAAACAAGGTTTCTTTTTTCTTAAACAGAAATGAAATGTTGAAAAACCATAATTTTTAACTTTTTCAACGCACTTTTCAACATATGCAAGAAAAAAGCTTTACAGCGATAATTTCACTGTAAAGCTGAAATGTTTACTTTTGTGCAGGCAGGTCTATGAGGAATATAAAGAATATTCTCTTTAAACCGGGTCTGCTTTTTTGAAATTTTTTATCACCTTATATATATAGGTGTTACTCAGCAGAGTTCCGCTGCTTATCTGCCTTTTGAGAATACAGCTCAGAGCGGTGATTGCCACAATCATCACAACCATACTGACATTTGAACGCACAAGATAAAACTCCGGAGAAAGATTCAGCCAGTAATCCTCAACTTTGGTTGCACGCAGAGCCATATAAAGAGAGTTTTCATAAAGAGATGCCATGGAAAGATGAACAATAAGAAACAGCAGAAGTGTCAGGTCGTTTGGCATTTTGTCGCTGACCCCCGGATATGTTTTGCCGCCAAGCTCTCTCTTGCCCGAAACCGTTAAAAGGGAGATAAATACAAGAAACATAAATACAAGATAAACGGTTATGCTTTTGAAAATCCCCTTAAGAATAGAAAGCATCTGAGCGTGCTTATGTGAATATTCCTCACCGCTTCCTGCAAACTCAAGACTGTCACCGAAGGATATATATATATCAAAATCGTCGGTGTATTTTTTTGCTTCTTCGCTCACGAAATCAACATATTCGATAAGAGGTCCGTTTTCAAAAATGGGATTTTTTACATCGCGGACTATAAGCAGATTTTTATCTTCTGCGAAATACTGTCTGACATTGGTTTCAATGCTTTTGCCGTTGAGAGAAGGTATGTTTGAAACAATAAGGTCTGTCTTGTGATTGACAAGGGCAAAGCGGAAATTACTGTGTGACTGCAGACGGTCAATAAGCTCATTGTATTCCTGTGTTGCCGTAGTATCGTATTCAGCATAGGGCGAGTTTGCCTTTCTGTTATAGACAAGAGAATATTCCATAACATCGGCTATGGCAGCTTCTATTGAGTTTTTTAAAATGTAAGAGCTTTCATAATCGTATTTGTCACCCTGGATAAAAACATTGATAAGAGTTGCTCTGTCTTGCTTGTAAAGACTGAGTATCCCTGTCAGTTCCGCATTCATAAGCCATGAGCAGACAATAAGAAGCACAACACAGAATGTCTTGAAGGGTGCTGTATAAAAAATATTGAAAAAACGTTTCACCTTATCACCCTCCGTCAGAGATTTTCGCAAAGAAGAGCCAGCTCCTGCATAGTGAGCTTTTCTGCTCTCACCGTTTCGGAAAGACCGCTATTTATCAGTGCCTCAGCCACCTGCGCCTTAGATAAGCCCATACCCGAGGCTATGGAGTTGACGGCAGTTTTTCTTCTCTGAGCGAAGGCTGCCTTGACCATTTTAAAAAACTTCTTTTCGTCGCTCACCTCTACGGCAGGGTACGGCCTGATATCAAGCCTTATTACGGTACTGTTCACATTGGGTGCAGGCATAAAGGAGCCTCTTGAAACGTTGAAAAGCTGCTTGACCTCGGCATAGTAGTTGGTGCAGACGGTAATGGCACCGCTGTCACGGGAGCCTACGGGAGTGCAGAGCCTGTCAGCCGCCTCTTTCTGTATCATAACAGTCACCGCCTTAATGGGCAGTCTGCTTTCAAGGAGCATTGTAATTACGGGGGATGTGATATAGTAAGGCAGATTGGCACAGACAACCACATCCATTCCCTCAAATTTTTCCTTTATAAGAGCGTGAAGGTCAACCTTCATAACATCGGCATTGACTATTTCAATGTTGTCAAAGTCACTGAGGGTTTCGTCAAGAATGGGCAGAAGTCTCGTATCAAGCTCGACACAGACAACCTTCTTTGCCCTTTTTGCAAGCTCAGCAGTGAGTACACCTATGCCGGCACCTATTTCAATTACACCTGTGTTTTCGTCACAAAGGCAGTTTTCCGCCATCCTCGGGCAGACACTCGGATTGATTAAGAAATTCTGTCCCAGAGCCTTTGAAAAGTTGAAGCCATGTTTTTCAAGAACGCTTCTTATAACGGAAATATCGGATAAATTTTGCATATTCCTTCACCTGAAAATAAAATTTTATATGTAACATCTTGAAAAAATTTTTATTGTGAGTTACAATTAACACATACATTATAAACGAGGTGATTAAATATGTCAATTCTTGTTACAGGCGGTGCAGGCTATATCGGTTCACACACCTGCATTGAGCTTATGAAAGCAGGCTATGATATTGTTGTTGTGGATAACTTCTATAACAGTAAGAAGGAATCTCTTAAGAGAGTGGCAGAACTCAGCGGTAAGGAATTTGCCTTCTACGAGTGCGACATCCGTGATAAAAAAGGTCTTGACCATGTTTTCAAGCAGGAAAAAATTGATGCTGTAATTCATTTTGCAGGTCTCAAGGCTGTTGGCGAAAGCTGCATTAAGCCCATAGAATATTACGATAACAACATTGCAGGTACTCTCGTACTCTGCGAGGTAATGAAAGAAAACGGCTGTAAGAAAATCGTTTTCTCATCTTCTGCAACGGTTTACGGTATGAACAACGTTTCTCCTCTCAAGGAGACAATGCCCACAGGCGGCACAACAAACCCCTACGGCACAACAAAGTTTATGATTGAAATTATTCTCTCTGACCTTTTCAAGTCAGACAATGAATGGTCAATTTCACTTCTTCGTTATTTCAATCCCATCGGCGCTCACGAAAGCGGCAGAATCGGTGAAGACCCCAACGGCATCCCCAACAACCTTATGCCCTATATCACTCAGGTTGCTATAGGCAAGAGAGAATGTCTGAGTGTTTACGGTGACGATTATGATACACCCGACGGCACAGGTGTCAGAGACTACATACATGTTGTTGACTTGGCTCTCGGTCACGTTAAGGCTCTTGCAAGAGTGCTTTCAAGAAGCGGCCTTGATGTTTATAATCTCGGCACAGGCACAGGCTACAGTGTTCTTGATGTTGTGAAGGCATTTGAAAAGGCAAGCGGCGTTACCATCAACTACAAAATTGTAGAGCGCCGTCCCGGTGACCTTGCAACCTGCTATTCAGACCCCACTAAGGCTTATGAGGAGCTTGGCTGGAAGGCTGAAAGAGACCTTGAGAGAATGTGTGCCGATTCATGGAGATGGCAGAGCACAAACCCGGCGGGATATCCGGATTAATCAATGCCGTGAAGGGCATTGATTAAATGCAAAATGCAAAGTGACCTCTCCGTCACACGTTGTGTGCCACCTCTCCTTTCAGGAGAGGCAAGAGAGCGGTAGCACCTAAGGTGCATTTATAATGCAAAATTGTGGTCGCGGGTTTACCTTCGACCACTTTTATAATGCCTCCCCGCAGAACAAAAGCTCAAAAACTTGAAGTTTTATCAATCTTAATTAAAAGGCAGGCCGCTACCGTGGTAGCGACCTGCAATATCTTTATAATAGGATAAAGAGGGTGGGCGGCGGCTCCACAAAAATCGCTTTGCGATTTTGCGCGACCTTTGGTCGCTTGCCGAACATTGTTCGGCAGTGGAGCCGCCCCACCGCTGACCCTCTCGGCGGGATGAAATCTTATTCATCCCTAAAATTTTAAACGGATACAATCGGAGCGAAGCGACCCGCCATTTTGCATTTTGCACTTTGCATTTTGCATTTATTTCTCGTAGCTTCTTGCCATTCTGGCGTAGCGGAAATCATCCTCATATCCCAGACCGTGAGAGGAGCGGTAAATACTAAGCACCAGACCTATTGCAAGATAGAGACAAAGCACCGAGGTACCGCCTGCACTGATAAAGGGAAGTGTGATACCTATAACGGGAAGAAGTCTTGTGCACATACCCACATTGATAACAACCTGAGCTATTATCATAAAGGCTACACCGTAGCACATAAGCTCGGCGGCAAAATTATAGCTTCTCTTGCCCACCTTGACCATTTTGATTGCAAGAAGAAGGAAAAGTCCTAAAAGTATGAGAGCGCCTATAAAGCCTGCTTCTTCACAGACAACGGAGAAAATCATATCGTTTTGTCTTTCGGGCAAAAGAGTGCTGTGGGAAAGCTCACCCTTAAAAAGTCCCATACCCCGAAAGCCGCCGTTTTCTATAGCCTTGAGAGCCTGATTCTGCTGATAGATTTCCGTCTCGAAATCATCGGGATTAAAAAGGGCAAGTATTCTGTTACGCTGAATGTCATCAAATATCTTCAGCCATATTATGGGTGAAGCCGCGGCAACAACAGCCACGCCTGCAGGGAAATAAAGCCAGTGTACCCCTGCCGTGAACATCATAGCGATGAACATAATAATGAAGATAAGCGCCGAACCCATATCACCTGTTACAACAACAAGCAGAATGGGGATAGCAGCGTGCATACATAAAAAGAAAACATTTTTCAGTGAAGAGATATCATTTTTAACCTTGCTCAGATGATAAGAGAAGGTTATGATAAAACCTATTTTTACAATTTCCGAGGGCTGAAAATAAAGTGAGCCGAAGCGGTACCAGGAAAAAGCATCACTTCTGCCGTCAGGTGAAACACCGAAGACAAAAAGTCCCAGCATAAGAAGCACCGAGGCGGCACCTACAACAGGCCAGAGCTTGAGTATGATATCATAATCTATAAAAGAAATGACAAGAGCTGCCGCAAGTCCCATAACTGTGGCAAGAATCATAACCTTACCGTCACGGGAAAGCAGGTCACTGCCGTTATAGGTGGCACTGAAAACCATTATTATGCCGAAAACGGAAAGAGCAAGGCATATGAGAACAAGAAGAATATCTGTTTCCTTGAGGGCTTTTTTTATATTTTTCCAAAGCAAAATTTATCACATCCTGATTTTAGGGAGAGTTGTCTTTGTATATTATATTATGAATGAATAAATATTTCAAGAGTAAAGTTGACTTATTGTTTTTTTATGATACAATATATCAGTAAAATCTGCTTTAAAAATCTGCTTAAAAGGAGTGAGGGCTATGCTCAGATTTATAACAAATTCCGTCTCTGAAACGGAAGGCTTTGCTGAAAAAATCGGCACACAGGTTAAAAGCGGCACCGTCATTGCATATTTCGGCGGTCTCGGCATGGGCAAAACTGCCTTCACAAGAGGCCTTGCAAGAGGTATGGGTATAAACGAGGATGTTTCAAGTCCCACCTTTGCAATTGTCAACGATTACGGCGGAAGCCCTCCCCTGGTGCATTTTGATATGTATAAGGTGGAAAGCTGGGACGACCTTTATTCAAGCGGATTTTTTGACTATCTTGATATGGGTGCAGTCCTTGCCGTGGAGTGGAGCGAAAACATTGAAAACGCTTTACCCGAGGGTACCGTGAGAGTGACCATTGAGCAGGGAGAAAACGCAAATCAAAGAATAATCACAGTGGAAGGAATGGGTGAAGATGAGAATTTTAGCAGTTGACACAAGTGCCGTGTGCGCATCCGTTGCAGTGACGGAAGACGGAAAAATTTTGTCTGAGAGCAGCATAAACACAGGTCTTACTCATTCAAGGACACTGATGCCTATGATAGATTCCGTGCTTAAAAACGGTGAAATTTCCCTTGACAGCATTGACCTTTTTGCCTGCAGTGTGGGTCCCGGCTCCTTCACGGGCATAAGAATAGGTGTTGCGGCAATAAAAGGGCTTTGCGATGCCCTTTCCAAAAAGTGTGTACCTGTTTCCACTCTTGAGGCACTTGCCTATAATCTCAGGGGCAGATGCTGCACGGCTGTCAGTGTTATGGACGCCCGCTGCAATCAGGTTTACTGCGGAATTTTCCTCATTGACGGTGAAGAGGTAACAAGGCTCACAGAGGATATGGCAATTAAGATTGATGACCTCAAGCAGCTCCTCGAAGACTATGAAAACATTGTTTTTGTGGGTGACGGCGCAAAGCTCTGCCATAAGGCGCTGGGCTATGAAATAGCCTCGGCAGGCAGTGAATATCAAAGAGGAAGCAGTGTTTGTTTTGCTGCGGCAGGGTACACGGATAAGGCACTGCCTTCAAAGGAATTGCTGCCCGTCTATCTGAGACTTCCCCAGGCTGAAAGAGAGCTGAAAGCAAAGCAGAAATAATTATGAATTAAAGAATTAAAGAGCTGTGCGGTGACAGCTCTTTTTTATATCAGTTCAGTTAAATCCCTGCGGCTGTAAATAATACGGCGTACTTCCATTGTGTTTCCTATAACCACATAAAAGACTGAAAAGTTCCGCACTTGTATCTGATAGTAGGGATAGGGATGCTCGTTGGCTGAATGATAAGCCTCAAAGCTCAAGGGGCAGGAAAGCCTTTTATAAATTGCTTTTTCCACATCTTCAATCAGTCTTTTGGCTGCAGAGGGGTTTTTGAGATTAAAGGAAATATAGTCAACTATTTCATTCAAGTCTTCCTCAAATAAGGGCAGAAATCGCAACTCGTATGCTTTATCCATCAATTCTTTCCCTCGCTCTTTTGAATACATCATCACCACTAAGGCGTGTGCTGTTGCTAAGAGCAGCCTTATCTGCCTCAAGCAGCTTCGTTTCAATGTCATTTGTCAGCAGTGAATACTGTTCAAGGCTCATAACAACCATAGAGCCATAGCCGTTTTTTGTCAGAAAGACAGGCTGATTATTTGTCAGCACAGCCTTTTCTATTTCGGGGAATTTGTTTCTTAAATCTGATACGGGTCTTATGTTAATCATATAAAAACCTCCTTTGTGATATTATTTTATCATAATTTTATCAGAATTACAATATAAAAATCAAGGAAATTTAATTATCTTTACAAACCTTATAATTTGTGATACAATTAACAAACAACAAACCAAAAGGAGAGATAAAAATGGTAGCTTTAGGTGCAGACCACGGCGGATATTTTTTAAAGGAAGAAATCAAGAAGCATCTTGAAGAAAGAGGAATTGAATATAAGGATTTCGGTACCTATACGCCCGAGTCAATCGACTATGCGGCAATTGCATACAGAACCTGCAAATCAGTGGTTTCAGGTGAATGTGAAAAGGCAATTCTTTGCTGCGGTACGGGTATAGGCATTTCAATGGCGGCAAACAAGGTAAAGGGTATCAGAGCAGCTTGCTGCAGTGATTATTTCAGCGCTAAGTTTACACGTCTTCACAATGACGCAAACGCTCTTTGCATGGGCGGCAGAGTTGTAGGTGCAGGCCTTGCTCTTGAAATGGTAGACGTTTTCCTTGACACAGAGTTTGAGGGTGGCAGACACCAGAGACGAATTGACCAGATTATGGCAATTCAGGACGGCACATTTGAAGAATAAAAAACAGGAAAGAAGGTTTATCAGTTATGACATTTATTAAAAGCATTATCGCATTTATGACAGCAGTCTTTTCACTTATATCAGGTTTTCTCGGCATAGATGCCAAGCCTGACGACAACATCGATAAAACATTCAAAGTTAAAAGCTATGTAATCTGCGACAGAGTACAGAACCCGTCAAGTTTGTGCAGTGAGGATTTTGATATTATCACTGATGTCATTCTTTTCGGTGTGGCAACCTTTGACACTAAAGGCAATGTAACTGTGGACAGAGACACACTCAGTACCGCCATAAAAAATATCAAGGCTGCTGCAGGTGACAGAGATATTGAATATACCCTTAACTTCCTCGGCCCGGGCAGCAAGAGCAGTTCTTCCGACTGGTATGAGCAGATGAAATCTCTCGGCAATGAGCATAATAAAGCCTTCTTGAATCCTAAGCTTCAGAAAAATATTATAAAGGTTCTTGAAGAATTTGATCTGGACGGCGTACATTTTGACTATGAGTATCCCACCACAAACATTGCATGGTTCGGCTATAACAACTTCCTTGTTTCTCTCGGCTCAAAGCTGGGTGACGATTACACTCTTAATGTTGCTGCATCAGACTGGTGTCTGCAGTATTCAGATCTTGCTGTCGAATTTGTAGACTGCTTTGAACTGATGATGTATGATGTCTATGATGAGGAAGGTAAGCATGCCACCTTTGATACTGTTGCCACACGCTCACAGTGGATAAAGGATTCCAACATCCCTCTTGAAAAGATAACCTTCGGTCTTCCCTTCTATGCAAGACCTACCGATAGTGACGCTTATTGGTATGACTACAGCAGCTATGCAGATAAGCTTGATGAAAACGGCTTTTACACCGATGAGAGCATCGGCAAAACCTTCTGGTTCAACACTCCTGATGTTATAGCTCAGAAAACAGACTTTGCCATGAAGGAAGGCTACAGTGGAGTTATGATATGGCATTATACATGTGACTTACCCTCCACACATGAGGCATCGCTTCTCGGTGCTATCGGCAAAACAATAGAAGCTAACAAGTAATCGAATCCCACATAACCGCCTATTTTTCCAAAAACAGCGAAAAAGGGCGGTTTCTTTTTCCGGTTTTGCAATTGAAGTGTGTTAATATATGATATATAATGTAATTACAATAGTGAAAGGAGAAATAAAATGGAACATGAACTTAAAAGACAGACTAAAGTCAACATGATTTGCGGTTGTGTTCCTCTTGTTATAGGGCTTATTGCTTTGCTCACCGGAGAAATCCTTGCCTTTGTCATACTTTCATCAATAACTGTGGCATGCTTGATTAACGAAATCAGACGAAGCAAAGATCCTGTTTTGACCTTCGATGAAAAGTGCTTTTCAATCGGTGAAAAACAATACGGTTATGAAGACATAGAAAAAATTTCCAGCTTTTATTTAAGACCGCTGCATATCACTTTTTCCGAAATAATCATCAACGGAAGGGTTGTCTGTAAATTCAGCAGTGACTACAAAAATGTCAGGGAGTTTGCAAAGCAGCTGACTCTTAACGGCGTTGATCACAATATATTCACATCATAAAACTCTTGACAAACACATTTTACAGTGCTAAAATAACTCTTAAGCAAACGAAAATATAACATCCCGAAAATCGTTGAGGGAGAGGGCTGTTTCAGCAAAGTTTTCAGAGAGCCTCACATTTGCTGTGAGTGAGGTAAATTTCAGAAGCAAAGCCTACCACTCCTGAGAGTACGCCGAAATAAGGCGTGCCGTATGACTGCGTTAAAGTCTTATGAGTGCCATATAATATATGGAATATGGGTGGAACCGTGGAGCAAATTATCGCTTCATCCCGATGCAGAAAAACTGCTTGGGATGGGGCTTTTTCTTTTGCGGAGCAAAAGAAAATTCGGAATTCGGAAAGCGGAATTCGGAATTGCGGGCAAGACAGATAAAGAAATAAAACTCTACCCACAGAGATAGGGAGTTTATATGAATAATTTAGTTTTAGAAAAAACGAAGGCTTTTGCTGTCAGAATAATAAAGCTTTATAAAATGCTCAGATTTGACAAAAATGAATATATATTATCTAAACAAGTTCTTCGTAGCGGTACCAGTGTAGGTGCAAACACCAGGGAAGCTATGCGAGGTCAGAGCAAGGCAGATTTTTATTCTAAACTTAATATAGCATTAAAAGAGGCTGATGAAACGGCTTATTGGCTTGAACTTTTATTCGAAACTGATTATATTACTAAGCAACAATTTGACAGTATATACAAAGACTGTGAAGAGATTGTAAGGTTGTTAGTGTCTATAACAAAAAAACAAAATCAAAATATACAATAATAAATTCGGCGGTATGGGAGCATGAGTTTTGTGGGATTTATCCCGCGATTCCGAACTCCGAATTCCGAATTCCGAATTTCCAAAGAAAGGAAGTATTACAATGATTAACGTAACTCTCAAAGGTGGTGTCGTTAAGGAGTATGAAAACGGCACAAGCGTAATGGATGTAGCCAAAAGTCTTGGCGCAGGTCTTTTCAAGGCTGCTTGTCTCTCAAAGGTTGACGGAGAAATCTGCGACCTTCGCACAAAGCTCGAAAAGGACTGTGAGGTAGAAATTCTCACCTTTGATGATGCAGATGCCAAAAAGACCTTCTGGCACACCTGCTCACATATTCTTGCTCAGGCAGTGAAAAGACTTTATCCCGATGTGAAGCTTGCTATCGGCCCTGCAGTAGATAACGGTTTCTATTATGACTTCGACAGCGAAATCAGCTTCACTCCCGAAATCCTCGAAAAAATTGAAGCTGAAATGAAGAAGATTGTCAAAGAAGGTCTCACACTCGAACAATTCGATATGGACGCTGCCGATGCAATCGCTCTTATGGAAAGCCGTGGCGAAATCTATAAGGTTGAGCTTATTAAGGAACACGCTGACAAGGGTGAAAAGATTTCCTTCTACCGTCAGGGTGAATTTGAAGAGCTTTGCGCAGGCCCCCACCTTCCCGACACTTCGAGAGTAAAGGCATTCAAGCTCACCTCATGCACAGGTGCTTATTGGAGAGGTGACAGCAAAAACAAGATGCTCCAGAGAATTTACGGCACAGCCTTCACAAAGGCCGCTGACCTTGAAGCACATCTTGCTCAGCTTGAAGAAGCTAAAAAGCGCGACCACAACAAGCTTGGCAGAGAGCTTGAAATATTCACAACAGTTGACTATATCGGTCAGGGTCTTCCCATTATGCTTCCCAAGGGTACTCACCTTATCCAGACACTTCAGCGCTTCGTTGAAGATGAGGAAAAGAAGAGAGGCTGGCTTCGTACCAAAACACCTCTTATGGCAAAGAGCGACCTTTATAAAATCTCAGGCCACTGGGATCACTACAAAGACGGTATGTTCGTAATGGGCGATGAAGAAACAGACGATGAAGTTTTCGCACTTCGTCCCATGACCTGTCCCTTCCAGTATCAGGCATATCTTAACAGAGCCCGTTCATACACAGACCTCCCCATGCGCCTTGGTGAAACCTCAACTCTTTTCAGAAACGAAGCATCAGGCGAAATGCACGGCCTTATCCGCGTAAGACAGTTCACAATTTCAGAGGGTCACCTTATGTGTACCCCCGAACAGCTTGAAGACGAATTCAGGGGCTGTCTTGACCTTTGCACATTTATGCTTAAAACTCTTGGTCTTTACGAAGACGTTTCCTACCGTTTCTCACAGTGGGACCCTGCCGACACGGAAAAGTATATCGGTACAAAAGAACAGTGGGATGAAGCTCAGGGTATGACATGCAGAATTCTCGACAACCTTGGCATTGACTATAAAATCGGTATCGGCGAGGCTGCATTCTACGGCCCCAAACTTGACATTCAGATTAAGAACGTTCACGGCAAGGAAGATACTCTTATCACAATTCAGATTGACCAGATGCTTGCTGAAAAGTTCGGTATGGAATATGTGGACAAGGACGGCACAAAGAAGAATCCTTATATCATTCACAGAACATCAATCGGTTGCTACGAGAGAACTCTTGCACTTCTTATTGAAAAGTATGCAGGTGCTTTCCCCGTATGGCTTGCACCTGAAAAGGTAAGAATCCTGCCTATTGCAGACCGCCATCAGGATGCAGCTTATGCTGTTAAGGCTGCTCTTGCCGCTGCAGGCATTGACGATGTTGATATTGACATCAGAAGCGAAAAGCTTGGCTACAAGCTTCGTGAAGCACAGCTCGAAAAGATTCCCTATATGCTTGTTATCGGTGATAAGGAAGCAGAGGAAGGCACAGTTTCTGTGAGAAAACGCGGTCACGGTGACCAGGGTTCAATGGCAGCAGAAGATTTCATCAAGCTCGTCAGCGAAGAAATTGCAACAAAGGTTATTTGGTAAATTTGCAATTGCGACAGCCTCACATTAAGAGGGTGGTTTCTGCCCGCAGAATATAATCAGCATTTTCCCTGCAGGGATTTTCCTTACAGGGAATTTTTATTTTCAAGGCAAGTCATCGGCAGGCGGCTCCACTGCCGAACAGCGTTCGGCAAGCGACCGAAAGGTCGCGCAAAATCGCAAAGCGATTTTTGTGGAGCCGCCGCCCACCGCAAACTAAAAGCAGAGTGACAACTGATCACTCTGCACAGCGTGTCGAAAAAGTATTTTTCGGCACGCTGTTTGACTTTCGAGAATGATGCAAGGTGCCGTTTTCTTCGCTCCGAAGCTGTACGATGGTACCGCGAGAGGGCGAAAAAACGGCAAGCACAAAAGTTTCAGCGACACAGTTCTATACTGTGCCGCTGAACTATATGTATCAATCTATGGTTTATAGTCACATCTTTTTTTGTTTATGACTTTTGTGTGTTCTTGTGCCTTTATCGAAAGTCTGAGCAGAGTGACAGCTGATCACTCTGCATAAATAATTATACCTTCATTTTCATAAGTCCGTGTTTGTTGCAGTAAACATACAGATATCCCCTGCCACGGAATTGGATTCTTGTTTCGGCATTTCCTTCGGGATAAAGCTTGACGAAGTGGATTTTATCACTTGTCACATATGCCATAAATGATATGAAGTGACTTTTAGTCATATCATGATTAACGGTAATGAACTTTTCATCTTCAACGGGTTCTATGCTTACGGTATGCTCCTCGTCTGTATCTTCCGCTTCAAGGGCGGGTAAGGTAATTCCGCAGCAGCTTATAAGAGCGGCTCCGCTTGAATGTATCACATTACCGCAGACGGGACAAACATAAAACTTTGAAAAGAGCATATTTGAAGACTGATTTTTATTTATAACAGTATCACCTGACATAAGCTCCATAACAGAAACACCCAACGCCTGACTAAGCGGCTCAATAAGCGAAATATCGGGCAGACCCTTTGAGGTTTCCCATTTTGATATTGCCTTACTGCTGACACCTATTTTCTCCGCAAGAGCAGTTTGTGTAATACCTTTCTCTTCGCGAAGCTTTTTAATTGTACGGGCAGTTATATATGTATCCATAAGAATATCTCCTTTTCTTTTTTTCAGACACATTATAGTTTATATACTACAAAAACACAACCTACGCTTCGTGGATAAAAAAACAAAAAGGGAGAAGATGTTACTTCTCCCCTATTTTTGCGCTCGCCGTATGGCGTTACTTTTTGCTACCGCCCAAAAAGTAACCAAAAACGCTGAGTTGCTCGCATTATAATGAGCAAGCGTCGTGGTGGTCGTGGTCTTCAATCTTGCCCACAATGGGTTCGGGATCGATGCCCTGTCTTGTATAGTAATCGGCAAGAGCTGCCTTGATAGCCTGCTCAGCAAGCACACTGCAGTGAATTTTAACTGCAGGCAGACCGTCGAGTGCCTCAACAACTGCCTTATTTGTCAGCTTGAGAGCTTCGCTTATGGGCTGACCCTTGATAAGGTCTGTTGCAATTGAGCTTGTTGCAATTGCACTTGCACAGCCGTAGGTCTTGAATTTAACATCAACAATAATATCGTTTTCAATTTTGAGATACATTTTCATTATATCTCCGCACTTAGCGTTGCCGATTTCGCCCACACCGTTTGCATCTTCAATGACGCCAACGTTATGAGGATTGGCAAAATGTTCCATTACTTTTTCACTGTACTGCATAGTTATATCTCCTTAGTTATTCTTCTCGTTTTCAATTATATGTTCCCAGAGAGGTGACATATCACGAAGTCTTTCAATAATGGGGGGAAGCACCTCTAAGATGTAGTCAACATCCTCTTCTGTGTTGTTTTCGCCAAGAGACAGACGAAGTGAACCGTGAGCAACCTCGTGCTTGAGACCTATTGATAAAAGCACATGGCTGGGGTCAAGACTGCCTGAGGTACAAGCCGAACCGCTTGAAGCACTTACGCCCTTCATATCAAGCATAAGAAGTAAGCTTTCACCCTCAACACCCTCGAAACACATGCTGAAGTTACCGGGAAGTCTCTTTTCTTTATCACCGTTTATTCTTGAATGCGAAATCTTGCTTGCACCATCGAAAAGTCTGTCACGAAGAGCCTTAACTTTAGCGTGATTTTCCTCAAGGTGTTCTGTCATTTCTGTTATAGCCACACCCAAGCCTACTATACCGGGTACATTTTCGGTTCCTGCGCGTCTGCCGGCTTCCTGAGCACCGCCTTCAATAAGATTGGGCAGGCGAAGTCCCTTTTTGCAGTAAAGTGCGCCTGTACCCTTAACGGCATGGAATTTGTGACCTGAAAGTGAAAGCATATCGATGTTCTGCTCTTTAACGTCAATTTTGAGGTGTCCCACTGCCTGAACAGCATCCGTGTGGAAAAGTACACCCTTATCACGGCAGATTTTGCCGATTTCAGCAATAGGCTGCACGGTACCGATTTCATTGTTGGCATACATAATTGAAACAAGGCAGGTTTCATCTGTGATTGCCTTTTCAACATCCTCAGCTCTTACAAGACCGTCTTCATAAACATCAAGGTAAGTAACCTTGAAGCCTTCTTTTTCAAGTGCCGCCATGGTGTGCAGCACTGCATGATGCTCAAACTTGCTTGTGATAAGGTGCTTTTTGCCTTTCTTTGCACCGAGAGCCGCAGCACCCCTGATAGCCCAGTTGTCGGCTTCACTGCCGCCTGAGGTAAAGAATATCTCTTTAGGGTCTGCACCGAGAGCTGTTGCTACCTGCTCTCTTGCCTTATCAACTGCTCTTGCAGCAGTCTGACCGATACCGTAAAGGCTCGAGGGGTTGCCGTAATGCTCTGTCATATAGGGAAGCATAGCTTCAACTACCTTTTTTGAAACAGGAGTTGTTGCCGCATTATCTGCATAAACATATCTCATTTCTTAATACACTCCAATCCTGATTTTTCAGTGGCGATACTTCTTTCAGCCAGATCCCTGAGGGTTATTCTGCTGACAACGGAAATAGTCGCCTCATAAATCTTGGTCCATATAAAAGATGTAACACAGTCGCAGTAGTTTTCACACTTGCCGTTATCCTCGGCACAGGCAACGGGTGCAAGTGAACCCTCCGTGGCCTTGAGTATGCTTTCGACTGTTATTTCCTCAGGCGGTCTTGTAAGATGATAGCCGCCCTTTGCACCTCTGACAGATTTGACCAGACCCTCTTTAGAGAGCATATTGATTATCTGCTCCAGGTACTTTTCGGAAAGGTGTTCTCTTTCGGCAATATCTTTAAGTGACACACAGCCACCATCACCGTTGACGGCAATATCCGTCATAATACGCAGACCGTATCTGCCTTTGGTTGATATTTTCAAGAAAATCACCTCTTTTATATAAATTCCTACTTTAATGGTAGTATATCACTATTTTTAATTCATAGCAAGTAGATATGAATTATTTTATATAGAAATAATTATAGGCTGATTGGAAAATTTTATGCAAGAGTGACAAGACAAAAAACGGCGTTAAAAGCAACTTTGACTTTTAACGCTGTTTCTATTCAATTTCTGCAAACAAATCAGATATTTCTACCCCAAGAACTTCTGCAAAAGCATAAAGCTCAATATCAGTTACTGTTCTCTGTTTATCCTCAACACGCGAAACAGAGCCACGGCATACATAAACACCCAAAAGCTCAAGTTGATTTGAGAGAGCCTGTTGGCTCATCTTTCTTTCACATCTGAGTCTTCGGATATTATGACCGACTATATTCATATTTTCGCCGTCAATAATCCTCGCCATAAGTTTCTCCTTTTTGTCTTGACATAAGACATTTTATATGGTAACATATGTACAAGAATTTATTGTCCTGTCACAGGACAACTGTAATTTTAATATATTATTTAAAATATATTAAGGCGAGCTTTTTAGTAATATTATGTTTAGTATAGTCTAAGAATAATAAAAAACTTAACTTCTCTATGAGTTGCAGTAGTGCATATTATTCTTGCTATATGCTTTATTTTTGGTGGCTCCGACCTTATATATTAAAATCAGGGCTTTCTTTGTTTTGAAGGAACCCTGATTGTTTTATGTTTATTAAAAGGGTTAGCGGAATCAGCAAGCTGCGGGCGGCTCCACTGCCGAACGCTGTTCGGCAAGCGACCGCAGGTCGCACAAAATCGCAAAGCGATTTTTGTGGAGCCGCCGCCCACATCCCGCTAAAAATGCTGCACAAGCCTAAGCAGGTCGCTACCGTAGTAGCGACCTGCCTTTTAATTAAGATTGATAAAACTTCAGGTTTCTGAGCTTCACCTCTGCGGATAGAGAGTTTAAGATTAGTCAGCCGTAAACCCGCGACCGCAATTTTGCATTTTGCACTTTGCATTTTGCATTTAATTTGTTATTCCGTTCTCAGTGCCTCAACGGGGTCCTTCTTAGCTGCAAGTGATGAGGGAACAAGACCTGCAATAAAGGTAAGTCCCATGCTGATGCAGATAAGTGTCACTGCCGCACTGACGGGAAGCACTGCTGCCGCACCGGTGTTGGTCAGATAGTCAAGCAGGAAGTTGATGGGAAGCTCCAACAGCAAGGTGCAACCTATACCCAGCACACCCGCCGCAAGACCAACTATAATGGTCTCGGCGTTGAACACGCTTGAAACGTCGCCCTTTGATGCGCCGATTGCACGAAGGATACCGATTTCCTTTGTTCTTTCAAGAACTGAAATGTAGGTGATGATACCTATCATAATTGATGAAACAACAAGTGAAATTGCAACGAACATAACAAGCACATAAGTGACAATGTCAATAATCTTTGTTACTGATGAAAGAAGCATACCAACCGGGTCTGTGGGATTGATTTCATATTCCGCGTGACCGTCAGCAGTAACCTGCTCGTTGTAATAGCCTATCATCTCGTTGATTTCTTCCTTTGATTCGAAGCTCTTGGGGTAGAAGTAAATTGATGTCGGTGTATCCTTGGGCTGATAGCCTAAGGTTTTCATAGTCTTATCATAAGAACACTCAGCATTGATTGTGTCAATATATGCCTGCTTGAGAGCAAGAACCTGATCATCGTTGAGATAGCCTTCCATGAGTTTTTTCTGAAGGTCTGTCATATCGCCGAAATCAAACATTGAAGACATATCCGTAATGTCAATTTCTGAAAGATCCATATCACCTGCAAAGCTCATAAAGGGACCGATATCAAGATATTGCATATTGATACGGCTCATATCGATGTCAACAAGGTCAAAATCGTTGACGGTAAGATTCATAAATTCAAGGCCTGAAATTACGTCTTTCTTTGTGTTGGCAAGCTGTTCTTTTACTACAGCTGAGTTTTCCGTATATTCCAGAGCATATTCCATAAGCTCCGTTGTATAACCGATACCGCCGGTACCTATTGAAAGAACATTATCCTCGTCAGGACGGATAATACCTACAATGTTAATTTCAAGGCCCTTGTCAATGAGCTTCTTGACATAATTGAGGTTTGCACTCTTATCACTCCAGAGACCTGTCTTCTTATCCTTGACCATATAATCGCAGTTGAGAACAAGCTTGAACTTCATATTGCAGATGTCTTCATATGAGAAGGATTCTTTTTCATCTACAATAGCCTCACCGCCTGAAAGAGCGTTCATAATGTTTGATGACATCTGATTCTGGTCTCTGATGCCCAGAGCATAAAGCATAAGCTCGTTGATTTCATTGTTGGCGTCAACCATAAGCACAACTTCATTCTTTGCCTGGGGAAGTCTGCCGTAAATTATATCGTACTGTCTTGAGATAACATCGTTGTCGCCGATAAGCTCCATCCATGCATCCATCATAGATGAGGACATGAAGCCTTCCATACCGGGCATCATGCTGCTGCCCATTTCAGCCATAGCAGTGTTGGGGTTAACCTTGACAACTCTCTCTGAGGTGTCTGCCTTATAGATGTTGAGGGGTACGGAGTATTTGAACTGAAGGTCGTTGCAAAGACCGCTGAAGGTTTCCCAATTGTCATCAATATATTTTTTGAAGCTCTTTATGTTATTTGAGGAAGACTGAGCTACGAAGGTTTTAACAAGCTCGGTGAACATATCGTTGACATAAACCTTGTCGAGTACGTTTGAGGAGTTTACCATTTCTTCACTCATACCCATAACGGCACCCATCATATTTTCAGTGTTTACTGTTTCTTTTTCAATTGACATGGGGTACGCCATAAGAGTATCATTCTGCACCTTATCAACATAGTTCTGAATACCTGTTGAAAGAGCAAGCACAAGAGCAATGCCTATAATACCTATTGAGCCTGCAAAAGCGGTGAGGAAGGTTCTGCCCTTTTTAGTGGCAAGGTTTCTCATACTAAGGCCGAAGGCTGTTACCATACTCATTGAAGGCTTTCTGCCCTTTTTCTTTTCTTCCTCAGCCTTGAACTTTTCATTTTCAAAATCCTGAGCTTCAGGCTCAAAGGGGTTTGTGTCGTCAATAACCTTACCGTCAACACACTTGATAATTCTGTTTGAATATTCATATGCCAGGTCAGGGTTATGTGTAACCATAATTATAAGCTTATCCTTTGAAATTTCCTTGAGAAGCTCCATAATCTGAACGCTTGTTTCACTGTCAAGAGCACCTGTAGGCTCGTCGGCAAGAAGAATGTCGGGATTATTGATAAGGGCTCTTGCAATAGCAACTCTCTGCATCTGACCGCCTGACATCTGGTTGGGTCTTTTGTTTATATGGTCGCCGAGACCTACCTGCTTGAGAGCTGCAATTGCTCTTTCTCTTCTTTCCTTCTTTGATACACCTGAAAGGGTGAGCGCAAGCTCAACGTTTGCAAGCACGCTCTGATGAGGAATAAGATTATAGCTCTGAAATACAAATCCTACTGAGTGGTTTCTGTAGGTATCCCAGTTTTCGTCGGTGAAGTTTTTGGTTGACTTGCCGTTGATTACAAGGTCACCGCTTGTGTAATTGTCAAGACCGCCGATAAGGTTAAGCATTGTTGTCTTACCGCAGCCAGAGGGACCGAGAATTGAAACAAATTCGCTTTCTCTGAAATTGATGCTGACTTCGTTAAGGGCTCTGACGGTGGTGTCACCTGTTACATAGTCTTTTGTTATATTCTTTAATATGAGCATCTCTTACACCTCCTGAGGGTTTGCTGATTTTTCTTTGATTATTCTTCTGTCTTGGAGATAAGCAATTATCTTTTTACGCTTGAGGATGACAACAACCTCTGCGGCAGCTATGAAAAGGAAACCGTAAAGTACGGGTACAGCCTCATCGGCACTCTTTTCGGGCGTATAGATGATAGTGGGAAGATAGTCACTTTCAGGCTTGACCTCTACGGTAACTCTTTCTCTGAAGAATATTTTATAAAGCCATTCAACGGTTTCGTCCGTAGTCATCTTAGCCATTTCCTCGCCTATGCCGCCTGAGAAGCTTGAGAACATATCGTTGTCACCTGAACCCATAAATCCCATCATCATATCTTCGTTGCCGGGAGTTCTCATCATCTCGGCTATGAAACGAAGGAGAGTTACAACGATTGCAGGTTGGTCTGCCTTGATATATGAAATGCTTGCCGGCTGACCGCCTACGGTACGCTTACTCTGGACTGTTACAAGAGTACCCATAGTCATAAACTGTTTGATGTCAAAGTCGCCAAGGTCCATACCAAGGTCAATTTCGCCCATCATATCAGCCATCATTTTTTCCATATCCGTTTCACCCATAAGTGATGAAATGTCAAGCATATCCTTCATACCAAGCTGACCTAAAAGCTCAGTGAAGGGGTAGATAAGATTTTCAATTGCCGTTTCAAGGCCGCCGTTTTCAATAAACCACAGCAGGTTGGGAAGTATCTCCGTCACCGTGTAAACGGGTCTGTCAAGCACTCTTTCAATAAGTGAGAGAAGAGCATCTGCAAGTGATTCTATAGCCTTGCCTTTTTCAGCTGACTTTTTAAACTGCTCATAGGTTTCAATTTTATCGGCACTGCAGCCGAGAGCCTCTAAAAGAGGAATAACTGCCGTGTTGTAGCCGTTGCTGCCGTAAATATCAATTGAGCCGAGAACTGTCACTTTTCCCTGTGCAAGAAGCATAACCAGCATATCCTCAAGAGGTGAAAGAGCGGCACACAGAGCCTTTTTAAAGCCATTTTTGTCACCGTTTCTGAATCCCCAATTGATATATTTTATATTGCTCCATTTGGTACTGCGGGAAAGTGTATACTTAGCCGAAGCGAAGCCGCCGCCAAGTTCATTGGCAAATTCGGCAGGGGTGAGGCTTATGCCAATAAGCTCACCGAGGACTTTCATATCTTCGCTCTCAAACATACCGTAAAGACCGCATACAAGCTGAGTTACAAGGTTGTTTGAATAAATCTCGGGGGCGAGGGCTTCTCTGACGGTTTTATTTTTACCGCCCTCGGCAATAAACTCGTTAATAAGGTCGTCTATGCCGTCAACCACTCTCTGATATTTGTCTTTGCCAAGATTAGGTGTATATGTCGCCTGAGAAGCAGTGAAGTCACCGAAGGTCCATGTGTAATCGAGAGCCTTGCCCTCAGTCTGAGAAAGCAGTGAAATGAAAAGTGTTACAAGCTCGTCGGTGCTTTTTGAAAAGAGTGTGTCAATTATCTTTGTCATCTCTTCGGGAGTATCGCCGCCGAGCATATCACCCATGCTGTCTTTATTGAGCTTGACAGTTTCTATAAGCCAACGAAGAAGCACAAGGAAGGTGTCTGCCTTATCGGAAACCACCGTATCACCGCTGACGCTGCCGCAAGAGGCAAGCTCACTTAAAGGAAGCTCTGCCGCTTTAAGACCCATACCCTCTGTCAGGGCGTTGAGGTCAAGCTGAGCGGTGAAGGATTCACTGTTCTGAATAAAGGAAAGTATCATTTCCACCTTTATAAAGGTTGAAATATTGAAAATCTGAAGTCTGAGAGGCTCAATAAGAGTTGCAACAGCCTTATCAAAGCCGCCGTTTTCAAAGTAATAAGCTATACCTGGAAGCACCTCGGTAAGTCTGTCACAGGGAGCATCAAGCACACCCTCAAGGAAAAGGAAAAGGTCATTGAAGATGTGATAAAGCATTGAGTTGTGGCTGCTCAAGGCATCAGAATAGAAAACTGCGCTGTCTGTTATCTTCTCGCAACCGAGAGCTTTGAGAGTGGGAATAATTGCAGTTTCATAGCCCTTTGCGCCCGCAAGACCCACAACGGAGTTTATTTTATAGGTGCCGCCGCAAAGAAGCATATTGAGAAGCTCATTGAAGGGAGACATGACGCAGGCTACTGCAGAAGCAAAGCCTTCTCTGCTTTCAACACCCCATTTTACACCTTCAAGTGAAACCTGATTCCATTTATTATATGATGAAAGCTTTGTTTGCACCTCGGGATAATTCCCCAGCTTTGAGGCAACACCCTTTACACTCACATCAAGACCTATGGAAGAAATGCTCTCTGCATTTTCCTCTATCATTTTGTATATACCCGTTGTCAGTGCCGATAAGGTCTTATCGGAGTATATTTCGGGAAGAACAAGCTCTTTAAGGCTCTTGCCCTCGGTACCCTTTAAAAGAGTGTCAATTGCAGTGTCAATCTTTGGTATTGCATCACTGACCTGCTGCTTTGTTACGCCCTCAGGATAAGTTACGGCTGCAAAGGCTGCAGGTGTAACACACATTACAACTATCAGCAGGGCGCAAATCAGTCCCGTAAAATTTTTTGCTGTTTTAAGCATTCTGCTCTCTCACCTCTTTTTTCATATTATAAACAGATGTGTCATTTGCTATCTGGGAAAGACGCTTCATTATTCTCAAAAATTCAAACACATCCTGTTCACCGAGCTGTTCTATTATTGTCAGAGCGTTGCTGACTATTTCAGCCCGAAGTCTTATATAGTACTCTCTGCCTTCTTCAGTGAGAGCAACAATAGTGCATCTTTTATCCTCGTCATGTTTTTTTCTTTCAACAAGACCTTTGCTTTCAAGCGACTTTATTATGGCTGAAAGCCTTGCCCCCGTAAAGTCGAGACGTTCTATTATCTTTCCCGGGGTACCGCTGCCGCCTAAGTCGCTGAGTATCATAAGAAGAAGGTTTTCACCTTTAAGGGAAAGCTTAAGTCTGTCAAGCAGAATTTCCGTATCTATGCTGTCGAAGGTGTTAAGTATCTCTTCTGCAAGATATTCCCTTTGCATAGTCATCCTCCTTTATGTTCAACAGTTAATGTTTATTTAACAGTGTTAAGTAATATATCACAACATTCTCATTTAATCAATTAACAAAATATTAAGAATTATAATTCTGCACAATTTTTATTATATCCTTTTGTCAGTTTTCACGGAAACCTTGTATATTATTACCAAATATGATGCAGCGACTTTATATATTACACAATCTAACATAATTTAACCTTAAATTTATTTAACAGTGTTAATTTTCGTCACAGACGCATATAAGGTAATTAACAATATTTCTTCATTTTTTCTTGTGAGGTTATTGACATAATTTTTTTGTAGATGTATAATATCACACAATGTTAGCCAACTAACAATTCGTATGCTAACAAATAAAAATCAAGGAGACAGCCATGAAAGAACGCAAACTGGGCTTCGAGCTTCACCGAGCCTCACGAATGGTCAAACGCTATCTGGACGGCGATGCAACAAAGCTCTATGTTGATAAAATGACAGGCACTCACGGCTGGGCAGTGGGATATTTCTATAACAACAGGCACAGAGATGTTTTTCAGAAGGATTTTGAGCAGGAATTTGAAATCCGCCGTTCAACGGCAAGCAACATCCTCTCACTTATGGAAAAAAACGGTCTTATCAAAAGAGAAAGCGTGCCTTATGATGCAAGACTGAAAAAAATCACACTGACCGATAAAGCCCTTGAAGTACAGAGTGTAGTGAATAAAAGTTTTGACAGACTTGAGAGTACCATAAAAAAAGATATCAGCGAGGAAGACCTTCGCATTTTTTACAGTGTACTCGACAAGGTGTGCAGTAATTTAGAAAGGAATGATGTAACCAATGATTAAACGACTGAGCAAATGTATAAGAGAATACAAGCTGCCGTCAATACTTGCCCCCATATTTATTGCCCTTGAGGTTATTCTTGAGGTTTTCATCCCTATGATTACGGGTAAGCTCATTGATAACGGCATATATAAGGAAGACACCTCCTATGTGCTTAAAGCGGGACTTCTTCTCGTTGTTTTGTGTTCATTGGGTCTTCTTGCCGGTGTTGCTTCAGGCAACGCTGCAGCAAAGGCGAGTGCAGGCTTCGCAAAAAATCTCAGACACGATATGTATCATAACCTGCAAAGCTTTTCTTTTGCCAATATAGATAAGTTTTCAACCTCAAGCCTTGTTACAAGACTGACAACAGACGTTACCAATCTGCAGAACGCTTATCAGATGATTATAAGAATTGCAGTGCGTTCACCGGCTATGCTTATTTTCTCTCTTTCAATGGCGCTGAGCATCAATGCAAAAATCAGTGTTATCTTCCTTTGTGTTATTCCCTTCCTTGCACTTGGTCTTTCTCTTATAGTAAAAAACGCCCACCCAATATTCAAAAGAATTTTCAGAACCTACGACAAGCTCAATAACATCGTAGGTGAAAATCTTCACGGCATAAGAGTAGTGAAATCCTTCGTCCGCGAGGAAAAGGAAGAGGAAAAATTCAAGAGCGTTTCCGATACAGTTTATTCCGACAGCAAAAAGGCAGAAACCATACTCGCCTTCAATGCCCCCATAATGCAGTTCAGCTCATATCTTTGTATGCTTCTCATAGCATGGTTCGGCGCAAGGCTCATTATATCCACCTCGGAAATTGAAATGACAACAGGCGACCTTTTCAGTGTTATCACCTACACAATGCAGATACTTTCCACCCTTATGATGCTCTCAATGATATTCGTTATGCTCACAATGTCTAAGGCATCAGGCGAAAGAGTATGCGAGGTGCTGAACGAAAAAAGTGACCTTGTTTCCCCCGAAAATGCTGTAATGAGTGTAAAAGACGGCAGTATCGATTTTCAGAATGTAGGCTTCAGCTATTCAAATGACCCCTCAAACCTCTGCCTTAAAAATGTGAACCTCTACATTAAATCAGGTGAAACCGTAGGCATTATAGGCGCAACAGGCTCATCGAAAACAACCTTCGTTCAGCTCATCCCCCGCCTTTACGATGTCACCGAGGGTACCCTTAAAGTGGGCGGTGTTGATGTAAGGGAATATGACCTTGACACCCTTCGTAATGAGGTTGCAATGGTGCTGCAGAAAAATGTTCTTTTCTCAGGTACAATAAAGGAGAATCTCCGTTGGGGCAATGAAAATGCCACCGACGAAGAAATGATTGAGGCTTGCCGTCTTTCACAGGCTGACCCCTTTATAAGTGAAATGCCCGAGGGCTATGACACCTATATTGAGCAGGGCGGCACAAATGTATCAGGCGGTCAGAAGCAGAGAATATGTATTGCCCGTTCACTTCTCAAAAAGCCTAAAATCCTTATTCTCGACGATTCAACCAGTGCCGTTGACACCAAGACGGATGCCCTCATAAGAATGGCATTCAAGCAATATATTCCCGAAACAACAAAGATTATAATTGCACAGCGTATTTCCTCAATTCAGGACGCGGACAAAATCATAGTCCTTGACGGCGGTGAGGTAAGTGCTTTCGGCTCTCACGAGGAGCTTATGCAAAGCAGTGAAATTTACCGCGAGGTATACACTTCACAGGTGAAGGGAGGCGAAGACAATGAGTAACACACGCAAAAAAGAAGTCAATCTCACTCCCCCTCCAAGACCCGGCGGACCCGGAAGAGGCGCACCTATGAGAATACCCGGCCAGAAAATGGACTTTAAGGTGCTTAAAAGAGTTTTCGGCTATGTAGGCACTAAATATAAGCTTCTCATGGTGCTTGTTGTTTTCTGCATATTGCTTTCAAGCATAGCAAATGTTTATTCCTCACTGTTTTTAGGCAGACTTATTGAAGATTTCATTGAGCCTATGCTTTTAAAAGGCAGCACTGATTTTGCACCACTGCTGATAATGCTTCTTCAGATGGCAGGCATTTTCCTCATAGGTATTGTTTCCACCTTCAGCTATAACTTTATAATGGTAAGAGTAGCCCAGGGCGTACTCAAAAGCATAAGAGACGAAACCTTCACTCATATGCAGACCCTGCCCATAAAGTATTTTGACACCAACAGCCACGGCGATATTATGAGCCGATACACCAACGATATTGACACTCTCAGACAGATGATAAGCATGACCATTCCTCAGGTTATTTCCTCGGCGGTGACTATAGTTTCAACCTTTGTTGCCATGGTGAGCCTGAGCATACCTCTGACGGCGGTTGTTCTCGTCTGCATTGCTCTTATGATGAGTGTTACAGGCAAAATTGCAGGCAACTCAGGCAGATTCTTTGTCAAACAGCAGGAATCTCTCGGCGGTATAAACGGCTATATAGAAGAGATGGTAACGGGTCAGAAGGTAATCAAGGTCTTCTGCCACGAAGATAAATCCAAGGAAGAATTTGACGAACTCAACGAGGAACTTTTTAACAATGCCTACTCAGCCAACAAGTTTGTTAATATGTTAGGCCCCGTCAACAACAACTTAGGACATCTTCAATATGTTACAGTGGCAGTTATCGGCTGTACCCTTGCGGTACTGACCACAACGGGAGTTATTCCTAAAGAGGGCTGGCTCACTGTTTTCGCCGTTACGGCAGGTAATGTTGCCTCATTCCTTCAGCTTTCAAAGAGCTTCACTATGCCTATAAATCAGATTTCTCAGCAGCTGAACTCCGTAGTTATGGCTATGGCAGGCGCAAAGAGAATATTCGCCCTCCTTGATGAGGAAAGCGAAAAGGATGAAGGCTATGTAACGCTCGTCAATGCAAAACACGACCAAGAGGGCAACATCACAGAAACACCCGAGCATACGGGTCTCTGGGCCTGGAAGCATCCTCACGAAGACGGTACCACAACCTACACAAAGCTTCAGGGCGAGGTAAGATTTTTTGACGTTGACTTCGGTTACAGCGAAGAGAAGATAGTCCTTCACAACATAACCCTTTATGCTGAGCCGGGTCAGAAGGTAGCCTTTGTAGGAGCAACGGGCGCAGGCAAAACCACCATCACAAACCTTATCAACCGTTTTTATGACTTAGCTGACGGCAAAATCCGTTACGACGGCATAAATATCAATAAAATAAAGAAGGCAGACCTGAGAAGATCCCTGGGCATAGTGCTTCAGGACACTAACCTCTTTACGGGTACGGTTATGGAAAACATCCGTTACGGCAATCTCGATGCAACGGATGAGCAGGTAATAGAGGCGGCTAAGCTTGCAAACGCGCACTCATTTATCACCCGTCTGCCTGAGGGGTATAACACAATGCTCACGGGCAACGGTGCAAATCTCTCTCAGGGACAACGACAGCTTATTTCAATTGCAAGAGCAGCCGTAGCAGACCCGCCCGTTATGATTCTTGACGAGGCAACCTCATCAATCGACACGAGAACAGAAGCCCTCGTTCAGAAGGGTATGGATGCTCTTATGCACGGCAGAACGGTTTTCGTTATTGCTCACAGACTGTCAACTGTACGCAACTCGGATGTTATTATGGTGCTGGAAAAGGGTGTTATTATTGAGCGCGGCACCCACGATGACCTGATAGCAAAGAAGGGCAAATATTATCAGCTTTATACGGGCGCGTTTGAATTGGAATAACTATAAATGCAAAGTGCAAAATGCAAAATGCAAAATTGTGGTCGCGAATTTAACGGCGACTAACCTTCAGCCCTCTACCCGCAGAGCAAAAGCTCAAAAACTTAAAGTTTTATCAATCTTAATCAAAAGGCAGGTCGCTACCGTAGTAGCGACCTGCCTTAACTTTTATATCCTACCCTTTTGGTGGACTGTATTTTGGGTTTGCAAAAACTGCCCACGGATATTTTTGCAGCGGAGCGACCCGAAATTTTGCATTTTACACTTTGCATTTTGCATTTTATAAGTCTTGACTTTCCGAGACAAAATATAGTATAATGATTATTATGGAATTTATGTGTAAATTTCTATCATGATAACATCTGCCCCATGGGCAGATATATCACTCGCACGGCAGTGCGAATATCACTGCAACCCCACGGGTTGCCAATCAGGAGGTGGGTCTGATGACAGACGGCGATAGTAAACCTAACGGGCGTAACTTAATATTCAGGCAGACCTGCCACGGAAGCATCTGACTTTCTTTCCGGCTTGTCTGCTAAAGAAAGTCGGTGAACAACATGAATGAAAATTTATTTGGCGGTCTTTACAGACTTTTAGCCAAAAACAAGCTCAAGGAGCTTCGTGACGAGCTGACGGATATGGCTTATGCCGACATTGCGGATTTCATTATGGACCTTGACGATGATAAGATTGCAGTTAAAATCTTCCGCATTCTTCCCAAGGATATATCCGCTGACGTCTTCTCCTATCTTGAAACTGACAGCCAGACTGTTATTGTTCAGTCTATTACAGACAGTGAAATTGAGCGGCTTATGGACGACCTCTACGTCGACGATGCCGTTGACTTTCTTGAAGAGGTGCCTGCCAACATAGTGCGAAGAGTGCTTGCTAACACTGACAAGGAAACCCGTGACATCATCAACCGTTTCCTCAAGTACCCGGAAAACTCAGCCGGCAGCGTAATGACAATTGAAATGGTTGAGCTTCACGACAGACTGACAGTCTCTGAGGCTATCAAAAGCATACGCCGTACAGGTGTTGACAAAGAGACAATTTACACCTGCTATGTTATTGACGATAAAAGACATCTTGTGGGTACCATCCCCCTTCGCCGCCTTCTTCTCAATGACGAGGAAACCCATATCACTGATATTATGAGTGATGATGAACAGCTCATTTTTGTCAGCACTATGGACGACCAGGAAGAGGTTGCAGCACTTGCTAAAAAATATGACCTTCTGTCTGTGCCCGTTGTTGATACGGAAGGCAGACTTGTGGGCATCATCACCATCGACGACATCGTCGATATCATCGAAGAAGAGGCTACGGAAGACTTTGAAAAGATGGCTTCACTTCTTCCCTCAGAGGACGGCTACCTTAAAACAGGAGTTTTCTCTCACGCTAAAAACAGAGTAGGCTGGCTGCTTGTGCTTCTCATTACATCCACCTTTACGGGTCAGATAATCGAAGGCTTTGAAATGCAGCTTGCAACAATTGCAGGTCTTACTGCCTGCATACCTATGCTTATGGGTACCGGCGGTAACTCGGGTAACCAGGCTTCAACCCTTATCATCCGCGGTCTTGCCCTTGGCGAAATCAGAATGAAAGACTTCTTCAGGGTGCTGTGGAAGGAGCTTCGCGTTTCACTTATAGTCGGTCTTGTGCTCGGCGTTGCCAACTATCTGAGAATGCTCGGTGTACGCTTCCTGACAGGCGACACCGTTACCGACAGCGTAATATTGGTTGTTTCTCTCAGCGTTGTAGCAGTTGTTATAGTGTCAAAAACCATAGGCTGCTGTCTTCCCATATTGGCTAAGGCCCTGAAGCTCGACCCTGCTCTTATGGCAGGCCCCGTAATTACAACACTTGTTGACGCGATTTCGCTTCTCGTTTACTTCGGCTTTGCGAATTTGCTCATAAGCATATGATGCTTATCAAATGCAAAATGCAAAGTGCAAAATGCAAAATTGTGGTCGCGGATAAACAACAACTGACATTACAAATCCTGCCCGCAGAAGAAATTTCAGATAACGGCAAATTCCATCGATTATATTTCGGAAAGGTTAAATTATTATCTTATGGAAAATCTAATCGAAAACAAGAGTTTTGATTTTGCAATAAGAATCGTCAAACTTTATAAACATTTATCAAAAGATAAAGACACTGTTGTTTTGGCAAAACAATTACTGCGATGCGGAACAAGCATAGGTGCAAATGTTTCAGAAGCCCAAAAAGCTCAGTCAAGAGCAGATTTTCACAGCAAAATGACTATAGCCTTAAAAGAAGCAAATGAAACCCACTATTGGTTAAAACTTTTGTATAAAACTGACTTTTTATCTTCAAAAGAGTTTGAAAGCATAGAGCCTGATATCAAAGATATAATTGCTATTCTTACATCCATATGCAGAAAAACTGCTATTAATTAAAATTGACGGCACTTGCCGTTACAAAATATTTTCTCTGCGGTTGCAGAGGTTCAGGTTTATTCTGACCGACTCGCGACCGCAATTTTGCATTTTGCACTTTGCATTTTGCATTTAAAGAAGGGAGTGTTGCCGTTTTGGCTAAAAGATTTTTGTCCTTTACAAAAGGATACCGTTTTCTGACAATCCTCTGCCCCTTTATGATTTTTCTTGATGTTATCATCGAGATTGAAATTCCTAAGGCTATGGGTAAGGTGGTTGATATTCTTCTTATGTTCAGCGCCCCGGATGCAGATCACGCTGCCATTCAGGCTGACCTTGTGTCAAATGTGCTGAAAATGCTTCTGCTTTGCGCCTGCACTCTTGTGGTAGGCTATATAGCTGCGCGTTGCTCATCAATTGCAAGCATGGGCTTCGGTGCAAACCTTAGAAGAGAGCTTTTCAATAAAATTCAGGATTTATCCTTCGTCAACATTGATAAGATTAAGATTTCTTCACTTATCACAAGAATGACAAACGATGTTTCAATGGTGCAGAATGTTTATAAAAACACTATCGTCACCTTTATCAAGGGTCCCTTTATGCTTATAACGGCACTGGTTTATGCCCTTAATATCAGCCGTGATTTGTCTGTTGTTTTTGCCTTTGCTTTGCCCGCAATTGTTATAATTGTAGTCATTATGGGTTATCTTGCCGTACCCCTTTTCAAGAAAATGCTCAAGAAAACAGATAAATTCAACGGCGTACTGCGCGGCAACATCAACGGTATAAGAGTTGTAAAATCCTTTGTAAGAGAAGATCACGAAAAAGAAAAGTTCAATGAAGCAAACATTGCTGTTATGGAAATGAATGTAAGAGCTCAGAAGCTCATTCTCTACATAACTCCCGCAATTATGTTCGTCATTTACGGCTGTATGATTTTTGCTATGTGGCGCGGCAGTGACATTATCATTCACGGCAAGGGTGACCTTACTGTGGGTACTATGACCACCTTCGTTTCATATATCTCTCAGGTGCTTTCCTCCGTTATGACAGTTATGCTTGTTTTCGTCAGCATGATTATGGCAAAGGCTTCCATCGGCAGAATAAGCGAAGTCTTTAAGCAGGAACCCTCTATCAGCGATAAGGATGCTGATGAGTTTGCCGTACCTGCTGACGGCAGCATTGAGTTTAAGAATGTTTCCTTCAAATACAGTGAAGCTGCAGTTAAAAATATTCTTGAAGATATAAACCTTAAAATAGAATCAGGTGAAACCGTCGGCATTATCGGCGGTACCGGCTCATCAAAATCAACTCTCATTCAGCTTATTCCCCGCCTTTATGAGGCAAGTGAGGGCGAGGTTATAGTCGGCGGCAGAAATGTCAAAGACTATACCTTTGAAAACCTCAGGCGTGAAATTTCCGTTGTGCTTCAGCAGAATGTGCTTTTCTCTGGCACTATTTCAGACAATATCCGTTGGGGCGACTTCTTCGCAAGTGACGAGGATGTTATTGAGGCTGCCGAGGCTGCTCAGGCTCACTCATTTATCACCGAGTTTGAAAAGGGCTATGATACGGAACTCGGTCAGGGCGGTAACACCGTTTCAGGCGGTCAGAGACAGCGTCTTTGTATTGCAAGAGCCTTGCTTAAAAAAGCTAAGATACTTATTCTTGACGACTCAACCAGTGCCGTTGACACTGCAACTGATGCAAAAATCCGTATGGCTCTGCGCTCGGACAAGTATAAGCATATGACTAAAATCATCATTGCTCAGCGTATAACCTCAATTATGGACGCTGACAGAATTATAGTTATGGAAGACGGTAAAATTGTCGGCATGGGTACCCATGAAGAACTGACAAAGAATAATGAGGTCTACCATGAAATCTTTGTTTCTCAGCAGGAAGGAGTGTTGGCACAATGAGTAAGACTCCCATAAACGAAGAAAACAAAGAGCTTCTCCCCGAAGAAGCAGCGCAGGAAGCTGCAACTGCAACCGAAGGGAAGCAGGACAAAAAAGATAAGAAAAAGACTAAAAGAACACGCCCGATCGGAAAGAAGAAAATTCCCGAAAACGAAACTGAGGAAGAAAGAAAAGAGCGTGAAAAAAAGGAAGAGGAAAAGAAAAAGAAGAAGCCTAAAAATATCAAAACCGCCACCAAGCGACTACTCGGCTATATAGCTCAGTATAAAGGGCTTCTGCTTTTAGTTGCAATTCTTGTTGTGGCAACAACGGCTATCAGCGTGCTTTCCTCTTTGGCAATGTACCCCGTAAATAAAACTCTGGAAGACCTTATTGCCGGCAATATCACCTCAGGCGACGAAGCCATGGCAAACATCATAAAGTGGCTTGTGATTATGGCTGTCGGCTATGCTTTATCGGCACTTTTCAACCTGCTTTACTCAAGAATAATGCTGCATATTTCTTCGAGAACTCTCAAGAATATGCGCCGCGACCTGTTTAATCATATTCAGGGTCTTCCCCTTGAATATTTCGACAAGAGAAAAACAGGCGAAATAATGAGCCACTTCACCAACGACGTAAACCGTGTAAGTGACCTTATCAGCAACAGCTTCCCCTCACTGATTTCATCAACCATTCAGGCTGTTATGACCATCACAATTATGATAGTCTTCTCATGGAAGCTGACCCTGACAATAACCGCGGCAATTGTGCTTATGTTCCTTGTGGTTATTTTCATCACCGGCAAATGCTCCCCCCTCTTCAAGGCTCAGCAGAAGGCAATTTCTCAGGTCAACGGCTTCACTGAGGAATATATCAAGGGTATCAAGGTTGTTCAGCTTTTCTCTCAGGAGAAAAAGACAAAGGAAGCCTTCAACGGCCTTAACGAAAACTACCGTAAAATCGGTGTGAAGGCAAACATCATAGGCGGTTTTATGTCTCCGCTTATGTCAATGATAACACGAGTAAACTACGCTATCTGTGTCTTCTACGGTGCTAAGCTTGTTATGGCAGGCGAAATGGATGTAGCCAAGCTCATCAACTACCTGAACTATTCAAAGAGCTACGCTTCTCCCATAGTCGGTATTGCAAGCACCTATACCTCTCTTGTTTCAGCCCTTGCAGGTGCTGAGCGTGTCTTTGAGGTGCTTGATACTCCCAACGAAACAGACGATGGCAGAGTTACTCTCGTGCGCCTTATTAAAAATGCTATGGGTGAGACAGAAGAAACCGATCAAAGTGAAGGTCAGTTCAGCTGGAAAGTTCCCACCGAGGAAGGCTTCGTCTATGTACCTCTTAAGGGAAATATTGAAGTGAAAGATGTTACCTTCGCCTATGTTGAGGGTACAGATGTACTCAAAAACATCAATGTCACTGCCAAGAGCGGTCAGAAGGTAGCCTTCGTAGGCTCAACAGGTGCAGGTAAAACCACCATCACTAACCTTATCAACCGTTTCTATGAAATCGACAGAGGTCAGATAACCTATGACGGCATTGATATCAAGGATATAAAGAAGGACGACCTTCGCCACTCAATAGCTATGGTGCTTCAGGACACCAAGCTTTTCTCAGGCACTATTGCTGATAATATCCGTTACGGCAAGCTGGATGCTACCCAGGAGGAAATTGAGGCTGCGGCTAAAATCGCCAACGCTCACACCTTTATTGAGAAGCTCCCCGACGGCTATGAAACTGAAATCAAGGCTGATGCCGTCAATATCAGTATGGGTCAGGCTCAGCTTATCAATATAGCAAGAGCCGCCATTGCAGGCGCTCCCCTGCTTATTCTCGACGAGGCTACCTCAAGCGTTGACACAAGAACAGAGCGTCTTATAGAGGTGGGCATGGACAAGATTATGGAAGACAGAACTGTTTTCGTTATTGCTCACAGGCTGTCAACTGTCCGAAACTCAGACGATATTGTTGTGCTTGAATGTGGCGAAATTATTGAAGAGGGCAACCACCGCACTCTCATTGATCAGGGCGGAAAATACTATCAGCTCTACACCGGCAAAGCGGAAATAGAGTAAAAACTCAGAACCGGAAAGTTTCATCAATCTTAAAATCAAAAAAGCAGGTCGCTACCACGGTAGCGACCTGCAGCATTTTTATAGTCGGATAAAGAGGGAGGGTGGCGGCTCCACAAAAATCGCTTTGCGATTTTGCGCGACCTTTGGTCGCTTGCCGAAGATTCTTCGGCAGTGGAGCCGCCTCACCGCTGACCCTCCGGGCGGGATGAAACATTATTCATCCCCAAAACTCAAACGGATATAATCGGAGCTTTGCTCCCCACCATTTTGCATTCTGCATTTGATCAGAGGTATCTCGTCAGTGCAACTGCCTTGCCCAGAATAATCAGTTCATCAACAATGATAGGGTCAAAACTGTCATTTTCAGGCTGGAGACGGAAGTGACCGTTTTCTTTATAGAATGTCTTGACTGTAGCCTCGTCTTCAATAAGGGCAACAACAATATCTCCGTTACGAGCCACGGGAGTGCGCTCAACATAGATGATGTCACCGTCGTAGATGCCGGCATTAATCATACTTTCACCGCGTACACGAAGGGCAAACATTTCCTTATCGCTTGAGATGTGAGGTGCATTGAAGGGGAGATAGCACTCTACCTGCTCCGTTGCAAGAATGGGCAGACCTGCTGTGACCACACCTAAAAGAGGCACGTGCCTGACATTTTCGGCTCTGCCTGTAATTCTTATTGAACGCTTGTGCATAGGGTCACGCTCTATGTAACCCTTTTCTTCAAGAGCAACAAGGTTAGCCTGAACCGATGAGGTTGAACGAAGGCCCACCGCCTGACAGATTTCTCTTACGCTTGGGGGAACATCGCCTGCACGCTCCTTGAGATAGTTGAGTATCAGGGTCTGGTTTTCGGTGAGAGGTCCTCTCATATTGAAACCGCCTTTCTAATATTGAATTTAAACATTTGCCTTGCACAAATGTTCGATGCAACCTCATTATAGCACATCTTTTTTCAAATTGCAAACATTTGTTCGTAAAATTTGTAAATTTTTTTACCCTTTCAAGTAGTTTTTTCGTACTCAGGTATATTTTTTCTTTTGCAACTAATAATAAAACTAACATTGATAAGAAACGGTGAAGAACTATGAAAAAGAAAAATATCATTGAAAAGCTCTCTTCAGGCAAGGGCTTCTATATCACTGCAGCCGTAAGTTTTATTCTTATAATAGCTGCTATCGGCTTCGTTTACTCCTCAAGTGTGAAGCTTATAGAAGACCTCCCCGTACCTACAACCTCAGCCGAAGAAATAACTCAGCAGGTAAGAAAGCATAAAGATGACGTTGCCGACCCGAGACTTACAACCACTGCACCCACCACTACAGAAGCTCAGACTGAAACAACCACCGAGGCTACGACACAAGAAACGACCTCAACCGTAAGTGAAGTTTTCAGCAATGGCTCTTTTGTTTATCCTTCAGGAGAAAAGGTGTTAAAGAAATTCAGTCTGACCCCCATATATGACGAAACAATGGAGGATTGGCGCATACACAAGGGCGTAGATTTTGCCGCTGAAAAAGGTGCAGGTATTGCGGCTGTAGGTGACGGCAGGGTTGTGAAGGTAGTCTCAGACCCTTCGTGGGGATATTGCATTGAAATTGACCACGGCTCATTTATTGCAAGATATTGCTCTCTTGAGCAAGGCAGCTGTGTAGGCATTGACGATATTGTGTCAAAGGGCGATATAATAGGCAAGCTTGCCGATATTCCCTGTGAGAGTGCGCAGGAAAGCCATCTGCATTTTGAAATTATAAAAGAGGGGAATTATGTTGACCCGTTGACAATGCTGGGGGAAAACACAACCCGATAAACATTTAAATCCTTGGGGCTGTAAAAAAAGTGCAGACCTCATAAACCGAGATGAATAAAGGGTTCCTTCAGGATGAAAAGTCCAAAGGAACCCTTTAAAACATATAAAAATCAGAAAACTGCAATTTATGCAGTTTTTCTGTTTATGCTATAAACAAACTTCGCCTCTCGACGTACCTTCGTACGCCTTCGGGTAACCAAAAATAAAGCCAAAGCTTTATTTTTGCTCAGTTTGTTCATTCTGCGCATTTTTTCACGCCCCTAAAAAGGAGCTGTAAAAAACTTTCGGTTTTTTACAGCTCCTTTTCGTGTATTGGGAAGGTTTATTTTGGCTACAGGCTTGCGGGCGGCTCCACTGCCGGACTGCGTCCGGCAAACGACCGAAGGTCGCCCGAAATCGCGCAGCGATTTCTGTGGAGCCGCCGCCCCCCGATTTGCAGAAAAGCGGTAAAAAAGCACCAACTGAAAACCTGCCTTTTTCAACAAATTTGACCATATGCACAAATTCCAAAACGCCCCCTTTTTTTATTGACTTTTCGAGGAGTTTTGTGGTATAATTTGAATGCCGAT
Source organism: Acutalibacteraceae bacterium (assembly GCA_045534675.1). Classification (GTDB taxonomy): domain Bacteria; phylum Bacillota; class Clostridia; order Oscillospirales; family Acutalibacteraceae; genus UBA6857. The sequence goes on from JAZSKE010000038.1 coordinate 64,031, forward strand.
TTTTATCGCATTTTATACCTTTTTCAGGAGGAATAACATATGAAAAAAGTTGCAATTATTATGGGAAGCGACAGTGATTTGCCTGTTGTTTCAAAAGCTGCCGACACACTCAAGCAGTTCGGTGTACCCTATGAGCTTCACATCTATTCAGCTCACCGTACACCTGCCGAAGCAAAGCAGTTCAGTGAAGCTGCAAGAGAAAACGGTTTCGGCTGTATTATAGCCGCTGCAGGCATGGCTGCACACCTTGCTGGTGCAATTGCCGCCAACACCACCCTGCCCGTTATCGGCATACCTATGAAATCAAAATATCTCGACGGTATTGATGCTCTTCTCTCAACAGTACAGATGCCCTCAGGCATACCCGTAGCTACTGTTGCAATTGACGGAGCTGTCAATGCCGCCTTGTTGTCTATTGAAATACTCGCAGTGAGCGATGAAGACCTTGCAAAGAAGCTTCAGGACAAGAGAAATGCTGACACAAAGACAGTTCTCGAGAAAAACGCAGCAGCAGAAAAACAGTATAATTTCTAATAAAATCCGGAGGTAAGACAATGGGAGGATTTTTCGGAGCAACATCAAAAAGAGATGTTGTGATTGATGTTTTTTTCGGTGTTGACTATCACTCTCACCTGGGTACCCGTCGCGGCGGTATGGCTGCCGTAAACGAGGAAAAAGGCTTTCAGCGTGATATTCACAACATTGAAAACTCACCCTTCAGAACAAAATTCGCAGGCATCACCGATGAGATGCAGGGCAATGCTTCAATCGGCTGTATAAGTGACAGCGATCCCCAGCCCCTGCTTATACGTTCAGACTTAGGTGTCTATGCCATAACAACAATCGGCATTATAAACAATGCTGATGAGCTTACAAATAAATTCCTCAGCGGAAGCGGAAGCCACTTCAATGCTATGACAGGCGGAAAGATAAACTCCACCGAGCTTGCCGCAGCCCTCATAAACCAGAAGGATAACTTCGCTGACGGCATACGCTTCTGTCAGGAACAGATTGACGGCTCACTGTCACTGCTCATTCTAAAGGAAGACGGCACCATCATAGCGGCAAGAGACCGCCTGGGCAGAACCCCCGTGGTACTCGGCAAGGATGCTGAAGGTCACTGCGTATCCTTCGAGTCTTTCGCTTTTGAAAAGCTTGACTATGAATTTCTCAAGGAACTCGGTCCCGGCGAAATCGACCTGCTCTCACCCGACAAGGTTGAGGTACTCAAGAAGCCTCTGCCTAAAATGAAAATCTGCTCCTTCCTCTGGACATATTACGGCTACCCCAACTCAAAGTATGAGGGTGTCAATGTTGAAGTTATGCGAACTCGCAACGGTGAGATAATGGCAAGAGACGATAAAGCGGCAGGCAAATGCGAAGGCATTGACTTTGTCAGCGGTGTACCCGATTCAGGTACCCCTCACGCTATCGGCTATGCCAACGAAAGCGACATTCCCTTTGCAAGACCCTTTATCAAATACACTCCCACCTGGCCGAGAAGCTTTATGCCCGCCAACCAGAAGGAGCGTAACAGAGTTGCAAAGATGAAGATGATTCCCGTCCACGAACTTATTCAGGGCAAAAAGCTCCTCTTCGTTGACGACAGTATCGTAAGAGGCACTCAGCTTCGTGAAACAGTGGAATTTTTATACAGCCACGGCGCTAAGGAGGTACATATGAGAAGTGCCTGCCCGCCAATAATGTATAACTGCAAATATCTCAACTTCTCAAGAGGCAACTCAGACAGAGACCTCATTGCAAGAAGAACCATTCTTGAGCTTGAAGGTGAAGAAGGCGAGAAGCACATCGAGGAATACGGCGATGCAACAACCGAAAGAGGCAAGGCTCTCCTTGACAGCATCTGCGGTAAGCTGGGCTTCCACTCCCTCGGCTATCAGAGTCTCTCAGGTCTGCTTGAAGCAATAGGCCTGCCCGAAGATTGCGTATGCACCTATTGCTGGAACGGCAAAGAATAAATTAAATTTTGAAAGGATGAAAACGATATGAAAAACTCACAGTCACAATCCTACGCTGCTGCAGGCGTTGATATTACTGCCGGCTATAAATCAGTAGAACTTATGAAAAAACACATTGCAAGAACCCGTAACGAAAATTGTGCAGACGATGTAGGCGGCTTCGGCGGCTGCTTCGACCTTAGCATGATTGCAGGTATGGAGCATCCCATTTCCGTTTCAGGTACCGACGGTTGCGGCACAAAGGTTAAGCTTGCTATTCTTATGGACAAGCACGACACAATCGGTATTGATGCAGTTGCTATGTGTGTTAACGACATTATCTGCGTTGGCGCAAAGCCCTTATTCTTCCTCGACTATATTGCCTGCGGAAAAAACTACCCCGAGAAGATTGCAGAAATCGTAAGCGGTGTTGCTGAAGGCTGTGTTCAGTCTGGTGCCGCACTTATCGGCGGTGAAACTGCAGAGCATCCCGGTCTTATGCCTGCAGAGGATTATGACCTTGCAGGCTTCGCAGTAGGCGTAGTTGATAAGCCCAAAATGATCGACAACAGCAAAATGGCTGTGGGTGATGTAGTTATCGCTCTCCCCTCAACAGGTATTCACTCCAACGGCTTCAGCTTATGCCGTAAGGTTTTCGATATCGATAACAACAACCCCGAGCTTTATGTTCCCCGTGAAGAGTTAGGCGGCAAGACAATTGCTGAGGCTCTGCTTGTTCCCACAAAGATTTATGTAAAGCCCGTTCTTGCTCTTATTGAAAAGGTTAAAGTTAAGGGTATTTCTCATATCACAGGCGGCGGCTTCTATGAGAACATCCCCCGTTCAATTCCTGACGGACTTTGTGCAAAAATTGACAAGTCTGCTGTTAAGGTGCTTCCCATTTTCGACCTTATTGCCAAGTGGGGCGATATTCCCGAGCGTGATATGTTCAACACCTACAATATGGGCGTCGGTATGAGTATTGTTGTTCCCGCTGATGAGGTTGAGCTTTCACTCTCACTTCTCAAAGAACATGGCATTGACGCTTATGTTATCGGTGAAATTATTGAAGGTGACGAGAAGGTGATTCTGTAATGAGCAAGAAAATTGCAGTTCTTGTTTCAGGCGGCGGAACAAATCTTCAGGCTCTTATTGACGCTCAGAAGGAAGGCTTCTTCGGTGAGAGCAAGATAACTCTTGTCATTGCTTCAAAGCCGGGAGTTTACGCCCTCGAAAGAGCAAAAAACAATGAGATTGCTTCGGCAGTGCTTTGCAGAAAAGATTATGCCGATATTGCTCAGTACTCAAAGGCACTCACCGAAATACTCAAGGCAAACAATATCGACCTCGTGGTGCTTGCAGGCTTCCTCACAATTATTGACGAGCAGGTCTATAAGGCTTATCCCAACGCTATTATAAATATTCACCCTGCACTTATTCCCTCCTTCTGCGGCAAAGGCTACTACGGTCTTCACGTACACGAGGCGGCTCTCGAAAAGGGAGTGAAGGTTTCAGGTGCCACGGTTCACTTCGTAACACCCGAATGTGATGCAGGACCTATCATATTGCAGAAGGCTGTGGAAGTACAGCAAAACGACACACCCGAAACCTTGCAGGAAAGAATTATGAAAGAGGCTGAGTGGAAAATTCTTCCCGAGGCAGTAAAGCTTTTCTGCGAAGACAGACTGACAGTAAAAAACAATAAAGTTTATATAGGAGAGTAAGCTATGAAAGTTTCAACAATTAAAGACGAACTGAATTCTCTTGCTTATCACGGCAGAGGCATTATCATCGGCAAAAGTGCCGACGGCAAAAAGGCTGTAACTGCTTATTTCATCATGGGCAGAAGTGAAAACAGCCGTAACCGTGTTTTCGTGCTTGAGGGCGATGCTATGCGCACCAAGGCTTTTGACGAAAGCAAGATGACAGACCCCCATCTTATCATCTACTACCCCGTGAGAGTGCTTGGCAACAAGACTATCGTAACAAACGGCGACCAGACCGACACTATCTATGAGCTTATGGATAAGCAGATGACCTTTGAGCAGGCTCTTCGCACAAGAGAATTTGAAGACGACAAGCCCAACTTCACTCCCAGAATTTCAGGCATCATCCGTCTTGAAAAGGAAGGCATGAACTACGCTATGTCAATTCTCAAAAGTGCAGAGGGTGACGACAGCTCATGTGAAAGATTTACCTATGCTTACTCAAATCCCCTTTGCGGCAGAGCAAAGTTTATTCACACCTATGACCACGATGCAAATCCCCTGCCCTCATTTGAAGGCGAACCCAAGACCCTTGAGCTTCCCGATGTTTCCATCGACGAGCTGACAAATCTTATCTGGGAAAACCTCAATGAAGACAACAAGGTTTCACTTTTCGTAAGATACATAGATATCGAAAGCGGCGAAAGCGAAACAAGAGTAGTAAACAAGAATAAATAATAAATCGGAGGATAACTAATGAAAGAGTTTGAACTTAAATACGGTTGTAACCCCAACCAGAAACCTTCAAAAATCTATATGCATGACGGCTCAGAGCTGCCTATCGAAATCCTTTCAGGCAGACCCGGCTATATCAACTTCCTCGATGCTTTCAACTCATGGCAGCTTGTTAAGGAAGTAAAGGAAGCTACAGGTCTTCCCTGTGCAGCATCCTTCAAGCACGTAAGCCCCACCTCGGCAGCAGTGGGCACAATTCTTCCCGAAAAATTAAAGAAGGCTTGCTTCGTTGATGACGTTGAGGGTCTTGATGAAAGCCCCCTTGCCTGCGCTTATGCAAGAGCAAGAGGTACTGACAGAATGTGTTCCTTCGGTGACTGGGTTGCTCTCTCAGATGTTTGCGATGCTACAACAGCAAAGCTTATCAAGCGTGAAATTTCCGACGGCGTTATCGCTCCCGGTTACACTGACGAGGCACTTGCTATTCTCAAATTAAAGAGAAACGGCAACTACAACGTAGTTAAAATTGACCCTGATTTCGTACCCGCTGAAATTGAAACAAAGCAGGTTTACGGCATCACCTTCCAGCAGGGAAGAAACAACTTTGAAATAGGTGAAGCTCTCCTTTCCGACATCGTAACAAAGAATAAGGAGCTTCCCGAAAGTGCAAAGAGAGATCTTATCATTGCTCTCATCACACTTAAATATACACAGTCCAACTCAGTTTGCTATGCTTATGACGGACAGGCTATCGGTGTTGGCGCAGGTCAGCAGTCAAGAATTCACTGCACCCGTCTTGCAGGCACAAAGGCTGACACATGGCTTCTTCGTCAGGCTGATAAGGTGCTGAATCTTCCCTTCCTGTCCACTCTCGGCAGAGCAGACAGAGATAATGTTATCGACGGTTACATCAACAAAAACGAAGAAGATGTATGTGCCGACGGCAACTGGCAGAAGTACTTTACAGAGCAGCCCGAGCCTTTCACAAAGGAAGAAATGGAAGCTCATCTGGGGACCTTCTCAGGTATTGCTCTTGGCTCAGATGCATTCTTCCCCTTCTCAGACAACATTGAAAGAGCATACCGCAGCGGCGTAAGCTATATTGCAGAACCCGGCGGTTCCATAAGAGACGATGCTGTTATTGAATGTGCAGATAAATACAACATGGTAATGGCATTCACAAAGATGCGCCTTTTCCACCACTAATTAAAACCAAGGAGACAAAAATGCTTAACTACTTTAACGAACTCGAAAAATATGACAGCGAAGTCTTTGCTGCCTGTGATAAGGAGCTTACAAGACAGGAAACCTTCATTGAGCTTATTGCTTCAGAAAACATCGTTTCCAAGGCTGTGCTTTTAGCTGCAGGCAGTGTGCTTACCAATAAGTACGCAGAGGGCTACCCCGGCAAACGCTACTACGGCGGCTGCCACTGTGTTGACGAGGTTGAAAATATTGCAAGAGAAAGAGCCAAAAAGCTCTTCGGCGCTGAGCATGCCAATGTGCAGCCTCACTCAGGTGCAAACGCTAACCTTGCCGTTTTCTTTGCACTCCTTGAAACAGGTGACACAGTTATGGGTATGAACCTTTCTCAGGGCGGTCACCTCTCACACGGCTCACCGGTTAACATTTCAGGCAAATACTGGAACATTGTTCAGTATGGTGTTGACGATGAAACAGAAATGATTGACTACGATAAAATGAGAGAAATTGCTCTCGAATGCAAGCCCAAGCTCATCGTTGTTGGTGCAAGTGCATACTCAAGGGTTATCGACTTCAAGCGCTGCAGAGAAATTGCAGACGAGGTTGGTGCATACCTTATGGTTGATATGGCTCATATTGCAGGTCTTGTTGCTGCAGGCATCCATCCCTCACCCGTCCCCTATGCAGATGTTGTTACTTCAACAACTCACAAGACACTCCGCGGTCCCAGAGGCGGTCTTATCCTTTGCAGAGAAGAGCTTGCAAAACAGATTGACAAGGCTGTTTTCCCCGGCACTCAGGGCGGCCCCTTAATGCACATCATCGCTGCCAAGGCAGTTGCCTTCGGCGAGGCACTCAGCGACGACTTCAAGGCCTATCAGAAGCAGCTTCACAAAAACGCTGCAGCATTCTGCGAGGCACTAAAAGCTGAGGAAATCGACATCGTTTCAAAGGGTACGGATAACCACCTTATGCTTCTCGACCTTCGTAAATATGACATTTCAGGCAAGGAGCTTGAGGCAAGACTTGACGAGGTACACATCACGGCTAACAAAAACACTATCCCCAACGACCCGAAAAGTCCCTTCGTTACAAGCGGTCTTCGTGTGGGTACTGCTGCCGTTACCTCAAGAGGCTTCAAAGAAGAAGATATGGAGCTTATTGCAAAGTGGATAAAGCTTGCAATTACTGACTTTGAAAATTCAAAAGACGAAATCACAAAGGGTGTTCTTGCTCTTTGCGAAAAATATCCTATCTACGCTGACTAAGAGGTGAGAGATATGAAAATTATGGTTGTAGGCGGTGGTGGCCGCGAACACGCCATCATCAAAAAGCTGAAAGAAAACAAAGCTATAGAAAAAATCTATGCCCTGCCCGGCAACGGCGGTATTGCTGCTGACGCAGAATGCGTTGCAATAGGTGCAACAGACATAGACGGCATCTGCGAATGGGCAAAGAATAATCCCGTTGACTATGCCGTTGTAGCTCCCGACGACCCCCTTGTTCTCGGCGCAGTTGACAGACTGAGTGCTATGGGTATCCCCTGCTTCGGTCCTGAAGCAAAGGCTGCAATAATCGAAGGCAGCAAGGTTTTCTCAAAAAACCTTATGAAGAAATACGGCATTCCTACGGCAGAGTACGAAGTATTCTCCGATATGGAAAAGGCTCTCGCTTATCTTGATACAGCTCCTATCCCCACAGTTATCAAGGCCGACGGTCTGGCACTGGGCAAGGGCGTAATCATCGCTATGACAAGAGATGAAGCCAAGGATGCGGTTAAATCTATGATGCAGGATAAAATCTTCGGTGCAAGCGGCAACAACATCGTTATTGAGGAATTCCTCACCGGCCCCGAGGTTTCAGTGCTTTCCTTCACCGACGGCAAGACAGTTGTGCCTATGATTTCATCAATGGACCACAAGAGAGCCCTTGACAATGACGAAGGTCTCAACACCGGCGGTATGGGTACAGTTGCTCCCAACCCCTACTACACAGATGCAGTTGCTAAAGAGTGTATGGAAAAGATTTTCCTGCCCACTATAAACGCTATGAACGCTGAAGGCCGCACCTTCAAGGGCTGCCTTTACTTCGGTCTTATGATTACAGAAAAAGGTCCCAAGGTTATTGAATATAACTGCCGTTTCGGCGACCCTGAGACACAGGTTGTTCTTCCCCTTCTTGAAAGCGACCTTCTCACAGTTATGAAGGCTACCACTGAGGGTGCCCTTGCCGAAACCGAGGTTAAGTTCTCGGACAAGCACGCCTGCTGTGTTATTATGGCTTCAAAGGGTTATCCCCAGAGCTATGAAAAGGGCTTTGCAATCAACATCCCCGAGGATGTTAAAGACAGCGTTTATGTTGCAGGTGCAGTTCTTGACGGCACTACTCTTAAAACAAGCGGCGGCAGAGTACTTGGCGTAACTGCCACAGGAGCCTGCCTTGACTGTGCAATCAGCGGCGCTTATGAAAAGGTAAAGAAGGTAAGCTTCGACAACGCTTACTACAGAAACGATATAGGCAAAAAAGCCAAGGAGGCAAAATAAATGGTATATCGCATATATGTTGAAAAGAAAAAGGAACTCGCTAACGAGGCTAAGGGTCTTTTAGGCGACATCAACTCGCTGCTCGGCATCAAAAGCGTAACAGACCTTCGTGTTATCAACCGCTACGACGCTGAAGATATCGAAAAAGACCTTTTCGATTACGCAGTTAAAAATGTTTTCTCAGAGCCTCAGCTTGACATAACAAGCACTACTCTCAGTTCTGACGGTGCAGCAGTGTTTGCTGTTGAGCCTCTTCCCGGTCAGTTTGACCAGAGAGCGGACTCAGCTGCTCAGTGCATCCAGATTATCTCTCAGGGTGAAAGACCCACTGTAAAGACTGCAAAGGTTTATATCCTTTACGGTGATGTAACAGAGGCTGAGCTTGCTGAAATTAAAAAGTATGTTATCAACCCTGTTGAATCAAGAGAAGCTTCACTTAAAGAAGCAGAAACTCTCAAAACAAAATATGACATACCCACTGAGGTTGAAACTCTTGACGGCTTCATTGACCTTGACAAGGACGGTCTTGCTGATTTTGTTAAGAAATATGCTCTTGCTATGGATAACGACGATATCGCTTTCTGTCAGGACTATTTCAAGAAGGAAGGCAGAAACCCCACTATCACCGAAATCCGTATGATCGACACCTATTGGTCAGACCACTGCCGCCATACCACATTCCTCACAACTATTGACAGTGTTAAGTTTGAGGATGAGCTTCTTCAGAGAGCTTATGACGACTATATCGAAACAAGAAAAGAGCTTGGAAGAACAAAGCCCATCTGCCTTATGGATATCGGTACTCTTGCAGGCAAGTATCTTAATGCTAACGGCTATCTTGAAAAATTAGATGAAAGCGAAGAAATCAACGCTTGTACCGTTAAAATTGAGGTAGAGGTTGACGGCAAGAAAGAACCCTGGCTTCTTCTGTTTAAAAACGAAACTCACAACCATCCCACAGAAATCGAACCCTTCGGCGGTGCCGCAACTTGCATCGGCGGTGCTATCCGTGACCCCTTATCAGGCAGAAGCTATGTTTACGGTGCAATGCGTGTTACAGGTGCAGGCGACCCCTTAAAGAGCGTTGCCGAGACTATCCCCGGCAAGCTGCCTCAGAGAAAGATTGTTACAACTGCAGCTGCAGGTTATTCATCCTACGGTAACCAGATCGGTCTTGCAACAGGTATTGTTGACGAGCTTTATCACGAGGGCTACACAGCTAAGAGAATGGAAATCGGTGCTGTTATTGCTGCTGCTCCCGCTGAAAACGTAAGACGCGAATGTCCCGAAGACGGCGATGTTGTTATCCTTCTCGGCGGTGCTACAGGCCGTGACGGCTGCGGCGGTGCTACAGGTTCATCAAAGTCACACACTATGGAAAGCCTCGAGACCTGCGGTGCTGAGGTTCAGAAGGGTAATGCTCCCGAAGAAAGAAAGCTCCAGAGACTTTTCAGAAACAAGGAAGCTACCCGTATGATCAAGCGTTGTAATGACTTCGGTGCAGGCGGTGTATCCGTTGCTATAGGTGAGCTTGCAGACGGTCTTGAAATTGACCTTAACGCAGTACCCAAGAAGTATGAAGGTCTTGACGGCACAGAGCTTGCTATCAGCGAAAGCCAGGAAAGAATGGCTGTTGTTATTGAAAAAGAAAACATCGATAACTTCCTTGCTCTTGCTAAGAAGGAAAACCTCAATGCAACTGTTGTTGCAAAGGTTAAGGCTGAAAAGAGACTTACAATGTATTGGAACGGCAAGGCTATTGTTGATATCAGCCGCGAATTCCTTAACTCAAACGGTGCTGAAAAGCACATCGATATTGAGGTTGCTGCTCCCCAGTGTCCTATGAAGAAGATTGAGGGCGGCTTTGCTGACAATCTTAACGCTCTTGCAACTGACCTTAACGTCTGCTCAAAGAGAGGTCTCAGCGAAAGATTTGACTCAACTATCGGTGCAGGCACAGTGCTTATGCCCTTCGGCGGTAAGTATCAGCACACACCCATTCAGGCTATGGTTCAGCTTATTTCAACTGAAAAAGGCCACACCGACGATTGCTCATTTATGTCATGGGGCTACAACCCCTTCTATACAGAGAAAACTCCCTTCCACGGCGCATATATGGCTGTTATTGAATCAGTCTGCAAGCTTATTGCAACAGGTGCCAAGTTTGAAGATGTTTATCTCACCTTCCAGGAATATTTCGAGAGACCCGGTAAAGACCCGAAGCGTTGGGGCAAGCCTATGGCGGCTCTTCTCGGTGCATTCAAGGCTCAGAAGGACCTTAAGGTTGCTGCTATCGGCGGTAAGGACTCAATGAGCGGTACCTTTGAAAATCTTGATGTACCCCCCACTCTCGTTTCATTTGCAGTTACTACCGGCAAGACCGGCGAGGTTGTGTCACCTGAATTTAAGAAGGCAGGCAACAAGCTCATCAAGCTCACTCCCGAATTTGACAAAGACCACCTGCCTGTGACAGAATCACTTCTCGGTGTATTCGACAAGGTTACGGCTCTTCTTCGCAGCGGTAAGGCAGTTTCATGCTACACTCCCGGCTTCGGCGGTATTGCAGAAGCAGTTATGAAGATGTGCTTCGGTAACGGTCTCGGCTTCGACTTTGCTGACGGTATCAGCGTAGAAGATGCTTTCTCATATGCATACGGCAGCTTCCTTCTTGAAGTAGAGGCAGACGTAAACGAAGGCGAACTTATCGGTTATATCACAGATAAGGCTGCTATCACAATGGGCGGCGAAGAAGTTAAGCTTGACGATCTTCTCGGCGCGTACGAAAACAAACTTGAAAGCGTTTACTCATGCAACATTGACCAGTCAAAGTCAAAGGTTGAAACCTTCTCATATGAGGCTGCAAAGAGAGTGGCTCCCGCTATCAAGGTGGATAAGCCCAGGGTGCTTATCCCCGTATTCCCCGGCACAAACTGCGAATTTGATTCAGCTAAGGCTATGGACGATGCAGGCGCTGAAAGCAAGATTATTGTTATCAACAACCTGAGTGCAGAAGGCATTCAGAGAAGCGTTGAAGCCTTTGCAAATGAGCTGAAAACTGCTCAGATGGTATTTATCCCCGGCGGTTTCTCAGGCGGTGACGAGCCTGACGGCAGCGGTAAGTTTATCACAGCCTTCTTCCGCAATGCAGCTATCAAGGAGCAGGTAACTGACCTTCTCGATAATCGCGACGGTCTTATGTGCGGTATCTGTAACGGCTTCCAGGCACTCATCAAGCTTGGTCTTGTACCCTACGGTAAGATTGTTGACTCAGAAGAAGATATGCCTACTCTCACCTTCAACACAATTGCACGCCACCAGTCACGCATTGTAAGAACAAGAATTGCCTCAAATATGAGCCCCTGGCTTGCTGACACCAATGTAGGCGACATCTATAATGTGCCTATTTCACACGGTGAGGGTCGCTTCCTCAGTGATGAAAAGACAATTCTTGAGCTCAGTAAGAACGGTCAGATTGCAACTCAGTATGTTGACTTTGACGGCAAGGCAACCAATGATATTCACTTTAACCCCAACGATTCAATGTTTGCTATTGAAGGTATCACCTCACCTGACGGCCGCGTATTCGGTAAGATGGGACACAGTGAAAGAATTGGCTACGGACTTTATAAGAACGTTCTCGGTGACTATGACATCAAGATGTTCAAGAGCGCAGTAAAATACTTTAAATAAATGCAAAATGCAAAGTGCAAAATGCAAAATTGTGGGGAGCAAAGCTCCGGATTATATCCGTTGGTGATTTGCTAAAAATCAAAGTCACTTCCCGCCAATCAGGTTTCAACTGCACTATATATAATAGAAATGCAGCAGGGCTTAAATTGTTCCTGCTGCTTTTTTACAATTATTGACATTAAATAAATAAAAAATAAAAAAATTAGACCACACTTTTAAAAAAATGTGAATTTTCTATTGACAAACGGTTTTTATTTATATATAATAAAGACACCTAGAGATAGGAAAATTAAAGAAGGAGGACTTCTACAATGTTTGATAACGTATCATACGAAGGCATCAACTTCACAGCTCTCGTAAACATGATCATCGACTTCGTTCTTGCTATCGTTAAGGGCGAATGGAAAGAACTCGGCGAAATTCTTGGTATCTAAGGATTAACTCGATTCTACCTAACAAAATCTTAAAAGGAGGATATTACAATGTTCGCAGAACTTAAGACAATCTTTGCTGAAGGTTTCTCAATTCAGGCTCTCGTTGACGCTCTTACTCTTATCATTGGTAAGATTCTTGGCTTCGTTGCTGAAGAAGAAGGCTACGATTTCCCCGCAGCTGAATAATTTAAGTTATTTGCAAATAGCTTAAGACGCAGACCCTAAGGGGTCTGCGCTTTTTTTATATAAATTGTAATTTTTTTGTGAACTAATTTTTACTTTAATATTGACAAAGTTATAAAGCAGATGTATAATTTTTTTGACAGATAAAAAGGCTTTGTCTGAATAATAACGGAGGTAATGTAAAATGGATGTAAAGACAATGGTACTCAGCTTTATCGACCTTTTCCTTGACTTCCTCAGACTCGTTGGTCTTGACAACGTTGCTGACGAAATCGCAAACAAGATCGTTATGCCTCTCTAATTTGAGAAAATGAAGACCCACCCATGAGGGTGGGTTTTTGTTTTTGTGTGGAACCCCTCTGTCAAGACCACATAAATGTGTCCTTGGCATCTCCCCTTTCAGGGGCGACAAGCTGACGATACCCTTAGTCGGTGCTATACACTCAGCTTGAGGGGAAATTTTAGTTATATCACATTGTTGGTAAAAGCACATATTTGCCTGCACATTCTCGTCTCCCCTGAAAGGGGAGATGTCAGAAAGCCTTTAGGATTTCTGACAGAGGGGTTCACGAGCCGCTTGAAAAGCCGCCATCGATGACAATCGAAGTGCCTGTGATATACTGAGCCATATCGCTTGCAAGGAATAAAACTGAACCTGCTATGTCCTCAGGCTGTGCAAGACGGCGCATAGGTGTGCGCATATTCATATATGCCATCCATTTTTCATTCTCAAGGTTATCCTTGATAAGAGGTGTTTCAACAAATCCGGGGCAGACACAGTTGACATTTATTCCAAAACGCGCCCATTCGCAGGCAAGTGACTTTGTCATCTGCATCACACCGCCCTTGCTGGCACTGTAAGCAGCTGCAGAAGGAATGCCCATAATTCCGCCAAGGGAACACATATTGATTATTCTGCCCTTTTTAACGGGAATCATAAAAGTATTGGCAATAGCTTGTGTAACAAAAAACTGACTGTTAAGGTTAAGAGTGATAACTCTGTTCCAGTCCTCCTGCTTCTCATAAACACTATAGGCCGAGTGTGCCATACCTGCATTATTAACAAGGATATCTACCTTGCCCGTTGCAGCTTTTACAGCCTCAACCATTTTCATAACGCCTTCCTCGGCGGTGATATCTGCAACAACAGTGAAAATTTTTCCCGGGTACTGAACTCGGAGAGCTTCAGCCTGCTCAGCAAGAGCATCGCTGTTATAGTCAGCCATATAAACCGTAGCACCGCATAAAAGAAACGCTTTTGCACTTTCAAGACCTATGCCACTTGCAGCGCCTGTAATAAGCGCGGATTTATCTGTAAAGTCAAGTTGATAGTTCATAATCAGTTCTCCTTAAATTTAGTTTCTGCTTAAATTATAATAGGTTTTGAGGAAATTTGCAACATTTTTTTAGCAAGATAAAAAGGCGGGGCGGCTCCACCAAAAAATCCCTGTGGGATTTTTTGAGCGACGAAGGTCGCTGCGCCGAAGCGAAGCTTCGGCTGTGGGGCCGCCGCCCTCTTGCAGAAACTGCATTAAAAAGGGGCTGTAAAAAACTTTCGTTTTTTTACAGCCCCTTCAGCTATTTTATTTAAGCTCTGCTGCCAATTCCTCGAAAGCACTCATAATAGTTGAGGCTGTCTTTTCACCGAGTGAAAGTGTTTCGTGGTAGTGACCGAATGCAAGGCACATGCAGTAGTCATTGTCAGGCACGATATAGCCGATAGCGTCATTTGCAAGGCCGAAAACAACTGTGTCTTCACCGAAGATTTCTGTCAGTGTTTTGCCTGTGAAGGCTTCGCCGTTGATGCTGCCCTCAGCTGTAAGAGAGGTGCCGCCGTTCCAAAGGTCAGCACAGAATTCACCGGGTACAAAAGCAATCTGCATACTCTTGCCTATTTCCATATAGCCGATTTCTGTTGTTACCTTATATTCTCTCTTGATAAAGCCTGAAGACTTGATTGTGTAGTTAACAACACCGAGCTTACCTGCAGCCTTGATAACCGGGTTAGTTACGGGGATTTCGGTTGTCTTGAGCTTCAGGTTGAGAATAGGCTCAACTGTTTCTTCCTTTGCAGGTTCCCAGCCCTCATACCAGGGTGTGTAGTTGTGACCCGCTGTCTGCTCTTCTGTGAAGTTGAGGCTCATAAGGTACTTGTCAGCCTTGATTTCCTCTTCAGTCTTTGTCATACCGAGAACCATCTTGCCGATTTCTGTACCGTAGTTGTCTGCTGTGTCAACACGTCTGGGATCTTCAACATCAACTCTGCCGATATAAATGCCTGCTATAGCGCCGTTGAAGAACATAAAGTCATAACCTGCACCGTTGAGCGCCTGACCTATGTAATAGACATAGTCGCCTGATACGCCGTGACCCTTTACGGGGTCGCTGTCTGTTGCAAGACCAACAACGTCGGGATGTGAAGACATATTAAGAATGATTGTGGGGCGTGATGATTTGTTTGCAGGATAGAAGGTAAGTCTTCTCAGTGATGTGTCAAGACCGTCTGCTGAGGGTCTGTTTTTGTTGTTGAAGTACTCAGCGCCGATATCCTTCTGAGCGTAGGTCATCATGCCTGCTTCCATATTGCCTACAGCTTTTTTGATTGCAGCTGAAACAGTGTTATAGAGGAAGTCCATATATTCGGGGTCAGTACCCTGCTCTGTTTCACCGATACGTGTGAAAGCACTGAAAATGTTTTTGGGCCACTTGCGGAAAATTTCAGTCCAGAGACCCTGTGTGTCAATACCTGAGTGGGTATGTGTTGAGAAAATGTTGATTGAATTGATATTGTTTTCCTTAGCAAAATCGCTGAGCATAGCTCTGATGATTCTTGCATCGCCGTTAGCAATACCGATTGAGTCGATGGTTGCAAATACTGAAGTGCCTCTGCCTGAGCCGTCATCCATAGCAATAACACGTACCTTCATATCGTCAAGAATTTCGCGTACGTCATTTGTGAAGAAATTCTGCTCACTGATAAAGCCGCCAAGGTAAAGGTCATACTTTTCATCCTGCCAGTCTTCAGGTACAAGACTTGCCTGGGCCTGACCGAGGGACCATGTTGCACCGGGCTTGGCTTCTGAAATGAAGTCGCCTGTTCCCTCATAGAAGTTGTCATAGTAGTATTCATCTTCTTCAACGAACTTGTCATTCTCGCCCATGAAGGCGTTAAGCACTGTTACAAGTCCTGTGAAAACTGTGCCGAGAGCCTTACCGAGAAACTTTGTTGCAGGCTCACTTGCTGAATTGAAGTCAAGTGCTGAAGCTGAGAGTGTGGTTGATGAGAAGAGCATTACAATTGCTAAAACTAATGCAATGGCTTTCTTTTTCATATTGTTTTTCCTCCTTACAGCTTTGTTTAAATAAAAAAACAAAAACCGTTTAATATGTCTTAATAATAATGACACATCTGTACGGTTTTATATTTCTATATAAGAATTATCGATGCTTTTTATTAATTTTTAACGGATAATTATCATTCTAACATCCGTAAGCCCTGCAGGATAAGTTTCCTGCACCAGTTCACTGCATATAACACTCACTTTTTTACCCTCAAAATAGTCTGCGGATAAATCAACAACATAGGCTCCGTTTTCCGCCACTGTTACACTGTCGGAATAGCCGAAGGAAAATTTATTGCTTATGCTGCTGTCATCACTTTCAAGAAGCATAAGACTTCCGCTGACCTTTGTTATTTTACCCGTGAGCATCATCTCACCCTCAAGGACTTTCTCGTCAGGTATGTTACTGTTTTTCATACACGCTCCGAAGCTAAAAAGTAAAATTACCGCTAAAATCATTGCTGCCGCTTTCTTCATTTCAATCACCTCTGCCATATTAGATGAAATTTTTGACAGTAGTGTTGCATAAAGTTGAATTTTTTTCTTCAGCACCGGCTTAAGACCTTGGCAAAGTAGAAAAAAAGCACTAAAACAAAGGAATATTTGAGCAAAAAGCACTTGAAATAAAAACAATATTATTGTATACTTATAGGGTATATGTAAAGTGGGGTCAGTGCCTCACTTAATCTGAAAAAACACGGAGGTATCACCGATGGCAGAAATCGAAAAGAGTAACAGTTTTATTGCCATGGAACATGACATTCTCAAGTTCTGGGAAGACAACAACTGCTATGAAAAGCGTAAGGAAAAAAATCAGGGTAAGGAGCGTTTCCGCTTTATTGACGGCCCTATTACCGCTAACAATCCTATGGGTATCCACCACGCGTGGGGTCGTACCCTTAAAGATACTTTTATAAGATACAAGGCTATGAACGGCTACGATTGCCGCTGTCAGAACGGCTTTGACTCCCAGGGCCTGTGGGTTGAGGTTGGTGTTGAAAAAGACCTTGGCTTTGAAAGCAAAAAGGATATCGAAGATTACGGTATCGACAAGTTCACAAGAAAGTGTGTTGACAGAGTTAAGCAGTACTCAGGTGTTATCACCGAGCAGTCAAAGAGACTCGGTCAGTGGATGCAGTGGGACAACTCCTACTATACCAACACAGACAAGAACATCACAAGCATCTGGCACTTCCTCAAGACCTGCGACGATAACGGCTGGATCAAGAGAGAATATAAGCCTATGCCCTGGTGTCCCCGTTGCGGCACATCACTTTCAGAGCATGAAATGACCGGCTCATACAAAACAGTTACCCATAACTCAGTTTTCTTTAAGCTTCCCGTTGAAGGTCTTAACAGCAAAATCATTGTATGGACAACTACCCCCTGGACACTTTCATCAAACGTTGCTCTTGCAGTTAATCCTGAAATCGACTATGTTGAAGTTAAGGTTAAGAGTGACGAGCAGACACTCATCCTTGCTAAGAATGCTATCAAGTATCTCGGCGACGATAAGCTTGAAGTGCTTCGTATGTTCAAGGGTGACGAGCTCGTAGGCAGAAAGTTTGAAACCTGCTTCCCTGAGCTTGAGGCTCAGCAGGGCTTTGAACATAAAATCGTAGCATGGGAAGATGTTGACGCTGAAGAAGGTACAGGCGTTGTTCACATTGCTCCCGGTTGCGGTGCAGAAGATAACGAACTCGGCAAGAGGCTCGGTCTTCCCGAAATTATGCCCGTTGACGATATGGGTATCTTCCTCAAGGGCTTCGGTTTCTTCTCAGGCAAAAACAGCAAGACAATTGCCGATGAAGTTTTCGAGGAACTCAAAAAGAGAAATAAGCTCTATCTCATCAAGCCTCACGAACATAGCTACCCCGTATGCTGGAGATGTAAGGAAGAGCTTATCTACCGTCTGGTACCCTCATGGTTCATCGCTACTGAGGAACTCAAGCCCCGCCTTATCAGAAACGCTCTGAGCGTTAAGTGGGAGCCTGAATCAAACGGCAAGAGAATGATTGACTGGCTCAACAATATGGGCAACTGGAATATTTCCCGTAAGCGTTACTACGGTATGCCCCTCCCCTTCTATGTATGTGAGGACTGCGGCAATGTTCACGTTGTCGGCTCAATTGACGAGCTTAAGGAAATGGCTGTTGATCCCGCTAAGGTTGATGCTCTCCCCGAGCTTCACAGACCCTGGATTGACGAAGTTGAAATCAAGTGTCCCAAGTGCGGCAAGGCTACAAAGCGTATCACTGATGTTGGTGACGTTTGGCTTGACGCAGGTATCGTTCCCTTTTCAACTACAGGATACTTTGACGATAAAGAAGAATGGCGCAAGAACTTCCCTGCTGAATGGGTAGTTGAAATGCGCGAGCAGGTACGTCTCTGGTTCTACTCACTTCTGTTTATGAGTACCGTACTCGAAGACAGAGCTCCCTATGAGAGAGTACTTTGCCACTCAAGTGTTATTCAGGAAAACGGACAGAAATTCTCCAAAACAGGTTATATGATTCGTTTTGATGAGGCTGCTGAAATCATCGGCGCCGACACAGTCCGTTATCTCTATGCAGGCGCACCCGTTGCAAACGATGTTCGTTTCGGCTTCAACCTCGGTGACGAGGCAAGAAGAAAGCTTCTCTCATTCTGGAACATCTACACCTTCTTTGAGACCTATGCAAAGATTGACAAGCCTAACTTCGAGGGCTACACACCCGACAGGAACGCTATGACAGTAACTGACAAGTGGCTTGTTATCAGAACAAATGACTTCATCAAGAAAGCAACCGCTCAGATGGAGGACTACAAGGCTTATAACGTTATCAAGGAATTTGAAATCTTTGTTGACGATATTTCAAACTGGTATATCAGAACAAACCGTCGCCGTTTCTGGAAGACAGGCGATGAAAGCGACAAGATGATAGCTTATTGGACACTTTACAACGCTCTGACAGCTTGTGTAAAGGTTATGGCTCCCATCACTCCCTTTATGACAGAGAGCATCTGGCAGAATCTTATCCGCCGTGTAATGCCCTCAGTTGAGCTTTCAGTTCACCTCAGCGACTGGCCTACAGTCCTCGAAGGCTTCGAGGATGACGGCATCATCGAACAGACAGCCTTTGCCCGCGAAATCATTGCAGTGGCTATGAGACTTCGTAACGAGCATCAGATCAAGGTCCGTCAGCCTCTCAGCAAGCTTTATATCTGCTGCGAAGGTGACGTAAGCGAAGACATTAAGATTTTCGAAAAGAATATCCTTGACGAGCTTAATATCAAGGATATCGAATACATCAGCGATTCCTCCGTACTTGAGGACAGCTACCTCACCGTTAACTTCAAGGTTGCAGGTGCAGTACTTAAGGGTAATGTAAATAAGATGAAGCAGGCCCTTGAAGCAGCTTCAGCAGAAAAGATGGTTGAATACACCGCTAAGGTTAAGGCAGGCGAAGCGGTACTCGTTGAAGGCTTCGAGGAGGCTTATGACGGCTCAATCTTCAATGTAATGACCAAGACCAAGGAAGGCATCGTTTCCGCTGAATGTCAGCAGGGCGCTATCATCGCTCTCGACGTTGTTCTCACAGACGAGCTTATCGCAGAGGGTACTCTCCGTGATATCATCCGTCAGTGTCAGCTTATCCGTAAGGAAGCAGGCTATGAGGTTGACCAGAGAGTTGTAATGGCTATCACCTCCGATGATGCTCTCGTTAATGCCGTTCTTGAAAGTAACAAGGCTTATATGTGCGAAGAGCTTCTTGCTGATGAAATTCTTATCGGCGGTGAATTTGACGCCGAGCTTAAAAAAGAAATCGCTATTGGCGACAAGGCTGTTTCTATCGCAGTTAAAAAGGCTTAAAATATAAAAATCCAACCCACAGACCTTT
>JAZSKE010000048.1:0-2032 GCA_045534675.1 Acutalibacteraceae bacterium
ACGCTACGATTCCTGTGCAGATAAGCTGAAGGCCATTACACATGACGGCATTTATAACGAACTGTTTGCCAAAGTGAGTGGTGGCGAACACGGTACGAATGGGACTGACAGCTTGCCGCGAGAATTTGTGCGTAAAGATAAAGCAACGATTTACAGTTATATGCTGGAGAAAGAACCTACCAAGATTTCCGGCGGCCAAGTAGAAGCCGTTGTAGAACACAGTGACGGTAAATTGCGTGATGTTTATCGCTTCTCTTATAGCGACAGTGCATCGGAATTGGATTTAGAGGGCTATTCCTATTATGATGAAAATGCCAATGCAGCAGATCAGTCCCAACTTGAAAAGCTGTTTGCTACCACCGAGCGAGCAGGCGGTATGCTGACATGGTTTGAAAATGATGAGGCAGTATTGCGTGTGACGGTAGATGTATTCCCAAACGGATATGAGTTTAAGTTCCGTGATGAGGGCACATCCTTTGAAAAGAATGCTATATACCGTGTGAACACTACCGATAAAACCTTGACCAAAATCACTGAAAACGACAACGGCGATGAGGTCGAAACGAAAATGCCTTTATCAAAGCATCAAAGCGATTATGATTATCTTTTAACCCTTGTACCGGAAACCTATATTGCGAACATCATGGATATGAGCAAAGCAGAAGAAAAATCCGGCTTCTTGGGGATTGAGAAAAAGTATGTTATGACCGATGACAGCGGTACTGTCATTGCAGAGCTTGCCACAAGTTCCGGCAAGTTAAAGGGAATGTATCATTATATTTCTGAAACTGAGCGAGTTGAGATTGGATTAAAATAGACATCTCATATAACAGGAGGAAAACGATATAGCAATACATAATTGTCCACATTGCGGCGCTATAGTGCCTTATGCTGGTGCGCAGTGCAGTAATTGTGCCAGAAGGCGTGAAAATGAAAGGCGGTCAATGAACAGCGGCTCCGGCAGCGGTTCTCGATCGGGTAATTCGGGTAACGTTACCTATTCCGGTGGTAGTTCCTACTCAACGGGTCATAGCGGAGGAAAAAGCTCGATTTTGCCTATTTTTGCGGTTATTATTGTTATTGCACTTGTGGTGGGTATTGTCTATGGCGTGATTTCGGTGAACAACCGGGAAGAAACATTATGGAAGGGACTTGAAATCACAGGCGAAGCCTCCCGCTCTCTCGAAGATTATCAAGGATATTTGCTGTCCCTTGATGATGAAAATGCTTTTTGGAGCATCGAATGTGAAACTTCAAAAACAGGATTTTTCCAAAAACTGTTTAACATTAAGGAAAAATCGTATTACATCAGCGGTGAAACCGCAAACGGAATCACCTCGTATCATTTTAATTTTGACGGAGAAAACCTTTCGACAGGGCTGCCCGACGGAGAATATACGCTCACCATACTTGACGGTGCAAATGTGCTGATAGATGATGAGAAAAAGATTATCTATAAAGAAGGCAGCGATTTTTACGCACAATATGCCGACAAGCTGAAAACGATAACCCATGACAGCCTCTATACTGCTTTGTTTGACAAATGCAATAAACACGGTCTTGCAAACGAGGATGGTATCACAAGAGAAGCTCTCTGCGGTGACAATGCAGCGGTATATAATTTTATTGACGAGTCCGATCCATTGAAAGCAGCGGACAATGTGGTAGAAGGTGTTTCTTTCCTGTCAGACGGAAAGCTTTGCGAATCCTATACATTTACATACGGCAGCAATGCTGCAAGCCTCGATTTGAAGGGATACACCTATTCCGATGCCACCGTGACCGATGACGATGAGCTTGGCAAGCTCATTGAAAACAGCAGAGGTAACTCAGGCGGATACACGCTTTACAAAAATGACGAAGAAGTTGCAGACATTACCACCCGATACCTTGCCAACGGATATGAATTCAGTTTTTATGCCGATTGGAAAAACTTTGATGCGGATGCAACATACCGTGTCAATACAAATGCAAAAACACTTACAAAGGTTTCCTACGATGAGCAGTACGCCGAGGTGCTGACCGATATGCC
>JAZSKE010000068.1:0-1595 GCA_045534675.1 Acutalibacteraceae bacterium
AGGACCGGGATGGACGCACCGCTGGTGCACCAGTTGTCATGCCAATGGCATAGCTGGGCAGCTAAGTGCGGATCGGATAAACGCTGAAAGCATCTAAGCGTGAAGCCGTCTCCAAGATAAGATATCCCATAGCATAAGCTAGTAAGACCCCTCAAGGACTATGAGGTTGATAGGTTGCAAGTGTAAGTGCAGTGATGCATTCAGCTAGGCAATACTAATAGGTCGAGGGCTTGACCAAATTCCTTGGTTCAAACTACTACAATCCTTACCTTTACTTCCTTTGTTTAGTTTTCAGGGTATATACAAGGACTGTCCAAATCGGGCAGTCTTTTTTTATTGACAAAACATAAAATTTATGCTATATTGAATTTGCGACCAAACTGTATATTTGACAACGGAAGGGATAACACTTGTAAAAAGTGTATCTCTTATTAACCATACCCTTTCGTGTCGTTAAGTTTGTGTCGCAACAAATGAGATGCATTTTTTGGTGCGCTCATTTGGGCGCACTTTTTATTTTATAAATAATTTTAAGGAGGAAAAACAAATGAAGAAAATTATATCTGTTATTGTTCTGGCTTTGACGGTGATTTTTGCTTTTGCAATCAACACCTCTGCTGAACATGAAAACACAATTGAATTCGAGTATTATACTGAGGCCGGTTTCATGGATATTTGTGAGGTCGATGCTGAACCGGGATTGGCAAGAGTACCTGAAACTATTCCTAAAGAAGTGGACGAAATCTATTATGATTTTGTTGCGTGGCTCGGCTCAGACGGTAAGCTTTATAGCAAAGAGCAGATTGAACTCGACTTTGCTGACGGTGAACCCTCAATAAGATATTATCTTGCTGTTTATGAGGATGAGTATACTCCTTGCACAGAGCATAAATTTATTGATTATGTTTCTGACGGTAACGCAACCTGTTCCGTCGTAGGAACAAAAACAGCATGGTGTGATAACGGATGCGGTGCTACAGATACTGTGGAGGATGCTAAAGCAGGGCATAGTTACGACACGAAATACACGGTTATTAAAGCAGCTACCTTAACGGCTGACGGCTCAAAGGCAAGATATTGCAAATACGGTTGCGGTAAATATACCGGAAAGACTACCGTTTCTAAAATAAAAAGCGTTTCTCTTTCAACCACACAGTATACTCATAACGGCAAAAACAGAACCCCCAAGGTTACAATCAAGGATGCTAAAGGCAATACACTTGTCAAGAACACAGATTATACCCTTTGGGTTGCTTCAAAGAGAAGCGGTATCGGCAGATATACCGTTAAGGTTACCTTTATCGGCAATTACAGCGGAACAAAGAATGTGTTTTTCTACATAAAGCCCGGTGTTACATCAAAGGTTACATCCACAAGTGATAACACATCAGTTACTCTCAAGTGGAATAAGGTCAGCGGTGCGGCCGGCTATACCGTTTACCGTTACAGTCCTTCAAAGAAGGCTTATGTAAAATCAGGTACAACCGAAGGCACATCCTTTACAGTTAAAAAGCTCTACACAGGCACAAAGTATACCTTCAGAGTTATTGCATACGGGAAGACAACCGCAGGCAAGGTTTATGACAGTAACAACT
>JAZSKE010000070.1:0-25820 GCA_045534675.1 Acutalibacteraceae bacterium
TTGACAAGATTGAAGATATCAAGGGTGAACAGAAGGAAATCGGCTGGGGCAGCCAGATCCGTTCATATGTCTTTATGCCCTACACCCTTGCAAAGGACCACAGAACAGGCTTTGAAATGGGTAACATCAATGCTGTTATGGACGGTGACATTGACGGCTTTATCAATGCATACCTCAAAAAGCAGTCGCTGGATGCACTGAATGCGGAATAATATAGAGACAGCGCGTTTTTGATTCTTTTTGCGCGTCAGCAAAAAGAATGCCTGCTCGGCGAGGGCGATAAAGATGCAATTTGCAGTAGCAGACTTACTGCTGATTAACGCTAAGTTTCTATCCGCAGAGCTGAAGTTCAGAAACGTAAAGTTTCATCAATCTTAATAAATGGCAGGTTGCTATATATTAGCGACCTGCTAATTTTTTATCTCTTCTCCTCTTGCAAATTTTATTCTTCCGTATTAAAATAATCTCATATTATTTGTGGGGAGAATTCTATGAAATATCTGTTTGCTTATTTTCTCGGCAATGAGCCTGAAAATGAAAGAATATGCTTTGCCGTAAGTGAAGACGGTTATCACTTCACGCCTCTCAACGGCAACAGACCTGTTATAACTCAGACCTTGGGTAAAAAATGTGTGCGTGACCCTTATATTTTCAGGGGCGAAGACGGACTTTACTATATTGTAGGTACGGATATGAAGTGTGAAGAAGGCTGGGAATCAAACCATAGCCTTGTTGTGTGGAGAAGCCAAGACCTTATTGACTGGAGTGACGAAAATCTCATTGATATGTGTGAGCTTGGTGAAGATTTCATCGACACCACAAGAGCTTGGGCGCCTCAGGCAATATGGGATAAGGAAAAGGGACAGTATATGCTTTATTGGGTACATTCAACCAAGAGGCATAACACCGCAGGAATGTACCACGCCCACACAAGTGATTTCAGAAGCATAACAACTCCGAAGCCTCTTTATTGCCGTGATGTGCAGACCATTGACGGTGACATTATATATAATGAAAAAGAAAAGCTATGGCATCTCTATTTCAAGCACGAGGAAACCCAGACTATAGCTTATGTCACAAGTGAAAACCTGACAGGTCCCTATAAGGATGAGCCGGTTATTGTTTCCCTTGCCAAAAGCGGAGTTGAGGGCAGTGAAATGTATCCCATTTACGGTAAGGACAAATGGGTTATGGTTATGGATGAATATTCAAAGGGTAGATTTTTTATGCAGGAAACCTCGGATTTCCGGTCCTTTACCGCCGTCTCGGACTACGCTATGGATTTTTCTCCCCGACACGGAAGCATAACCCTTATCACCGACGAAGAATATGAAAGAATAGTAAAGCATTATGAAGTTTAAAATCTATGAAAGACTGACGGATTTTTTCAGAAGCAGCCTTTTCAGCAAAACCAATATAGCCATTGTGGCAGTGATGTCAATTGTGCTGAATATAGCCTTAGCAGGAGCTGCTTATAACAGCCACAAAGACCTTGAAACATTTATGTCTTTGTACGCGCCTGACAAGAGCGAAAGCATAAGCACCACATTACCCGCCGAGGAAGTTTATGATGAAAACACAACCGAAGCGCCACAGACAAGTGAAGTTACAACTCAGGAAAAGTCCGAAGCCGAAACCACTCAGACAACACCCCATAAAGAGGAAACAACCTCTCCCACAGCTGAAAGTGAAGAAGCACAGCAGGGTACATATTATGTCACAAGCTCGGGGACAAAATATCACAAAAGCACCTGCAGCTATCTGAGCAAGTCAAGGATTGCCATAAGCCTCAGCGATGCAAAGGCAAAGGGATATTCTCCCTGCTCACGGTGTATTAAATAATAACCCTACCCGATAACTTGCGAAGCAAATAACACTATGCGAAGCATAATATCACTGCAAAGCAATATCACTCGCCCGCGGGCGAATAAAACTGCCGAGTGTCCGCAAGAACACTCGGCAAAATTATCTGTATAATTTTTATAATCCTATTCCGCCATCAACGCTGATAGTCTGACCCGTTATGAAGCCTGCTTCGTCACCTGCAAGAAAAACAGCAAGAGCTGCCACGTCGTCGCCGATGCCTTTTCGCATTATGGGTGTTGCTTCAACTATTTCCCTTACACTGTCTTCGTCAAGGTGGGAGTTCATCTTTGTGTCGATGAATCCGGGGGCAATGCAGTTGACGGTTATACCGCTGGGACCTACTTCCTTTGCGAGAGCCTTAGTGAAGCCTATAATAGCTGCCTTCGATGCGGAATAATGGACCTCGCAGGAAGCACCCGATATGCCCCACATAGAAGAAATATTTATAATTCTGCCACAGTGTTTATTTATCATTGAGGGCAGAATTTCTTTTGTAAGAGAAAGGGCGCTCATAAGGTTAATATCAAAAAGCTCTTTTACTTTATTATCGTCTGCACTTTGAAAAAGGCTGAAATATGCTATGCCTGCATTGTTGATAAGCACATCAACCTGACCTGCTTTTTCGCTGAGAAGCTTTATTTCATTGGGGCATCTCAGGTCTGCTTTAAGGGCAGTGACCGTGACACCGTAAAGTTTTTCTGTTTCTATTTTAAGGCAGAGTGCTTCTTTTTCACTGCTGAAATAGTGAAGAATTATATCATAGCCTGCCTTGGCAAAGTGTCGGCAGAGTGCCTGACCTATGCCGCCTGAGGCTCCTGTTATAAGAACGGTTTTATTCATAGAAAACTCCTTTTATTTGCCCACGCAGAACTGTGAGAAAACTTCATCCACAACGCTTTCCTTTGCCTTTTTGCCTGTCAGCTCAAGAAGGCGGTCGATAGCTGTATCAATGCACACATTCACCGCGTCCATAGTGATGCCCATATCAATTGCGGCAATTGCTTCGTCAATGCTTTCAAGAGCAGAAAGGGCGTTGGCGCGCTGTCTTTCTGTTGTGAGCATAGCCTTTGAGGTGTCGATTTTATCTGTGCCAAGCACTTTTTCAATTGCGGCTGTCAGGTCATCCTCGCCCTCGTGGGATTTAGCCGATATGAATACGGTTTCGGCAAAATTACTTTTTATATAGTCAATGTCCGTTTTTGAGGGCAGGTCGGTTTTATTGATAATTGCAATAACATCTCTGCCTCGGCAAAGCTCAAAAATTTCCTTGTCGCTTTCGTCAAGCTCTGCTGAGCCGTCAAAAACTGCAAGAATAAGTCCTGCACGCTCGATTTTAGTTTTTGCAAGGTCAACACCTATGCTTTCAACAACATCGGCACTTTCTCTTATGCCTGCCGTGTCTGCAAGACGAAGAATAACACTGCCTACGCGTACCGTTTCTTCAATAACATCTCTGGTTGTGCCTGCTATGTCTGTAACAATTGAACGGCTGAAGCCCGAAAGCATATTCATCAGTGCGGATTTGCCTACATTGGGCTTGCCCACAATAGCAGTGTCCACACCGCTTGTCAGTGCCTTACCTGCATCGAATTTTGAAAGCAGTGAGGTGAGCTGAGCTTTTACTTCGCTGAGAGTAATTCTGAGATTATCAAAGCTGATTTCGGGAATTTCCTCATCGGGATAATCTACCCATGCCGCCATATGTGCCGAGGCTGATATAAGTGCAGAGCAAAGCTCATCGGTCTTACGGCTGAGTGCGCCGTCAAGAGCTGTCATAGCTGCCTTCATTCCCTGCTGTCCCTGAGCCGAAATAAGTGACATAACCGCTTCTGCTTCTGATAAATCCATTTTGCCGTTCAGGAATGCCCTTTTTGTGAATTCGCCTGCTTCGGCAGGTCTTGCCCCTGCACACAGCACTGCGCGCAGCACCTGATTTGTAACATAAATACCGCCGTGGCAGGAAATTTCAACAGTGTTTTCACCTGTGTAGCTTCTGGGCTTACGGAAAACGAGAGCAACACACTCATCAATATCCTCACCGTTCATATGTACCCTGCCGTGGGCGGCAGAGTACCCCTTTAAGGAAGTGAGGGATTTGCCTGAGGTTGCCCTGAAAATTTTGTCGGCGATATCTATTGCATTATCGCCTGATATTCTGATAACGCCGATGCCCCCCGACGCTATGGGAGTGGAAACGGCTGCAATTGTGTCTGACATAACTATCACCTCGGTTTCATTTATTATACAGTATCCCGGAGACTTTTGCAAGTGAAGCAAGACAGAGCTTTATTTTTTGGTTTAATTTAAAGTCGGCAGGTAATAATTAATTATACTTTTTATGATAAAACATTGATTTTTCTTGTGAAAGGATATAAAATAAATCCGAACAACTTTTTAAAGGAGACATTATGAGATATACAGGTAACAACTGCGACGGCTGCAAGAAGCCCTTGCTCGACGATGAAGATATTGTAGTATGCCCTGAGTGTGCCACGCCTCAGCACAGAGACTGCTACGACGAAAAGCATCAGTGCGTAAACGCCCACCTTCACGGCACCGGTTTTGAGTGGAAGGGTGAAGTTACAACAAAAAAGACCATTTTCAGCTCTACCCTTGCAAAAGATAAAGACAAGGATGAGGAAGATATTGTCTGTCCTCACTGTCAGCACAGTAACCCTGCAGGAAGCACTGAGTGCAGAAACTGCGGTATGAAATTCACAATGTTCGGTGTGAATATTGTTGAGGCGGCACAGAAGGAAGAGATAAAGCTCAATTCAAAAGCTTCTGAGGAAAATGAAGAACGAAAGCCCGCAGATGAATTGCCTGCCTATGAAGCACCCTTTGAAATAGGTACAGGTGAAGGCTTCGAAAACAGTGAAAGTGAAGAGGCGGTTGAGGAAAGACCTGAAGGCACAAATCCATGGAATCTGGGTTCATATAAAGACTATGAGGAAATCAACACCTTCAAAGGTCCATTCCCCGTTGAAGATTACACATCAGGAGTACGCACAAACACTCTGCGCTGCTTTGTCAGAGGCAACTCACAGACCTATATCAATAAATTCAAGTGGAGCGAAATCAGAGGTAAGATGGGCTTCAACTGGGCGGCATTTTTCTTTTCACCCTATTGGTTCTTTTATCGCAAGCTCTACAAGCCCGGTATAATATTCATAACAGTTCAGCTTCTGCTGAGTATGATTATCACACCTATGCTCAAGCCCTTCACGGATTTTTATTCATATCTTCTTACTTTGGATATGGAAACAATGACAGAGGCTATGCTTTATGAGGTGGCAGATAAAATGATGGTTATAATGGATCAGGTTATGCTTCCTTTGATGATCCTTATGGGAGTTACCTTTGCAATGCATCTCATTAGCGGCTTTATTGCCAACGGAATGTATAAGAAATACTGCATTAAAAATATAGGTATCGGTCTTTCGAAGGAAGATGTCCACGAAAAGATCCGCTACTTTGCAAAGGCAGGCGGCACATCCTTCCTGCTGGTGTTTGCAGCTTATTTCGGTGAAACTCTTCTCAATATGCTGGCAAGCTACCTGATGTATTGACAAGTCACAAGAATCGGATAAATTATTTGGCAAGATTTCAAAAAAGGGCAAAACAATGCAAAAAAGTCGGGATTGGATGTCCCGACTTTTTTATAATTTAAGCATATCGTTACTTTCTGAAGTAACAACACCGAACACACGAAAACATGCGTTGGTGTTCTTGTGCCGTTATTTGAAATCTTGCTTATTTCATCATTCTTCTGATTACGGCTTCGCAGTCTGCCTTATCCATAATCTTGGGTACGGGATAAAGAGGATTGCCTTCCTTGAGAGCTCTTTCAACAATAACGGGAATATCCTTTTCCTGAACCATATCAAACTTGTCGGGGATGTTCATATTCTTGTTGAGAGTCTTGATAGCTTCAATGAATGCCTCTGCCTTTTCCTTATCAGTGCCGTCTGTCTTAACACCTGCAATAACTGCAAGCTTTGCAAGACGCTTGTGAGCACTTTCGCCGTAGTATTCAAGAACATAGGGAAGGATAACGGCATTTGCAAGACCGTGAGGTACGCCGTAGTGACCGCCAAGATTGTGAGCGATAGCGTGTACATAACCTACATATGCTCTTGTGAAAGCCTGGCCTGCATAGAAGGATGCCTTGAGCATAGCGTTTCTTGCCTCGATGTTTTTGCCGTCAGCGTAAGCGGTTTCGATGTTTTCAAAAATCATCTTTGTTGCCTTTTCGGCATAAGCCTCTGTTGACTTAACGTTGCTCTTGCCTATGTAAGCTTCAACTGCATGGGTGAGAGCATCCATACCTGTTGTTGAGGTGATGTGAGGGGGAAGACCTATTGTAAGCTCGGGATCGAGAACTGCAAACTTGGGCTTGAGTCTGGGGTCATTGATTGCGTTCTTTTCGTGAGTAGCAGTGTCTGTAACAACTGCTGCAAGAGTTGTTTCTGAGCCGGTGCCTGCTGTTGTGGGTACTGCAAAGAAGGGAGGAAGCTTGTGATGAAGCTTCAGCACACCGCGCATCTTTTTAACGGGAATTTTGGGATTTGTAACTCTTGCTGCTGCTGCCTTAGCACAGTCCATGGGTGAGCCGCCGCCGAAAGCGATAACGCCCTGGCAGTTGTTGTCAACATAAAGCTGACGGGCATCCTCAATGTTTTCAATTGAGGGGTTGGGCTGAGTGCCGTCATAAACAACATAGTCAACGCCTGATTTTTCAAGCTCTTCAAAGAGTGAATCAAGAAGGTGAAGTCCCATAAGGCCCTTATCTGTTACAACGAGAACCTTGTTAAGACCCTTACTCTTGATGAATTCGGGGAGCTTTCTGATGGCACCGGGACCCTCAAGAAGAGTAGGTTCTGACCAGTCGAAGACACACATTGCAACTCTGAAGGTCTGCTGATAAACTCTGTAAAAAGCTTTTTTTAATTGCCACATAGTTATTTTCTTCCTTTCAAATAGAAATAAATTTTTTGCAACATATATATTACTATTATTTTTATGTTATTGCAAGAGTTAAAAGGAAACTTTTGCATTTGCAGTCAGAATTTTTTTGTTTTGAAGCGTATATATTCTTCAAAACTGATAAAACTATAATCGGATATCCGATTATTATTATCTTAAGGAGCTGTCTATTATGAATAACAGTAACACAGAAAACAAGCAGTCCAGAAGAGAGAACAACAATAACAACAACAATGTTATGAATTCCGAAAAGTCTGTCAATCCTCCTCAGTCTAAGGAAAACAATAACAACCAGCAGTCAAACAAAAACAACAATTCAAACATCAGATGATTCTCTCTTTGAAGGGGCTGTTGCACGAAAGTGTGACAGCCCCTTTTGCGGCGGCTCCTCGAAGGCGTTGTGTTTGTAAGAACACAACGCCAGTTTTATTCGCCTTACGGCGAGTTTTATTACTTCGCAGTGTTATTATGCTACGCATAGTGTTATTTGCTTCGCAAGTTGTAAGGCGAATAAAATATCACTGAAACCGTAGGTTTCAATAACACTATTGCCGAAAGGCAATAATATCACTCCGACACAGTCGGAATAACACTTGAAAAATATAATCATTTTCTGTATAATTTATACAGAGGTGAAATTAATGTCAAAGAGTATTTTAAGAGATAATGCTAAAGAGTTTGCAAAAGAAATCATTTTTCTTTGTCGGGATATGAAAAGTGAACGAAAGGAATCTGCTTTGATAAATCAAATGCTTCGTTCAGGAACTTCTGTCGGTGCAAATATACATGAAGCGCAATATGCGCAAGGAACGAAGGACTTCATCTCAAAATTAGAAATAGCACAAAAAGAGTGTTATGAAACAGAGTATTGGTTAGAGCTTCTTTTTGAAACTGACTGTATATCCGAAGAAAAATATAAAAAGTTACATAATGACTGTGGAGCAATCAGGAGAATGCTGATTGCTTCGTTAAAAACGGTGAAGGAAAACCACAACTTTAAGGAGATATAAAAATGAACGGATACAGTTTTAAGTGCGACAACCCATTTTATGTATTTTTAAAAAAGCATTATTGTCCGGAGTGCGGAAATAGATTATTGAGAAAAAAGGTTTCAAAAATCATTAATTCTCAATCTCCTTCAGCAAAAAAATATGATTTTGAGGTTGCGGACATTAGCGTAAAAGGGGATATGAATTTTGTGCATATAGAATTTTATTGTAGGCAATGTAAAAAATACTATACTGTAAAAGAGGCTAAAAACAATAATTTTTAATATCACACTTGTTCACCACATAAAAAAGTTCTGTAAAAGAGATTGAGCCAACACAGATATTCTGTGTTGGCTTGTTTGCTGTCCTTTGACGCCCTAAGCTATGTCCCCGCAGGTCACAGCTGACTTTTTATTGACCGGTTGTTGTGTCACCCGTTGCGGTATTGCCTGTTGTGGTGTCATCTGTTGTCATTTCGTCTGTTGTCATCTCATCTGTTGTTTCGTTGCCGCTGAGAGCTTCATCAAGGTCACTTGACATTTCTTCCATAAGAGTAGTGGCATCGTCGAGCATTGATGTCATATTGTTGTCTGTGGTGGTAATGTTACCGTCTCCCGTGTCATTACCGCAGGCTGCAAAGCACACCACAAGAATGGCAAGGCAGAGGATAAGCACTATTGAAGCAGATTTTTTCATAAATAAGAACTCCTTTATATCTTGATATTATACAGAAGTGTTTTTTTAGGGACTTCTGATTAATCGTATGCTTATTATTGGCATTTTATGTTCTGTTATACTTTAAATTTTAGATTTATTATATGTTTGGTTATATTTGAGTTTTTTTATTGACTTAAATGTCAGAAAATGTTAAAATCATTTTATATGTAAAACTAAACAGTAGCTTTTGCTGTTATAAGAAAAGGAGAGATTTTAAATGAGTACAAAAACTCAGAAGCCTCAGAATCCACTGTGGCAGACCAACAAGGCTGAAAGAAGCAGCTATTACACCTACTTCTTCGGTCAGAACATGATTTACAACATGATTGCGGCTTATCTTACCACCTTCCTTCTGCTTATCGGTGTTGACCCTGTTAAATCAGCGGCAGTTATGCTTGCAGTTAAGGTGTGGGACGCAGTTAACGATGCTATCTTCGGTGTAATCTTCGACAAGATTCAGTTCAAGAGCGGACAGAAGTATATTCCCTGGTTAAAAATTGCCTGCGCCCTTACTCCCGCGGCAACAATTGCAATTTTCATCATTCCCAGCGGCGCAAGCGAAACTGTAAAGCTTGTATGGTTTGCTCTTGCTTACATAATCTGGGATACAGCTTACACTCTTTGTGATGTTCCTGCCTTCGGCATTATTACTGCCATGACAAGCAATGTTGAAGAAAGAAACACAATCCTTTCTCTCAAGGGCATCACAGCAGGTATCGGTTCTGCCCTTACAACAGTTTTTGTTTCAGTGCTTATCAGTGAATTCATCGGTCTGGGCTACGGTTGGGTTTCAATTATAGTTGCAGTTATTGCTATGGCTACAATGATTCCTGTCTGCACAAAGTGTCAGGAAAGAAACAAGACTATCGACGAAGAGCAGTTCACCGTAAGAAGAATGGTAAAATATGTTGTCAGCAACAAATATCTTCTTATCTACTATTTAGGCTATATCTTCTATTCAGGTGCTCAGACCTACACAGCACTGCATATGATTTTAGCTTACTACATTTATAACAACTCACTTGCCTCACTTATCACGGGTACTGTTGCAGCCGTGCCTCAGCTTATTATGGCTCTGCTCGTACCCAAAATTATGAGAAAGATGGATAAGACAAAGCTCTTCAAGATTTCTGTTGTTGCCACAATCCTTCTTTCAATTCTTGTACTTCCCACAAGGGGCAGCTTCCTTCTGTTTACAATTACATTTATGCTTCGTTCAATTCCTCTGGGTATTATCGGTGTTATTGCATTTACCTTTACCCCCGACTGTGCAGAGTACGGCCAGTATACAACAGGCACAGAAGCAAAGGGTATCACATTTGCTATCCAGACCTTTGCAGTTAAGCTTGCTGCTGCTATTTCAGGTTCACTGGGTCTTGCACTTCTCGGCTTCTTCGGCTTCAAGACATTTGAAGGTGTTGACAGCTTTGAAGGCCTTGAGGCAATCAACGCTATTGCACAGCAGACACCCGAAGCACTTGACGGTCTCTGGTTTACCTATAATGTTGTGCCCATCATCGGTCTTGTAATTGCACTTGCTATCTGGATGTTCTATAAGCTCAACGATAAGGATGTTCAGATTATGGCTGACTACAATGTAGGCAAAATCACAAGAGAAGAAGCAGACAGCATGCTTTCAAGAAAGTATTAATATTTACAAAGTACCCGGAAATGTTCGGGTACTTTTTTATGAAAAGAAAATGTTGACAAACAGAAAATAATGATTTATAATTAATATACCTAAGTATCACTAAAGATACAACAAAATTGAAACGGAGGAATATTCCTATGAAAAAAGCATTAGCAGTTCTTCTGTCAGTTCTTGTAGCTTTTTCAATGTTCACAGTTATGACATTTGCTGCAGGCAGCACAGCAGAAACCACACCTATTACCGTAATGTTTGTTGTTGACGACAGCATTGTAAGAGAAATCGCAGTAAAGAACGGTGAAATCCTTACACCCTTTGCGCCTGAGAATCCTGCTAAAAACAGCACAGATACTACAAAATACACCTTTAAGGGCTGGCAGGCTCAGGACGAAAACGGCAACGTTCTCGACGAAGCACTTTATCAGAAGAGTACACTTCCTTCTCCCTATTTAGCAGAAGGCGAAACATCAAAGACAATTATCTACAAGGCTGTTTTCACAGAGAAGAACATTGAAGGCAATCAGACATTCTTAGGTTTCATTGCTTCTATCTTTGAGAGACTTAACCTTCTCTTCCGTTACTTCGCAGAAGTATTCGGCTTCTAAGAAACAACAGTAAGAAGTAAAGCTGTCGGTTATCCGGCAGCTTTTAATTTTCATATAATATTTAGTTAACACCGAGTTTTATATAATTTCACACAGATTTCACAAGATAAAAATTTTATCGTTATTGTTGATAAATTAACAATTTTATTAGTCAGTAAATATTGACAAACCATAGTCTATGCTTTAAAATTAAGAGGCAAAATAAAATAAGAAGGAGGATAAAGAAATGAAAAAAGTTCTTTCCCTTGTGCTTGCGCTTGCAATGCTTTTTACACTCGGCACAATAGCATTTGCAGCAGACGAAAAACCCATTACAGTTAATTTTGTAATTGGCGGTGAGCTTGTCAAGACCATTCAGGTTGACTATGAAGAGGATTTCAACTCTCAGGCACCCGATGTCAGAAGAGAAATCTCAAACGGTATCAAGTATGAATTCGGCGGTTGGGAAACCAACAACTATTACTACACCGGCACAATTTATGAGAAGCTCCCCGTAATTGAGGAAGGCACACCCATTTATGAAATAACATTCAGTGCCACCTACACCGAAACAGAATATGACGGTGAGGAAATTCTCGGTGATATCGTGGGCGACGATACAATTGCAGGCTTCAAATCAATCTGGGCAAGCTTTCTTGCTTTCCTGCAGAAGGTTATCATTTACATAGCAGCACTTATCTCATTCTGATAAATCAATATTGTACGCGACAAAAACAGCGGCGAGGAAATCTCGTCGCTGTTGACTTTTCGGCGGGATAAAACCTTCAGCTTGCGGGCGGCTCCATACACGACCTTCGTTCGTGGAGGCGACCGAAGGTCGCCGCAAAATCGCTTTGCGATTTAATGGAGCCGCCGCCCGCCTCTTGCAGAAACTGCCCGCGTACCGCACCCTTGCCTCGCCTGAAAGGAGAGGTGGCGCGGCGAAACTTGTGAAGCCGTGACGGAGAGGTCAAAAAACCGGACTGACAAAATCAGCCCGGTTAAAATTTTTATATTGCCCTCGCCGGGCAGGCGTTCTTTTGGCTGCTGCCAAAAAAGAACCAAAAAAGCGGATATTATCTTACATATTTGAGCCCATTGAATAGTTGGGAGCTTCCTTAGTGATTGAAATATCGTGGGGATGGCTTTCGATAAGACCTGCATTTGTGATGCGGATGAACTGGGTCTTTTCCTTAAGCTCATCAATTGTTGCACAGCCGCAGTAGCCCATACCTGCACGAAGACCGCCCATCATCTGATATACGGTTTCACCGAGAGTTCCCTTATAAGGTACACGGCCTTCAACGCCTTCGGGAACAAGCTTCTTGTTGTTAGCCTGGAAGTATCTGTCCTTACTGCCCTTGTTCATAGCAGCAATTGAACCCATGCCGCGATATACCTTATATTTTCTGCCCTGATAGATTTCTGTGTCTGAGGGTGATTCTTCGCAGCCTGCAACAAGTGAACCAACCATGATAGCAGAAGCACCTGCAGCAATAGCCTTAACGATTTCACCTGAATATTTGATACCGCCGTCACCGATAACATTTATGCCGTACTTGGCAGCCATTTCAGCACAGTCATAGATAGCTGTAATCTGAGGTACGCCGATACCTGCAACGATACGTGTTGTGCAGATTGAGCCGGGGCCGATACCGACCTTAACGCAGTCAGCACCTGATTCAATAAGAGCCTTGGTTGCCTCTGCAGTTGCAACATTGCCTGCAATAAGTGAAATATTGGGGAATGCGGCCTTAACCTTTGAAACTGCCTTGAGGATGTTCTGGCTGTGACCGTGAGCTGAGTCAAGAACGAATGCGTCAACGCCTGCAGCTACAAGGGGAGTGGCTCTGTCGAGTACATCCTGAGTTGCGCCGAGAGCAGCGGCGCAGAGAAGTCTGCCTTCGCTGTCACGTGCAGAGTTGGGGTACTGAACAGCCTTTTCAATATCCTTGATTGTTACAAGACCCTTGAGGTAACCGTTATCATCAACAAGGGGGAGCTTTTCAATCTTATGCTTCATAAGGATAAGCTTAGCTTCGTCAAGAGTTGTGCCGAAGGGAGCAGTAACGAGGTTATCCTTAGTCATTACATCTTTAATGGGGATGTTGTAATCTGAGAGGAAGCGCAAGTCGCGGTTTGTGAGGATACCTACAAGCTTGCCGTTTTCGCAGATGGGCACACCTGAGATTCTGTAGGAGTGCATAATATTTTCAGCTTCATAAACATAGTTGTCGGGAGCGAGGAAAATGGGGTTTGAGATGATACCGTTTTCACTTCTCTTAACGCGGTCAACTTCCTTGACCTGCTCTTCAATGGTCATATTCTTATGGATAACACCCAGACCGCCTTCACGGGCAATAGCTATAGCCATTCTGGATTCTGTTACGGTATCCATAGCCGCTGTCATTACGGGGATATTGAGTCTGATGCCTTTTGTGAGCTGTGTTTCAAGACTTACATCGGCGGGAAGCACATTTGACTCTGCGGGAATGAGAAGAACATCGTCGAAGGTGAGACCTTCTTTAACAAATTTGGAATTGTACTGCATAATTTGTAATCCTTTCTCTGTTTATTCAGCATATTCAATCCCCTTTTGAAAAGGGTGAGTTACAGTGGAAAAAAGGGAGATTTTGTACCCTTAAAATATATTAAGTCATTTTAACTCAAAAACAGCTAAAAGTCAATATATTTTTTCAAGATTTACTGCTGTGAAAAATATGGAAAAATGTCGCACAGCACAAACTGCAGGTATAAATTCACAAAGATTTAAGAAAAGTTTATACACAGCAAAAACTTTTCAACATCGGCGCTTTTACACATTAAATGGTTTTTTAACAGTAGAAAACCTTGATTTTATGGGAGTTATCCACTTTTTCCACACTCTTTTCAACAGTTTTGCTCCTGTTTTTGTTTAAAACTATGTGGAAAAGGTGGAAAAACACCTATGTAAATATAGACAAAAAAATCAGTAAATTTTCTACAATTTTCGTTTGTGACCTGCTGCAGGAAAGAATAAAAACTACTGCTTTACATAAAACTATATTCATAAAATTATTGAAGGGAAGATAAGTAAGTTATGATAAAAGGTGTAAACAGACAGGTTGTTGAGGTCAGGGAAACAGGCTGCGACTATTTTGAACGCATTATTTTTTTTGTTCACCCCGAATATGTGGGAATAAGCGAAGGCAAAATCAGGGAACGGGCTTCACTTATAGCAGGCGGCGCCTCAGTACCCCCGCCGACAAAGGTTAAGAGCAATAAGCTTACGGAAGTGCTGAAAATCACCCTGAGTCTTTTGCTTGGAGTAGCTATAGGTCTTGGTGTGGCTATGATTTTAAAGTAAAGATTAATACTTTGTGAGTGGGGTGTAAAATAAGAGGGTCTTTCATTATTTTACTTGACAAGAAGGCGAAAAATGTAGTATGGTATTAGAGGTATATTAATTTCTTTGCATATACAGCAACAAAAGGAGAACGGCTATGAAAAAAGAAGTCAAAATAGTTATAGCAGCGGTGCTTGCCGTATGGTTTTTTGTTATGGGCTTCGAAATAGGCAGCTATGCCGAAAAGAAAAAAATTGCAAGCGAACAGCCCCAAACGGTTGCACCTTCAACTACGGCGCCTACAGTAGCACCCACACAGCCTCCCGTGACTCAGGACACGGCGCAGACTCCCGACAACAATACTACTGCTCCCACTCAGGGTTCACAGACAGACACTTCCTCACTGTCTAAAGATGAGATCATAGCAGAGGTCAATAAGTATATGGCTCAGCTCAGAAGCGAGCAGAATATGCAGGCTCAT
This sequence comes from Acutalibacteraceae bacterium, assembly GCA_045534675.1. Taxonomy (GTDB): domain Bacteria; phylum Bacillota; class Clostridia; order Oscillospirales; family Acutalibacteraceae; genus UBA6857. Next base: position 14,597 of record JAZSKE010000070.1, read on the forward strand.
AAAACAGCCTCCGTTTATGTCAATGTTGTTGACTGTTCAGTGCCCTCAGCAATCAATCTCATAAACAATGTAATCAACGGCATAACCGATGATCTGGCTCCCGAAGAAAACTACACTTTCTCAGGCGGTGTGGACGCGGGTGGAAGTGGTGTTACACCCAGAGATGTTATCCCGCCCAAGAGCAAGGATTTTGTGCTGTCAGAGCCGGGTGTAGCGTCAGCAAGAGCCGAAAAGCAGGGTGCAAATACGGTTTACTATATTACCCTTGCGGTGGAAGACACAACCATTGAAAACCCTGTGCCGCCATATCACGATGCATCCTTAGGCTATCTCGATATAACAACTTTTAACCTGCCTATTAAGGTTACTAAGGGTGACATGCATTATCCCGGGTCAACAATTGAAATGACGCTTGATGCAAACGGCAAGGTTATTGGTCTTAAAGAGCGTGTGCCTATGAACGGTGACGGCGGTACCACAGTGCTGGGCCAGGAGGGAACAGCTTCTTTTGAAGGTGCTCTCGAGGAAAACTGGACATTCACATATTAAAAATCATAACCACCCGTTTGACGGGTGGTTATGATTTGCCGTTTTTTCGCCCTCTCGCGGTAACATCGTACAGCTTCGGAGCGAAGAAAACGGCATCTTCTACCATTCTCGAAAGTCAAACAGCGTGCCGAAAAATACTTTTTCGACACGCTGAGGGCTGTACCCAAATCGGGTACAGCCCATTAAACTTTTTGTTCTTAGCTATAAATATTCTTAAACATATCCAGGCCTGAAATTCTCATAACCTTACTTGCAAGATTTGAGCAAAGAGTACCGCAGAGCTTGTTGCCTATATCCATAAGATAAGCATCTACGCCGAAGACCATGTCTTCCTTCTTTTTCCACATACCGTTGATAATCCAGTCAACCATCTTATCGCAGTCTGAAGAAACCATATCCATAGCCTTCTGTGCCTTGTCGGTTGATTCTGACTGGTTACGGAAAATGTCTGTCTTTGTGAAGCCGGGGCAAACAAGACCGAAGTAGCAGTTATCTCTGTGTTCTTCACGAACAGCATCTGTGAAGCTCTTGAGAGCAGCTTTGCTTGCGGAGTAAACTGATGTGCCAGCAAGGGGGCAAAGAGCTGATGATGAAGCAATATTCACAATGGCTGCACTCTCTGAACGCATAATAATGGGCATAAGCTCATTCATTGAATATACACATGAATAGAAGTTAATCTGCATAGCCTTGTCAACTTCCTCAAGAGTGTAATGCTCGAAACGGTCAAATTTGGGAAGGATACCTGCATTGTTGATAAGAATATCAGGTTGAATGCCTTCTTTTTCAAGTGTCTGTGCAAATTCTACCCACTTCTCTTTAAGTGAAACGTCGAAGGTGTAGTAAGAGAACTTGTAGCCCAGAGTGCCAAGCTCTTCCTTGAGACCGAGGAGTCTCTGCTCGTTTCTTGCAATGCCGATAACATTACAGCCATGGTCCTTCACAAGCTTGATAACGAGGCCCTTACCTATACCGCTTGAAGCACCTGAAACAATTACGGTTTTGTAGTCAAACCAACATTTTTTCATAGTTTACATCCTCCATATAATAAAACCTTTTGGGCTAATCGCCAAGAATCAGTATATCATTAATTTTGTGTTAAAGAATGAATAAACTATGAATAAAGCCTTTTTATAATAAGCTTGCAATAAAACTTTCGCAATATTTTTCCAGTGAAGAAAAGTCCATAGCCTGTGAATAGAGCTTTTCAAGTTTATCGTGGGTTGATTTGGCATTGGAGAGAGCATTTATTGCCTCTGCCGTCAACTCTTTAATAAGCCTTCTGTTAAAACGCAGAGTAATGGCAACAGATGAAATATCATCCTTTAAAAATCTTTTGGCATGTATTATTCTGTCAAATTTCAAGTCCGTTTTGTGGGCGGTTTTCAGAGTTATGAGGGCAAGATGCACCTCGGGAATAATAATATGTTCGCACTGCATATCACTTTTGAAGGGGCAGTGGCAGAAAATGACATCATAGCCGTTTTTTATGGCGGCTTCACCTATTCTGTCTGCAAGCAAGGATGAAGCAAGCGTGTATTCGTCGTCAATGCCGATTATTCTTGTGGCAAGGGCAGTGACGGTGCCGTCAAGGAAGATGTTGCCGTAAGGAGTTACGGCACTTATAAAGCGTTTTATTCTTTTGCCCGGTGACCCCTCTTTTTTTGCCGGCAATTCCCTTGCGGCAAAGCGAAGGGCAAAGCCGTTGATTTTGTCCTGGTCGGTGTATCTGCTTGTAAGACGCATATTTTCATCGTTTATGCTTCCCGCGGCGGCAAGGTACCTTGCACTGCGACGATGGTGGATTGAGTTTTCCAGTGTCAGGGTACGGATTTCGTCTCTTCTCTCATAAAGCTTGCCCTTGTCCCAGAAGTCACCCGTGTTAATTATATTTTCAACGGCACCGGGGAATTTCGGTTCAAGAGTATGGGGTGGGGTGCCGTCTGCAACGCATATGCCTTTTTCCGGGATGATAATGCCGTCAAGACTGTCAGGGTCACTTGAGCAATAAACCCACTCAGCATCAAGACCTTTTTCCTCGCACATTCTGCCGATTTTTTTCATAAGGGTTGATTTCCCCGTGCCGGGGCCGCCTTTGATTATAAAAGGTCTGCAGTTCTGATAGGGATTATACATTTCGTCAAAGAGACTGACAAAGCCGCGGGGGGTGTTTGCGCCGAGAAAGCTTCCATATGTTTTTGCCATAAAAAACCTCCGTAAACAATGAATTTTGCTGATTTTCTCAATAACAGTTTATTCAAAGGGCGGTCTTTTGACACACGCAGGGACTTCCTTCGGTAATTTTTGCACTTTTTCTTGTTAAATCGCACGAAAAAGAAGGCTTATTTCCGTTATAAATAACAGACTTTACTATTTTTGACTATTACTATTGAAATTCTGACAAATTTAGTATAAAATAACCATATAAATAAGAAAAACTAATCTTTTATATAGAATAATTTGGAGGTTTTGTATGAATTATTCACTTACAAAGAAGCAAGCAAAGGATTTAATTTCCGGCAAGCTTTCACATTATTTCGGTGTTTCAACTCAGGAAGCAACCGACGAACAGTATTATAAGGCAGTTGCTCTTGTAGTAAGAGAACTTATGCACGATGGCGTGCGCGAATTCAGAGCTGATGCAAACAACGCAAACTCAAAGAAGATATACTATCTCAGCATGGAATTCCTTATGGGTCGTTCACTCAAGAATAACCTTTATAACCTTAACCTGACAAAGGTTATGTCAGATGCACTCAAGGATTTCGGCATCAAGCTTGATAAGCTCTATGACTGTGAACCCGATGCAGGTCTTGGTAACGGCGGCCTGGGCAGACTTGCTGCATGCTATCTTGACGGTCTTGCAACTCAGGGCTATTACGGCATGGGCTACAGCATCCTTTATGAGTGCGGCATTTTCAAGCAGAAGCTTATTAACGGCTGGCAGACTGAGCTTCCCGACTTCTGGCTTCCCGGCGGCGAGGTATGGCTTACCGTCAGAGAGAAGGATACCTTCACAGTGCGCTTCGGCGGTGAGGTTATCGATAACTGGGATAATCAGTACCACAGCGTTGAATACAGAAACACAAGTGATATCATTGCCGTACCCTATGATATGTTTGTCAGCGGTAAAGACGGCAAGGGCATTTCAGTGCTTCGTCTTTGGAAGAGCAAGGCACCCTCACTTGATATGAGACTTTTCGATCAGGGTCAGTATATGAAGGCTGTTGAGCAGCAGGCTATGGCTGAGGTTATCAGCAAGGTTCTCTATCCCTCAGACAATCATCCCGAAGGCAAGTCACTCCGTCTCAAGCAGCAGTACTTCCTTGTATCAGCTTCAGTTCAGGATATTGTCAGCAGACATCTTCGTCACTTCGGCAGTGTTGATACTCTTCCTGAAAAGAATGCTATCCACATCAACGACACACATCCCACACTTTCAATTCCCGAGCTTATGAGAATACTTCTTGACGAGTGCGGCTACAGCTGGGACGATGCGTGGAATATTGTAACAAAGACAACAGCTTACACCAACCACACGGTTATGAAGGAAGCTCTCGAATGCTGGAGCGAAGACCTTGTAAGAAGCCTTCTTCCCAGAATTTATCAGATAATTAAGGAAATTGACAACAGATACCGCAGCTATATCTGGAACACAACCTTTGATGCAGGCAAAGTTGAGGAAATGGCAGTTATCTCAGGCGGAGTGGTAAGAATGGCTAACCTTTGTGTTGCTACATGCCACAGTGTTAACGGCGTATCAGCTCTTCACTCACAGATTCTCAAGGACACAGTTTTCAACTCCTACTACAACCTTACTCCCGGCAAGTTTAAGAATGTAACAAACGGTATTGCCCACAGACGTTGGCTCTGCCAATCAAACCCTGAGCTTGCCGCATATATCACAGAGCTTATCGGTGACGGCTTCATCTATAATGCAGACGAGCTTGAAAATCTCAGAAAATTTGCAAAGGATAAGAAGGTTCTTAAGAACATTGAAAAAATCAAGACAAACAACAAGAAGGCTTTTGCTGCTCTTGTTAAGAAGCAGACAGGCGTTGTGCTTGACCCGAACTCAATTTTTGATGTGCAGGTTAAGCGTCTTCACGAATACAAGCGTCAGCATCTTAACGCACTTCAGATTGTGGCAAGGTACCTTGAAATAAAAGACAACCCTGACGGTGACTATGTTCCCAGAACATATATTTTCGGTGCTAAGGCAGCTTCAGGCTATTTTATGGCTAAGAAGATTATCGAATTTATCTGCGCTCTTGCTGACCTTATCAACAATGACCCGGATATGAGAGGCAGACTCAAGGTTGTTTATCTCGAAGACTATAATGTTACAATGGCTGAGCGCCTTATGCCCGCTGCCGATGTCAGCGAACAGATTTCCCTTGCAGGTACTGAGGCAAGCGGCACAGGCAACATGAAGTTTATGATTAACGGCGCACTCACTCTCGGCACTCTTGACGGTGCTAATGTGGAAATCCACGAAGCTGTTGGCGACGATAATATGTTCCTCTTCGGTATGACAACTCCCGAAGTGAATGACCTTAAGAGACGCGGTTATCAGCCTATGAATTACTTCAGCAACAACGTTGAACTCAGACGCGTTATCGAGTTTATCCAGGCAGGTATAGGCGGCAAAATCTTCCCCGAAATCGGCAACACAATCGTTCATCACGACCCCTATATGGTGCTTGCTGACTTTGCAGATTACAGAGCAGCTCAGAAGAAGATTGACGAAGTATGGAAAGACAGAGAAACCTGGAACAGAATGTCCCTTATGAATATTGCAGGTGCAGGCCGCTTTGCCGCTGACCGCGCAATCGGTGACTATGCAAGAGATATCTGGGACACAAAGCCTGTAAGATAATTATGTATTCATCAGTGATATTCGACCTTGACGGCACACTTCTTGACACATTGGGAGACCTTCATGCTGCAGTAAACTATGCTCTGAGAGAGTTTTCCTTCCCTGAAAGAAGCATAGATGAAGTGAGAAGCTTTATCGGCAACGGTGTTGTAAAGCTTATGGAAAGATCAACTCCCGACGGCACCGACACTGAAACACAGGCAAAATGTCTTGATGCCTTTAGGGGCTATTACCTCAAGCATATGCGAGATATGACAGCACCCTTTGAGGGTGTGATACAGTTGATGTCAGAACTCAGGGAAAAGGGCATAAAAATTGCAGTTGTGTCAAACAAGCTTCACGAGGCTGTGAAAGAGCTGTGTGAGGATTATTTCCCCGGACTTATTGACGAAGCTATAGGCGTTTCTGAAGAAGCTGAGAGAAAACCCAATCCCGTTAATGTGTTCAAAGCCTTAGAGCATTTCGGTGCTGACAGGTACTCTGCCGTTTATATCGGCGACAGCGAAGTTGATGTGCAGACAGCTCACAATGCACAGCTTAAGTGCATAGGTGTCACTTGGGGCTTTCGCACAAGGCAGGAACTTCTGAGTGCAGGCTGTGATTATATTGCAGAGAGTTGCAGTCAGGTCAGGGAATTTATATTAGGATAAATCATACGGGACTGCCGTCGGCAGTCCCGTATATCATATTTCCGCTTGCCGGAAATATATCACACTGCCCCCGGCAGTATATCATATCGCGTCAGCGATATATCATTAAAACATTTTATATCCGAAAGAAAAATGATATATCGCCTATGGGCGATATGATATAGGGCTAAAGGCCAATGATATATTTGCTCAGGCAAATATGATATACGCAGCCACCAAGGTGACTGCGTATGTTTTTTATCAATCTTCACTTTCCTGCGCCTTAGCAAACCTGTAAACCACAGGTGCAACTATCAAGGGTATAAGCATAACCCCTATAATGACGAACATCAGCCATGTAGCCTCATAAGTAGGAATGCCTATAAGGTCACATATTTCATCCTCAAGATAATAAAATAACGAACCTGCGGGCATACATAAATATAGGGGTATAAGCAAAAGCGGGGTTCCGTTAAAAATAAAAGCGAGAGGATAAGCAGCAAAAGGCAAAGCCAATGTTATATATGTTGCTTTAAAAGCATTTTTCATTGAATGTTTCTTTGTATAATATCCGACAAATGCAGCTAAAGCTATAAATAAAAAGGGTGCAAAAAATCCGTAAAAAGGAATTTCCGTATCTATGTGACCAACATCGCCGCCGACAATTACGCCGGTGCCGATAACATTCATAACATAAAGAATAACCGTTACAATTACGCCTATAACGGCAATATCAGTTTCTTTTAATTTTTTCATTTTATTCATCTCCTTTTTCCGGTATAAACCTGTAGACAATAGGAGCCGTTGCTAAAGGCAGAAGTAATGAAGCAGGGATAATTGCTCCGGCCAAAAAGTCACTGTTTACATGCAGAGTACGTGCCAGTTCTTCTATAGCATCAAAAAGATAGGTAGCTAAAGAATTCAGGGGCATAGCTAAAAACATCGGTATAATAATTAAAGGTGTGCTGACAGGTCCGGAAGCCACCGGTATAAGTACCGCCTCTGCTACAAACGGCAAAAGCAATGTCGCATATAATGCAATGAAAGCCTTTTTCATTGCATTTCGTTTTGTATAATAACCGACAAATGCGGTAAAAGCTATAAACAGAATGGGTGCAACAAAGCCGTAAAAAGGAAGCCCCGTGCCAATATGTCCTATGTCGCCGCCGACAATTACGCCGGTGCCGATAACATTCATAACATAGAGAATAACCGTTACGGCTATACCGATAAAAGTGAAATCACTTTCTTTAAGTTTGAGAGTTTTCATATTTTTTCATCTCCTTAAATTTCAGTTTTTGTTTTTTATGAGCTTACATAGTTCTCACCTCCTGCTTCCATTTTATAGCAATGAACCTTAAATGTCATTAAAAAAGGGCAAAAAAGCCTTGCTACATTTTGTTGCGCGGTCATTTTTAGGGGTTTGAAGGGGCATTTTCGGCCTTAACTTGACATATTTTCCTGTTAAAATTATAATATAGAAGAAAACTAAACTCAAAGGGTGATTATATGAAGAAGGTATATTTTATAAGAAACTGCGAAAGTGAAAGCGTACTCAGGCTCTGGAACGCTCTTGGCAAAGAGCTTCCCGGCAAGGTGGCTGTCAAGGTTCACAGCGGTGAAGTGGGAAATCAGAATTTCCTCACTCCCGATTTCTGGAAAGAAATTATTGACACCGTCGGCGGTACCGTAGTGGAAACAAACACTGCTTACGGCGGTGAAAGAAACACAACTCAGAAACACCTTAAAACTTTAGAAAAGCACGGCTGGAGTGAATATTTCCCCACGGAGATTCTTGACGGTGAAGGCCCCGATATGGTCCTGGATATTCCCGAGGGCAAGTGCATAAAGAAAAACTATATCGGCAAGGCAACTGAAAACTACGACTCACTTCTTGTACTCTCACACTTCAAGGGACATCCCATGGGCGGTTACGGCGGAGCGCTGAAGCAGCTTTCAATAGGTATGGCGTCCTCATTCGGCAAGGCATATATCCACGGTGCGGGAGAGCCGGAAAAAATCTGGACTGCAGACCACGACAGCTTCCTTAAGTCAATGGCGGATGCAGCCTCAAGTGTTGTGAAATATTTCGGCGACAATATTGTTTATATCAACGTAATGAAAAATATGTCCGTTGACTGTGACTGCTGTGCTGTTGCAGAAGACCCCTGCATGAAGGATATCGGCATGCTCATTTCCACCGACCCCGTAGCAATAGACAGAGCCTGCCTTGACCTTGTTTATGCAAGTGACGACCCGGGCAAAGACCATCTTATTGAGAGAATTGAAACGAGAAACGGCACACTCACCGTTGATGCTGCCGCAGACCTCTCAATAGGATCAAAGGAATATGAGCTTATTGAACTGTAAAAAAATTATCTCCGTACCTTCAGTGCGGAGATTTTTTATCAGCATATTTTATTCTTTTTCCGGCTCTTTCATATCACTGAGAGTTTCAACCAAGATAACATCTGAGAGAATCTGCTTATCTGCAAGTATTTTCATTGCAGATTTATAGCTGACGAAATCCTGGGCAGAAATATCAGTCTTGAAGTTACTGACTATAAGTGAGAAATTCTTTTCTATATCATTTTCGTCGCCGGTACAGAAAAGCTTTTCACCGTAGGCCATCATTGTTTTTGCTATCTCATAATCATAGCGCTCAACATCACTGCAGAGATAGCCGAAATATTTTGTCATCATTTCCGGAATGAGGGTCTGAGGGCCTTTTTCTATGACAAGGCTTGCCGCATCCTGACCGCAGATAACCTCATGCTCGAGAAAAACATTCATATCGCCTATTTTGTTAAGCAGGCTTTTGAATGAGGTGTAATCGGCAATTATATATCTTTCAATGCTTATGCCTGCCAATTCGCCCACTGCCCACACAAGCTCCGTAGATCCGCCGTTTTTATAGTGGTCATTCATGGTGCCTCTCAGGTTGTTGAAGCTGCAGTAGGTTTCAGGGCTGACAAAAGACACCTTAACGCATTTATCCTCAGAGCAAAGGCGCATAACACCGAGAAGCTCCAGCTTATCCTCGCCCTCAAGGGCAAAAAGAAGGTTTGCCTTAAGGGGATTTTCATCATTTGCATTGACTATGGCGGAAATACTGTCGGTGGTGTCCGCCTGTGTTGTGGAGGGTTCGTCACCTGTCACTTCGCTTATAACAAAAATTCCCGACACGGCACAGATAAGAGCTATCACGGCGCAGAATGCAACGGTTATTGTTTTCTTGGTGGGATTAAGTATATATGAATCGCTTATTCTGTTGAAAAAGTCTTTAATGGCATTTATATATTTATCCATTATTATCCTCCTGTTATAAAATACATTCGGGTATATAAAAGAAAAGTAATCTGTATAAAAATGGGATTATATTATAATCTCACATCGGAATTATAACATATATCCGGTGATTAGTTAAGTAAAAATCTGTAAACAATTATAGTAACCGTGAAAAAACTGACAGTTTACTCTGCGTATTTTATTTCTATTTACATTGACAAAATCTGCGATAAATGATATAGTTATTTAGAATATGATCAGGTTATTTTCCGAAAGAAAGAGGAGAGCTTATGGCAAGGTACACTAAAGAAGATATAATCCGCATAACAAAAGAGGAGCAGGTTGATTTCATCTGCCTGCAGTTCACCGATATTCTCGGTACGCTCAAGAGCGTGAGCATAACAACAAGCCAGCTGGAAAAGGCACTGGGTAACGGCTGTATGTTTGACGGCTCATCAATTGACGGCTTTGTCAGAATTGAAGAGAGCGATATGCGCCTGCATCCCGACCTTGACTCATTTGTAATTCTTCCCTGGGACGAAACCTCAGGCAAGACAGCAAGACTTATCTGTGACGTATATAACGCAGACGGCACTCCTTTTGAGGGCGACCCCAGATATGTTTTAAGACGTGCCATAAAGCGTGCCGCAGACATGGGCTACACCTGCTGTGTAGGTCCCGAGTGTGAATTTTTCCTCTTCCACCTTGACGAGCAGGGCAAGGCAACCACAAAGACCTATGACCACGGCGGCTACTTTGATTTAGGCCCCGTTGACAGAGGTGAAAGATGCCGTAAGGATATCTGTCTCTGCCTTGAAAAGATGGGCTTTGAAATTGAGGCATCACACCACGAAAATGCTATTGCACAGCACGAAATCGACTTCAAGTATGACGAGGTTCTCAGAACGGCCGACAATGTTATGACCTTCAAATATGTTGTCAAGAACCTTGCCAATTCACACGGTCTTTATGCAACCTTTATGCCCAAGCCCATTTACGGCATCTGCGGTTCAGGTATGCACATAAATATTTCACTTTTCAAAGACGGTGAGAATGCTTTCTGTGACAGTGAAGATGCAGCAGGTCTCAGCGGTGTGGCATATAACTTCATTGCAGGCGTTATGCACCACATCAAGGCTATGACAGTTATTACAAACCCCATAGTCAACTCATATAAGAGACTTGTTCCCGGCTATGAGGCTCCCGTATATATTGCCTGGTCTGCTAAGAACAGAAGCCCCCTTGTGCGTATCCCCACAGCAAGAGGTGCAGGCACAAGAATTGAGCTTCGCAATCCCGACCCCTCAGCTAACCCCTATCTTGTTATGGCTGCAGTGCTTCAGGCAGGTCTTGACGGCATCGAAAAGAATATGACACCTCCTGCTCCCAAGGATTCAAACATCTTTGACCTTACCCCCGAGGAGAGAAAGGCAGCAGGCATCCACTCCCTTCCCAAAACACTCCGTGAGGCCACAAAGGAATTCATTGCAAGTGACTTTGCAAAGGAAGCTATGGGCGAGCACGTACATAAAAAATACATCGAGGCAAAGCAGGAGGAATGGAGAGAATATTCCACCCGCGTTTCACAGTGGGAGATTGATAAGTACCTCGGTAAATATTAATTGAAAGAGAACTTAAAATGAACTACAACATAAATCCCCTTGCGTTTACGGGAATTTTTGCCGTGCCCAACAGCGTGGTGGACGATAACAAGCGTCTCGCCTCGGCACTTCAGCTCAAAACACTTTTATATATGCTCCGTCACAGTGCCGAAGGTAAGGTTTCCCTAGCCGAGCTTTCAAAGGCAATCGGCTACGGTGAAGAGGACATCAGCGATGCCCTTATTTTCTGGGAGGAGAGAGGCCTTGTCACAAAGGAC
>JAZSKE010000079.1:0-6572 GCA_045534675.1 Acutalibacteraceae bacterium
TGAAGGTATTTTTGAATGTGAATATTGTGGGATTCAATACGATACATCATGGGCAAAAGCTAAGATACAGGAAATAAAAGGTACCGTTCAGGTAGAAGGAACGGTAGAAGTTACCGGTACGGTAAAGGTTGAGGGAAGCGCAAGTCTTGAAAGTCTTTTAAAACGTGGCAGAATGGCAATTCAAGATAAAGATTGGGCCAAAGCAAAAGAATGCTTTGATCAGGCATTGAATATAGACGCTGAGTGTGCCGAGGCTTATTTGTGTTTAGCTATGGTTGATGAAAAGGTTGGAACAGCAAGAGATTTCATCTTCAAAACATTGACGGATTATTCTTTTAAAAAGCGATTACAAAATAAAAACTATCAAAGAGCTAAACAGTTTGCTGATAACAACTTGCTTACAGCTCTTGAAAAGTTTGAAAAAGATTTTTCAAGAGAAATAAAAGAGAAAAAAGAAAGAAAAAAAGTTGAAAGGCAAGAGGCTAAGAAAGAAGTAGAACAAATAAGAACTGAACTCAAGACAGTTAATAGTTTAATTGCATTCTATTATTCGCATACCGTGGGTCTGAAATCTGACGGCACAGTTGTTGCTGTAGGTGAAAATGATAAAGGTCAGTGCAATACAAGTGAATGGACTGATATAGTTGCAATTTCAGTCGGTGAGTCTCATACTGTGGGACTGAAATCCAACGGCACAGTGGTTGCTGTAGGTAAAAATGATAAAGGTCAGTGCAATACAAGTAAATGGACTGATATAATTTCGATTTCAACAGGTGCAAATCATACAGTCGGACTGAAATCCAACGGCACGGTTGTTGCTGTGGGTGAAAATGATAAAGGTCAATGCAATATAGAGAACTGGTGTGACATAGTTGCAATTTCAATCGGTAAGCATCATACTGTTGGCTTGAAATCCAATGGCACAGTTGTTGCTGTAGGTAAAAATGATGGTGGACAATGCAATGTTTCGGATTGGAGTGATATTGTTTTTGTTACTGTTGGCTATGGTCACACTGTTGGTCTCAAGGCGAACGGAGAAGTTGTTGCGGCAGGTAAAGTTGGCATTATGTATGATGATGCTTGTGATGTAGAAGATTGGACAAATATAGTTGATATTTGTGCAGGTCCATATTATACCTTAGGTCTTGAAAGTGATGGTACGGTTTATTGTGATGGAGACATGTACGAGGACCAAAATTTGAAAAAAATAGTTGCTCTTTCTGCCGGGGAAGATCATTTCGTTGGTCTTAAGGCGAACGGAAAAGTCGTTGCCGTAGGTGAAAATGACTATGGAGAGTGTGATGTTTTTGGCTGGAAAGATATTATTGCTGTTTTAGCTGATGCGGGTCACACATTTGGTCTGAAGTCCGATGGTACAGTTGTTGTGGCAGGTGAAAATAATTATGGTGAGTGTAATGTTTCTGATTGGAAACTGTTTGACAATTTTGACAACTTAGAAGAAGAGCGAAGAACAAAAATGGCAGAAGTAGCGAGAAAGCAACAGCTTATAGAGCAACAAAAAGCTAATCTCCGTTCTCAAGGACTCTGCCAGCACTGTGGGGGCACCTTCAAAGGCCTGTTCACAAAGAAGTGTACCAACTGCGGCAAAGAAAAGGATTATTGATTATTCAAGGAGATTTACATATGGATTTAAAAAAGAAAGAACATTTGTGTATATATTGTTTAGAATCAAACATTAAAACAAAAGACATTTACGCTTATTGTGACAATTGTAAAACTATAGTTTTTGATAGTGGTAAGTCTACCAACATTATTAAAACTCAAATACTTAACCACTTAGAAAAGACAAATGAATTATTGTTAAGAGATAAAGAAACTCTGCATACTTTGCTACAAAATAAAATCAACAAAAAAGAATTGACAATATCCGAAAAAGAATTGTATGAGTTTTCTGAAAAATTTCAAGAAATTCGCAGGGAACTTAAATTTTTGTTAAATGAGCATACTGATTTATCTAATAAAAAAATTAGACAGCTTTTGTTTCAACTATTAGAATTAACAGAAAAATCAAAAACTATTTCCGGAGGTAAATATTATGTCTAAATTTGTAATTGAATGTCCCCAGTGCCATAACTATACTATGGCTTCAAAAGTATTTAACCGTCACGTGCAGTGTACCTGCGGTTATGAAATCTCTGTTGCCCGTGATAAAATTACAGCAAAGGAATGTGCTCACTGTCACAACACTGTCCTCTTTGACCAGTCAAAGGGTGAAAAGGCTCTCTGTCCCGTTTGTAAGGAACCAATCAATACTGTGGAGAGTATGAAAAATGCCGTTGAAATGCATTGCCCTTCATGCTCATGTGCACTCATTACCGCTAAAAATGCTTCAACCTATACCTGCCCTCTTTGCGAAACTGTTATCGATGTTCAGAAGCAGATTGCCAAGGAAGAAGTTAAAAGTCAGGGCCTTGCAAGTGTAATCAAATATGAGGGCGAAAACGATGTCTTTGTATGGAAACACCCCATTGAAGATTTTAACCTCGGCTCACAGCTTATTGTTCACGAAAGCCAGGAGGCACTTTTCTTCCGTGACGGTCAGGCTCTCGACCTTTTCGGTGCGGGACGTTACACACTTGCAACACAGAATCTACCTGCTCTTGAAACACTTTATAAATTGCCTACAAATGCCGATGAATTCTTCCATTCTGAAGTTTACTTCATCAATATGACAACTCAGATGGGTATTAAGTGGGGCACAGATTCAAAGGTGCGACTTTTTGACCCTGCTTCAGGCTTACATATTGAAATCGGTGCCTGCGGTCAATTCAACCTCCGTGTCAGCAATTCAAGAAAGCTTGTGCTTAAGCTTGTCGGTACTGCAGGTATGTTCACACAGAGTGAAATCAACGGCGAGGAATCCTACGGCGTCACTCTTGTTGTCGGCAAGTTCAAGGCACTTATTATGAATAAGGTTAAGGCTAACCTTGCCCGTGTTATCAAAGAGAACAGCATAAATATTCTCGAAATCGATGAGCATATCGATGTTATCTCCGAAAAGATGACGGCTCTTCTTAATGAAACTCTCGAAGAGTACGGTCTTACTATGCCCGAATTCTATATTACAAACATCGTTACTCCCGACGATGACCCCAACTACAGAAGACTTCGTCAGCAGTTCGCTGAGAAAACTCTCCGTGTACGTGAAGAAGAAGTGCGAAAAGCTGAAGCGGAAGCCGCACAAGGCAGAAAAATCATCGAAGCACAGACTGAAGCTCAGTTAAAGCTTGTCGGTGCACAGGGTGAAGCAGAGGCTCTTAAAATCAAAGCTCAGGCAGAAGCTGAAGCATATAAGGCACAGGCCTTTGCTGAGGCTGCAGAAATGCAGGCTAAAGGCTACACCTATCAGCAGGAAACTGCTCGTATGGTTGGTATGGAAGCTATGCAGAACGGACTTACAGGCGGTGAAGGCGGCTCAATGGGCGGTCTTGGCGATGTTGCTTCACTCGGTGTTGCTCTTGGTGCAATGGGCGGCGTTATCGGTATGACGAAAGAAGCACTTAATCCCATTATGGGCGGTGCTGCTGATTTAGGTGCCGGCTTCGGTAATGTTGTTGCAGGTGATATTCCCGCTGCTGATACATGGGACTGCGCTTGCGGTGTAAAGGGTATTGCAGGCAATTTTTGCTCAAACTGCGGTGCGAAGAAGCCAGCTCCCGTTGAAACATGGGACTGTCCTTGCGGCAATAAAGGTATAACAGGAAACTACTGCAGTAATTGTGGTGCTAAAAAGCCTGAGCCTCCCAAAGCATGGGACTGTACCTGCGGCAATAAAGGCATAACCGGTAATTTCTGTTCAAATTGCGGAGCGAAGAAGCCCGAAGAACCCACAACATGGGATTGCTCCTGCGGCAGAAAAGGCATAACAGGTAAATTCTGTGACAACTGCGGTAAAGGAAAGGAATGATAAAAAATGAAAAAGCTTGATAAAAACACAATTAAAAATCTCATCATTTTTGCTGTTGTACTTGTGCTTTACAATGTAATCAGCTTTGCAATTCCTTTTAAGCATACACCCACCTTCTGGGGTGCATATATCTTCGGTATGGTTTCCGTTATTTTGCAGATTGGCGTTGTGCTTCTTGCCGCCAACGGTGCTGAAACACTCCGTAAAAAGGTATATGCCTTCCCCGTGTTCAGAATGGGCATTATTTACCTTGCTGTTCAGCTTGGTGTTTCACTTGTTTTCTCGGTTGCGGCTAACTTTATTGAGAATTTCCCCGGCTGGATTATATATGTGGTGAGCGTGATTATTCTCGGTGTGTTTATTGTTCTTGTACTTCTTACCGATACGGCAAAGGATGAAATTATCAAACTTGAAGAAGAGGAAGAGCGCCAGACAGTACAGATTAAAACCTTCAGAATCAATATTGACAGCATCATGCGCCGTGTTGATGACAAGGATTTACTTAAGCTTCTTGAAAAGCTCAGCGATACCGCAAAATACAGTGACCCGGTATCCTGCGAGGAGCTGTATGCGATCGAAAGTGAAATTACAGATAAAATCGGCGAGCTTGGTTCAACCATTCAGATCGGTGATATTTCCTATGCGAAAGTTCTTGCGGGACAGATAATTGATTTGTTTGAGGATAGAAATGCTCAGTGTAAGATGTATAAGAGAAAATAATAAACTACGCTTAAGGGAGAAAAAACATGGCAATGTTACAATGTGAGGTTTGCGGCGGTAAGCTCGTGGGTAAACCTGAAGGTATTTTTGAATGTGAGTACTGCGGTTTACAATATGATACATCATGGGCAAAAGCCAAGATACAGGAAATAAAAGGTACCGTTCAGGTCGAAGGAACGGTTGAGGTTACCGGTACGGTAAAGGTTGAAGGCGGTGCTAATATTGAAAGCTTCTTAAAGCGCGGTAAGCTTTCGCTTGAAGACGAAAATTGGAGCGAAGCGAGAGGATTTTTTGACCAGGCTCTGAATATTAACGCTGAATGTGCTGAGGCATATCTCGGCTTGGCTATGGCGGAACTTAAAGTCAACACTGAAAAAAACCTCGTTTACAGCGGTGATCTTACTAATAAAAACTATATCAGAGCAAAACAATATGCTGACAAAGCACTGCTTAATAAACTGATATCACTTGAAAAAGAAGCTGAAGAAGAAAGAACCAGAAAAGAGAAGGAAGCCGAAGAGAAGCGCTATTTAGAAGAAAAACTAAGAGAGGAAGCAATAAAAAGATTGACGCCGGTTCGTGAAAAGATTTCCAGTGTGAAGAATATAATTTCTACTGGCAGTAATCACATAGTTGGGCTTAAGTCGGATGGTACAGTTGTTGCTACAGGATGTAATGAAGAAGGTCAATGTGATGTTTCAAAGTGGAGTGACATAATAGCTGTTTCAGCAGGTCCTCTTTACACAGTAGGTCTTAAATCAGACGGTACAGTTATTGCTACGGGAAAAAATTTTTCAGGTCAATGCAATGTTTCAAAGTGGAGTGATATTATAGCTGTTTCAGTAGGCGAAGAACATACAGTCGGACTTAAAGCAGATGGAACAGTTGTTGCTACAGGAAAAAACTTATTCGATAGATGTGATGTTTTTTATTGGAGTGATATAATAGCTGTTTCAGCAGGTAAAGAACACACAGTTGCTCTTAAAGCAGATGGAACAGTTGTTGCTACGGGAAGTATCAATTTTTCTTGTATTACTGATTGGAGTGATATAATAGCTGTTTCAGAAGGTAACCGTCACACAGTCGGACTTAAAGCAGACGGCACAGTTGTTGCTGCGGGAAAAGATATTTATGGTCGATGCTCAGGTCAATGTGATGTTTCTGAGTGGACTGATATAATAACTGTTTCAGCAGGTGGTAATCATACAGTTGGTTTGAAAGCTGACGGCACAGTTGTAGCCACGGGTAGTAAGTGTGATGTTTCAAAGTGGAGTGATATAATAGTTGTTTCAGCGGGTAACGATTACACAGTCGGAATCAAAGCAGACGGTACAGTTATTGCTACTGGTTGCAACTCTTATAATCAATGCGATGTTTCTGAGTGGAAGCTTTTTGATAATTTAGATAACCTTGAAGAAGAACGTAAGATAAAAATGGAAAAAAAGCTTGCCGAAAAAGAACGATTAGCTGATGAAAAGCGAATAGCTGAAGAAAAGCGGCCGGAAGCAAAACGTCTTGCAGAAGAAAAACGCATTGCTGAAGAAAAGAAACGCATAAAACAACAAAAAGCTGCTTACCGTCAGAAACGCATAGAGGAACAAAAGGCTGCTTACCGTCAGCGAGGTCTCTGCCAACACTGCGGTGGCTCCTTCAAAGGACTATTCAAAAAAGTCTGCACAAACTGCGGCAAAGAAAAGGATTATTGATAGGGAATCTGTCTTTCTAATTTGATTAATTTTAGAGATCGCACTGGTTGACAACAGAATAAATTATGCGTCAAAACAGGGCAGCCCCGAAAATTTTGTGTAAAAGCAATCTCCATAACAAGCAAATAATAGGTTGATTGCCTTGCAGTCAGACTGCGGGATTGGTTTCGTATTAACTATTTTTCCTGTTTGCGGAATGTTATGCGTGCGTAGCATGA
>JAZSKE010000076.1:0-29467 GCA_045534675.1 Acutalibacteraceae bacterium
TGTGTTTGCAGGTCAAAATAGCAACAAGTCGATAAATTGGAATTTGACGCTCCGTCAAACTGAAAGTTGTCTCTCCTACAAATATCCTATTCCATAGTTTCAAACTCATTTCTTAATATTGAAAAATATAATCTTCCAACATATTCTCCGTTCATATAGAAATAGTCTCTCAATGTTCCTTCATATACAAAACCACATTTTTCTATTACTCGTTTTGATGGTGCATTAATAGTCTTAGTACAAATTTGAACCTTGTGCAAATTCATTCTATCGAATCCATATGCAATAACTGCTTTTGTTGCCTCTGTTGCAAAACCTTTACACTGAAAATCCGAACCAATGCAATATTCAATTTCAGCAAAATGATTCTTACTATCAACCAAAAAATATGCTATCTGTCCTATACATTCACCCGTTGTTTTTTCAACAACAGCCCAACGATAATATTCATTCTTTTCATAAGAACCTATATACTTGTCAAGCAACCCTTTTACCTCATCTTTAGTAGAGTACACTGGTTCAGAATATAATGATTGTATTTTCTCGTCTGCAACCCAATATTTAAGCATTGCGTCATCATCTGTATATTCGAACCTTCGAAGTATTAATCTCTCCGTCTCTATTGTATTTGTGCCAACGTGTGTAAGCATCTTTATTCCTCCGTAAAATTCTTATTTATCAAACTAATTATATCACATAAAATATGAAATTACAATCGGGTGCGGGTGTCCCGCCCACACTTATTCACTCTTACTTCTTACTTATTACCTCGCCAAAAATCGACCCGAAGATTAGTGAAGAGTGAAGAAGTAACAGGTAAAAAGTAAAATCGACGAACTTCTGTCGAAATTCGTCGATTTTTGGTGCGGATAACAGGACTTGAACCTGCACACCTTACGGTACAAGAACCTAAATCTTGCGTGTCTGCCAATTCCACCACATCCGCAAATTTATACTATTTTTTACAACGAGCGTGTGACTCTTGCGGTTCCCAAAATTCATTACGGCTCCACCGCCTATGAATTTTGACCGCTGCGCCATTTCGCCTTCCCTTCATCCGCCACCGGCGGCGGTCTGGCTCAATGCTGCCAATTCCACCACATCCGCATATCCACATAATTATATCATAAAACTCCTTATTGTCAATACAAAAAAGCAGACAACTTTTACGCTGTCTGCTCTAACTTTTTCTTTTTAATTATTCCTCAATATTGCCTGTCTTGGCAAGCTCGAATTCCTCTTCGATTTCCTTTGAAGGCTTCTTTGTAAGAAGTGAAACCACAACAATGAAAAGACATGAAACGAGGAATGCAGGCATAAGCTCATAGATTGAGAAGATGCCGCCGAATGCGGGCTTAAGTGCAAGCTTCCAGATGAATACCATAGCTGCACCTGAAACCATACCTGCAATAGCACCGGGATAGGTCGTTCTCTTCCAGAAAAGTGAGAAGAGCATAATCGGTCCGAAGGTTGCGCCGAAGCCTGACCATGCGAAGGATACGATATCAAAAATAACGCTATCTTCGTCCCAGGCAATTACTATACCGATAACGGAGATTATAAGAAGAGCAATTCTTGACACCCACATAACTGCCTTGTCATCTGCATCCTTCTTTGTGAGCTTTGTGTAGAACTTGGCTGCCTTGGGTGACTTCTCATAGATGTTCTTTGCAAAAGCTGATGATGCAATAAGAAGATATGAGTCAGATGAGCTGATAGTTGCAGCAAGCACACCTGCCATAACAACACCTGCAAGAAGTGCGGGAAGAAGATACTCTGAAAGGTTGATAAATACGTTTTCTGCACCACCGCTTGTGAGAAGATTCTCTTCAGCCGGGAAGATAGCTCTGCCGATAACACCGATGCAAACTGCGGCAAAGAGTGAAATTATAACCCATACAGTTGCAATACGGCGTGACTTCTTGAGTTCACTAGTCTTTCTGATAGCCATAAATCTCAGAAGCACCTGAGGGATACCGAAGTAACCGAGACCCCATGAAGCAGTTGAGAGGATTGTGAGAAGTCCGTAGCTGCTTGCTTCACCAAACTGAGGCACGCCATTAATTACCTGCTGAACACCGTCTGCATTTGTAATAGGTGTAGCCAAACTTGTGAGTGAAAGATAGCCGGGAATTGCCTGTGCATTTTCGATAACTGCATCAAGACCGCCTGCGTTGATGGTACCCATAACGAGAACTGTAACAAGGGCTATAACCATAACAACTGCCTGCATAAAGTCTGATACACTCTCAGCAAGGAAGCCGCCGAGGAAGGTGTAAATTACAACGAAAACTGCACCGATAATAAGCATTGAATGATAGCTGTAACCGAAAAGGGTGCTGAAAAGCTTACCGCAGGTTACGAAGCAGCTTGAAGCGTAAACAGTAAAGAAGATAAGAATAAAGATAGCTGACAGTGTCATAATGATATTCTTCTTCTCGTGATATCTGTTTGAGAAAAACTCGGGAATTGTAATAGCGTTGCCTGCAACGGTTGAATATTTTCTAAGTCTCTTGGCAACGATAAGCCAGTTGACATATGTACCGATTGCAAGACCGATAGCAGTCCATGCAGCGTCGGCAATACCGCACCAATAAGCAACACCGGGAAGACCCATAAGAAGCCAACCGCTCATGTCCGATGCCTCAGCACTCATTGCTGCAACCCAGGGACCGAGTGTCCTGCCGCCGATGAAATAGTTTTCAGAGCTTTTGTTTGAACGTTTTGCATAGAAAAGGCCGATACCTATAACTATAAGCATATAGCCTGCCATAGCAAGAAAAATTTGTAATGTAGATGAATCCATTTGATTTCCTCCTGTCAAATAAATAGGTGTTTATTTTAACACATTTTTTTAGCTTTGTAAAGCATTAAACCGCCAAAATTTTGTTTATATGTAAAAAAATATCAAATAATCTATTTTCTTTAATGTAAACTTATGGTTAAAAAAGTAGAATTGTTAACATAATCTATGCTATCATCAATAAAAAACCGAGGTGAATTATGAACTTAGCAAATAAATTGACAATTTTCCGTGTGGTACTCGTGCCGTTTTTTGTAGTCTTTGCACTCTATGATTTCACTGCGTATAACCCTTATATCGCACTTGGTATTTTTATCATAGCTACCCTGACGGATAAATTAGACGGTACAATAGCAAGAAAATATAATATGGTTACATCCTTCGGCAAATTTATGGACCCCATTGCAGATAAGCTGCTTGTCTGCTCGGCGCTCGTTTGCCTGACGGCCAAAGGAAATATACCTCCTTGGATAGTTATAATAATCATAGCAAGAGAGTTTATCATAAGCGGTATAAGAATAATCGCCGCCGAAAAGGGAGTTGCTATTGCGGCATCACCCTGGGGCAAGGCAAAGACTGCCTCTCAGATGGTTATGACAACAGTTATTCTCCTTGATTTGGATATTCTATATGTCCCGGAGCAGATTTTAATTTACGCTTCTCTCGTTCTGACAGTTATTTCCGCCGCGGACTATATTATAAAGAATAAAAATGTGCTTTCTGCAAAGGATAAATAGCCCATTGATATTGACAAAAGCCTCCCTTTATTGGTAAAATAAAGGGAGTAATTATTTTGAAAGGAAGTTATGTTTATGAATAAAGGTAAATTTTATATCACCACCGCTATTGCATATACTTCAAGAAAGCCTCATATAGGCAACAGCTATGAAATCGTGCTCACTGACGCTATTGCACGCTTCAAGAGATTTCAGGGCTATGATGTTTTCTTCCTCACAGGCACTGACGAACACGGTCAGAAAATCGAGGAATATGCAAAGAGCGCAGGTGTAACACCCAAGGAGTATGTTGACAAGGTTGCTGCTGAAATTCAGGGCATCTGTGACACACTCAACACCACCTACGATAAATTCATCAGAACAACCGACGACTATCACGAAAAGATTGTTCAGAAGATATTCAAAAAGCTCTATGAGCAGGACGATATCTACAAGAGTGAATACGAGGGTCTTTACTGCACTCCCTGCGAAAGCTTCTGGACTGAGGCTCAGCTTGTTGACGGCAAATGTCCCGACTGTGGAAGAGAAGTAAAGAAGGCAAAGGAGGAAGCATATTTCCTTCGTCTGTCAAAATATCAGAAGCAGCTTGAGGATTATATCGAAAGCAACGATAACTTTATTTATCCTGAGAGCCGTAAAAAGGAAATGCTCAACAACTTCATCAAGCCCGGACTTCAGGATCTCTGCGTTTCAAGAACATCCTTCAAATGGGGCATTCCCGTTGACTTTGATGACAAGCATGTAGTTTATGTTTGGATTGATGCACTTTCAAACTATATCACTGCACTCGGCTATGACCCCGACGGCAGCGGCAAGCTTTACAATAAATACTGGCCTGCTGATGTGCATATTATCGGTAAGGATATTGTTCGTTTCCACACTATCTATTGGCCTATTATGCTTATGGCTCTTGGCGAGCCTTTACCCAAGCAGGTTTACGGTCATCCCTGGCTTCTTTTCGGCACAGACAAGATGTCAAAGTCAAGAGGTAATGTTATTTATGCAGACGAGCTGTCTTCGCTTATCGGCGTTGATGCAGTAAGATATTATCTGCTTTCAGAAATGCCTCACGCAAATGACGGTTCAATCTCATACGAAACAATCATTGAGAGATATAACTCCGACCTTGCAAACACTCTGGGCAACCTTGTCAACAGAACAGTTGCTATGACCAATAAGTACTTCGGCGGTGAAATTCAGGCTCCTGCATCCCCTGATGCACTTGACGATGAACTCAAGGCATTCGCACTTGAAACTCTCAAGACAGTTGAAAGCAAGATCGACTCCTACCATATGGCAGACGCTGTTGAAGCAGTTATCAACCTTGCAAAGCGTTGCAACAAATATATTGACGAAACCGCTCCCTGGGCGCTTGCTAAAGACGAAGCACAGAAGGAAAGACTGGGTACGGTACTTTATAACCTGCTTGAAGGCATCCGCTATATTGCAGTACTCCTCAAGGCATTTATGCCTGACACATCAAAGGCTATTCTTGCGCAGATTAACTGTGATATCGACACCTACGAAAGCCTCGAAAGTTTTGGCGCACTCCCCTGCGGCGGCAAGGTTGGCGAAGCTACTCCCCTGTTTGCACGAATCGATGCTGAAAAGATGCTCGCTGACATAGAGGCTCAGCAGAAGGCTGCCCAGGCAAATGAAAAGACAATTGAAGAAATTGAAGGCGTGGCTAAAATCGGCATTGAAGACTTTATGAAGGTTGACCTGAGAGTTGCACAAATCACTGCCTGCGAACCCGTTAAAAAGGCTAAGAAGCTCCTTAAGCTCACACTCAATGACGGCACAGGCAAGGATAGAACCGTTGCTTCAGGCATCGCTAAATGGTATAAGCCCGAGGACCTTATAGGCAAGAGCATTATCCTTGTTTCAAACCTCAAGCCCGCCGTACTTTGCGGCGTTGAGAGCCAGGGCATGATTCTTGCAGCAGACTGCAGTGAAGACGATGTTAAGGTCATTTTCGTTGACGGCATCCCCGCAGGCTCAAAGGTAAGATAAAATGTATAAGAATATTTTTGACACTCATGCACACTATGATGATGAGCGTTTTAATGAGGACAGAGATGAGCTTCTGTCCTCTCTCTTTAAGGGAAGCGTTTCACACATAGTAGGTTGCGGCTGTGACCTTAAATCAAGTCTTGCTACCATAGCGCTTGCTGAGAAGTACCCCAATTTTTTCGCTGCAGTAGGCGTTCACGCACACGAGGCTGCCGATTGCACTGATGAGGACCTTGCCAAAATATCCGCTCTCTACTCTCACGAAAAGGTTGTGGCAGTGGGTGAAATAGGTCTTGACTATCACTATGATTTTTCCCCACGCGACAGACAGATTGAGGTTTTCACTCAGCAAATTAAACTGGCAAATGAACTCGGTCTGCCCGTTATCATTCATGACAGAGAGGCTCACGAGGACACGCTGAATATCTTAAAAGAGTTAAGACCGAAAGGCGTTGTACACTGCTTCTCAGGCTCAAGGGAAATGGCTGAGGAAATTGTGAAGCTTGGCCTTTATATCGGCCTTGGCGGTGCTGTGACCTTCAAGAATGCAAGACGTCCTGTAGAGGTTGCGGAATATCTGCCCCTTGACAGACTTCTCTTAGAAACAGATGCGCCCTATATGACACCCGTACCCTTCAGAGGCAAGAGATGTGATTCAGCTCACATAGCCTACACTGCAGAAAAGATTGCAGAGGTCAAGGGAATGGACGTGCAGGAGCTTATTGATGCTTGCAACGAGAATGCAAAAAAATTATTCGGAATATAACCGCAAACTAATACAGGGGACGGTTCTTGGTGCGCTCAGCACTTAGAACTGTCCCCTGTGTGGCTTTATACTGTCCCCTCTCAGCAATACCTTCTGATAACCGACATCTTCGCTCCGGTAAGTCGGCTTATCTGTCTTAAGGAGAGACCTTCTTCCTTTAACTTTTCAAATAATTCCCCTTGTTCACCCGGTTTAATCTGCTGAAACTCATCGGGATTGTTACATCCTGAATACAGTCTGATTATTTCCATAGCCTGCTCATCAGTAAGCTTTTTTATTAAGTTATCATCATTTTCAAGGCATTTATCTTCATTACTCTGATTATTATAAGCAACAAAAGCGTCCATAGGCATCATTTGTAAAATATAGTCACTGTCAATAAGCCATGCATTACCGCAATACTCTCTGAAGCTACTGTAACGGTAATCACCTATATTATTGCAAATACTTGCCTTGATTGGATTTTGGTGTATATATCTTATTACAGTAAACAGGTATGATTCGTCATTTATCGGTTCACTTTTAAATCTATCCTGAAACAGATGACCGACCCTTTGATATTTAACATTATACCAATATACAAATGTGCTGCCTATTCTTCTGAATATTTGTTCCAAAGGCTCTTTTTCACATTTAATGAGTAGATGTATATGGTTTCCCATTAGACAGTAGGCAAACAATCTAAATTCACTTGTTTCTTTAACAGCATGCAGCACCCAAAGAAACTTTCCATAATCCTCATCGTCCAGAAATATCTGTTGCTTATTTATTCCTCTTAGCATAATATGATATATTCCGCTTTCACTCTTTTGACGAGCCTGTCTTGGCATAAATATCACCCCATGAAAATTATAGCATTGAGGTTTGTGCTTGTCAATGCACACAGGGGACAGTTCTTGGTGCTGTTCGCACAAAGAACCGTCCCCTGTATTAATCGAATCTCGCTTATAACAATGTAAATAATAACGGATTTCCTTTTTGAAACCATCTCTGCGGTCAACTACTCCCCTTTTCGGCAGAGTATGCGCAATTCCGCATTCCGAATTTACTTGGTTTTCGTCTCAAAGCAGACCCAGCCGCCCTTAGTGTGCCTTGCCACAATTTCAAAGCCGTACTGTGCGAAAGCATCGATAACATCCTGCTCTCTTGTATCGATAATGCCCGAAGTGATGAAAAGGGCATCGTCCTTCATAAACTTTGCCACATCCTTGCAGAACATAATGATAACGTCAGCAACAATATTAGCCACAACCACGTCATATTTGCCCTCAACCTTGTCTGTCAGATTGCCCTGAAGAATGGTGTATTCAGGCTCGTGAAGGTTGTTGACTTCACCGTTTTCCTGAGCTGTTTTAACGGCAAGCGCGTCAATGTCAACGCCTACTGCCTTGTCAGCACCGAGAAGAAGCGAAGCAATTGAAAGAATACCGCTGCCGCAGCCTATGTCAAGCACACTCACACCGGGCTTTATATGTTTTTCGAGAGTTTCAAGGCAAAGGCGTGTTGTTTCGTGAGTACCCGTGCCGAAGGCAAGACCCGGCTCAATATTGAGTACTGCCCTGCCCTGAGGGTCAAACTCGTCTTCCCAGGTGGGTCTTATGAGAAGCTTTTCACCAACAGGAATGGGATGAAAATACTGCTTCCAGTTGTTTTCCCAGTCTTCGTTTTTGCACTGATTGAGGATAATCTCACTTTCAATGTTTTCGGCAGAGTACCTCTCACGAAGGAATGCAACCGCCTCCATAGGATTTTCCTCAGGTGAAATATAAACGTGAACTATTGCCTTGCTTCTGTCTTTTTTGAGCAAATCCTCGTCAATAAGGTCAATGTGAGCTATCTCCCACGCCTCTTTTTCAAGGTCACGGTAGTCCTCGATGTAAATTCCGTAAGGCACAACCATTGAGGCTATGTCGCCTGCTTTGTCAATATCGTCAGCATTTACACTGATTTTCACTTCAGTCCAGTCACTCATTTTTTTCAAATTCGGATTTCGGAATGCGGAATTCGGAATTGCGCTCTGGCTTCTTTCGAAAACAGCTATCTTCCCGCCGAATACTCCTTTCTTAATTTAATAAATTGTTCTCACCTGGTGGTATAAGACTTCATCCTTCAACAAACCTTCCCCGCAATTCCGAATTCTTTTCGTCCTCGCCGGACAGGCATTCTTTTTTCTGTCGCGGTTGACCTCATCCGTCAGACCTTCGGTCTGCCACCTTCCCCTAAAAAGGGAAGGCAAGACGAATCAAAAACGCGCTGATGTTTAGCGGTATCAGCCTTCATCCTTCAACAAAGCCGCCCCGCAATTCCGAATTCCGAATTCATAATTCCGAATTCTTATACAATATTGCAACGCCGAGAGCCTCAACCTTTACCTTATCTCCCTGCACCTCTGCACCCAGAAGTGTTTTTGAGTTATGCCATTCAGGCGGCAGGAAATAGTCGATTTCGTGTTCGTTGCGGTTAGCTATAAGCATAATTTTTTCTGCATCATCGTGTCTTACAAATGCAAGGCAAGAAAGCATCTCAGACACAGTATAGTATTCGCCTTCCTTTAAGCAGTGAAGGCTTTTTCTTATTTTGCCAAGGCTCTTATAATACTCTAAAAGCTCTTCGTTTTCTTTGCCCCAGGGATAGCAGGTACGGTTGAAGGGGTCTTTATAGCCCTGCACACCTGCCTCATCGCCGTAGTAAAGGCAAGGCACACCGGGAAGCATATACTGAATTGCCGCAGCCATTTTAAGGAGCTTAACGCCCCGTTTATACTGTGTTTCGCTGAGGCTGTGGCTACTTTGCCACTGTCTGTCACGGTATTCACAGCTTTCGCCCACAAGTGCAGTTATTGCTCTCATTGTGTCATGAGTGCCTATATGATTCATCAGCACATCAACAACACATTTGGGATAGTTTTCAAGTATTGTCATTATTTTAGAGGTGAAGCCTTCAACCTTGCCGTGTCTTACGAAGCTGATTATTGCCTCAGCAAAGGGATAATTCATAACACTGTCAAGCTCGTCGCCTCTGAAATAGTGTCTTCTCTGACCGTAGGCAAACTTATTAGAAGCGTCTTCCCAGACCTCGCCTAAAACGAGAGCCTCGGGATTTTCAGCCTTGACAGCCTTTCTGAATTCATCAAGGAAAACGTCGGGTAATTCATCTGCAACATCAAGTCGCCAACCGCGTACACCTGAGCGAAGCCACCGTCTTGCTATGCCGTTTTCACCTGTAATAAATTCAATAAACTCAGGTGCTTCCTCAATAACCTCAGGCAGTATGCTTATGCCCCACCAGGAATGATATTTTTGGGGATGCTCAATAAATTTATACCACTTATAATATGGTGACTCCTTTGACTGATATGCGCCCGGGCTGTCATATCTGCCGTATTTGTTGAAGTAAATGCTATCGTCGCCCGTATGGCTGAAAACGCCGTCAAGTATAACGGAAATGCCTCTTTCTGCGGCAGCTTTGCAAAGGCTTTCAAGGTCTTTTTCAGTGCCGAGTAAGGGGTCAATTTTACTGTAATCTGCCGTATCATAGCGGTGGTTTGACTGTGCCTCAAATATGGGGTTGAGATAAATGCAGGTGACACCGAGGCTTTCTATATAGTCGAGTTTTTCTTCAATGCCTTTGAGGTCGCCCTGAAAATAGTCGTTATTGAGTACCCTGCCGTCAGGAGTAGGTCTCCATTCAGGCTCGCCGTCAATATCATCTCTCAGCACTCTGCCTGAAGGGATATTCTTTTTAGCTTCACCTGAAAAATAAAATCTGTCAGGGAAAATCTGATAGAACAATCCTCCTTTAAGCCAATGGGGAGTTGTAAAGTCTTTGGCATAAACACTGAGCTGCCAATCAAAGGTACCTTTAGTGAGATTGCCTAAATGGTCGCCGCAGTGCTTTATTGAACTTCTGCCCCAAGGGGTGTTGTATTCAAAATGATAAAAATAAATGTCGGGAGCCTCGGCAGTATAACCGAGAGCCCACCACTCTTCGCCTTCACCTTCCATTGAAAGCCAGGTCATGGGAATATATTTATATTCGCCCTTGTCGCTTCTGATAACAAGATCAACGCCGCTGCACTGCAAACGGCGGGGTAAAACAACCTTGAAAACAAAGTTATCCCCCTCGCGTACAGCACCGAACTTGCTTTTATGAAGGGTATTTGAAGAGTTATAAGGGATATAGTCCATTGTTTCCTCCGAAATGAAGTTATATTATAAAATATGAAACATATAATTTACTGAATGATTTTATATGATTGGTGGAATGAACGTGTTTGTTATTTCCGTAAAAAGAAAAGAGATTAAATATTATGCCGCCGCAGCTTTAATATGCCTTTTTGCCGTTATTGGCGGTATAATCTCAGTTTCGTCAACTGCTGCAGCACCTGCCGCAAAAATTGGCGGAATGAATATGAGGGCATCAAATGCCGAAGAAAGAATTGCCTTCTTTTCCCAATTCGGATGGGAAATCAGCACCGACCCGCTTGAAGTCAAGGAGATAGTCATCCCCGAGGAATTTGACGAAACCTATGAGGAATATAACGCCCTGCAGAAAAGTCAGGGACTTGACCTTAGCAAATACAAGGGCAGACGCGCCAAATTCTGGAGCTATGAAATTAAAAACTATCCCGGCTATGAAAATTCTGACGGAGTAATCCGCGGCAATATATTGGTCTATGACGGAATAGTCATAGGCGCCGATGTCTGCTCAATAGAGCTTGACGGCTTTATGGTCGGCATTGCTACCGACGATTAGGAATTATGAATTATGAATTCGGAATTGCGATAAAGTGAATACCATCAACCACTCAACACCCGCAAAGTATAATTCCTGCTTATTTTTGTTGTTTTTTTGTTATAGAAACAAGCAGGCTTATAACTTCTTCGCAGTCTTTATATATGCTGTCAAATTGAGTTTTGGTTATATACTCGGTTTCATATAAAAGTTCAATCCAATATTCAGTTTCATCAGCTTCTTTCAAGGCGATGTTCAGTTTTGAATAAAAATCTGCTTTACTCTGCCCTCTCATTGCTTCTCTTGTGTTTGCTCCAATGCTGGTTCCGCTTCTGAGAACTTGTTTAGAAATAACATATTCTTTTTTGTCAGTTTCAAGCATTTTATATAGCTTTATAATTCTTATGGCAAGCGCTTTCGTCTTATTTACAACAATATTTCCATTCATTTCTATTCCTCAAAATACAAAGTAAACTCTGCGGGTAGAATTTTACTACCTATATATCTTTGAGCGCAATTCCGAATTCCGCATTCCGAATTCCGAATTAATCTATGATGAATTCTTTTATTCTGTCAAGAAGGAGCATATCAATCGTGGCCTTCATATAAAGGCCTTCAGGGCGGTATTCCTCCTCTTCAACAACGCCTTCTTTTCTTATCTGGGCTGCAATAGCTCCCATTGAGAAGGGCAGCAGAAGCTCTGTTTTGCGTCTTGTGGGAGGAAGCTCTTTGAGAATTGCATCAAGAAGCTCCTCGAAGCCTCTTTCCTTCAGTGCTGAAATCATAACGGTCTTGCCGAAGGTGGGCATTGAATATATATCACCTACAAGGTCACATTTATTCATAACGCTGATTATGGGCTTACCTTCGCAGCCAAGCTCATTTAGAAGCTCTCTTGTCACTTCGAGATGCTCTGCGGAATGTTCGTCACTTGCATCGCAGACATTGAGTATAACCGTAGCCTCGGCAGCTTCTTCAAGAGTTGATTTAAATGCCTCAACAAGCTTATGAGGAAGTCGTCTTATAAGACCAACGGTGTCAACAAGCATAACCTGTCTGCCGTCGGGAAGTATGAGCGCCCTTGATGTAGGGTCAAGAGTAGCAAAGAGCTTATTCTCTGCAAGCACCCCTGCCTGTGTCAGCGCATTCATAAGCGTGGACTTGCCTGCATTGGTGTAGCCCACGATGGCAACCGTCTGCACACCGTCTTTTTCGCGTCTTCTGCGCATCTGATTTCTGCGCTTTTCAAGGGCTTTCAGCTCCTCCTGGAGCTTGTCTATTCTTCGTCTGATGTGTCTTTTATCGCTTTCAAGCTTTGTTTCACCGGGACCTCTTGTACCGATACCGCCACCAAGACGTGACAATGCCGTACCCTGACCTGCAAGGCGCGGAAGTGAATATTTAAGCTGTGCCAGCTCCACCTGAAGCTTACCTTCACTTGTTCTCGCTCTTGCGGCAAAGATGTCAAGTATAAGCATAGTTCTGTCTATAACGCGTACCTTGGTCAGTCTTTCAAGGTTTCTTTGCTGAGACGGTGAAAGCTCACTGTCGAATATAAGCAGGTCAACGGGATTTTCAGCTATAAAAGCAATTATCTCCGCAAGCTTGCCCACACCCACAAAGGTAGCCTTTTCGGGTGCTTCTTTTTTCTGTATAACCTTGCCGATAACCTCGGCACCTGCTGTATACGCAAGCTCTTCAAGCTCGTCAATGGACACCTCGGCATCAAACTCGCCTGTGTCAACACTGACAAGCAGAGCAACTTCTTTTTTTATCTCGTTTTCGTACATAAAAACCTCCGCTAAATTCGGAATTCGGAATTCGAAATTCGGAATTGCGGGAACCCCCCACAATAAACGAACTCGCATCCCGCAGAAATCAGTTTCATCTGTCCGATTTTTGTTTTTTTGTTATAGATACCAATAAGCTTATGATTTCTTCACAATCCTTATAAATGCTTTCAAATTGCGACTTTGTGATATATTCAGTTTCATATAAAAGTTCAAGCCAATATGCTGTTTCATCTGCTTCTTTCAAAGCTATATTGAGTTTTGAATAAAAATCAGCTTTGCTCTGTCCTCTCATTGCTTCTCTTGTATTAGCACCGATACTTGTTCCACTTCTTAATACTTGCTTGGAAAGAATATACTCTTTCTTTTCATTTTCAAGCATTTTATACAGTCTGATTATTCTGACAGCAAATTCTTTTGTTTTGCTTAAAATAATACTATCATTCATATTAAAATCCTCTTCAGAAAAGTTATCTCTGCGGGTAAAATCTATCCAATGGCAGACGAATTGTCGCAATTCCGAATTCCGCATTCCGAATTCCGAATTACAGCACTATCAGCTTTTTATCGCAAACTGTCAGATTCTCACAGCCGTCTGCCGTAACGAGTGCCATATCTTCAATTCTGACACCAAACTCTCCGGGAAGATATATACCCGGTTCTACAGTTACAATGTGTCCTTCTTCAAGCATTGCTTCACTTGAATGGTTAAGTGAGGGACTTTCATGAATTTCAACGCCTACACCGTGACCAAGTCCATGACCAAAAAAGTCACCGTAGCCTTTGTCGGCAATTATCTTTCTTGACACTGCGTCAACATCACGGCAGGGTACACCTGCTTTTATTGCTTCAAGACCCTTAAGCTGAGCCTCAAGAACAGTTTCATAAACCTCAGCCTGCTTAGAGGAAACCTCTCCCATCGCAACGGTACGGGTCATATCACTGTGATAGAAGTCGGTAACCGCACCGAAATCCATTGTGATGAAATCGCCGCTTTCGATTTTTTTATCCGAAGGCACACCGTGAGGCAGTGAACTGTTTTTGCCGCTGACAGCAATAGTTTCAAAGGAGAGTGCATCTGCGCCGCCTCTGAGCATAAAATAATCAAGCTCGAGAGCGATTTCCCTTTCTGTTTTGCCCACGGAGATAAAGCCTAAAATGTGCTGAAAAGCCTTCTCTGCTATGCGCTGAGCCTTAACGATTTTTGCCACTTCATCGGCGTTTTTCGTCATTCTGATTTTATTGATTTCTTTATCAAGCTCACCGTCACAGATTATATCGGTACCGTCGAAAAGCTTTTTGATTTCGTTATATCTTGCAACGGTAACTCTTTCGCTTTCAAGCATAAGAGAGCTGACACCCAGTGCTTTTATTGCAGGCACAAGGCTCTTCGCCATACCCTTTGTTTCGATTATCTCATCACAGGTTTTAATTTTATTTCCTGCCGCCTCGATATAGCGGGAATCTGTTAAAAATATTGCCTTCTCCCCTGTTACAACAAGATAACCGTTTGAGGAGTGGAAGGATGTGAAATAGCAGATATTTTCCTCGCTCATAATAAGAGCCGCAGCATTTTTTTCTTTGAGATAAGCCTTGAGCTTGTCTATCATATATATCAACCTTTCGGGATTAGTATATGCACAAAAGATAAAATCACCCAATGAAGCCTTGGCTCAAAGGGTGATTTTCGTTAATTACTTAAATTTGCGCTTACGAGCAGCCTCAGACTTCTTTTTTCTTGCAACTGAAGGCTTTTCGTAATGTTCTCTTTTACGAACCTCCTGGATGATGCCATCACGTGAAGTCTGTCTCTTAAAACGTCTGAGAGCGCTGTCGAGTGACTCGTTCTCTTTAACTTTTACCTGACTCATTTATATTTCCCTCCCTTACCTGTAGCAGGGGCTTATTTCCATTAAGGATACGCCAATTATTATACAATATAGTTTTCGTCTTGTCAAGAGAAAATGTATAACAATAATGACATATTTCCCTAAAAATTTATTATTTCACTACAATATTTACCAGTCTGCCCTTGACATAGAGTTCTTTGACAACAGTTTTGCCTTCAATTTCCTCTTTTACTCTGTCATTTGCCTTTGCCATAGCAATTGCATCTGCAGCTTCAATATCAGCAGGTACGCTGAGCTTAGCTCTCACCTTACCGTTAACCTGTGCTACGATTTCAACCTCTGCGTCAACGCATTTTGCTTCATCGTAGGTAGGCCATTCACCGCAAGCGAGCATAGTACCGCCAATGGCTTCGTTGATTTCTTCTGTCACATGAGGTGCAAAGGGATTAAGCAGTGTGATGAAGGTTCTGAGTTCCTTCTTTGTTACTGCGCCTGCATCGTAAATCTCGTTGAGAAGTGTCATAAGAGCAGCAATTGCTGTGTTGTATTTGAGAGCTTCGATATCGTTTGAAACCTTCTTGATAGCTCTGTTGAAGGGAGCTTCAAGCTTCTTTGAATATTCTTCACCGTCGGTGAGGATTGTCTGAAGATTCCATACTCTGTCAATGAATCTCTTACAGCCCTTCACGCTGTCTTCTGACCAGGGCGCTGCTTTTTCGTAGTCACCCATAAACAGCACATAGGTACGAAGTACGTCTGCACCGAAACCGTCAACAACATCGTTGGGGTCAATAACGTTGCCTCTTGACTTTGACATCTTAACGCCGTCGGGTCCGAGGATAAGGCCCTGAGCAGTTCTCTTTGCATAAGGCTCTGCAGTGGGTACTGCGCCGATGTCATAGAGGAATTTATGCCAGAAACGTGAATAGATAAGGTGGCGTGTTACATGCTCCATACCGCCGTTATACCAGTCAACCATGCCCCAATACTTAAGCTTTTCCATATCGGCAAAGCACTCATCGTTGTGGGGGTCTATGTATCTGAGGAAATACCATGATGAGCCTGCCCACTGAGGCATTGTGTCGGTTTCTCTCTTAGCTGCGCCGCCGCACTTGGGACAGGTGCAGTTTACAAAAGAGTCAATCTTAGCAAGGGGGCTTTCGCCGTCCTGACCGGGTTCGAAGTTTTCAACCTGAGGAAGCTTCAAGGGAAGCTCACTGTAGGGAACAGCAACCATACCGCACTTATCGCAGTGAACGATGGGGATAGGCTCACCCCAATAACGCTGACGGTTGAATGCCCAGTCTTTCATTTTATACTGAACACCCTTTTCGCCGATACCCTGCTTTTCGAGTTCTTCGAGTACGCGTGCAATTGATGACTTCTTGTCTGTGTAGCCGTTGAGATAGTCTGAGTTAACCATTTCACCGTCGCCTGTATAGGCTTCAACGCTGATGTCGCCGCCCTTGATAACCTCGATAATGTCGATGCCGAACTTCTTAGCGAAGTCGTAGTCTCTCTGGTCGTGTGCAGGCACAGCCATAATTGCGCCGGTACCGTAGCCCATCATAACATAGTCTGAAATGAAGATGGGGATTTCCTTGCCGTTAACGGGATTGATAGCAACAAAGCCGTCAAGCTTAACGCCGGTCTTATCCTTAACAAGCTGAGTACGCTCGAACTCTGTCTTCTTGGCACATTCTGCTCTGTAAGCCTCAACCTCTGCAAAGTTATTGATCATAGCCTGATATTTGTCAAGCATGGGATGCTCGGGAGCCATAACCATAAAGGTTACACCGAAAAGAGTATCGGGACGGGTTGTGTAAATACGGAGAGTTTCCTCTGTATCCTTAACAGTGAAGTTAACGAAAGCACCTGTTGACTTACCAATCCAGTTTTCCTGCTGAAGCTTAACGTTGGGGAGATAGTCAACATCCCCCAGACCTTCAAGAAGCTTGTCAGCGTATTCAGTAATTCTCAGATACCATACATCCTTTGACTTCTGAACGATATCGCTGTGGCAGATATCACACTTACCGCCCTGAGAGTCTTCGTTTGAAAGAACAACCTTACATGAAGGACAGTAGTTAACGAGGGTCTTATCTCTGAAAGCAAGACCGTTTTCAAACATCTTGAGGAAAATCCACTGTGTCCACTTGTAGTAGCCTTCCTCTGTGGTGTCAACAACTCTGTTCCAGTCGAAGGAGAAGCCTACTCTCTTGAGCTGAGAAGTGAACTTAGCAATATTGTTGTCAGTTACCTGACGGGGGTGGATGCCTGTTTTGATAGCGTAGTTTTCTGTGGGCAGACCGTATGCGTCAAAGCCGATGGGGAAAAGTACATTGTAGCCTTCCATTCTTCTTTTTCTTGACACAACCTCAAGACCTGAATAAGCCTTGATGTGACCTACGTGCATACCTGCACCGCTGGGATAAGGGAATTCTACAAGAGCGTAAAACTTCTTTTTGTCAGAGCCGTCCTGAGCGTGGAAAACACCTGCCTCTTCCCATTTATCCTGCCATTTTTTCTCGGCAATTTTAAAATCGTAATTCAAATTTATCACTCCGTTTAATTATTTCAAATATTAATTTTACTCTACAATGTCAGAGATGTCAATAGTTTTTGCATCCTGCCACAGTCTTTCAAGATTATAATATTCACGGCTTTCGCCTGTGAACACATGAACAAGCACACTGCTGTAATCAAGCAATATCCAACCTGTTGCTCTGCCCTCAATGTGATGAGGCTCTACGCCCTGCTGTGTAAGCTCATATTCCACTTCGTCAGCCAAAGCCTTTACATGGGTGTTTGAAGTACCCGAAACAATAACAAAATAGTCAGCAACTATTGAGTGTTCGGTGATTTCAATAAGCTTTATATCCATACCTTTTTTGTTATCGAGTACCTTTACAATTTCTCTTGCAAGTTCGAGTTCAGTCATTTAACGTCACTCCTTTCAATTATAATATTTAATATAATACCTTAACCTTGGCTCTCCTGAAAGGGGAGCTGGCACAAGTGCAAAAAGCACTTGTGACTGAGGGGTCTTCTAGCCTCTTTCATTTATGATAAGTTCGTTATAAAAATCAACACTGTCAGTGTGTATTATACCTTTTTCCGGGGTCAGCTTCATAAAAGTGTATTGCAGGGAATAAAGCGAAGCCTCTTCAAGTGAGTGATTCAATGCTAAATCTCTCATCACGCCCACATCGGGATAATTTCTCTCAGCCGAAATATAGTCGGCAACATAGATAATCTTTTCCATAAGGCTCATTCCGGCCTTGCCCGTTGTGTGATAGCGTACACTGCCGAGGATTTCCGGGTCGGTGATGCCCATTTCAGTTCTCAGATAGCACTCCCCTGCTATTGAGTGCCACAGCTTAGGATTATTTTTCTCAGCCTCTGTCAGGATTATGCCACCCTTTTCTATAATATCAAGCTGCTCGAGCTTAGAAGCATTCTTCATAATATCGTGGGTAAGTCCTGCGAAATATGCCTTTTCTTCATCGCCGCCGTAAAGCCTTGCAAGCTGCCTTGCACTGTCGGCAACATTCAGCGAGTGAATGAAGCGATAATCGTCAAGCTTACTGCGAAGAAGCTGTCTTATTTCAGTATAAGCATCGGTATAAAGTGCATTTTCTTTTATATAAGTCATTACCTTTTCACCAACGAGAGAGGTAGCATCCTCACCCATAAGAAGAGCGTTCCTCACTTTGGTTGAGCTGCATTCAAAAGGCTCAAAGTCAATGATGAGAGTGTCCTTTTTCAGCACTTCCTGAGAGTATTTTTTCAGCTCATCTATACTGATATCTCCCTGCCTTGTGGTGGCACAGATAGTGACATAAGAGAGGATTTCCTCATACAAGTACCACTTATGAAAAGACAAAAGCATATCTGAGCCCATAATGAGAAAGAGTTCGGCTTCGGGATATACTTTCCTGAGCAGCCTCACTGTGTTAACAGTATAGCTCTTGCCCTCGCGTCTGATTTCAAGGTCACTTATAATATAATCCTCGCCCTGAAAAGCAAGCTCGCACATTTTTATTCTGTGTTCACTGCCAACAAGTCCCCCACTTGCTTTATGGGGAGAAACACCTGAGGGCATTATGATTATTTTATCAAGGTGCGCTTTAGCTTTCACTTCTTCGGCAAGCTTCACATGACCCTTATGCACGGGATTGAAGGCTCCGCCGTAAATACCTATACGCATTATTTCCTACCCTTTGTCTGGCTTCTGAAATAGACCTTTTTGCCTTCTTTTTTTGCAGCGTAGAGCTTTTCCTTTGCCTTTTTGGCTGCCATTTTCTTGTTCTTTTCTTTCTGCAGTGCTTTCTCTTTAAGCTCGGGACTTTCTCTGTAAAGCACTATAACACCGCCGATAACCTGAATGACCTCTGCTCCTGTTGCCTTAGCTAATTCGTCGGCTGTTTCTCTGGGAGTAATGGGTGAAGATTCAAGAAGAACCTTAACCTTTATAAGCTCTCTTGCTCTGAGAGCATCGTCTGTACCCTTAATGAGAGCATCAGACATACCGCCCTTGCCCACCTGAAAAAGAGGCTCGAGGTGATTTGCCTGCGCTCTGAAAGCTGCTCTTTCTTTACCTGTCATCTGAATTGCTCCTTATATACTTGGTAATATCTTCTGTAATTCCTTCAGGGCATTGCCTCTGTGGCTGATTGCATCCTTTTCCTCGGCTGTCATTTCGGCAAGACTTCTGTCCCCCACCATAAACAAGGGGTCATAGCCGAAGCCGTTGCTGCCTTTTTTCTCATAGCCGATATAGCCCTCGCACTTGCCCGTTGCCGTAACCTCACTGCCGTCAGGGAAGCTGACACAGATAGCGCAGGCGAAGTGTGCCGTTCTTTTTTCTGCGGGTACTCCTTCAAGCTCTGCTAATAATTTACGGTTGTTGCCTTCATCGTCACCGTGTATTCCGCTGTATCTTGCTGAGAAAACCCCCGGTGCGCCGCCAAGGGCGTCTACACAAAGTCCGCTGTCGTCTGCTATGCAGGGATATCCGCTTTCCTTGCAGCCTGCTTCTGATTTGATTCTGGCATTGTCAAGGAAGGTTTCGCCGTTTTCCTCTACATCAGAAAGCTCAATACCTAAATCGCTATCCGTGACAACCTCATAACCCATAGGTGAAAGAATACGGCTCATTTCACGGAGCTTATGCTTATTATGTGTTGCAATAACTATTTTCATCTCTTAGTCCTCGTCTGCGAAGGTAACTGATGTATCTTCAAAGAGTGCCTTTGCAAAAACCTTGGGCTTGAAGGGCTGAAGGTCATCAATCTGCTCACCTACGCCGATAAACTTAACGGGAAGCTTAAGCTCATTTTTGATTGTAAGCACAACACCGCCTCTTGCAGTGCCGTCAAGCTTTGTAAGTGCAATACCTGTCAATTCGGCAACATTCATAAACTCCTTAGCCTGATTAACTGCATTCTGACCTGTTGTTGCATCGAGTACGAGGAGAATTTCACGGTCAGCATAGGGAAGCTCTTTTTCAACAACTCTATAGATTTTTGCAAGCTCGTCCATAAGATTCTTTTTATTGTGAAGTCTGCCTGCAGTGTCACAGATAATAATGTCACAGTCACGGGAAAGACCTGCACTGATTGTGTCGTATACCACAGCGGCAGGGTCCGCACCCTCTTTGTGCTTGACTATGTCAACGCCTGCACGCTCAGCCCAAACCTCAAGCTGCTCAATAGCGGCAGCACGGAATGTATCAGCCGCACCGAGGATAACCTTCTTACCCTCTTTCTTATACATAGCGGCAAGCTTGCCGATTGTGGTTGTCTTGCCCACACCGTTAACACCGATAACAAGGATAATTGAGGGAATTGTGATAAGACCCATATCCTCACCGCCGTCAATCATTTCGGCAATAATATCTGAGATTATCATTTTGGCGTGCTTGGGGTTGCGCACCTCGTTTTTATTCACTCTCTTGCGAAGCTCAGCAACAATATCGGTAGCAGTTTTCATACCGATATCGCCCATAATGAGGGCTTCCTCAAGGTCATCGAAAAAGTCGTCTGTTATTTCTTCATAAGCGCCCAGCACGTCTTCAATACGCTCTGTCATGCCTTCACGGGTTTTCTTAAGACCAAACCCGAATTTTGAAAAGATACCCATAGGTTTCTTCCTCCTTTATTGTGTAATGCCGAGCTTTTTAGCAAGCTCTGCTGTTTTGAGTTCAAGCAGCTTTGATACGCCCTGTTCCTGCATTGTGATGCCGTAAAGCACATCTGCCTCTTCCATGGTACCGCGTCTGTGTGTGATAAGAATAAACTGGGTGTTGCCTGTCATTCTTCTTACATACTGGGCATATCTTGTTACGTTAACATCGTCGAGTGCAGCCTCAACCTCGTCGAAAATGCAGAAGGGTGCCGGGTTAACCTTCATAATTGCAAAGAGAAGTGCAATAGCCGAAAGTCCCTTTTCACCGCCTGACAGCGAATCAAGACGCTTTACATTCTTTCCGGGAGGCTGGAGCTTTATGTCGATGTTACTTTCAAGCACATCGGTGGGGTCTTCCAGTGAAAGCTCTGCGTGTCCGCCGCCGAAAAGCTCACGGAATGTTTCACCGAAATTGGCGTTGATTTTTGCAAACTGCTCACGGAACTGATGTGACATTTTATCCGTCAGCTCTTCAATAAGTCTGATAAGCTCCTTTTTGCTCTTTTCAACATCAGCAACCTGTGAGGACATAAATTCATATCTTTCGCTTACTTCCTTATATTCCTCAATTGCGCCAACATTGACAGCACCTAAATGTCTTATGCTGCCCTTGATTTCGTGAAGTCTTCTCTTTGAAGCGGCAGGGTCCTCACACTTGGTACCCATAGCCTCTGCTTCACGCTTTGTAAGCTGATATTCCTCATAGAGCCTGTTTATTGTACCCTCATATTCATCGCTCATGGTCTGCTTTCTTTCTTCAAGGCGGGCAAGCTCACCGCTTATCTTCTCACGCTCGGAAGACTTGTTTCTTTCCTGAATACGAAGATTTGAACTCTTTTCTTCCGTTTCACTTCTCTTTCTGTGAAGAGCGGCAATCTCATCTTTTGATTGCTTGCTCAGTTCACCAAAGGATTCGGAAAGTCGCTGAAGCTCTGCAATTTCAGCTTCAATTTCCTTGTTGCGCTCTTTGATTTTCTCAATTTCACCAACAAGCTCCTTATCCTTATCCTCGTGGCTGACAAGACGTGCCTTGAGAAGACCCAGAGCCTGAGTTCTCGCCTGCATATCCTTATCCGCACCGTGGATGTCAAGATTGAGCCTTGCGATGTCGGAGGTCATTTTTTCTCTCTTTTCAGCGATTTCATTGCGTTTTTCGCCAAGCTCTTCAAGACGCTTTTCATTGTCTTCTATTTCTTTTTTCAGCTTATCAGCTTCTTCATTTGCAATCTCAAAGGCTCTCTGCATTGAGAAAATTCTCTCGTCTGCACTGTCTTTTTCACCCTTGAGTTCATCAAGAAGAGATACAGCCGAATAGTACTGCTCATAAGCGAGATTTTTCTGACCGTCAAGACGGATTTTCTCTTCATTAAGATCGGAAAGCTGCTGTTTGCCGTTTTCATATTCACTGCGGAATTTTTCAATTTCAGCAGAAAGTGCAGTGTATTTTTCTTTCTTTTCGGCAATTTCCTTGCGGAGCTTTTCATCCTTTTCCTTAAGCTTTTCAATTTCTGTGCTTCGGGAAAGGATGCCTGCATTCTGAGCAGCGGAGCCGCCTGTGATTGAGCCGCCCGCATTGACCACCTGACCGTCAAGAGTAACTATTTTAAATCTCTGATCATATTTCTTTGCAATTTCAATAGCGCAGGTCAAGTCCTCTGCCACTACTGTTTTACCCAGAAGTGAAGCAATAATCTCACTGTAAACGCTATCATAACCGAGAAGGTTTACTGCCTTATCAACATATCCGAGGCAATCCTCAAGACCGTCTTCATCAAGACCTCTGCCTTTAACTGCATCTATGGGGAGGAAGGTTGCCCTGCCTGCTGATGTACTCTTGAGGTAATTTACAGCAGTTTTTGCATCCTGCTGAGTGTCAGTAACAATGTGCTGTACCGCATTGCCCAAAGCTGTTTCAATGGCAACTGCATATTCACTCTTAACTGAAATAAGCTGTGACACTGTGCCGTGAATACCTCTGAGAGAGCCTTTTTCACTCTCTTTAATAACCTTTTTAACTGCTCCCGAATAGCCTTCCATATTCTTTTCAAGCTCTGAGAGCATATTTATCTTTGATGCAGTTCTCTGCTGGTCAAAGTTCTTTTCGTCAAGCTCTTTTTTCAGAGCATCTGCTTTGTTTTCAAGGTTTTCAAGCTTCATTGAAAGACCCTTGACGCAGTTGTCGATGTATGCCATCTCGTCACCGCATCTGACTAAAGCAGCGTCTGTCTTGGATTTTTCAAGAGCTGCAAGGTCAACATTTTCCTGACGGGCGTTAATCTGCAGGTCAATGGTTTCAATTCTTGCCTTTATTTCAGCTATTGCCGAATGAGCCGTTGAAGCCTCTACGCGGCGGTCTGCAAGATTTTTTGTCAGGATGTTTATGCCCACTGAAATATCTGCAGTTTCCTTATCAAGACCTGAACCCTCTGACTGCATTTTGTCAAGGTCTGCTCTGATACCTCTGAGTTCGTCGCTTTTATCGTCACGGATTTTCTTTATCTGTGCAATAAGCTTTTCCTCGGTTTCAATTTCCTTTTGAAGCTGCTGCTGACCAAGCTCTGAATCGTTTCTGTCACGGGAAATTCTGTTTATAGTGTCATTGTTATGCTCAATAGAGCTTCTGAGTACTGCCTGCTCACTGTTTGCCCTTGCAGCCTTTTCCTCAAGTTCTGATATTCCCTGACGGATTTCGTCAATTTTTATGTTGATATCCTGTGTATCCTTTACACACTTCTCAATAAGCTCTTCAATTTCCTGAAGCTCGCCTTCCACACCCTCATAGTGGTTTCTTGCAATGATGATTTTATCCTCTTGCTTGCGAAGGTCCTCTCTGAGCTTATCAATGCTGTAAAGCCACAGACCTATTTCAAGAGTTTTCTTTTCATCGCTGAGTATCAGGAATTTCTGTGCCTTTTCACTCTGGGATTTAAGGGGGCCGATTCTGCTTTCAAGCTCAGTGAGAATATCACGCAGTCTGACTAAGTTTTCCTCAGCCTGTGAAAGCTTTTTAAGTGAGTCGCTTCTCTTATATCTGTAAGCGGAGATGCCTGCCGCCTCTTCAAACATTTCACGGCATTCCTTGCCCTTACCGCTGACCATGTCGGCTATTTTGCCCTGGCTGACCATTGAATAGCCGTCTCTGCCGAGACCTGTATCCATAAACAGCTCGTGGACATCTCTGAGCCTTACATTTTCACCGTTGATTTTATATTCACTTTCGCCCGAACGGTAATATCTTCTCGTTACGGTTACTTCGTCAGTGTCTTTGTCAATTGAACGGTCAGTGTTATCAAGTCTGAGTGTTACCTGAGCAAAGCCGTGTGCTTTTCTTATTTTGGTACCGTCAAAAATAACGTCTTCCATTTTTGAACCGCGAAGGCTCTTGCTGGACTGCTCACCCAGAACCCAGCGTACTGCGTCTGAAATATTACTCTTACCGCTGCCGTTAGGGCCTACAACTGCAGTTATGCCCTTGCCGAAGGTAAGAACGGTTTTTTCAGGGAATGACTTAAAGCCTTGCATTTCCAGTGCTGTTAATATCATAGCTTTTTAACCTCGCACAATAATTTCGTATTTTTCCATTGTTTCATCCTGTCGGATTTTACATATATAGCCTCTATCCTTAAGATAGTTCATATTTGATTTTTTCTGTCCCGTAAGCATAGAAACATATTTGCTGCCTACGGTTATTTCAATTTCGCCCTTTGGTACCCTGCCGTTTTCTATAGCATCGAGCACCTTGCGAAGATAGATTTTGCTTTCACATATTTCTCTGAAGGCAGGATGGTAAGCACCTGCCACATAGCCTTCCTCAATGTTGCCTCCGGAATGAAGACCCAGACGGATAACTCTCACACCTGAGAGGCGGAATAACATAAGAAGTTCAGCGCAAAGGTCGGACGCGTCCTCAACACTCTGAGGAGTGTATAAGCCCTTGGCGTAAAGCTCGGCAAGCTCAGTGCCTTCAAGCACAACAGTGGGATAAATTCTTGCTGTATCGGGTGAAAGCGCCACAAGCTCTTTTGCCGTTTCAATGCACTTTTCATCAGTGTCACCGAGAAGGCCCGTCATCATCTGCACACCGAATTCAAAGCCGTATGCCTTGATAAGTCTTGCGGCAGAAACCACATCTTCAGCAGTGTGACCGCGCTTGTTAAGCTCAAGCACCTCACTGTCCATACTCTGACAGCCAAGCTCAATAGCCGTAACACCGTAGTGTTTAAGCACACTGAGAATATCCTCATCGATGCAGTCGGGGCGGGTGGAAATCCTTATGCCGTGAAAAAGCCCCTTGTCGATATAGTGCTTTGCCCTTTCGAGAAGGCTCACCATATAATCTCTGTCAATTGCAGTAAAACTGCCACCGAAAAATGCGATTTCACCTTTATTACAATCGGCAGTGGAAAGCGCCGTTTTAACAGCCTCGTCAATATCTTCAAGCTGAAGCGGTCTGCTCTTGCCCGATATTGTTTTCTGGTTGCAGAAGCTGCAAGCGTGAGGGCAACCCGCATGGGGTACGAACAAAGCAACATTTATGTGTTTCAACTTTTTATCCCCATAAGCTCGAGAGCCTGCTTTGCCGCCTGCTGTTCAGCAAGCTTTTTGCTTTTTCCCATGCCGCAGCCAACAACATTGCTGTTAAGCATAACCTCAACCTCGAAGCGTTTATCGTGGTCAGGGCCGCTTTCGCCCACAAGCACATATGTCAGATGCTCGTCGGGATTTTTCTGTATGATTTCCTGAAGCTCCGTTTTATAGTCACGAAGGCTCAGTTGTTTTGCCGCAGCCTCTTTTATGAAACCTAAAACAAACTTTCTTACATCCTCAAGACCGCCGTCAAGATAAATTGCACCTATAACTGCCTCAAAGGCATCTGCAAGAATTGAGGCTCTCTTTCTGCCGCCGGTGTTATCCTCACCTCTGCCCAAAAAAAGATATTTGCCTAAATTTATTTCCTTTGCAAAGCCGTGAAGTGATTTTTCACAAACACAAGCCGCTCTTTTCTTTGTCATCTCACCCTCAGGCAGATGAGCAAGATTATGATAGAAATAGTCTGCCGTTATAACACCTAAAACGGAGTCGCCTAAAAATTCAAGACGCTCGTTGCACTCTCTGCCCGACTGCTTCTCATTTGCATAAGACGAGTGGGTAAGTGCCGTTTCCAGCAGGCTTTTATTTTTGAATTCATAGCCTATAACTTTTTCAAATTCACTCAGATTCATTTTCATATCCTCATTTCAAGATATTGTTTCAAATCCTCAAGACCTCTTGCGGAAAGAGCTGCATATCTTTCCTGCTTGTCCCTGATTTTCGGCTCAATGGGTGGCAGCACGCCGAAGTTTGCGCCCATAGGCTGAAAGTTTTTTACGCTTTCATCGCTGATATATCTCTGCAATGCGCCAATCATTGAGGTTTCGGGAAGCACAAGAGTTTCTTTTCCTTTAAGGTGCCTTGCCATATTTATGCCTGCCATAATACCTGATGAAGCCGATTCCATATAGCCCTCAACACCCGTTATCTGCCCTGCAAAGAAAAGATTTCGTCTTGCTCTGAAGCTGAAATCACCGCTGAGAAGTCTCGGTGAATCAATA
This sequence comes from Acutalibacteraceae bacterium, assembly GCA_045534675.1. Classification (GTDB taxonomy): domain Bacteria; phylum Bacillota; class Clostridia; order Oscillospirales; family Acutalibacteraceae; genus UBA6857. The sequence goes on from JAZSKE010000076.1 coordinate 26,474, forward strand.
AAGGTGTTTCTGTGCATTACCCCGTACCTGAGAAACTCTGCATTTTTAAGGGCGGGTATCATTGAGAAAACTCTCTTCTGCTCAGGGAATTTCAGGTTGGTCTGAAAGCCTACAAGGTTAAACATGGTACCCATAGCATTTTCTTTTCTCAGCTGAAGCACTGCCCAAGGGCGGTGACCTGTTTTCGGGTCACGAAGACCGACGGGCTTAAGAGGGCCGAAACGCATTGTGTCCTTACCCCGTGAAGCCATAACCTCAATGGGCATACAGCCTTCATAAACGTCCTTTCTCTTGTCGAAGGAATGAAGGTCAGCACTTTCGGCATTTATAAGCGCCTCATAGAAGCTTTCATATTCCTCCTTATTCATAGGGCAGTTTATATAGTCACTCTCTCCCCCGCGCTCATAGCGTGAAGCCGTGAAGGCGCTTTCCATATCGATGCTGTCTTTTGACACAATGGGTGCCGCCGCATCAAAGAAGTGAAGTCCGTCACCGCATAGTGAGGCAATACTCTCACTCAGTGCATCACTTGCAAGAGGTCCTGCAGCAATTATAACATTGCCCTCGGGAATTACCCTGACTTCCTCGTGGATGACATTTATAAGGGGATTTGCATTTATTCTTTCGGTTATGAGCCGAGAGAAAATGTCTCTGTCAACTGCTAAAGCACCGCCTGCGGGTACCTCGGAAAGGTCAGCACATTCCATACATAAGGAGCCGAAAATTCGCATCTCAGCCTTGAGAAGACCTGCCGCAGATTCAAGGCGCTTTGCCTTGAGGGAGTTACTGCACACAAGCTCCGCAAGGGTTTCCATATGATGAGCAGGTGAAAATTTCACAGGCTTCATCTCGTAGAGGTCAACCTCAATATTCTCTTTCGCAAGCTGCCACGCAGCTTCAACACCGGCAAGACCGCCGCCGATAACAATTACCTTTTCGCTCATCATATCACCTCTTTCATGAAGCGTAGCTTCATTTCATGACCATTGGTCATTTCATGCATTTATGCATTTCATGGCAAAGCCATTTCATTAATTCGTTCATTTTTTCTTGCCCTCGCCGGGCAGGCGTTCTTTTTTCTGCCGCAATTGACCTCATCCGTCAGACCTTCGGTCTGCCACTTTCCCCTACAGCAGGGGAAGGCAAACCAAAAACGCGTTCTTATTCGCCTTTTTTCTTTCTTGTTGCCACTGCCTTATATCCGCAGTTTTCGTCAAGGCAGCTGAGGACTGAGCCTTTGCCCTTGAAAAGCGATTTGCCGCAGTTGGGACATTTTTCACTTGTAGGCTTATCCCAAGTCATAAAGTTGCACTGGGGCCAGTTGTCACAGCCAAAGAAGGTGTAGCCTCTCTTTGACTTCTTTGAGATGACCTTACCGCCGCAAACGGGGCAGGTTGCATTTGTTTCCTGCACAAAGGGCTTCGTTGTCTTACACTCGGGATAAGCGGGACAGGCAAGGAATTTGCCGAATCTGCCCACCTTGACAACCATCATCTTTCCGCACTTTTCGCAGGGGATATCTGTTATGTCTTCTTTAAGCTGAATTTTCACGCCGTCCATCTCGGACTTTACCTTCTTGAGGTTTTCCTCAAAATCGTCATAGAAGGTGTGAAGCATCTTAATGTAATCCTGCTGACCCTCGCCTACTGAGTCGAGGTCGCTTTCCATCTGTGCGGTGAACTTTACATTAACGATGTTCTTGAATTTTTCCTTGAGGAGATTTACTATTGCTTCACCAAGCTCTGTGGGATGAAGCTGCTTTGATTTTCTTTCAACATACTCACGCTTAACGATAGTTGAAACAATTGTTGCATAGGTGCTGGGTCTGCCTACGCCGTTTTCTTCAAGGGTCTTGATAAGGGACTCCTCAGTATATCTTGCGGGAGGCTGTGTGAAGTGCTGATTTTTAATAAGATCCTTATGCTTTAACTTGCTGTCTTTTGCAAGTGAATCGGGAAGCTTTGACTTATCATCGTTATCGCCAAGGTCATAGAGTACCGTAAAGCCGTCAAACTTCACACTGTAACCGCTGGCAGTGAATATACAGTACTTATCGTCACTCTCACCCTGACTTCTGATTTCGAGCTTTGTTGTGTTCTGCACACATGAAGCCATAAGCGAAGCGAGGAAGCGCTTCCAGATAAGGGAATATAATTTATACTGCTCTGCGGTGAGGCTTGCCTTGATGCTTTCGGGAGTAATTGAAGGCACTGAGGGTCTGATTGCCTCGTGACCGTCCTGAGCATTGCTTCTTGACTTGAAGTACCTTGGCTTTTCAGGGAGATATTTATCGCCGAACTTTTCTTTGATGAAGTCGTTAGCCTGAGCTCTTGCCTCTTCGGAAATACGCAGTGAGTCCGTTCTCATATAGGTTATAAGACCGAGAGAGCCGTGGCCTGCTATTTCAACACCCTCGTAAAGCTCCTGTGCCACCTTCATTGTTCTCTTTGCGGTAAAGCCCAGTCTTTTTGAAGCCTCCTGCTGAAGAGTTGAGGTGATAAAGGGGGGCGAGGGCTGTTTCTTTCTTACGCCCTTTTTAACGCTTCCGACTCTAAACACCGCGCCGTCAAGCTTTTCAAGTATCTTATCCGTGCCCGCCTTGTCACTAAGCTTTATCTTTCCTGTTTCGTCACCCCAGAAGGCTGCCTTGAAATTCTTTTTTGAGGGGGGCGCCGAGAGCACTGCATCTATTGTCCAGTATTCCTCGGGAACGAACTTCTTTATTTCCTCCTCACGGTCAACGATAAGTCTTAAGGCAACGCTCTGTACTCTTCCCGCAGAAAGACCTCTTCTTATCTTCTGTGAGATAAAGGGTGAAAGCCTGTAGCCTACAAGACGGTCAAGAATTCTTCTTGCCTGCTGGGCGTTTACAAGATCAAGGTCGATCTTTGAGGGATTCTTTATTCCCGCGGTAACGCTGTTTTTATTTATTTCATTGAACTTTACACGGTTGCACTTATTTACATCAAGACCGAGAATTGTTGCAAGATGCCA
>JAZSKE010000074.1:0-35442 GCA_045534675.1 Acutalibacteraceae bacterium
GGATGATAATACCATTCAAGTTATAGACCTTGAATTTCCGGCCGTGGTGAAAGCTGTATCGGTGTTTAAAGACGATATGCATTATATATTCCTAAATACCGCTATCAGTGACGAACTACGAGAAATTGCGCTGCAAGAAGAGCTAATGCGCACTCGCACCAAATGAAAGGAGAGAACGCACATGAAAAACAGAATAATCGCAATAGCCGTTGCGTTCTCAATCTTAATCGCAACATTGCTATTTGCACCATTGCAGACGTCAACACACGTCTGCGTTAGTCCGTCGCTTGTAATAAGCACGATGACAACATCTGCTGTCGCTATGACAGCTCACAACCACACGCCAAACAACCACAACATTCAGGAACAGGCGGTGGCACTCAAAAAAAACCATGATTTCGCAAATTCCGCCGACTATATGGAGGGATTAACCGCCATAAGTAAGCGTTCCATATACTGTGGCGATGCCGAAAGGCGTGGCTGCGCTAAGTTAAATATATAGGAGAAATAAAAATGAGCGATTCAACTTTTATCATTGCTATGATTGTTATAGTTTTATGCATCGTCGGTGTTGTTGCGGGAATTATTTTCCTTGCGATAAAATCGGCTAAAAGAAATGCCATATCAAAAACTACCCAGAAATCAAAAAAGATGGTTTATATATCCCCAAACGGCAAAAAGTACCACATAGACCCTATGTGTTTCACACATGACGACGAAAACTGTATTGAAATAGAATTAGAAACAGCTATAAAAACGGGATATACACCTTGTTCTAAATGCGCAAAATAAAAACTCCCCTCGCCTACATCAGACGAGGGGTAAATTGTAGAAAGGAGTATGTATGTCTTACGCTATTTATTTGCGAAAATCGAGAGCTGACGAAGAACTTGAACGGCTCGAAGGTGACACGCTGGCACGGCACAGAAAGGCCTTGCTTGACCTTGCGACACGGCAGGGACTTACCATTGCGAAAATATATGAAGAAGTTGTATCAGGTGACAGCATAGTATCAAGACCACAGATGCAGGCTCTTTTGTCCGATGTTGAACAGGGAAGGTATAAAGGCGTGCTTGTTATGGAGGTCGAACGACTGGCACGCGGCGACACGATGGATCAGGGGCTTGTTTCCCAGACGTTCAAATATTCAAACACCTTGATTATCACACCTCTTAAAACCTACAACCCTAACAACGAGTTTGATGAGCAATTTTTTGAGTTTGGGCTATTTATGAGCCGTCAGGAGTACGCCACCATCAAGCGACGATTAACAAGAGGCCGTGAAGCTTCCGCGCGCGAGGGAAAGTTTGTCGGGAGCATAGCACCTTATGGCTATGAACGTGTTAAAATCCCGAATGACAAGGGCTGGACGCTTAAACCTATACCCGAACAGGCAGAGGTTGTAAAGCTTATCTTTGACCTTTACGTCAACGGCTGCGAGGACGATTTCGGAGAAACTCGGCGGCTGGGCATACAGCAGATAGGGCGCAAGCTTAATCAAATGGGTGTTCCTGCGCATCGAAACGACTACTGGTGCAAAGAAACCATCCACGACATTCTCGAAAATCCCACATATGCAGGCTATATAAGATACGGTTACCGCAAGGCAAGCAAGAAGATGATTGACGGAAAGCTCGTCAAATCAAGACCTTTACCGACAGGGGAGCAGGACTATATCCTTGTGAAAGGACTGCACGAGGCAATAATTGAGCCTGGATTGTACGAACAGGCACAGAAGCTTGCAGAGGAAAGACCTGTAATGCCGTTGGGCTACAAAAAAGAGGTAAAAAACCCGATGGCAGGGCTTATTATTTGCAAACGTTGCGGTCGTAAAATGGCGTTCAGAGCTTCAACGACTCCCGGTAAACCTGATTATCTCGTTTGCCATCAAAGATATTGCGGACAGGTCAGCACTCCCTTGCACGTTGTTGAAGATGTCCTTATCAGGTCGATAAAAAAATGGGTAAAAGACTATGAATACAACTGGTTAAAGATAAACCAGGGCGGCGAATCAAATCAGGAGAGTGCTTTATCGGTTGCAAGGCAGGCACAGGAAAAGGAGCTTGCTACGCTTCATAAACAGCTCGATACAACACACGATTTGCTTGAACAGGGCGTTTATACTATCCCACTATACAAAGAGCGTACAGAGGCACTGAAAGGGCGTATAAACGATACACAAAAAAAGATGCAGGAAATAACTCAGCAAATAGAAAAAGCCAACGGCGAAAACGAGGTAATAAAGGTGTTTATCCCTCAAGTCAAACAGATGTTAAACGACTACGGCAGCCTGTCCGCCCCTAAGAAAAACGAACTTTTAAAAGAAATACTCGAAAAAGCCGTCTACAACAAAGAAAAAAGTGCCGCATTCAAGGGCGTTGCAGTAGATGATTTTGACTTAGAGCTGTTCGTAAAACTCCCCGTCAACGATTTGTAATAAGGGGTGTTGTCTTGTGTGTTCATACTCATAGTACTACACAAGACACAAGATATACTATATAAAAAGGCGGGATTTTGCTCCCGCCCTTGTTTTTTAATCGTCGTCCTCTTCTGCTCCGACAACCTCTTCAAAGTAGGTCTTGAGCTTATCGGGACCAGCGTCCTTGTCTTCAAGAAACGCCTTAGCCATGTGGCCGTAAAAATCAGCTGTATCGAGGCCGAACTTCTTGGCTACACCGCAGTAATCAGAGTACATCATGTTTGCTGTCACATAAAATTCAATAGGATTAAGGTTGACACCGAGCTTCTCCATAAGAGTGTTTGTTTGCTCAAGCTTCCAGTGCGGACCTGAAGAACCGTCAGAATTCTTCATCTTCTTTGTCCACATTTCGGCCTTTTCTTTTGTCAACTCCCCAGAATGTTTACGACTGCTACTCCCACCGAAAAAGATGTTTCGGCTGTTCATTTCCTTGCGACTGCCGCCTGTTTCGGAACTACCATCGAAACCTATGCGGCGTCCTCCGCCGTACTCGTCATACATGGGAGGGGGATACTGATTAGAAGCGTTATAACTGCCGCCTCTGTATTCCATACCACCACCGCTGTTATAGTTGTTATAACCGCCGTAGCGATTGCCTTCGTTGTAGCCTCCGTAGCGGTTGTTTTCGGGCATGTTCATGCCCATTCCACCGCCGCCGCCCATGTTTCCGCCTTCGTAACGCATAGGCTCAACAATTACATTCACAGGACCCGGACTCTGCTCGTATCTGCCACCATAATAGGGGCGGTCACGCATTTTACCTCCAGCGTTGTTATAACCGTTGTTATTGTAGTTGTTGTTAGGCTTCTCGTTATCCCGGGGGTTGCCGTAGTCGTTGCCTCTGCCCCTGCGTGCTGCAGTTTGGGCAAGCATCATCTTAGTGCGTCCATTCATTAGCCTGCACCTCCTTCGTCTGCGGGAGCTGTGCCATCAATGCTCCTGAGTGCATTATTCCTGCGACATCCTACGTCGCACAAAAGCTTAAACGTGCCTCCTGTAGCGTCGGTCACTACTCTTACAGGGTATCTTGTGCGAGTGTTGATTGAGCAAGCCTGCACAGGGGCACAGCAACGGTCTACAAGCGGATAAACCTCTGTACCGTCGCCAATTGTGATGACTACCTCACTAACAAGCGTAGTCGCTGCAGGAATAGCCTGTGCTACAACAATGCAGTATTTCTCACAGTTGTTGTAAGCTCCTGCGGGAAGATTGATTGTTAACACTCCTGCGGCAAAGGTCACATCTTCCGATATGATTAGATTGTTGCACAATCTGCAACAGTTATTGCATTTCATTTTTTTACCTCCATAAAATCAAAGGGCGACCGAAGCCGCCCTGAATAGTCACGGCTTATTGCCGGAAAGATTGTGATTAAGCACAGCAGCCACAACCGCCGCAGCCGTAGCCATTACCGCCAAACTGAACAGTACCACAGCCATTAACGGGGAAGTTAACAGGTGTGGGAGGCTGTACAAGGTAAGCGGCAGAGGGACACTCGTGACCGCTTCTACGTAAGATTTCAGCCGCAGAAGCATCAATTGCCGCACGGATAACACCGTTCTGCTGAGCCTGTGAGGCAGCAAATCTAAGATTCTGGTTCTCATCTCTGAGAGCCGCAATCTTTTCAGCCTGTCTTGTAGCCTCCATCTGGTCGAGCTTAGCAATCACTCTGTCAGCGTCATTGTGCTGACTCTGAATGATGTTGTTGGTGTTGGTCGCCATAGCATAGCCGACATCGCAGAAGCCTCTTTCAATGAGTCGCTGTGTTTCGCAGCAGCAGTTAGCAATCTGGTTTGCGATAGCGTTCTGGCCTGCCTGCACACCGTTGAATCCCTGCATGAGGGCAATATTGCTTGCATTTGCGTTCTGCTGAATAGAATAGCCTAAATCGCATATAGCATTGTTTACGCCTGCAAAGCCGCTCATGATGCCTGTGTTCATAGCATAGAAGCCGTCACAAAGCCCCTGCTGAACACCTCTTACTGCTGAATCAAGGTTGTTAAAATTGAAGCTATCTGCAAGGTCAGCACGTGTCACCATGCCGCTAAGCATGGACGCACCGCCGCCACCGCCAAGACCGCCGCCGAAGCCGAAGCCACCGCCAAAAATAAGGCCAAGAGCTGCAAGACCAAGAATCCAGTTTCCATCGCCCCAGCCGCCGTTGCCGCCGCCACTGTTGCTGTTGCTGTCCTGGCCTAAAGCATAGCCTAAAGCCATTTCGTCACCCATGATATATACCTCCTTCATGGTGAATTTAATTATATCGCTAACAGCTGTGCACCGCTGTTTAAGCCTTATTTATTAAGGGTAAACCCCATACCTGTAATGATCTGCTCAAGGGTTGTACCCCTTTCACGTGCCATGTTTTCAAGCACGCCCTTGAATTGATCTGGGCTCTTCCCTTGCATGAGCATTAACACCTGCTGCCCTTGTGGATACTGAGAAATCATCTGATAAAACGCCTGGTTGGGATTCGGTGCTCTTCTTATCATCTGAGCTAATTGCATAAGATTCATTTCTTCTTCGCCTCCTGTGGTGTTTCGGGCTGAATCGCCGATAATTTCTCATTAATTTCTTCAAGCTCCGCTGCAAGCTTTTCTATTTCTGATTTCGCGTCGTAAGGAGCTGGCTCAGTCTGTGCAGTTGCTTGTGAGGATTCTTCCAACTTGAATGTAAGGAAAATCGGAAGCCCTGTGTTCGGATTAAAAGTTTTTGTGTAGACCGCCTTGTGTGCAAAATCGGGAAGAAGCAAGGTTGCCCCCATAAAATCGGTAGGAACTGCCGCCGCTTCTTCGGGAGAAGCTACAGGAATGACTTTGAAAGGGTCAGCCTGTGCCTGTGAAATACCGAGAGAGGGCTGAACCTGCGGAACAGGTGAACGCATGTTGTTTTGCGGGAAATAACTGCCGTAAGGACTATACATGATTAAGCGCCGCCTTTCTTTTTTCTGATTACAATATAACAAAAAAAAGCCGGTAGAACCTATCAAGATTCTACCGGGCAATATGCAAAATATACAATTTTATAAAACAGTTTTGTGCAGGTATACAAATATCACCGAAACGGTGGTTTATTTTCGAAAAAGTATTGACAAATCACCGCCACGGTGGTATAATGTAATCAAGATAAGGAAAACAAATAACGGAGGTTGCTAAAATGACAAACTTTACATTAAACGAAAGAACTATAATTAAGGTTAAGGAGTGGTTATACGATCGCGAATCAAGCAAGGCTGCTTCTTATAACACATACTTTAACGTCGTTGAAAGAGATGCTGAAAAGGGTGATTCTGTAAAGGTTGAAGATGGATTTATCAAGGCTCTTGTAACCGTTGAAGCTGAAACAGAAAAGGCTATCAAGGTTTCATTCGACACTATCGAGGGCAAAGGCTGGAACGCATGGCTCCCCAAATCACAGGTAACCGCTTGCTAACCAAAAGGAGGAAAAATTGATGACTATCAAACAAATGAGACAGGCAACAAAAATGACACAAAGACAGTTCGCCGATTACTTTTTGATCCCTAAAAGGACAATCGAAAACTGGGAGAGTCACACAAACCCATGCCCCGAATACCTCAAACGCTTGATTGAGTACAAGTTAATTAAAGAAGGCTTAATTGAGGAGGCTAAACCTATGACAAGATACGCTTTAAAAAAAGGTTCATATGAAATTTCAGGGAAAAGCACCAACATACAGTTTGACGCGTTGGACAACGCAACTTTAGGAGTTTGCAAAACACTTGCAACGTTTAACACTCGCGAAGAAGCACGTGAAGAGTTAGCCAAGCACCGCACAACCCACACCGTTCACTCTTATAACAGTCATAAGCTGATACTCGGCGAGTGTTTTTTTATCGAGGAAGAGGTTAAAAATCCCGATTTTGACGTCGAAATTGATTCAGAGTGGGAAGCATGGGAACCCACAGGAAATTGTGATCCTGCCGAAATTGAATAAAAAAAGAACCGCAGAGATTAACTCTCTGCGGCTATCTTTATTATTTTCATATATATTTCAGGCTTGATTTTATTGTAGAAACGGTTATTGCTAACGCCTAACTCCATCATTATGCCTACATCAGAGAGGTCACCCCTCCACAAATGCATAAATGTTGCAAGCTGTTCGTCAGTAAACGCAGCCTTTTCTATAAGAGTTTCAGCCTCTTTTTTTGTTAAAAACGTTAAGTCATACACACACCACTCACCCAATCCTTCTTGTTGCACCGCTTAATGCGGTTGATTTTTTCAACAACTATCGGTGCTGTTGCAACAGCTGCCGTCTGGATTTCGGGAGTAATCGCGCTTGATGTTTCGTTGTTGTGCCGGGAACTCCACACGATGTTGGCAAGAACACAGTTTATGATAAGCAGTACCATGATGATAGAGATAAACACCACTCTTTCTCTTCTGTGCTTCTTTTCCTGAAAGCGGAGTATCTCCCACTCTCTACTATGATTCTCGTTCAAGATTTAAACCTCCTTGACATACTGAGCCGACACATAAGCTTGCTGATTCTTGTACAAGCATGGGAGCCATCCGTCCTCTGCCTGCCCCAGTATATATACTATATCCCCAGCGTTAAGCACACCGAGTATGTTGCCGGGTGCAATTTTGGGCGTACTGCGTACATTTAACTTAGTAGTGGTTACACGTTCTTCATAAGAACCAACCTTTTTAAATAGATAAGGTCCGTCCATTAACATGGAGTAGCCGATTTCGCCAGCATGCGACAGCCATTTAACGCCATCAACCGTGATGTTAGCGTCAATCGCATACAGCACGTCCTTTTTATTTGTGCTTTTTACACAGCGTTTAACAATATTGTCGTCAAGCTTCTGAGGGCTTGTGCGAATAGCCGCTTGCCCGTATGATTTAACGACATCATGCGAGGCTCTCCTTGTGATTTCGCCGCTCGGAAGAAAGTTCTTGTCAAGTTCTCGAATTTTTGCAGGATAGTTGACATAAACTAAATCGCCGTCAACATCGCCATATATGCCGTTAACCGCACCTTTACCCCACTGCCACATGACCTGATTATAATCATACGTTGTCGGCTTGTTCGGGTTTTCAGTCCACGCGGCAAGCCATATGTCGTACATGCCGATAAGCTCTGCCTTATAGGTATACTGTTCAAGCCATGCAGGATTGATGTATAACGCCGCATAATAGCCTGCCTTCTTGATTTCTTCGCAAAAAGCCTTGATTATATCGGTTCTGAGTCGATTTGAATATTTTTTGTTGTAATATTTTTCGCTTTCCATGTCGCAAAAAACAGGGTAATTGACATGTCCTTTGTAATCTTTAAGACGCTCAACTGTCTGCTGGGCTTCAAGCTTAGCCTGAGCAACCGTATCAGACATGATATAAGTATATACGCCTATGTCAAGTCCTGCCTTAATTGCACCTTTCATATGTGCGTGAAATTCAGTATCGGTCTTGTTAAGGTAGCCTGTTCGGATAACAACTGCCTTTACCCCTGATTTTTTGACTTTTAAAAAATCAACATTTTTTTGTGCATAAGAAATATCAATTGCTTTTATATTCAACTGCCTTTACCTCCCCCGAAACATACGCCTTGACCTGCTTATTCTTCTTCAAGAGTTCTTCCATTGTTGCAAGTGCAACATCTACCCACGCACTAAACACCGTAAAAGGCACAAAAGCGGAAACAACAGGGAAAGCTTCGATAAACCAATCGTACACGGTACGGAGCTTTAACTGTCCTGTTCCCGAGCCTAATTCCTTTTCGGCTTCAACAACCGCTTTTAACAGCCATTCAAGGATGTTTTTCTTTTGGTTAATCACAAGATAAGCGATAACTATAACAAGTATGATTGCGCCCACAACAAGTGATACATTTTCATTAAGTTCCATCAGCCTTTAGCCTCCTCGTCGTCTTTTTCTTCCTTTTTATTTTCGTGCTTGCATTTGCTTGTTTTTATCCACCCAAGTATGCCGCACTCACCGCCCAGCACTGCAAATACACAAGTTATAAGAGTATCAGGCGTTGAGCCGTAATGCAAAAACAGCCAAATCATCACGGCCGTAAACGCCACAGCAAACAAGCAAGTGATTGCAAGTGCGACATTCATTGTCTTTATTTCCTTTTTCGGCGGCTTTTCCGCCTTTTCAGGCGGATTTGCAACCGAATAAATGTTAAAGAGCGCCATAATCAACTAACTCCTGCTCTGCTTCTGCAAGCCTTGCCGCTTCTTCTGCTGCTTTTGCTTCTGCTTCAAGCTTAGCATTTTTAGCGTCGATTGCAAGCTGGATTTCGCCCAAGTCTTCAGAGATAAGCACGCCTTTGTCGTAGTAGCCAGCGGCATTGAGCATAATCTGATAGTCAGCCATGCTACCTACTGCGGCAAGAAAGCCTTTCTTTATAAAATCGCGATAATCAAAAAACATAATAAACCTCCTTAAACGTTAGCACCCGCGGACAGGATAGCCGCCTTTAATTCTTCGATTTCATTCGCCTGTTGCTCGAGGAAAGGCAGATAACATTCAGACATCAAGGGTGACGCGCAGTATTTAACCGCCATTTCCGCCCCCTCATCATTGAACGCGTTAGTCACACCGTTGTAGCTGTAGAGCTGTTTAAGCTGTGCCATTTCTTCGGCGGTGAGGAGGATTTCTTCGGGGGTAGCGAGTTCGTATACAATAGTTAAAGGGGTGTTATTTGCTGCTTCGGTACGCATGAGTTCTTTTAGTTCGCCTATTGTTCCAAATGCAGCTGTGCTAAAATACAAGTAGCTCAAATCAGAATACTTGGAGGCAGCCATGTGTTTACCACTCGTGTTCAAGCCTGACTGAACCCCCACTAAACCATGAGTAAAAAATGCGTTTATTAAATTTTGAGGGCTTCCAATGTTTGCAATCTTTACTTCTGGCAGTCCTATCCCTGAAAAACTCTTTCCAATTAGACTGTTGCCGTCATAGAGACTTAAAGTTTCCTCGCCTGTAAACGCATAAGACATCGCCCTCTTAACACACTTCCCAGTCCCATCAGCGTTGTAAATCAACTCATCGCAAACCCACTGCTGACCGTTGCTGTCAGTGTAGTTGCCGCCTGACTGGACTGGCAAGCCGCATAAGGGCAGAGCTGTTGTGAGGGCGGCTAACAACGAGTTGTCGCCACTATCATTAACAGTAATGACTATTTCCCCATCATCGCCCACGCTCACAATAGGGACAGGGTTAGACGGGTCAGGCGTGCCGTCTTGGGTGGATTTGCCGTAGATGTTTAAACCTAACAAGGGATATTTAACGCTATCAGTCGTGCTTATGCTCACGCCTGTTGCAGTTTTTGTGCCTGTGTTGTCCTGCAACTCTTTGCCCGATAGAGTTAAGGTGTCACCCTCTTGTGTAGCCTTTATGCCGTCTTTTGCCTCAATTGTAAGAGCGTTTACACCATTGATTGTTGCGGGTGCACCAGGCTCTCCGTCTTTACCGTCTGCACCAGGTACGCCCTGAACGCCTTGTTCCCCCTGTGGTCCTGTTAAGCTTAGAAGCCATTCTTCTTCTGTTCCTTCGAATCCGTTGTCAAGGGCTATCTGATAAGCCGATTTGCCGTCTTTGCCGTCTTTTCCGGGAGGTCCCTGTGGGATTATCTCGTCACGTTCAATCTCCTGTGGAATAGCAGATGTTTCAAAAAACATAAAAGCACCTCCTTAAACGATAGAAAACGTACGTTTAATTTTGTCGCCGCCTGCATAAGTGTTTTTTCTGTCCTGTTTATCGTACAATAAAGCCGTATCATAAACGTACTCACCCATAGCAAGTGCGGCGGTTTCTTTTGCTGTAAAATAAAACAAAACTGAGCCGTCCTCGTGCTGTTCAGACGTTTTTTTCTCTAAAATAGGCTCACCGCCTGCAATTGCACGAATACTTAAAACAACCGATTCGCAATCGCTGAGCCTGAATATGTTTGTTTTTGTGGCATCGATATACAGCGTTTGCTTAATTAGTCCGCTATCGCCCTGTGTGATTGTGATATTACCGCATTTATCAATTTTCAGCATTTTTGTCCCTCTCTAAGTCGTCAAGCCTGTGATTTGCGACTTTTATTTTTTCAGAATACAAATCTTCATGATTGTGCAGGGCGGCTTCAAGTTTGTCCGCTTTTCTTTCGAGCGCATATGTGCGCTCAATAACAGTGTTATGCTTTTCGACCTTTTTCTCAAGTTGTTCTATGCGATAAGTGGTAAGCTTTGAGCTTACCACTATCCCTCCGAAAGTTCCACCCAAAGAACCTATAAGGCTCAAGATGGCTACAATTATTGAACTATCCATTTTACACCTCCGTTATAGTATCTTGAACCTCTGTAAGCGTGTTAGGCTCATAAGTAAGACCTACCGCGGCGTTGTATTCTGCCTCAGAAGCAAATCCGATTAAAAAGTCGGCACCTGAGTATACGTCAAACTTATAACCTGAGCTTGTGCCGTATTTATATGCAAATGTACAGGCGGCACACCCATAAGGATAAGTGTCGCTTCCGCTAGCATATCCAGGCGGATGAATCTCACTCCATAGAAGAGCTAAACCGATGTTGCCATCTCTTTTATAATCCGTAAATCCTGTCAAATTTTGTTCCGCGCCATCAATGGTTGTCATTATTAAATCATAGGCATCGTAAGCAACATAAGAGGCGGTTAGCTTAATCCACAAACGGCTAATCTTAACGCCAAACCACTTATTGTATGCAAGCTCAGAAAAGCGTATCTCACCATAGATTGGGATGTCAGGAACACCTGTCAATGTTTCACTGTTTAAATTGTCAATAGTGGTGCCATTCGGTGCCTTTCCGCCTCGTGCGTAAGTAATATAAAACTGTGTGACTATCTGATTCTGTGCACCTGCATAGGCGATTCGATTGCCTTGAATAAAATCAACTTCTGTGTATTCGTGGAGCAGATATTTAGCGTCTGCTTCCTGAATCACTACCGCGTTTTCGATAGTAAGGCCGCCCGAAGAATTAGCAGCTTCTCCTTCTACCTCAGAAGGTGCCGAGTCCGTGTTGTTAGAACTGTAGGCGGAATCCTCATATGTTGGTGCAAAGCTGTATATAGTTTCGTCGTAACTGCCGTTGGCCCATTCCATTATTACTCCGGAAACAAAAAATCGCGTGTTACCGTATTTGCCCGAATATTCGATTTTATCACCGGGTTCCGCATTACCCTGTCCTTTTCGGACGATCTGGCCGCCTTTCCATCCCCAACCACAGGCTTTCTTTGCCTGGTCCTTAAGTTGATTGTAATGTTCTTCGTTCAAGTCCTCAATTGGTAGTGTCGTGAAGAAAACAATTGTGCCATAAGTTTCTTCGCCTTTTACCTGTTCCTGCGTCCTGTCACCATAAGCGTAAAACACTCCTAAATTTGAATAAAACTCATCGTCTATTCGTATTTCTGTAATAGTGCTGTCATTTATGTTTCCGACGGTATCGTATGAATAAAATTTTACATATCCATCGCCATCAACATAAGCATTGCCCAATTGCATTCTTGCAATCTGAGCAATGATTTGTCTGCAAGTATAAGGCTTGCCATCCAACTCTGTTTCTCCGTGTATATATATAACATTTGGGTCAGAAGCCGTATAGGGTGCTTCAAGAACCGTAGCCTCTACAGGTAGTGTATAGCTTTCATCAACAGTTCCGCCCATACGCCGCACTACATCTCTGTATACCTCCGTAAGAGTGCAAGGATATGTAAGGTTGTATGGAAACCATGACGCTTCTGCATACATCATGATATCGCGGCCACTTATATATACACCCTCGCTTCTCAGCTCTTTTTCTTCAATATAAAAAACGCCGAGAGCAATAAACTCTTCCGTGCTGTTTTCAAAATCTTTAAATCCTATATAAACTTTAATCCTCTGCGAATATTTCAAATCTGCAAATATCTCAGGAGTCAACACGGCACTAAATTTTGCACAGTAAGCTGTACCCGTTTCAAATTTGTTGGGTTTTATTGTGGTACCACTGGTATATGAAGCACTTTTTATATAATTCGAACCTGATATAGTTCTGATTACTGTATTTGTCCAGTTGAATCTTGTACCTTCATATAATTCTATTTTTAAGAGCGGGTATCTGCCGCTTTTTTCAGAAAGTTCCTTGTATTTCTCACTGAAAATCCTCACTACTGCTCCTCCAATGTAAACTTGATGTTCGTATAATAAGCTCCCTTTTCGCGTTTTCCATAAAGGTAAATTTCATTCCTTGACTGTATAGGGTCAGCTACCACGTTGATAGAAACAAGCTTTTCAAGATAGTAAAATTCAGCTGATACAATGATAGAGGCAAGCAGGTTTTCCAGTTCTGCTAGTTCATCAGCGGACATGATCTTGACAGTCGCCTCGATTCGTTTTTTGACGTCTCCTCTGTCTACCGCAAGACCGCCGCTTAATGTAGTCTGCCGTGTTTCTGCACGATAAAAAGGAGTAATCGTAAGGTTTGACACTCTCGGTACTTCCATATTCCCCAGTCTTAAATAGTACTTTGCCATGTTACCCCCTTGCTTACACCTGTACAAATACAGGCTTGCCCGTGTTGCGAATAAGCACATTTATGTCGTTGACAATTGCCGTCGCAAGTTTTGTGCCGTCAGCAAGCTTAACGGGAATCTCAACTCTCTGTGGCATTTTCATTAACGACAACATTTCCGAAAGCATTTCCTTTATATCTCCTAAAAGCCGTGTATTCTCGTTATTGTTTGAAATCGCCTGCAATTCAGATAACGGAGCAACCACTTCAGGATTTACAGCGGCATCAGCGTTATCTCCGACGAGTGCAAGTGTCTTTCCGTACACAAGGCCACCCTCAGCAAGAGCAGGTGTCCTGTTGAGAGCCGCTCTGCCCTGCGATGCGTAATAATCTGCCATAACAGAGGAAGGTGCTTTGTAGAGCTGCCCTGTTTCTCTGAGTGTTGCCGCTCTTAATGCCGCATCTTCTTCTGTTACTGTGTCAGCAAAGTTTTGATTGAAATAATAAACCTTTTCGGATGTGTCAAGCACCTCATTCATTGCCTTCTGAAGTGCTTCTGCTGAGTCTATACCTCTTCGCATATACTCATTGCTTCGTTGAATTATCTGATCATCAAGGTCCCCATACTTGCTTAAAAGTTCAGCTTTATTTATTTCATTGGCATGTGTGATTTCATAAATTTTTGCACCTGCATCGTGCCAAAAAGCAGTAACTTCTTCATACCATTTACTTAAACTCGTTCCAAACAAGTTGTCAATAAAATTAAACGCACTTTGGAAAAAACCTGTATAAGCCTCAGCACCTTTTTGGACTCCGAGAGCCCAGTCGCCATTAAGAAATGCAACAAATGCATCGAACGCCGGAATGACTGTATCCGTGATGATATCTCCGACAAAACCTAACGCTTCAACCAGTAAAGGAAGAACTAACTCAACAACATCTGACACAAGCGGCATAAGCTCAACCACAAGATCCATCAATGGCGGCAGTAAATTTTCTAGCAATTGAAAAAGCGTATCCAGCAAAATTTCCGCTGTTTTTTCAAATTCGCCCTCAAATCCTGCGAAAACGCCTTGAATTTTTGGCATCCACTCTATAAGCTTGTCTGCAAATTTCTGAAACATCGGCAGCACAGAAGCTCCAAGAGATCTCACCATGCCACCAAGAGAGTTTTTTATATCCGAAATCGTATCGCCGTATACAACGCCTGCCGTTACTGCGTCTTGGCTCATCACAATTCCGAGAGCGTCGGCGTTATCTTTTAAGTCCTGAATACCGTCGGAGCCTGCAGCAAGCAAAGGCTTTAAATCAGTGAACGCTTTACCGAAAAGGTCTGTCCCCAAAGCGGTAGCTTCGGCACTGTCTCCCATATCTGCAAGTTTGCCTAGAACATCGTTGTATATCTCATCGCTACTTCTCATGACGCCGTTTGTATCGTAAATAGAAACTCCAAGTTTTTCAAACATTTCAGCACTTTTTGAGTTACCTTCAGACACCTCGCCGAGACGTTCATTCATTTTTTTAGCGGATTTTTCAACATTTTCTAAGCTTGCCCCGCTTTGCTCGGCGGCATATTTAAGCCGCTGTAAATTTTCTGCACCTATTCCTGAGCGAAATGAAGCCTTATCAATTTCGTCTGCATATTCTGCAGTTTGATTGACCGCTTCGCCCATTGCTGCACCAACTGAAACGGCGGCTGTTGCAATGCCTGCAGCCCACTTTCCTGCAGTTTTTATACCTTTGCCCAGTGTTCCGGCAAGACCACTTGCTTTTTTATCGGTCTTGCTTATTGATTTATCAGCTTCATCTGTATTCACAAAAATTGAGCCAAAAAGCTTAAATATTTCCATTGAAAAAGCCCTCCCAGTGAGTAGAATTCATCATTTTTTCAACAGAATTTAATATTTCTTCTGCTGATTTCTTATCATTTGATGGTTTAATCAGCATTTTTTTAAATTCTTCAAATCCCATTTGTCGGGAATGCCCTTCGACTATCCATCTAATCATGAATATTTCTTCATTTTCCGCTTCAAAAACAGCATTGGTAAGAGCTTCAATTTGCGTAAAATCAAGAAATTCAAACACAGATAAATTTCCCGAGTATCTTCTCAGGATTTTGTCGAAAGTCCTGCTGTCGGCGAACGCAGCGCAGATATAAAAAAACTACCAAAATCCTCATTTTCTTTAACAATATCGGCAATAAGCTCTGCAATTTCATTAAGAGGAGATTTTTCAATTTCTTCAACTTTTATTTCAGCGATATTCGCTAAAAAGGCGTAAATTTTCTTTTCGGAGTTAGACGCTTTTTCTAAGATTGTGAAAAAGAACTCTATTCCCATATTTGTACGTGCTTCATCAAGTGCCTTTTCGCGCTCGGTGGGTTCATTGATTCTTTTTATAATTTCATCTCGCTTTTCTTTGCCCGAAAAAACAAATGTAATTATATCCTCTTTAATATTTGCTTCACAGAATATCCTAGCCATTTTAAATACATCGCTGAAATTCAGTTTTCTTGCGGATTTCATAAAGTAGATTCCTCCAATTTAAAAATATAAGGAGGGTCGCCCCTCCTGTTGTGTTAAATATCTTCGTTTTCATTTGTAGCTTCCGTGTTTGTAGTTTGTGCATTAGCTGCAGCTGTATCAGATGTTGTAAGAGGGCGATAAATTTTGAACGGCGGCTTAACCTCGTCATTCATATACTCTTCAAGGCTATTGTAGCCGTAGAAAGTACAGGAGATAGAGCCTTCCGATTTATCCTGCATGTTGAATGTCAGACCGTCCTCATTGAATCCGCTTGTAAGCTGAATGTAAATAGGCTTGTCTGAGCCACTTAAACATCCTACCCAGGTAACGTTTTCAATAAAGTCGCCTTCTTCGATTGACATTCTGCCTGTAATTACGTCATAGCCTTCAATCTTGGTACTTTCATCCTTGTTTACGTCGGCAAGACCGAGAGCGTCCTTAAGCGCTGCCGTTGTCATTTCCTTCAGCGTAAACCCGAGCGAAACCTCCCAGCCGTCTACGTTTGCAAAGCCCTTTACTCTTGTTCCTGCACCGTCAACCGTAATCTGTCTAATTGTTGCAACCGCTCTGAACGAGCCGCCGCCGTCTGTAGCACCGATAATTTTGCCTGCTTCCTTAGCACTGGCATATGTATCTTCGCCTATGATAAAATTCTTAAAAAACGCACCGGCATCAAGCTGTAAATTTTCAACAGTCTTTTTTGTGATACCGTTATAATTGCGCTTCTGGAACAATGCCATTTTTTATTCCTCCTTATAAAAAACTACTTCGTAATTGTCGGCGTAATGGGATATTTTTTCGCTGTCCTTGTACTCGACAAGTCCACCAGCCCCTGATTTGTATACTGAAATATACCCATCATCAATCCGCGCCTTGCTCATTGTAAGATGCTTTTCCACGGATTCTGCGAGAAGCTCGGAGTCCTCCGCATCTTCTCCTTTCGTAAAAACATCAAGTGTAACCGCATATCTGCTTCTGAAGGTACTATCTTCGACCTGCTGAATCCACAGGTTAATTTTCGGATATACAACAGCTGATTTTCCGCTGTAAATATTCGGACAAACCTTTTTGAGCAGTCCTATAAGTGCAACTTTAACTTTATTCGTCATCGCTTACGGTTTCCTCCTCGTCAATAAGTCCGATTGCCCTGTTTTCATCTTCAATAGCAGATAAATACTGACCTTCAATCTTCCGTATCTCGTCAATATTTTCCAGAACGGTAGAGTATAAAGGTGCAAGTTTGGGGTGATTGTCTGTTCCTAATTCAAAAAAACCTGCATAAAATCCTGAAGGCTTATAGCCTATTTGCATATCAGGGCGTTCTTGTTTAGAGCGTACCCAGTATTGCAAGCTTTTTCTCGCTCTTCCTGTTTCCTTCGGCACTTTCTTTCTTGCCAGTTTGCAAATATACTTTCCGACATCACGGAGTGCCGCTCGTGTGAGTTCCTTTATGCTATAGTTGCACCTATCGACGCCGGATAGATACTCAACACCATTTTTTGTAATTTTCACATATTTAGGAAGAGCCATCATCCCGTCTCCGCTATGTCATTGCAGACTATTTCGAGTCGGTCACCACCTATAGGATAGGTTCTTATAACGTTTAACCGCCTTATCCCGTTACCCAGCTCATAGGCTTCTATGATTTTTTCGCCATTATATTCAAAATCATAGATTCTATAAGTAATCTCAGGTTTTATCCCTGCTGCCATAGCTGCGTAAAACTCGCTTCTTTTAACCCCTACACGTTCAGCCTGAATTCTCGTAAGATTTTCCCTATATCGAGGATTACCGTCTTCGTCTGAGCCGTCTGGAGTTCTGTCAACAAGGGATATTTCAACGTCTTTATTCATAGCCGCCTCCATAGTTGTGGTATTTGGAGCTTGTAGACAGTGTGCTTTTCTGCTTATCATAACGCTCTTGATAATAAGCCTTATCAACATTGTCGCCATATCCGAATTTAGCTCGGCAATAGTCTTTAATCGCCTGAATAATAAGAGGGTCAGCCTCATCTATCCTGTCAATTCCCGAAATGCTCATGTCTGCTTTAGCCGCCTCGATAAGTTCATATATTTCTTCGTCTTTAAAATTGTTTGAGACTCTGATATATCTTTTAACAGCGGTTAATAACTGCATATTCTGCATAAGTCTAACCCTCCTTCAACTCTTAGCCTTCTGTGCCTTCTTCGATAGCCGCTGTTCCTGTTGCAGTCGCATAAGCGATTCTGCCGGGAACGGGTGCACCGCTTACGATTGTATAGGCTGTATAATCATTGATTCTTGCCTTACCGCTTACATCCTTTGTGACGCTTACAGGTTCATTTGTGTTGAATCTGTAATTTCTGCCAAGGTTGCCGAATACCATGTCGCCATCTCTCAGATGAGGATCAACCTCAACAGCATACTTGACGATAGATGTTATCGAGGTACCATTTATAGGACTGTGGAGATAAGCACCGTTATTATCTTTGGCAAAAGCGATAGCCAAAGAAACAGATTCGGAAATATAAAGCTTTGCGCCTGCTCTGTGCTTTCTGGGAAGCGCTGCGATAAGCTTAGCAATAGCATCAAGTTCTTCACCTGCGGTATATGTAGATTCAACTGCTCCTACAACTACACCTGTGATATCCTTAGAACCTGTTCCATAGATACCGTGCTCAATAATAGCAAGTCTGCACTGCTCAACAAGTTCAGCAGTGATGTAGCTGATAAAGGAGTCAACGGCCATCTTTTCAAGCTTCCATGTAACTCTGATAGTTTCGGAAATTTCATGAGCTGTAAGCTCGAGCTCTGCCCATTCAATCTGGCCGTCCTTATTAGGTACACCCTCTGTCTGGATTTCAGCTTCAGTCGCATCTACCTTGTAAGGGAACTTTACAAATCCGGGGATTGTTGTCTTTGCCATATCGCGGAAGATAGGCGAAATTTCAGAGAGTGCATTCATAAGTGCCATATTTACATCTGTAGGAATGAACAATCCGCCGTTGTTTACGCCGTCAACACTTTCGGAAGCTTCAACAAAGGTTGTAGAGGTAGTTGTGAGGGCAACTCCTGCAGCTCTCTTTTCTGCTTCTGTAAAATCATTTCTGCACATAAGCGCCTTTGCCCAGTAAGAGCGATATTCCTTGCTTGCAAGTGCTTCTTCTCTTGTCATTCTTTTTTCCTCCGCAGGTGCTGCTGTGATAGGTGTTGTTTTTGTGTCACCTGTTGCAATGCCTGCTAAAATAGCACTGCGTTTTTCAGCAGCAGCCTTAATCTGTGCTCTCTCTTCTGTGAGGGCCTTTACTTCGCTTTCGAGCTTTTCAAGCTCAGCTGTTGTTACAGCTTTTCTTACTTCTTCCTGAATCTGAGCAAGTCTTGTTTCAATTTCAAAAATTCTTTCCATTTTTTGTTTCCTTTCTGCGGAATTTATCCGCACATAATGATTAAATCAAGCTGTCTTTTTCTGAGCTCTAAGGCCTCCGCCTTTTCCTTCTCCGCCTCCGCAGAGAAATAAGAACGAGCATATATGGAAGTCGTATCGTATGCCGGCATATCAACCGCCGCTACATCGAACAACCTCTGTACTGTGTTTATATGGCGGGTGTGTGTGTCCCTGTCGTAGGAATCACCGCCGTTATCGATCTTAAAAGCAAAGGACATCTTATCAATATATCCGCCCTTTATTTCTTCATAAAGGCGGCGGCCTTCTTCCGTTCCCGAAAGGTCAGCTCTGATTTTAAGACCTATATCATCAACATTAAGCTGCAGTGTGTTGTTTTTCGTTCTTGCAACAGGCTTTCCTGAGTGATTGTAATTCATGACTACATCGTTCATGTTGCATGTATCAAAAGCACTGCGTTCAATTACTTCGCTGTAATCAACTCCATCAAAAGAATACAGCACGGTAGATTCATTAAACCGTGCTGCGTAGCCTTCTACTATCATTTCATTTTCCGCGGAAGCTCTAAGTTCCACCGCGAAATGTCTGTATTCTCTATCGTTGGTAATCATTTATACCTCACCTTCTGCATAGCCGAGCTGGCTCATCTCTGCGTATTCCTTACGGATATAATACTTATCCCCACCATCGACAGGCGGAAGATTCCAGATTTCCATTGCCTGATTTTTATTTATAAGGCCTCTGTCAAACAGCTGAGTCGACACCTGAAGTTTGGTAGAGTTAGAGGCATACTGCAACCTGTTGGCCGTTGCCCTGATTTCGTTGCCGAAACCTCTCTGATGTTCGGTAAATGTCATGTTTGTCATCGCAAGAGAGGTCTGCAACGCAAATGTCTCAACTTTACCCTCATAAAACCCATTCCAGATGTTTTCGTCATAACTGTTATTAAGAATCTTATCGTTGACACCAAAATAGTTGTAAACCGATTCGTTTATAAGTTTTTGCTGCGGAGCATTGATAACAAACGGCTCACTTTTAATTGCCTGAATGTTTGAATACTGATTGCCAAACAGCATGACTCCGCCGTTGTTATCGTCGGTCATGTTCGTTTCAAGCAATTCTTTGCGTGCTTCTTTTATATCTTCGGCTGTTGAAAAGTTATCCATTTGAGCCATAAACCTTATGGCTACCGAATTTTTTACACCCTCGATAATGCCCTGATTCTGAGTATTGATAAGCTCCATAGTCGACTGTAAGACTTTTCTGTTATTTTCTCCGAAAAAGTCGTTGCGGAACTGATAATCGGTAAGCACTCCAACTCTGCTATATTCAATAGCTGCCTTCTGTCCGTTGCTGAATTCGTATTTAAGATACGGAACATCATTAATTGATACCACCGTGCAGCTGTCAGGCAACAGCGGATAATAACCGATCAGCAATCCAAATTCATTTTCAACGGGGACTATAAACGCTGTGTTACACACTGAAAGAATTGTGCTGAGCCTGTATAAGAACTGGTATGTATTCATAAACTCGTTAGGCTTATATAAAAGCTTGTTCTTAAGGTCAGGCCTTGCAGATCCTATAATTTCAAGCTTTAGCTTTGCTCTGTGCTGAGCTGTCGCATGAATTGCCGCTCTGCATAAAGCTGATTCATATATGCCACCTTCATACGAGGTAAACACAGGCACATACCCATTTATCATTCTGAAGAATTTGTGAGTTTTCTGTGCCTCTTTTTCGATTTTCTTATTATTTCCGAAAATCTTATTGAAAAGCCCCATTACGGAAATGCTCCTTTCTTCTCATTTTTTAACTGTCTGCCGATCTTTGCATACCATTTCTGGCGAACCGTCAAAGCGTCAAGAACGGCGACAAACCCGTCAATGTGTGCTTCTTGCGATATTTTAACAGGTCGGCATTTACGAGTTCTTACATTTGATTCCTTTGCCACATTCAAGAAATGAGACATAAGCAGATTGTTATCAAAATAAATCTTCTTATCTCCTACAAGCCCTTCACACTCTTGAAGCACAGGGGAAAGGTTTTCGCCCTGAATAACATCATCCATGTGAAACCCCGCACGTTCCATTTCCGTGACAAGGCTTTGTGCACTATATCGGTCATATCCAACCTGCAAAGGATAGATTTTATAATCCTTGATAAGCTTTAAAAACCATTTAAAACAATGATCGTAATCAACATAACTGCCGGGCACCAAAATCAATATCCCTTGTTCGACAAACGCATCATAAGGCACGCCGTCACGTGCTGTAAGTTCTTCGATTTTTTCTGACGGCATGAAAAATCGGCTGATTACATAAAGCTTATCACCTCGTTCAATGATGACACAGCAGGCTGTAAGGTCTGTAGTCTGCGAAAGGTCAATACCGCCAACGCAATAGCACCCTGTAAACTCTTCAAGCTTGTGCCCGTGACCTGTAAGCCGTTCAATTGCAGTATACTCAAACATAGCCTGTGAACTATTCTGCTTAATGTTGCAGTATTTTGTTAAGAATTCTGCTTTTTTTGAAAGACTCTGCTCTGCAATTGCAGCCTGTTCAATGAGGAAGTCTGCAGAAACTGAAACGCTTAAATTCGGATTGCTTTTTTTAAGCTCGTTGATGTCATTCCATTTATCAACATCGTCAATCATATACAAAAGCGGCAGCAATCTTTTTTCTTTGCTGTCGCCTTTTAAAAATCTTGTGCTTCGTTTGATAAGTTCGTCATATATGCCATTGTTTTCATATCCGGCTGTGGATATAGACAACACAAGAGGCTGCGTTCTTGCTCCCAGAGCAGACGTCATAACTTCATACTGCTTAAGCCCCGCATCACCTCGCCACGAAGAAAACTCATCGCACACAACAAGATGAGGGTTGAAACCGTCTGACTTTTTGGCGTTGAATGCAATCGGCTTAATTACCGTGTTATATTCTGCAATATAGACATCGGACCTTCTTTTTTTCGCAAGGGAAGAAAGCTCAGGCTCTTTTTCTATCATTTGGTAAAAGTTATCGTAAACAATATGCGCCTGGTCTAATTTTGGTGCAATGCAATAAACTTTTGCACCATATTCGCCGTCAAGGTATGTCATGTATGCGATTATTGCCGACGCAAACAGCGTTTTACCGTTTTTTCTGCCTATAACAAGAACTACTTCACGGAATATTCTTATATTATTTTCATCAACAACACCGAAAATAAGAGAAACCGTAGCCTTTTGCCACAGTTCCAGCTGAATAAGATCTGAC
Source organism: Acutalibacteraceae bacterium (assembly GCA_045534675.1). Lineage (GTDB taxonomy): Bacteria > Bacillota > Clostridia > Oscillospirales > Acutalibacteraceae > UBA6857. Next base: position 22,128 of record JAZSKE010000074.1, read on the forward strand.
CTCCCCTCACAATGATGGCAGAAGTTTTCGATAAATTTAATGGCTTTGTTGGCTTTTTTGATGTTAAAAAAATAATCACCTCTCTCCAAAGAAGTGACTATTATCTCATATATTGCAAGAATAAACTTGCCGACGGTTATTTCTCCTGATTTTATTGCTTGATAATAAGCAAGGATGTAATCAGTCATCTGTTGCCCTCAATGCTTCAAGCTTTGATTTTTTCATTGCTGGCGGCACGCTTTCTACAAGGATTTTTATATCTGCCTGTAGCGTCTTGGAGTAGCTCAGGTGTAAATCAGCCTCAACCGTCTTTTTTCTGCCTTTTTGGTTTTCACCGTTTTGATATTCTTCGGAAAATCCCTTTACAACAAGCTCTTTTTCAAGCTCTTCCAGTGAAACGGTGCAAAAAGCCGCGTTATTGATAATAGGTTTCAGAGCATTCAGCTTATTTTCGTCTAAGTCTGAAAAAATCCCCAAAAGTCGCTCTATCTCTGCGTTTATTTTCTTTTCTCTGTTCTTCTGATTCTTTGTAGGTCTTTCCAAAACACTACACCCCCCTTCGCGCGTGTTGCAGAGTAAAATGAAACTGGGCCGTCGGTCTTCTCTTGAACAAATGTCATTTTCTGAATGGGGGGGATATGCTGCCGTCAGAACTGAACATATACCGCTTTTCTTTTTTTGCGTTAGAAGCAGGAGAAAAGTGCCCGTCAAATTTATCATGACATTTTTTACAAACGTACATAAAATTGCTGTGGCTATATGCTATGTCAGGGTTATTAGCGTTGGACTCTGTCAGCATTTTTTCGTGATGAAGGATATAGCCAGGTTCTTCCTTACAACTTTCACAAAGTCCGCCGTCTATCTTGATGCGCTCAGCAATATATGATTCTCTTGAATTCTTGTACTTGCTTGAATTATAAACTTTTTTAGCGAAATCTTTTGCCATAATAGCCTCAAACAAACACAAAACCCCCGAACAATCGGAGGCTTCGTGTGAATCATAAAAGTCGAAAGGAAAGTTCCAATGGGGAACTGGAGCACAGTCGCAGGTCGTGCCCTGCTGGGCCTGTGCATATGTGTGCTGTTTGGATGGACGGCGTACCCATCATCTCAAATTCCCTTAAAAGGAGTGTCAGGAGCCTTTCTGACCTCAAACAGCGAAGGGCACAATCACAGTTAACACACTGATTTTGTGCATATACCGCCTTGTTCGGCGGTATCCGGAAAATCCCGAAAGGTGGAGGATTCCGCTTATTGCACCTGTCGACTAAGGCCAACAGTTCGCTTGGTTGCAGAGACAGGACTTGAACCTGTGACCTCAAGGGTATGAACCTTGCGAGCTTCCTACTGCTCCACTCTGCCTAACCCCGCCTCACGGCGGGTAATACCGATAAACCAAAGGGAGGACTATTTTGACCGCCCTTTTTGTTATTTTAATAATATCACATTTTCTTGTAACATTCTACAACATTTGTAACATTTGTAACATCTTTTTTAAGGTGGCGTTATGTAAGTTAATGCAGTACCGTGCATACGACAAACTTGCATGCGCGAATAACCTATTTCCTCGCCTATGACGTCAAAAGATTTGAAATTAAAATAATGCTCTTCGAGTATGTAACGATAAGCGGGCAAATGAATTGAGTTTATCTGGGTACGAATTTCAATTTTCAAGGCTACAAGCCTTTCAACGTCTGATGCAATTTCACGTTGAAGGTCAACAAGTTTTGCGGCCGCCTTTCCCACTCTGTCCGAAACATCGCCTGAAGAGCTCAAGCCGTCAGACGAGGGCGAAACTTTGGTAGCAATAGCAGTTATGCGTTCTATCTGCTCTCGCTTGCTTTCTATTTCAGCATCAAGCGTACGATACTGCTCTAGATACTCCTTAGCTGTCATTTAACGTGTTCCTCTCTTCCTGTAACATCCTCAGCGCCTCTCTGCCTCTTACAAGGCGGTTAAGCTCTTCGGATGATGTCTTTTGTTGACGTGCGTGCAGAACATAGCAAGCTCAGTTGTGAACGTTTTGGAAACGGAGCCAACAGGGAGCTTGCCTATAATTTTCAAAACAATAGGTTTAAGCCGCTCCTCAGTTATGTGTATGCGTTCAAGCTCCTTTGCAAATCTTTTGTCGAATACATCATCATCAAAGTTCTGTCGCCACTGCTTGACAGTACCATAAGCGTAATTATTGAACATTTCAACAAGAGTCTTTGCACTAACACCCATACTATGTAACGCACACATGGCGGTTATAATTACTTTCCCGTTAGCGTTAACAATATCACGCTTCATCATGCCGTACTGAATGTTACTGGATTTAAGCTTTTTGTTTGTCATCGGCTGCCTCCTTTATTCCATAAGTACAGAATCCATCAGGCTTAGCATAAGCTCTGCCCGAACCCCGAAAACAATATGTCGCATGTGTGCTTTTGTCTTCATTGTACCACATGCAGTCTCTGCAATTTGTGATTTTGGGAATCACGAACGTCGTTAAATCTTCAAAACAAGCATTACAATGCTCAGCCAAGACTTTACACATTTTTATGTATTCGTTTAATGTTTTTTGCTGTTCTTCCTTGTGTTCTTTGTCGTTTTTAATTTGGAACCAGCAATCTTCAATTAACTGCTGTTGACAATTAGGGCGGTGACGATAAGGGCAAATTCTACAATCTTTTAGTGCGTTTCTGCCAGAACATACCGCCAACACTTCAATAAGTTTATCAGTTTCCATCGTTTACTCCTTTCTTTTGCCACAACTACAATAATCTCTTGCAGAAATCGTCCCTCTTAACCCAAAACTTAACCTACAAGTTAAATAGCACGTATTATTTATATCGTTGTTTATTTGTCCGTAAATGCATTCAAAACACCTTACCACTTTCAAATCGTCTGCTGTTGATGATTCTTCATTTGCTTGATTCATAGACTGCAACCTCTCAATCTCCGCATCTTTGCACTTAATTTCTTTTTCAAGCCTTGAAATTATTTTGTTTTGTGCATCAATTTTGGAAATCGCAAGTTCAACAGCAAGTTTCTCTATTCGGTCGAACCTTTCGTTTATAATCTCGTTATCGGTCATTGTCTACCCCTCCTTTGCTTCTTTTGCCCGTGATTGTAAATGTTTTTCATTATATCTTTTCTTCAAACATTCCCGACATTCTTCGGATCTTAAATAAAACGGTTCGCTGTCATAAAAAAGGTTGCAATGCAAACAGCCCTCACATCTTTCGTCAACAATCATTTTCTTTCCTTTCTCGCATTTTCAAGCTGTACAAACAAATTTCTTAACATATGCGTGGTTTCTTCCTTGTGATTGTGTTTTTTGATATTTTCTGCAACATCATCAAAAAGCGAAATCACTAACGACTTAATCGCAGCCGCCCATTCCCCGGAAATGTTATTGTTTAAATAAGCATTTACGCAGTCAGAATTTATTTCATTCATTATTTCAGGTGTTAAAGATAATGCTAAACCACGCCCGCTCATTGTTCCGCACCGCCTTTCAGCAATTCGGGGTTGTCGTGAATGTTGCCGATTATTTCACAATTCTCAAATGGGTTTCCGTATTGATATGGCCCGTAATCTTCGATTTTAGCTTCCCAATGGTAGCCGTTCCAGCCTATACGATTTTCCACAACTCCTATGTGACATTTTCTTTTTGCGTTCAACGAATAGGGTTTATTTCTAAACGGTTGAGTTTTTATAACATCCCCCTCAAAAATCTTTTTACCATTCTTATCGGTTAAGCCTATGTACTGTCCGACAGTTTTGGGGAGAACCTCTGCACCAAAAGGCGGCAAATCAGAAATGCAATGTTTTATCGGTTGCCCGTCTTCTGAATGAACATTTTGCCTTTGAAAGTAATAGCCGTATATCCACTCGCCGTTTATTATTTTCTTGCCCCTGAATAAAATTTCTCTCATAGCTCCCACACCCTTCCTGTATACTCCATTTTAGCAACATTTCCGCCGTTGCCGTAAAGACCGCCGTAATAACCAAGTGCTGTATATGTGCCAGCCTGCTTTGCCACTACCGACATCTGCTGTTCGTCAACGACAAATTCAAGGATATTAATACAATCCTGCTCATCGTAGTTGTGATCCGGGTGGCCGAAGAAATCAGTCTTTCCGTCGTCCTTATATTCGGCATATATGACGTCAAATTCCGTGCCGCATTCAAGCGTTACATGCCAGGTGTCGCCTATTTCTCTGCCGTAAGCAGAGCCTAAAGCAACGCAGATATACTTGTCGTAATAGCGTATGCCCTGTTCTGTTCGGCACTCCTGCTGCAATTTATACTGCCAGCTTGCGGTATCGGTGATTTTGCGATAATCTATAAAGCGGATTGTATTTGTCATGCCATAGGGAATACGCTCTTTAAGAAGCTTGGCAGCTTCGGGAGCTGTCCTCATACGGGCGACAAGATCTTCAAGCAGGCTATAGTCTGATTTAAACTTGTCGTATTCCGTGCAAAGCTCTTCGTAAAGGCAATCTGTCTTTGCCTTTTCTTCGGTTAAATCATCAACCTGCTTTTTAAGCTGCAAGCTATTGTGTTTTTCCGCGTCAATCTGAGCCTGCAATTTATATTTTTCATCTTCGTGTTTGTTTGCGGACAGCAGAGCCGCCGTAGCGAACCCTGCAAATACACATACAAGAGCGGTCATTATGTAAGCGAACATCGGTACCATTTTTTTCATTTAGCCTCCTATCGTCATTTTTGCACCACAATGAGGACAATAATTTATAAAACGGTCTATTCTCAAATTCAGCCACAGGAAAATATCTGCCACATTCAGACATTTACTGTTCATTCCCGCAACATGTTTCCATTTCCCGTTAAAAAATTTCTCACACTCTGAAATCGGACACTCACAAAGGTTAAGAGGATTATCGTCTTCCCATTCCCCTATATCCTTTTCATCAACATTTACATGATGTGATATTAAATCATTATTTTCTTCAAATGCAGTCTTAAGAGTATCGCCGTTCCAGTCATCGTTAGGGTCAACAAAGTACCCTGTAACTTTAAAAATTTTCGCCATTTACATATATCCTCGCTTTCAAAACAATCTTGCCTTATGCCTTTCAACATACCGCTGCCACGTTTCGCTTTTATAGCACCTTCCGTAAACATACCTTTGTGCAAATTCTAACTGCATTTTATCTGGAATAATCCCTTCTGGCTCATTTCTCTCAGGTTGAGCATAAATATTAAAGTGCTTGTAAATTTCGCATAATGATTTCAAACGCTCTTCTGCCTCTGCTATGTCTTTACGCACAAGCAAATATATAAAAATCTTGCTTTTTGATATCTTATGCTTATCAAAGAGTTTTACAGCTTTATCGAAAAACGGTAGCTGAACTTTACTGTCGCAAGAAAAGCGTATGTATTTCAGCCATTTTATGTCTTTGAGGATAGCACAGATTTCATCGTCTACAAGCCGTATATCCATGCCCTGATTAAGGTCAATCTTATAATCAGTTTTTGAAAGTTCCCGAAGCTGCTCAACACCGTAATCACACGCCAGTATGTTATTATCCATAAGTACAAGCTTGTCACTATCAGTGCGAACAAGCTCCTGCCATTTTCGATAAGGCTTTATATTTCCTTCTTTCTTTGGAACATAGCACCAAGAACACTTATTAGGACAACCTCGTGTTATAAAACCTATTGCATAATCGCATTCAGGATAAATACTATAATCAGGAAACATACTGTCAATTTCAGGCGGCAAATTTTCATATATTCCGTACCCTGTGCCGCCTTTTATCGTATTTGGCGGAAGATATTCATTTACAGGTGTAAAATCCATTACCTTGCTGGAATACACCCTGTCATATTCTTCAAACGGATTCCACCATTCTACAGTATCACCCACTGATTTATGATAAGCAGATATTTTCATAAGGGCGTAATTCGGAAAGGTTTTGTGTTTGAGATGTTCCTTTTCGGCATCATGTATCGCTATACGCATTTGTTACACTCTCCTCCTCCCATTACCCTGACCGACAGTTTTTTGCATGCCGATATTCAAAAATTGGTTTTCTTTAGCAGTAAATCCACAAACGCTTGCGACACAATCTTCATGTGGGCAATTGAAGCAGCTGTCAGGCGATTCACACTTGAAATTAACAAATTTCCCGCATTGTGCAATTCCGTTCTTGAACATAAATTCCTTTACGGCGCGTTCGCCCCTCTTGATAGTCTGAGCAATCTTGTATGTGCTAAGCTTCGAAGCGTTAGCCCTTATAAACTCTTTTTCTTGCTCGGTAAAACAGCCGTATATTTCTCTTCTTAGCCCAAGCGAACTTGCTCTGACTTGAATAGATTTGATGCTCTTGCCTATATGCTCAGACATTTCCGCCAAATCCCCTGTGGCGTAATGCTCCCGCAAATATCCCTCTTGAGCAACAGTCCATGTGCATTTACCCATTATTTTTTCTCCTTCCTGTACTTGCTATATGCTTTTTCCTTAACCAAATCAACATCAATCGACGACTTTTTATAACGCTCAAACGCCGCCTGTTCAAGCTCGTTCACATCAAAGCTTGAACTTTTAACGCCCGCTTCACACACAGGCTTCCATTTGCCGTCTTTAACCAGCCACTTATAAACAGTCTCGGCTTTCACGTCACCGGGAATGTTTTTCTTCTTGAGCCATGCTCTGACACGCTCAATATACTCATCCGTCAGCTCATCGCCAACATAAGAGCGAATAAAATCAAAAGTTATTTGAGGGGTGGGAGTGAGGGAAGAGGCGGGAACGGGCGCTCCCTTCTCCTTATTTCCCTTATTTACATTTATTTCCTTTATTCCCCTTATTTCTAATAGGTCGGTGTGAGGTCGGTCTGAGGTCGGTGTGAGGTCGGTCTGAGGTCGGTGGTCTGATTTTTGAATGCAGTTTTTCAGCGTTACAATCGTATATTTTGAGGTCGGTGTGAGGTCGGCAAACCCTGCTTTTACGATCCGTTGGAGTACGCCCCTCATTGTGTTCTTGGGCATTTTGAATTTATTTCCGTACTCTTCAATACCTATAATGCACTGACCTGCCTTCAAATCAATCCCGCGTGTTTTTGTGTCCTTAAAGTTGACGGTAAGCATTAAGTCTAACAACACGCCCATTGCCTTTACGTCTCCGTCTAACTCTGAGCCTTTTATATCACGCAGGATTGTAACAAACCCATTTGTCAGCACTTATTACCACCGCCCCTCAAGAGCAATTCAATAATTTTAGAGCCCGTTTCTTCTTTGCCGCAAAACCTGAATAACACACCGTATTTCTTCGTCATGGTAATCATGGCTTTTCTCATTGCTGCTGGGTTAGCTTTGCTTTTAGGCTCTCCCGCCTTGTGAAAAGCGTTGCTGTGTTTATGTACGGGCGAAACCCATTTATCAAGCCGCCCCTCAGGAAGCTCTTCTTCTATGAGGATAATCAGCTGAATATCAGCTGCTTTTGCAAGCTCGCACTCGTGCCTGAATCTTGCATGGTCTTTTCCTAAGTTGCTGAAAAGTTCAAGAACGTCTTTTTTTGTGTCTATTGCAACTCGTCCATCATTCGCAATCTGATAATCGCCCACTAGCATTTTACTCCGCACAACCTTTATTCCCTGAGCTTCAAAGTACTCATTAACCGCCTTGTGCTTCCCGTTTTGGTTCCGGGTATCTTCAATGATTACCATTTTAAAAAGGATATTCTTCGTCTGTTGAGTTTGTTCCGTTCGCAAACTCAACAAGAGATGTAGGCGGTGGAACATACGCAGGCTGATTTGTGATAGGTGCCTGATTGGGCGATACAGGCTTAGCCTCCCCTGTAAACTCAGCTTTTGAAACCACAACCTCAGTAATCCACTGTGTTTCTCCGTCTTTGTTGTCGAAGCTTCTGGTCTGTAGTTCGCCCTCAAGCAGAATGAGCCGCCCTTTTGAAAAGTATTTGCTTATAAACTCAGCAACAGAACGCCATGCGGTCACGTTTAAAAAATCCGTCTTTTTTTCTTCTCCCTTTGTCTGATAGCCTCTATCTACCGCAAGCCTGAAAGAAACTACCTTGTTACCGTTTGTAGTCTCTTTAAGCTCAAGATCGTTGCAGATTCGCCCCATAAGGATGACCTTGTTATACATTATTTACCTCCATTTTTGTTTGCTGCTACAGAACAATCGTAACACATGATTTTCCCGAATTTTTGTAACGAACGGTCAACAATTGTTTCAGCAGTCATTTTGCCGCTTGCAACAATCTCTTTCTTGCAATTAGTGCAAATTACTTTAAATGTGCTTTTGTCAGCACTATTATCAGCTTTTTTCTTCTCATTGTCCGGTTTTTTATTAAGTTTAGGTTTTGCGGCTGTTGTACACGCTTCATCGTCAGCGTCTTTGTTATCATCTATAGCAAATAGCCCATTTAACGCGTATTTCCTCGCATAGCTACTTGTTGAACCTGTAACTTGAGATTCATCCATGCCGTTTTTGCCTTTATCACTTTCTCGAGCAAAAGCTGTTGTTTCTACTCTTTCCCCCGTTTCGCTGTCAACAACTGCTGCGGTTGCTTTGACGTATGTTCTTTCGCCGACTTGAACTACATCGTCCGACAACGTAAGCAACAAACCGTTTGCAATGCAAAGCGGCTTTGCCGCCTCGACAATATCCTCCGCGTTTCGATAGTAATATTTTCCGTAAGAGTTATAAGTAGATTTGGGCACATTCAACGCCGCCTGTACCGCAATAAGCGCTTTATTTACTCGTAACATTAGAAATCATATTCCTCCTCTTCATCATCTTCTTCGATTATCGTCAATGGGCAACTGCCACCCCTGTAGCGTGTTGGGTATTCAGATACCTTTCCTGTCAGGTGGCATTTGCCTGTAGCACGGCTAAAAAAATCGCACTGAAAACAGCTGACATCTTCAACGTCTTTGTCGTTAACGGGGAAAAACACTGTCAGCACCGTTTGTGCCCTTATGTACCGCTTCACCCCTGCGCTAAAGTCAGGCATAGTCCTCTTCCTCCATTTCTTCAATTTCGCGTCTTGTAAGCTCGCGAAAATAATAGCTCCCACAACGCGGACAACACGTGCATTGCTCACCGTAGGGCTCCCAATATTTTTTGGGTGTTTCAAAAACTCTGTCGCATTCGTCGCATTTATACTTAACGTTAAACATAAGGTGCTCCCCTCCATTTTTCTATACCCTCAGGAAGCTCTTCCTTCTCAACATGTATTCTATGAGCTAAATATTTCACGTCATTGTGAACGAAATAATAAAATAACGTATAGCGTTTGGTGATAAAACAGTAAGTATACGCCTGTTTTTCCTCGCAGCCCAGCAGCTCTACAAGTTCATCAAATCCGTTAGGAACAGCCACATATGGCCCTATCTCAGAGTGAAAGCCTGCTTCTCCAATTTCGATCTCCCCTATTGACATCTGCTTGTTATTTTTCGCGATAAACTCTTTTGTTGCGATAAATTGCAAAAAAAGGTCTTTGTAGTCTTTTGAGTTAAGCATTTTAAGCCCTCCTTTTTAAATTTTCTCGTACTTTATCGAGCCTCACGGTGCCAAATAAACTGCAAACCTTACTTTTTACAGCTTTACTGGATTTGCCGACCTCGAGAGCGATTGTAGAATAATTCTCGCTATTGACAATCATGTCAATAAGCTTATCAACCTGTTTTGGAGTCCATTTATTGTGATTGTAGGCCTTAACAGGGCGTTCCTTTAAGTTAAGGTCAAGAACCCTTCTTTGAATCGCTCCTGCTGTACGGCCAAGCCTCTGCTCAAGCTCTGCATACCCATAACGGTGCATTTTTAAGAGCCTTATTAGCTCCGAATCTTCAGCAGGTGTCCAGGCTTCGTTATGAGGTTTGACAAGCCTTCGTTTTTTTGTATCGGCTTTGCGTTTCACATCAACCCAGTCGGGTTCTATGCCTAATGAGTTCTTCTCAAATCTTGAAAAATCGAATAACTCTCGATTGTTTTCAGCAAATTTCCAGAAATCTTCAATATCAATTACTCTGAACGAACATTTATCAACTTTATGTTGTTTGATCTTCAGGCCTTTCTCCTTCCATACTCGGTAAACCTCGCCGTACCCGCTAACCCATCCTAACGTCTTTAAAAGTTCATTGAACGTGATGTGAGTACCGCGATGTAAGTGACTGCCTAACCCTCTGAGTGACGCCTTGAGCCTTACAGCGTTAATGCTGCGCCCTAAATTGCGTGCTATTGTTGCTATGTTTTTGCAGCCCCACTGTTCGTCAAGCAAGGCGAACTCTTCAGCAGTCCAATTTTTGTTGCTCCCCATGCCTCTTGACATTCCTTTCTTCCAGTGATATACTGGAGATATAGTCGCTTTTGTTTGTGCCTGTCCGAGTTTTCGGCAGGCCTTTTCTTTTTATCCCTTAAATTCCCATAGTTCGCCTTTCCATATCGCCCACGCCATACCAGCAAGAGCCGCAAAGGCTACAATCGTCACGCTCTCCAGCGTCATCAGAGACAAGCCGAAAAAGGCAAAGGCGATTATTAAGTTTTTAATCTGATTGTTCATTTTCCACCTTTATTCCTGTAACTTTTTTAAACACGGCAGCATCAAAATTTGGAATATTTTTTACTGCCTGTTTTTCCGTATCGCCGAGTTTTTCCCACATCATAGCACAAGCCGTTTTAAAATCGACTGTTTTAAGATATCCACCCAGAGTTTCATGTTCGGGGTGGGTTTTCTTTTCTTCGTCTGACATATTACAAGAATAAATCCACCAGTTGTCTTCGTAATTCCAAGACAGAACCTGAACGCCTTTAATCTGTAAGATTTCATTTCTTGTAAGGTCAATCGGCTTATTAAACAAGAACAAAGGCGGAGTAATTGTGTTGAAAAAGCCCGTGTTGCAGTTGCCCGTGTTCCAGTCGCCCGTGTTCCAGTTGCCCGTGTTGCAGTTGCCCGTGTTCCTGTCGCCCGTGTTCCAGTTGCCCGTGTTGCAGTCGCCCGTGTTCCAGTTGCCCGTGTTGCAGTCGCCCGTGTTGCAGTTGCCCGTGTTCCTGTCGCCCGTGTTCCAGTTGCCCGTGTTCCAGTTGCCCGTGTTGCAGTCGCCCGTGTTGCAGTCGCCCGAATTCCTCAAACCAGTACAGCCTTTACCTTCATTTACAATGTTTAACAGTTCATTCCACGGGATTTCTCTTATAACGTGAATTTCGTTTGTGACAGATTTGGTGGCATCCGACTCCACAAGCCCGAGTGCCTCAACCTCTGCAACTTTGTTTTTGCAGTCAAAAGCATAATAATTGAAGCAATCACTTGCTTTGCGGCAGAAATGAAACCCTTTGTTGCATATACTCAACTCCCCGTCATGCTTGTAGGTCTTTCCGACCTCGTACTGAAATCCCCTGCAAGTCCAATCAGGGTTAAAAACCTTATATCCTTTCATTTTTCACCTCATGTTCGGATAAGCCTTCTTGATGATGTCGTCAAGGACATAGCAAAATGGCTTGTCCGTTTCTTTTTTACTTCCTGCCTGCACAGGCTTTTTCACCCTCTGGGGATTGTCCTGTGCAGGCGTTATTTTTTCGGTCTTATGCACTTTTTGTCCTTTCTCGGAGTGCCTTAGCAAGCTCTGACTCGTAGTAAATCTGCTGTGTACGGTCATAAATCCGCTGAAAATCCGCCTCTGTCTTTCCCACAAGACAATCAGTGGAGATATAAACCCTCGCATTTCCGATTCTGTCCTCAATCACTCTGTTTCCTTCAGGAACTTTGTATTTGTTGTCAGCCATAATAGCACCTCCGTTTCAGTTTATGGTCGATTTGATTTGTCCTATACCTTTTCAAGCATTTCAGGCGATAGGTCGTAAAGCGTGAGCTTGTTCTGGTGCGTGTTGATGTCAACATTGCCGTTTTCATGGACAAAGGTGATTTCGGCGGTTTTGAATAAGTGGTATTCCCAGTTCTTATCCGTTTTGTGTTTGCAACACTGTCCACAGACAGTCGCACATCGTTCATAATTCGGCTTCGGCTTTACGATGTCACCGATTTCATATGGTGCGGTCACTTTTTAGTCCCCCTTTCTTAACTTATCAAGTCCAAGCAGATAATCAGTCGACACATTAAAAAAAACGGCATATTTGACCAACAAATCAGTTTTGCAGTCCTGTATTCCTATTTCGATTTTTGCGATAGTGTTTCTTGGGACATTAAACCTTTCAGCTAACTGTCGCTGTGTAAATCCGCTTTTCAATCTTAGGCTTAAAACACAATCAGGTAAATGTTTATTCATTTCCTTTCCTCCTTTCTTAATATGTTCAACGCTATTGAACTTTAGGGACAAAAAAATAAGCAGGTATGTCCTCATAGTCAATCCCAAGAACATCACACGCTCTTGCAATTTCTGGTTGTTTCCATATGGATTTACCCGACAATTTATCTGATGTAGTGTGTGGAGAAAACCCCATTGCTTTGCCGAAATCTCCCTCAGTTCTAAACATTTCGTGAACTCGCCCAATAAGTTTTGAAAGATTGAAAACCATCATTCTCACCTCCTTTTTTGTTAGTTCAATATCTTTGAACAATTCCAGTATAGCACTTTTTTTGTTTCTTGTCAATAGAAAAGTTCAAAAAAATTTAACTTTTTTTCAAAAAAATTGAACTTTTTTTCAAAAACCTCTTGAAATTATAAAAATGTTGTGATATAATTACAAACAAAGAAAGGGGTGTTGATTATGAAAGCGACGTTTACAGAACGATTAAAACAAAGAATGAAAGAGGAAAACATTAAGCAGGTCGACATCCTTGAACGTTCAAAAAAATATTGCGAAATGTATGACAAAAAACTTACTAAAACTGATTTAAGCCAATACGTTTCGGGCAAAGTTGTCCCAGGTCAAGATAAACTTTTTATATTAGCCTTAGTTTTAGACGTCAGTGAAGCCTGGCTTATGGGGTACAATGTTCCTAAAGAACGCAAAAATGTCGAAAACATAAATATTTCAGAAGGAGAAAACGAAAAAATAATGACTGTATTAGAAAAGAGAAAAGATATTCTTGCTTTTGTGAATTTGTTAGTTGAAAATGAAGCTGAAATCAACAAGGATGATATTGAAAAATCAATGACAATGATAGAAACTTTCTTCCTTAATAAAAAAGACGAGGATTAAAGTTGATATAAATTTAGCGAAAGGAGAGTGATGAGCCCATGGATGATAATACCATTCAAGTTATAGACCTTGAATTTCCGGCCGTGGTGAAAGCTGTATCGGTGTTTAAAGACGATATGCATTATATATTCCTAAATACCGCTATCAGTGACGAACTACGAGAAATTGCGCTGCAAGAAGA
>JAZSKE010000030.1:0-54089 GCA_045534675.1 Acutalibacteraceae bacterium
TCATGCTACGCACGCATAACATTCCGCAAACAGGAAAAATAGTTAATACGAAACCAATCCCGCAGTCTGACTGCAAGGCAATCAACCTATTATTTGCTTGTTATGGAGATTGCTTTTACACAAAATTTTCGGGGCTGCCAAAAACAATGCAAAATTGGTATTCTGGTATTATCAACTCATTGTCTTATCCTATCACCAACGGTTTTACCGAAGGTTGCAACAACAAAATCAAAGTCCTTAAAAGAAATGCGTACGGTTACAAAAATTTCAAACGTTTTAGAAACCGTATTTTACATATATTTTCTCATCAACATCTAAACAAAAATCAAGCAGCTGCTTAATTGCAACTGCCTGATTTGATAATTCTGTTTTTACTCTTTACCCCAACTATTGACAAAGAGCCAATATATATATAAATCTGCTATAAAAAAGCCTCGGAGAACAATATGTCTTCCGAGGCTTTTCAGTTAATCTGTTATTGAGAAAATCAATCTTACAAGCTCATCGCTGTTATCCGCCTGGAAATAATGAGTAGGAGAATCAATAAAATAAATATTTTTTACTGTTTCAGCATACTTTTTCCACATCTTTTCTGCTTGCTTATAGTTAGAAGTAAACATATCCCTCTTACTTATAACAACAGAAACAGGTACTTTTATTTTGTTGTGGTCTTCAGCAAAAGCCTGCACTGCAAAATCCGTATCAGCTCTGAAGTTTTTCAACATTTCAAAAGCTTTCTCGTCGGATATTGCATTGAGAGGTGCACCTGCTTTAACAAGAACAGCCTTCAACACCTTGTCAGGGATAACATCCCAGGCATTCTTTTTTTGCGGATTTTTAGGCGGTACGCTCGCTCCTGCAACATAATGCTTAACATTACAGAGATTATCTTTTTCAAGGTATCTGAGAATCTGCATTGCTATTGCCGAGCCTACACAGTGAGAGTAGAAATATACATCTGTTTCTTTAAGAACACTGCTGATTTCCTTTGCCGCTTCTTCACATTCATTCTTTGAATGAAGATAGCGAACGAAGTACAGTGATATATTATTGCTTTGAGCTTTTACGGAATTGACAAAGCCCGTATATGCCTCAGCTCCGCCACCTGCAAAGGGGAATAGAACTATTGATTTTTCTGCATTTTCAGCTTCCCGGAGTGTTTCAAGATACTTTAACTCAGCCTTTTTCTTATCCTTTATCAGTTTTGCCAACTTCTTAGGAGTGGGATTAGCAATAAAGTCAGAAGGAGCAATATCTTTAAACATATCCTCAGACAGAACTGAAATCATTAAAAGACTCGATCCGCCTAAATCAAAGAAATCACTGTTTCGTCCGATTTTTTCTTCTTCCAACACTTCGCGGAAGGCATCGCATATGGTTTTTTCGCATTCGTTTACGGGCTCTTCAAAATCATCAAATTCATTTAAATCAACGTCTAAAGCGAACAGAGCTTTTCTGTCAAGCTTTCCACTTTGATTTAAGGGCAATTCTTCAATGTGGCAAACAGCAGCGGGTACCATATATTTCGGAAGCTTGGTTTCACAAATACTTCTGATTATTTTGTCCCTGTTCTTTTCGCCGCAATAAAAAGCTACCAATGCATCCCTGCCATTCAGTTTGCGCATAATGACAGCAACTGATTCAACTTTCGGAATGTTTCCGATAACCGCTTCAATCTCGCCGATTTCTATGCGCTGACCGCCGAGCTTAACTTGTCCATCCATTCTTCCGCAGAAGATAATCTGACCGTCTTCACGCCAATATGCAAGATCACCTGTTTTATAGAGCTTGCCTTCACCGAAGGGATTGTCAACAAACTTTTCATTTGTGAGTTTTTCATTGTTCAGATAGCCCTGACCTACATTAATTCCGCCGATACACAATTCACCCTTAACACCTATAGGCACAATGTTCATATACTTATCCACGACATACATCTGTGTGTTGTATATGGGTTTACCGATAGGAACAGGATCAATGTCATCAGCTACACAGTCATAATATGTTACATCAACTGCACATTCTGTAGGTCCGTAGAGGTTATGAAGCTTAACAGAATTGTAATCATACAAAGCATAGAATCTTTGAATAAGCGAAGCTGTCAAGGCTTCACCTGAAAGGAAAACATGCTTCACAGAGCAGAATTTATTATATTCCTCTTTGTGGGATTCAAGATAATTCAGGAATAAATCAAATACTGACGGGACAAAATGAAGATGGGTTACCTTGTTGTTATTCACTTCATCGAGTATTTTTGCGGGAAGGAAATGTTCTCCGGGTTTTGATGCCGCTAAACTGCCGCCGCACATACCCCACCAGAAGATTTCCCATACCGATACATCAAAGGTGTATGGTGTTTTCTGTAAAATCACGCTGTTCTCTTCAAGCGGGTACTTATCATGCATCCATAAGATACGGTTTACTGCCGATTTATGGCTTACCCTTGCACCTTTGGGATTACCTGTTGAGCCTGAGGTGTAGATAACATAAGCCGTGTCGTCAGGATTTGCGGCACAAAGTAAATGCTTATTACTTGCAGGCTGATTGTTTATAAATGCAGTTATATCTATAAAAGGTACATCGCCTGCAAGGTGGATATATTTATCCTGAGCTACAACTAACGCAGCCGAGCTGTCTTTTAGGATATATTCCATTCTTTCTTTTGGATATTCCGATGATATGGGCAGGTATGCATTTCCGCCACGGATTATTCCGTAAATTGCAGTGTACATCTCAATTGAACGGTCTGCGATTACTGCAACGATTGACTTTTTATTGCCTGTAACGCTTCTGATTTTTTCATCAAGAGCCTCAGATAACGATAAGAGTTCGCCGAAGGTTATTGAACCCTCTGCAGTCGATATGCAGACTTTTGATTTGTTTTCTGTAGCATTTTCCTTGAAAAGACTGTAGATGGTAGAATAATCGGAAATATTATAGTTAACTGTTATACCGTTGAACTCACAGAGAAGTTTTTTCTGCTCCTGAGATAAAATATCAATATCCTTGATAAGAGAATTTTCATCAAGAGCTTTTTCAAGAATAATTTTGAAGGAGTCGGTTAATTTTTGCACGGTCCTTTCAGCGTAAAGGTCAGTACAGTATTCAGCTACAAAAACAACATCGTTTTTTCTTGGAAGAATGTTGAAGGAAATATCACACTTGGAAGCTTTTGTTGTCAAGGGGATAAGTTCAGCTTTTCGGTCGGCAAAGGTTATGTCAGTCATTTCAAAGCTCTGGTATGCAAACATAACATCATAAAGCGGATTTCTTCCACCCACTTCAATATTCAGCTTTTTTACAAGCTCACCAAACGGATAGTTCTGATTATCAATTGCTGAAACAGAATTATCTCTGATTTCTTTCATCAGATCAAGGATTTTCCTGTTTCCTTCCGGTCTGCTTCTTAGCGCTATTGTATTTACAAACATCCCCACTGTTTCAAGAAATCTGCTACTTCTTCCGCTTATGGGCATACCTACAACAATATCTTCATTTCCCGAATACTTTGACAGCATAATATTGAAGCAGGCCATGTAGAATACATAGGGAGTAATATCCAGTTTTTTGCACTTTTTTTTGATCCTTTCGTGTAAGGAAATATCAATAAGGTCATAGTGTACATTGCCGTTAAAGGTCTGACTTTCTTTTCTCGCAAAATCCATAGGCAGAACAAGGTCAGGCACTTCCCGATTGAATACATCCAGCCAATACTTTTCGTTTTCTTGTGTATATCCGTCTTTTACAGCAAATTCTCCATATTGAACTGTATCAGGTAATTCTCTTCCCATATACAGCTCGTTAAGTTCTTTGAATAATACGGGCATAGTTTCACCGTCAACTATGATATGGTGCATATCCACTATCACCGCATTTTCACTGCAGCCCACACGCATAAGAGGTGAACAGGTTAGGTCAAAAGCTTTGGCAAAGCTGTATATTTTGTCTTCTGAAATACTCTCTATTTTGATTTCAGCTTCTTCATCTATTATCTGTACAATCTGACCGTTTCTGTTTTCAAAGTGAGTTCTTAAGCTTTCATGCCTTGCTATGAGCTTGTTTACTGCTGCTTCGAGTTTTTCTTTGTTTACATCCTTTACTTTAAAAGCATAGGTAACATTGTAATGTGCTGAATCAGGCTTCATAATCTGTGCCGTATACACCCGAAGCTGTGCCGCTGTTGCAGGAAGAACACTGTCATATTTTACCTTGATTTCTTCTTTTTCCTTTATTGTCAGTTCTTTAGCAAGAGACTTTATGTTCTCTGCGGAGAAGATTGTTTTTACCTGCACCTCATAGCCCTTTGTTTCAAGTCTGCTTGTCAGTTCAATTGCCTTTAAGCTGTCACCGCCGATATCGAAGAAGTTATCAAGTGTACTTGCCTGTTCGATACCGAGTACATCCTCTATACACTTTGTGAGAACTGCTTCTTCCTTTGTTTCTGGTGCAACATATTCTATACCTGTTCCGATATTTTCAAGATCTATTTCCGGTAAAGCATTTCTGTTTGCTTTGCCGCTTGTTGTCAGAGGCATTTCCGGTAGGTGAGTGAATATATGAGGAACCATATACTTAGGAAGACTCTTATCGATTACTTCACGGAGCTCTTTTGCACTCTTTTCCTCACCTGTATAGAAGGCACAGATAAGCTGTCTGCCTCCCTTATCTTTACGGACAACTACAACAGCACGGTCGATATTATCTATTGCCTGAAGCACACTTTCAATTTCACCAAGCTCAATTCTCAGACCTCTGATTTTAACTTGGAAGTCTCTTCTGCCCACATATACGATGTTTCCGTCTTCTCTGAAATAGGCAAGATCTCCTGTTCTGTACATTTTCCCTTCACCGAAGGGATTGTCAATAAACTTCTCTGCTGTCTGTTCGGGACGATTCAGATAACCTGCTGAAACGGAATCTCCGGCAATGCAAAGCTCTCCCGTGACCCCAATTGGTACGGGGTTCATATGTTTGTCTACGATGTATACACGGGTATTTGCTATTGGTTTGCCGATGGTAACGGCATCGGCAAATGTATCCGTATCGGCAAAGGTTGACCATATGGGAACTTCTGTTGCTCCGTAAATATTATATATTTTAGCATTTGTAATTCCTTTGAGTTCTTTCAGGAATGAAAACTCCATTGCCTCGCCGCCAAGAAGTATTGCTTTAATGTTTTTCAGGAAATCACGTTGTGTAGGCTCTGATGTCAATACTTTTAGTTTTGTAGGTGTCGTCTGCAAAAACTCGCCTTTTTCTTTTGAAAGCAGTTTGTTGAGTGCAGATTGATTTCTGCACTGCTGCTCATCCGCAAGTACGGTGCGAAAACCGTTTACAAGAGGTAAAACAGTTTCTGTGACAAAGATATCAAAACTACATGTTGATATAGACACTATTGCCTCAAAATCATCTTTAATAATTCTACCGGCTATATTATGTTCATTTTTTGAAATGTAGTTAACAACATTTCGGTGTTTTGCCATAACACCTTTTGGCTTGCCTGTTGAGCCTGAGGTATATATGCAGTAGCAAAGGGCATCGTTCGTCATTTCTGTGAGAGGATTAGAAATGTTGTCTGATTGCATAAGAGAATCTATATTTTCAGAAGACACAACAAGACGGGCGTTGGTGTCTTCACACATATATTCTATTCTCTCCCGTGGCAGCTCTGAATCAATCGGCAGATAGGCCGCACCTGTTTTGAGTATACCAAATAAAACCGATAAAAGATAGCTCTTTCTCGGCAGCATAAGCCCCACTATATCGTCCTTGCCTATACCTTTTTCCATAAGCGAATGTGCTATTTTGTTCGCTTCTTCATTGAGTTCTCTGTATGTGAGAGTTTTATCGTGGGCAACTACTGCAACTTTGTCGGGCGTTCTTTCAACCTGTTCTTCAAACAGCTCATGAATACACTTATCCCTTTGATAGTCTGCTGCTGTGTTGTTTAATTTATCGATAACAGACATATCTGCCACGGAAATGTCCTTTATTTGCTTAGTTTCATCCAGGGAAGCGTCAAGGATTGAGATATATCCTTTAATAAAATTTGATATATCTCTTTCAGTATACATTTCCTTAGCATAAGCGGTTCTCACTGTGTATCCGTTGTTTTCTTTAAGAATTGTAACAGTCAGATTAAATTCTGTGTGTTCATTAAAGGAAACAAGTTTCAGTGAAAGAGGTCCTTTTTCTATATCGGAGATATCCCCTATAAAATAATTTTCAAATACAAACAAAGCATCTATTGAATTATTGTCGACACCACAAACTTTATAAACCTCCGCAAGAGGCATTATGCCATATTTATTGGCATTGATAGTTTGATTTTGTGTTTCCCTTAATAAGTCCGCCAAAGTGATATTTTCATCACCCTTGATTCTGACAGGAACAGTATTTATAAAAGGTCCCACTGTGTTTTCAATGTTTTTAAGCGGAACACTTCTGCCTGAAATTACCTTGTCAAAGACGACATCGTCACTACCTGAATATTTTTGCAGTGAAATACCAAATGCACATTCAAAAACTGTGTTATGAGAAACTTTGCTTTCCTTTGCAAATTGTTCAATGCGTTGTGATAACTCATCACTCAAATGTGTTTCAAATGTGACAATATCTTCATTTTTTTTATTATCTTTCTTTTCTTTGCCAAAGATATGGGCAAAAGAGCAATCCGCGAGTAAGTTCTGCCAATATCCTGAAGCCTCATTTTTATCTTGATTCTTAATCCAATTTACATACTGAGCATAGGAAGTTTTAGTTGAAACTTCTTTATCGATTTCATTTGATAATTCTTCTGCACTGATTCCCTTGGAAAGTTCGCCATAATATTTCTGTAAATCATTAATAATTACAGGTAAACACCAACCGTCAAGAATGATGTGGTGTGTATGAATAAGCATAAAACGTTCATCAGTGAAATCGACAATAGTAATCCTGAGAAGAGAATCTCTTTGCAAATCAAGAGGTTTTTTGAGATCTTCGCTGATAATATTATCTAATGCACTTTGAGAGAACAGCTCACCTTGTGGAAGAATACTGAATTTCGGTTTTCTGTTTTCAAGAATAACCTGCTTGATTGCACCTGTAGATTTTAAAACAGTAAAGGCGGTTTTAAGAATTTGATGTCGATGAGAGAGTAATTCAACACTTTTTTTAAGTATATCTAAATCAGTTTCTTTACTGATTCTGCATAAATTTTGAAAATGATATGTTTTTGTGTCGGCGCTCTGAAAATATTGGGCATACATGCCTTCTTGAGAGGGCGTTAAGCTATATACATCTTTAATATTGCTTTTCATCATCATCTGTCCATTCAAATAAATCTTTTAGTTCGTTCAATTCAATTTCTGAGAGTTCATCATCTGAAAAGTCCGAACGAGTTTTTACAACTTTATCGGTTGTTGTGCATATATCAACAATCTTTTCGATTTGCCTCACAAATTCCATGCCGAGTTCTTCACTGATTTGCTGCTTGTGTTTACACTTTGCTACAGAAATATTTACCGTTAAAATATTGTCTGTAATAATACAGTTAACATTAATTTTGCCCTGAAAAACCGAAGCGCCGGAATTAAATGATATTAGTTTGTTTTTTCGGTCTCCGTTTGCAACACTGCTTTGGTAGAAGTTAAAAATAATTTCAGTATTTTCATGAAAACCATCTGACAAAAGAAGATAATCAATACCGTTTTTAGGTATTCTTCTTAACGTTTCTTTAGTGTTGATCAATTCATCAGTTACATTGTTGTTACTATTTATAACAACAGGATAAACAGATGTAAACCAACCAACAGTACGTTCAACGGAAATTCGTTTGTGAAGCTCTGTCCTTCCGTGGCTTTCAACCATTATTCCTACAGAACCACCTGCAATTCTACCTGCAGCAAATCCTAACGCTGTTAAAAGCACTTCGTTGATTCTTGTGCCATATGTCTTATTAGCTTCATAAATAAGTTTATTTGAAAAGTTCTTATCAAAAGTAAAATTGTAAGTTTCTGCTTCGTTCTTATTCTCTTCGTGTGAACAAAGAGGTTTAGTCTTATCAAGTCTGCAATTGATGTCTTCCCAATATTCTTTACTTCCTTCAGATATTGTTTCAGAATATTTTTGAAGTTCTTCATTCCACAGCATAAACGATGCAGTTTTAGCAGGAAGAGAAATATCTGCGTTGTTTTTCATTTGCTTGACAACTGTCCGGAAATCATTTATGAGGACTTCCCAAGACACCAGATCAATTAAGAAGTGATGAACGGTTATGCTTATCAGGCTTTCTTTTTCTGTGTTGCAAAATACAACATTGACAAGCTTGTTATCATCAATACTTATGTCCTTTAAATACTCTTTTGCTTTATCTGTACCGTCAATAGTCATTGCCTTAAATGAATATACATCTCTTTCATTCGAAGGATGAATTTCAATCCCGTTATCGCAAAAAGTGCCTCTTAATATATCGTGATGGGAGATGAGTACATCAAGAGCTTTTCTTGCCGTATCTTCGTCACAGTCTGCAGAGATAATGCAGGTGTGAACAAAATCTTTTGGAATTGTATTGTTCTCTTTAAGGAATATCCGCATTATTGGACTAAACGGAATAAATCCGTTCACTTCATTTTGGTCATATATTGCTCTGTCAGATGTTAATTTCATAGCTTTTGCAATATCTGAAAGAGTATCACTCTGCATAATGTCTGCAACGTGAAGCTCATAGCCCGCTTCTTCAAGCTCTGAAACAATATAGATAGCCTTAATTGAGTCTCCGCCTATGTTAAAGAAGTTATCAAGCATATTTATACTGTTTACTCTTAAAACAGAGCATACAACATCTGCAAGAGCAATTTCTTCTTTTGCTTCAGGTGCTACATATTCTGTGCTTGTTTCAATGCTATCAAGGTCTACTTCGGGTAATGCATTCCTGTTAGTTTTTCCGCTTGAAGTCATGGGCATTTCCGGGAGATGTGTGAAGATATGAGGAATCATATACTTGGGAAGACTCTTGCCGATCTCTTCTCTTATCTCTTTTGCCGACTTCTCTTCGCCGGTATAGAAAGCGCAGAGAAGCTGTCTGTCCTGATTATCCTTTCTGACAACCACCACAGACATATTTATTCCTTCTACAGCTGATATTGCATTTTCAATTTCACCGAGTTCAATACGAAGACCTCTTACCTTTACCTGAAAGTCGTTTCTTCCGACAAAGACAATGTTACCGTCTTCACGCCAATAGGCAAGGTCACCTGTCTTATACAGTTTGCCTGCACCAAAGGGATTATCAATAAACTTCTCTGCTGTAAGTTCAGGTCTGTTCAGGTATCCTGCACCTACACAGTCTCCGGCAATGCAAATCTCACCTGTTACCCCTATGGGAACAGGATTCATGTATTTATCTACGATGTAGATTTGGGTGTTTGCTATAGGTTTACCGATAGTGATTATGTCATCATTTACTTCGCCAAAGCCAACGCCCATGGTTGTCTCCGTAGGGCCGTATCCATTGAATATTTTTGCATCGCTGAAGCTACGGATTGTCTCATAAATATCTTTAGTAAATCGTTCTCCTCCCACCATAACACACTTTACATTTCTGAAAGAAGAAGAAAACTCTTTACTGTAAAAATATGTCCGTAGTTTTGTAGGTGTGCAGTGAACACAGTCAATACGGTTATTTCGAATAAGAGCAGCCAACGAATTTGCATTAGAAACTTCTTTCTCATTTGCTAAAATTACACTTTTATTTAACAATAAAGATAAAAAGATTTCAAAGTTAGAAATATCAAAAACTATGGAACCGCAGGCGAGAACTGCAGAACACTGGCGAGCAATATAATGCTGCAGATTATTTACAGGAGTATCGTTGCAGAAATTCATCAAATTATTATGACAAATCATTGCGCCTTTCGGATTTCCGGTTGAACCCGAGGTGTAAATGCAATAACAGATATCTGTGCTTTTAACAATAACATCAGGATTATAACTGTTTAAGTTACCAAGAAGCTCATATACATTTTCCTCTGTTACACAGTACTTAGCACTGCTGTCTTCGAGCATATACTCTATTCTTTCATGCGGATAATCAGGGTCAATAGGCATATATGCTGCACCTGCTTTTAGAATGCCTATCATTGTTGCGATAAGATAACTTCTTCTGGCAAGCTTAAAAGCAACAATATCACCTCTGCCTACACCTTTTTCTATGAGAGTGTGAGCAATTCTGTTCGCTTCTTCGTTAAGCTCTTTGCATGTCAAAGTCTTATCACAAGCGACAACTGCAATCTTATCAGGATTCTTTTCCGCTATCTCTTCAAACAGTTCATGGACGCACTTGTCCCTTGGGTAGTCTGCTGCTGTGTCATTGAAATCATAAAGAATTTTTTGCTTTTCGTCAGTCGAAACCATTTCAAGGTCAGTGATATTTTTATCCGGATTTTCGAGAGCATCTTCGGCTATGGCAATTATCGAATTAATCATAGTCTGAATCTCTCTTTCACTGAACATAGGTGTTCTGTAACGGATTTTGAGATTATGTTTTTTCTCGCCGAAAGATTGAAGATGGATTTCAATTGGTACAGAAAGAGAGTTACTGTAAATAAATTTAAATTCGTAATCCTCATTTTCTTCAAACTCTTGATAATCCGTAGCAATATCAAAAAGAATATTTTGAGGCTTCCCTTCTTCTTTTAGCAATTCTTTTATATCATACTGAGTGAATTTTTGATGTCTGAACAATGTCATTTGGGCGTCTTCAGTATTAACGGCATTTTGCAAAAAAGAGTCATCCGAAATCTTTACAAGCAAAGGGACTATGTGCATATACAGACCGATTGTATTCAGTTCCGCTTCGGTTGTTCTGTTCAACACTGGTACACCGATGGTAAAAAAATCAGTTCCCAGAGTTCTGAAAACATATGTGGAATAAACAGTGTTGAAATAATTTTGCACTGATATGTAGTTATTCTCACAGAATGCTCTTATTTTATTAAACAGTTCGGGACATATACCATAATTAACCTCATAGGATGCATAATCAAACGAGTTTTTCTTTTCTTCAAATATTGAGCATTGAGGATTATCATAAAATTGCTGTGACCAAAAAATACGGTCTTTTTGGTAACGTTTCGAATTTATATAAGTTTCTTCGTTTGATATATATTCTTCATAAGATTGTATGTTTTCTGAGGTGTACAGGTTGTTTTTTAAACAATTATTCAAATATTTACCCATAACTTGTGTGCTGAATCCGTCTATGATTATGTGGTGAACACAAAAAATATAACCGGATTTAGTGGGTGTATTGAATATAATGCACGTAATTAATTCATCATACAAATTGAGTGAACTGTTAGTCAAATTACTGCTTACTTCCATAAGTTCCTCTTCTGTTTCAAAACAGACGAAAGGATAATTTTTAAACTCATACTTTTTTAAAAACAAAGAATAATCTGTTTCGTCATTTTTAAAACACATCCGCAAACTTTCAAAGTTTTTTATAAGTTTGTTAAAGGCTGTGTTTAATTCATCGTATGTATATACTTTATTGAAAAGATCAATACCGCCATGATTCCAAAATGCCGAGTAATATTCAGAGTTTGTCCCATAAAAATTTTGTTGTGAATTGGTAAGCTTATAGTCCATTCTACATCTCCTTCAAATCTTTTCACTAATAGTATAGGTATTTAATTTAAGTTTAAATTAAACATTGAAATAGATCTATTTGTGTGCTATAATTATATTCATGAAAATGAAAGTGAGTAATGATATGAAAGTTTTAATTATAAATATGTTGTCTATAGATGATGCACAGTCTGTTGATGCAATAAACAAAATCAAACAAACTAATAATAACTGTACTGTTATAAATGTTTTTGAGGAAACAGTTAACTCATGCAAAGGTTGTTACCGTTGTTGGTTTAATACTCCCGGGATCTGCTTTCAAAAAGATATTTGCGAAGATATTCTGAAAGCATATTTAAAAAACGATGTAGTGATATATATAACAAAAACCTCACTTGGTACAGTTCATTATAAAACCAAAAATGTTATTGACAGAGTTTCGTTTTGCTCTATAACCCCTATGGATGAATTCAAAAACAACGAAACATTTCACGTATGTCGTTACGACAAAAAATATCGCATAGGCATAATTTATGTTGGTAATGCAGATATTGAGTTAATGAATTCCTGGATAAATAGGTGGGCCCTTAACATAACCAGTACATCGATTGGCGCATACAATATCGAAAACATGGAGGGCTTGTTAAAATGCATACAGTAATAATAAACGGTTCGCCTCGCGGCACACTCGGAAATTCCCAAATCATACTCAATAAATTTTTAGAAGGTTACTCTATTAATGGAGATACTTATCAACAGTTTTGCGTTTCAGATAGAAAATTTTGGGGAGAAATTAAAACATCTATTGAAAAATCAGCAAACGTCGTTGTAATTTTTCCTTTATATTCAGAATTATTACCAGGATCATTATTGGAATTTTTTGATTATTTATCTGACGCAAAATTAACCAAACAAAATACCATGTCATTCATTTTACACAGTGGCAATTTGTTAGCCGGAGTACGAGGTTGCTGTAATGAATATTTAAAACAACTGACAGAATATTTAGATTGTACTTTCGGTGGAGTACTTATTCGCGGTAACAGTTTTTTCTATTCAAATATAAACAAAAAAAAGACAGATGAATTAGTAGCACCATATGCTGAAATGGGAAAATATTTCAGCAAAAACAAATCATTTTTTGGAGAAGAAGTTAGAAAGTTTGCAGGTCAAACCGAGATAAAACAATCTGAGGCTAGAGTCATTAACCGAATTTGTAAAATTCTGATGACTGAATTTGCTGAAAAAGCTAACTGCAAAATACCGTTAGACAATAAACCCTATGAAGACTAATAGTGAATAAAGCAACTCTAAAAAGCTACTTTATTTATTAACTACTCTCTCAAGATATTCGACTACATCTTTTACGCTTTTAAATTTCTTCATATCGGCATTTGAAATTTCAATTTCATATTCATCTTCAATAGCACAAATAAGCTGAACAAGACCTAAGGATGAAAGAGGTAAATCTTTCATCTTTGTTTTATATGTTAATTCTATATCTGTACGACCTACAACTTCGTTAAAAAGGTTCTGAAGCTCTTTAAGCATTTTTATTACTTCCTTTCATTGTTGATTTCTTTTTCCAAAGACAGATAATCAATTTTACCCATATTTGTTACAGGCAATTCATCTCTGAATATAATTTCATGGGGCAGAGAATATTCGGACAAGTTTTCTCTGCAGCAGTTCATTATTTTTTCTTTTATTGCTTCTTTATCAGCATCTTTGCTGTTGAGCACAACAAAAGCGGCGATTTTCTGCCCGTATATTCTGTCTTTTACTCCGACCACACAGCTTTGCGCCACAGCAGGACAAGTACATATTGCGTCCTCAACCTGCGTTGCGTATACATTATAACCGCCGCAGATTATCATTCGGGAATTACGCTGACGAAAATAAATATAACCGTCCTTATCTTTAGAAAACATATCGCCTGTGTGAAGCCATATTTTTCCGTCACTGTGATATTGAAGCGCTTTAGCGGTAGCTTCTTCGTTTTTATAGTATCCTTTCATAACAAGAGGTCCGGAAACGCAAAGCTCACCGTCTTCACCGTCAGGTAATTCTTCCTGTGTATCGGGTTTTACAATTTTAAAATACACATCGGGGTAGGCAATACCTGCGCTGCCAATTCTTGTATCGAACTTAGGATTTATTGAGCAACCGGCTACGCATTCAGTCTGACCGTAGGCTTCTCTGAGCACAACATCGGCACCGCCGTTTTTAAGAAGCTTATTTACCCTGTGTTGCAGTTTTTCAGGCAACTTATCTCCACCGCAAACAAGCAGTTCCATAAATGAAAGATCAGATTTTTCAATATACGGACTTCTGATTAAAGCCTCATAAAGACCCGGCACACCGTAAATACAGTTGATTTTTTTCTTGAAAATCAGTTTGCTGCACTCATTAAAATCATATTTCGGAAGAAGATACACATGAAAGCCTAAGCATATCATTGCATGAACACATATAACCAAACCGAAACCGTGAAAAAGAGGCATTACCGCCAAAGATTTTTTGCCGACAACATCTTCGATACCGCCTATGTCATAGGTATGCATTGCCAAACTGTTGATATTCAGATTGGTAATCATAACACCTTTTGGTGTTCCGGAGCTGCCACCACTGTAAAGAATAACCGCTGTATCATCAGCCTTGCCATCGTCCAGTGGCATTTGCGGTTTTTGATTATATCCAAGTGCGAGCAGATCATTCCAATATATTACATCATGCTCAGGGTTAAAGGCAAGATTGAGCTTGTTCTGTGCAGCATAAACCGGCTTTGCATACCAAGGTAAAGCATCAACAATTCTTGCAAGAATCATCTTCGGCTCTTTTGATGTGTCCCATTTTATTTTTGCAAATTTGGGATAAATCATATCAAGAGTAAGTATAGCAGCACTGTCGGTGTTTTCAACAAATTGCTTAATTTCATTTGCCGAAAGTAAGGGATGTATCATATTAGCAACTGCACCGATGCGGTTAACAGCATATATCATAAAAAGAGCCTGAGGAGTATTCGGTGTAATGATTGAAACATAGTCACCTTTTTTAATTCCAATTGTCACAAGAGCTGCAGCAACATCTTCTATATTCTGTATAAGTTGTTTGTAACTATACTTCCTACCTTGAAATTCAATAGCTGTAAGATCTGGATAGCGTTGTGAAGACGCTCTGAGTTGTTCAAATATAGAGTGTTCAGGATATTCATCGATCCATTTATCCGGATTCTGATACTGATACCATATGCTTTTTATTCGTTTCATTTTCAACACCCCTTTAAAAGATTAATATGGATAATTATATCATACAAGTATATTTAATTCAAGTGTTGTGGTTTGTAATTTATCTACCAATATGATACATCAGTATAACCCTTGCTTTTTAAGAAAATGTGTGGTACAATGATTCGACAATTTTGATATTGGACGATAGCCTTGTATTACAAAACTGCATAGTTTTATTTTTTGAAGAGGTGTTTAAAATGTATATTACAATGCTGAAAAGTAAAATTCATCGTGCTACTGTTACTCAGTCGGAACTCAATTATGTGGGAAGCATCACAATCGACAAAGGGTTAATGGATGCCGCCGGTTTGGTTGAATACGAAAAAGTACAGGTAGTCAATATTGATAACGGTGCCAGATTTGAAACATATGTTATTTCCGGTGAGCAAAACAGTGGTTGCATCTGTCTTAACGGTGCCGCAGCAAGATGTGTTCATGTCGGAGATAAGGTTATTATTATGGCCTATGCTCAGATGCTGACAAACGGAATCGAAAATCACCGTCCTAAGATTGTTTTCGTTAACGAAAGAAACGAAATCAAAGAGATTGCTGATTGTGAAAATCACGGAGAAATAAAGTAAACGGTAATAAATGTCTTCATATGATAAGAGGAATCTTGTCGATAGAAAGAACGCAACACTCGCAATAATGTTGCATTGTATCAAAATTGATAATTACTTACATAAACAATACCACTGTTGATACAATCGTATTGACGGTGGTATTGTTATTTTGTTGCCGTAAAGCCTTATGCCATAAGGGGTTATAAAATAAAGCGTTGCAGTTGGGGTTAGGTGTACCCTTTTTGCAACGCTGTTTTTATGTGGACGGGTGTGTGACCCTATGGATTTGTGGGTGGGTAATCGTTAAAATGTGGGGTATCGTTAAATCACTATCTATCTTTCTTTTGTGATGCACCAATAAAAGCCGTAACTGTTTTTGTGGAGATCATCATAAAAAACTCTCTCTTAATTTAATTAAAGCATATTGATCAACACCATAATCCTGGTGAATACCGAATTAAAGAAAGCCGCTATGCGTTCCCATGTGTTTGCTGTGGGAGGCTGGATGTTATTACCGTTAATTTCAGTTAAGTTCCCTACATCGTCAAGTGTAAGAATACTATAGTTGATGTTATATGCCTCATCTTCATAAAGAAGGGCAATATTGCCGTCAGAAAGCTCTGAAAGACAGGAATAAGCATAGAAGCCGTCAGTAACATGGTAAGTAGAAATCCAGTCAATATCATTTTCATCATTGACAAGCCCCACTCTTACAACACCGTCAGCTCTCTCTAAAAAATTAGAAGGATATGAACCGATAACAACCTTTTTGCCGTTGATGGTTCTGTTCAGGTTGATAAAAGAACTCATACAGCTGCCTTCTGCAAGAAGTTCTGTGTCTGCGGAAAATTTGCTCCAGGTTACACCGCCATCGGTACTGTCGGCATAAGAAATGTAATTTGAACTGTTTCGGCTGAACATTCTGAGTACCCCACCGCCGAGTTCAATAATCTGGGATTCATTTGTCTTTATGATGCCGGGCTTGATTTTGGTTTCTGCGCCTCTATGCCATGTGACACCGTTGTCGTCAGAATAAATTGTACTTACATTTTGTCTTATGCCGTAATTGTCATATACACAGAAGATAATTCTCTCTTTGCCGTCAAATTCTGTAATAATTCCTCTTCCGGGGCAGACACCGAGAAATTTCTCCTTGCTGCCCTTTACGAGGGGAGAAAGATTTACGGGAACACTCCAGGTAGCGCCACCATCATCGCTGTATCTGAGCCATATATATGAGGTGAAATAGCAGCGAAGCTCTGCATCGGTATAATATACATTTTGCTGAACAGCAATGTCTTCACTGCCCTTCTGAGCCATATATAAGGGCTGTCCGTTTTTATAAATATTATATTCACCGTCAACGCTGTACTCGGTCTTTTCAGACGTACTCACAGTGTAAACGGGAGCAAGATCACCGTCAAAATCACCTATGTAATATTTAAAAGTGCGAAGATTATTTTTAGCGCTGCCTGTTGTAAGAAGCATCCGCTTTGCACCGTCAATTTCGGCAAAGCCTGTACCCTTTTTTGCTTGGCTTGATCCACATCCTGAGGGGAAGGCATCAGAAATAACAAAAAGTCTTCCCTTTGACGCCTGAACAATAGCGGAGTCAATAAAAGAAGCACTTTTTGTACTGACCATGCCATCAGCATAGTCGTTAAAGGAATTGAGAGTATTATATTCCCAATCGGTGTAACCGTCCGATGATATTGCATATCCGATATCAATATTTGCAGGTGAATCAAGGCCTGAATCGTAACGCTTGTCGGCAACAGCAATAACAGATCCGTCATTAAGCGTATAAAGGGCAGGTATGCGGAATGTTTTTTGAATCCAGCACACCGCTGTAAAAGGGTCTGTCATAGCTGAGAGCAAAAGCGGCAGTGCTGCAGCTGCATATGCTCAGAAGCATCACTGTAGCGAGAATAAGAGATAATGTTTTTTTCATTTTGGTTCCTCCTGAAATAATGTTAAAGAGGGCAAAAAATTCATTTCGCACTCTTTGATACGGATGACAACACGGAGCTTCATATTTCCGTCAGAGTAATTTCATTATATAGTTTTTGTACTCTGTTGTCAATTTTTACCCATCTCAACAGCAATCTAATATTGGTTTTTAAATAGTGCAACGATAATTTTTTCGTTGCATTCTATCACTTAAGGTAGTTCCTTCCCAAACAATAACGGTGCCATTAGATACCGTTATTGTTTTTTACTCCAGTATAATCTCTACTTTGTGAGACTTATCATCCCACTCTATAAAGGGTTCATGCTCTTTACCATCAAGAATAAACCTTTTAGTTTTGTTGCCGTACCCCTCTATTTTTATCGAAAAAAACTGTCCGCGAATTTTAAGTTCTCTCAGTTCGGCATTCCCCAGCTCCTCAGGTACACAAGGAGCAAAGCGAAGGCCTTTTTCCTCAGCCTTTATTCCGAAAACGCCGTGAATTACAGCACCTATATAACAGCTGGCAGACCATGTCTGGTCACGGCAGGAGTCCCATATACGACCAACCTGCCAACCGCCGAAAGCTTTTTTGGTATAAGGCGAGTAAATTTCGAAAAATTTGAATTTACTGCCTTTAAAAAGGGCTGTTATCTTTTTGAGTTCTGCGCCTGCAAAAGAGTAAAGACCGCATTTTGTGGCAGCTTCAATTATCATCCCGTTAAGAAAAGGCCACACTACATTATTATGGCGTCCCGGCTTGTCATCACTGTAAAGACCTTCAAAAGGCGGCCAGATTGAAACTATTCCGCCTTCGGAATTCATAAGTTTTTCAAAAAGTGATGCTTGTTTTTCTTTGGGGCAGATATCAAAAAGTACTGCAAAAGCGTGACCGCTTAACTCCTGAGATTTATCGGTGTTGCCGTCAGGAAAAACAATATATCTGTAACGCCCTAATTCGTCACTCCAGAACACACTGTTAATTGCAGCTTTGATTTTATCGTGATGCAAGCGAGCTGCTCGAGCCTCTTCCGGCAACCTTAAATGGTCTGAAATCTCTGCATAAATTCGATAAGCTTCACAATAAAGACAGTTTGTGCTAAGACACATTATTGTTTCTACAACGGGGTGCGCCGGTGCAAAAGATTCACAAAGGCCCTCCTGATGGCAAGAAACGGGATAACCTGCAATGCCGTCATTAAAAAATGACCCTCCGACAAAAAGTCCGTATTTTGTATTAAATCGGCTTTTACGGTGAGCTTCAAGAGCCCGACGTATTACACCGTGGGCAATCATCAGAAACTCTTCGTCACCCGTTGTAAGATAGTAATTATAAGCACCGATTGCCCATACAATCTGATCCCATGTCTGCACATCCGGCTGAATTACAGGCTCTCCTTCTTTGTTTAAACCACAGACGGCAAAAAGAGTGGTGCGGGACACCCGGGGATTTAAAAAGTTCATTGCCTGCCAGGTGTTGATTGAAGCATCACGGGTCCAGGGAGTTTTGTAATTTCTTCCTGCCCGGATCATATAAGGATGTTTTAACAAGCCTGTCTTGTTGTACTGTTTGTATCTGCAGCACACGGTATTGATTTTTATGACGTTGTGCAAGGCAGCATCAAAACAGCGGACAATATCAGAATCGGACGATACAAGTTTCAGTGCTGATTTGTTTCTCATAAATAATTCTCCTTACAAAAATACTTGCACCTTGATACCATAATATATCTTCGTTTTGATATAGAATATCATAAAAGAGAAAACAAGTAAATAGGAAGTCGGGCCTTTTGCAAACTGAAACTCCGTCAGAATATTTGTCTTATTATATCATTCATAAGCCACAAAATAAGTATTGCATTTGCGTTTTTTTGTTTTTGCTTACTTGCCACTTTTATTTACTTATGATAAAATAAAAAAAACTTTATCAAAGGATGAGTAAATATGACAGAAACAAAAACCAACTCAAACGCCCCATCAGGACTTACCCTTAAGCATAAAATCGGCTACGGTCTTGGTGATGCAGGTGGTTGCATGACCTTTGCTCTCATGGGCAGTACCTTTGCTATGTACTGTACCGATGCACTTAAAATTGACACTGATTTGCTTGCAATTCTTCTTGTGGTGTGGAATGTATGGGACTTTATCAACGACCCGTTGATGGGAGCCTTCATGGATAAAGCCTTTTCTAAAAAGCGCAACCCCAAAGGCAAATTCCGCCCCTGGCTTTTGAGAAGCTCACCTTTACTTTGCGTTAGCTTTATCGCCCTTTGGTCCGTGCCGTCGCTTTTTGAGGGTCTTTCCCTTATATGCGTGCTTTTTGGTCTTAAGATACTTTACGAAGGCGCATATACGATGTTCAATATACCTATGGGTTCACTTTTGTCGGCAATGGCTGATGACGACAAGGACAGAGCCACCCTCTCTTCCGCAAGAGGCTTCGGTTCTGCTGTGGGTAACGCAATCCCTGTTGTGCTTATGCCTTTGCTTATTAAAAAATTCGGTCAGACCAATGCTACAGGTTATGCCATCGGTGCCGTCGTTTGTGCTGTTATCGGCTTTGTGATGTGCCTCGGTCATTACGCACTTACCGAAGAACGCACAATAGCGGATAATACCGATACAGAACAGCAGAATATCAAGTTTACAGACATTCTTAATGTTTTCCGTGTAAACCGTCCCTTCCTTGCGCTGTGCGTTCACGGACTTTGCATATGCACAATGCAGTATGTAAGCAACACCTTAACCAATTATATGTTTTCCGTGGTTTACGGTGACCTCGCTCTTATAACCTACGGTTCAATTTTGTCTGCACCCTTTATGATCGTTACGCTTATAGGCGGTCCCTTCCTTGCAAAGAAATTCGGACTTGAAAGATTTATCCGTTACGGTCTTCTTATCGGTGCTGTGATGTATGTGGGTCTGTTCGGTCTTCATATGGTACTTGATGTGAATCCCTACATACATATCATTATCAGCAATATTGCTCTCGGTCTTGCCAGCATGTCAATTTATATGCAGTGGGGACTTGTCAGCGAGGCTATTGATTATAATGAAATGCTTACGGGTAAGAGAACAGAAGGCTCAATATACGGCACCTTTAACCTTTCCCGACGTGTAGGACAGACTATCGGCAACTCCTCTGCTGTTCTGATGCTCGGCTGGATCGGCTACAACGCTGACCTTACAGTACAGTCTGCAGGCACGGTAACAGGTATAAAGGTTCTGTGCATACTTCTGCCGGGACTTTTTGTAATGGGTTCCTGGGCAGCATTCAAGTTTCTTTGGAATATGGATGAGGAAACAAGACAGAAAATTGCAGAATTTAAGAAAGCACAGAAGGAGCAGTGATTCATGGATAAAATAATTCTGACACCCTGCGGAAAAATAAAGGGTATTGACTGTAATCTTGAAGGAGTGGTTGCATTTAAGGGTATCCGCTATGCAACGGCAGAAAGATGGAAATACCCGAAAATCGTTACCGAATGGGAAGATGTTTACGATGCCACCGCTTACGGAAGCTGTTCCTATCAGCCGAGAAGTTTTTATAACGAGGAAGAAAATCCCGGCAAGATATTTTACTATAACGAATTCCGCAAGGGTGAGACTTATACTTATGACGAAGACTGCCTTTTTCTTAATATATGGACACCTGAAAGTGCGGATGCTGATAGCAAATTGCCAGTTTTAGTGTATATTCACGGTGGCGGTTTTACAGGTGGATGCGGACACGAAAAGCACTTTGACGGCCCTGTCTGGGCGCAGAAGGGTGTTGTTGCCGTAACAATCAATTACCGTCTCGGACCTATGGGGTTTGTATGTCTGCCTGAGCTTAAAGAAGAATCGGGACACACAGGCAATTACGGACTTTATGACCAGTTGACTGCACTCAAATGGGTAAAGAATAACATCTCAGCCTTTGGTGGAGACGGAGAAAAAATTACAATTATGGGACAAAGTGCAGGTGCGATGAGTGTTCAGCACCTTTGTCAGAGTGACCTTACCGACGGACTTTTCCGAAGTGCTGTTATGTCAAGCGGTGTGGGTCTGGGCTCCTTTATTACATCTGTGCCCGAAAAGAATTATGACTTCTGGAAAGAGGTTATGAAAAGAACGGGAGCCGAAACTCTTGAAGAGTTCCGAAAGGTATCTCCCGAGCGTCTTTTCAGTCAGTGGAAGCAGATAAAAGGCAGTTTTATGGCAACTGCACCTGTAAAAGACGGTGAGTTTATAAAAGGAAATCCTGCACCAAAAAACATCCCCTATATGATAGGCTCAACAAGCCATGATATGGCGCCTGCCCTTCTGTATTCAATAACCAAAAAGTGGGGCATAAAAAACAATGCCTATGTCTGGCACTTTGACAGAATGTTACCCGGCGACGACAAGGGCGCATGGCACAGCAGTGACCTTTGGTACTGGTTCGGTACACTGAAAAATTGCTGGCGACCTATGGAGGAAAAGGATTACAGATTAAGCGATGAAATGACATCTTACCTTTGCAATTTTGTCAAAAACCAAGACCCCAACGGCGACGGACTTCCCGGGTGGGAAAAATGCACCGACAGAAAAACTGTAATGTGCCTGGGTGAAAAAGACACAGCACCCGGTAAAATAAATATCAGAAAACTCATTGTTACCACACTGACGAACAAACCTGTAGGAGAATAAATATGAGTTATATTGAAATAAATACCCTTTGCGGAAAAATTAAAGGAATTGAAACAGAAACCCATCTTGAATTCCGCGGATTACGCTATGCCAAGGCAAATCGCTTTGAATATCCCGTCATTGTCGATAAGTGGGCGGGCATTTACGATGCTACCGAATACGGTGCTTGCTGCTTTCAGCACAGAGCTTTTGAAAATGACGCAGCGGTAAACCCCTTTTATCATAAGGAGTTCAGAAAAGGACTGTCTTTTACATACAGTGAGGATTGTCAGTTCCTAAATATATGGGCTCCGAAAAAGGCAAAAAACTGTCCCGTTCTGATTTTTATTCACGGTGGAAGCTTCACCGGTGGCAGTGCAGATGAAGGTCACATCAGCGGAAAGTTTTTTGCCGAAAAGGGAATTATAACCGTTGCAATAAATTACCGTCTTGGCCCCTATGGCTTTTGTTCTCACCCTGACTTAACCGACAAAAAAGGTGTTTGCGGAAATTACGGACTTTTTGACCAGGCAGCCGCAATTCAGTGGACTATAAATAACATCGAAAGTTTCGGCGGCGACCCGAAAAAAATCACCCTTATGGGACAAAGTGCCGGTGCAATGAGCGTTGACATCCACCTTTCAAATCCGTTTATAAAAGATAAAATTTCAGGTGCAATTCTCCTTAGCGGCGCAGGACTTCAGCGCTGTGCCATTAAACCCGTTTCACCCCAAAAAACAGAAGCCTTCTGGCAGAATGTTATGGCTAAAGCAGGTGTAGGCTCTGCCGAGGAGCTGAAAACGGTTGATGCAAAAATTCTTTATTATGCTTGGCGTGACACCTGTAAAGAGGTCAAGAACTCTATGCCTTTTACATTCCCCGTTTATGACGGCGCTTTGCTTAAAGAAGGCTCTTTCGGCAAAAAAAATATTGCAGATGTACCCTGCCTTATCGGCACAACCTGCACAGATATGTTTCCTTTCCTTTTAGAGTTTCTTACAAAAAGCTGGGTGAAGAACAAGCAAAAGAACGGCTCTGCTCCTTGCTTTACATATAACTTTAATCGCTTCCTTCCCGGTGATGATATGGGCGCATGGCATTGCGCAGATCTGCTCTATGCCTTTTCGACCCTTGACTTTAACTGGCGTCCCTTTGAAGAAATAGATTATAAAATCTCAAAGCAGCTTTCCGATGCCATTGTGGCATTCACCAAAACCGGCGACCCCAACTGCAGCTCATTACCCCAATGGAAGGTGGGCTATAAAAAGCCTATGTCCTTCAGTGAAAGCTCAAAATGTGAGAGTTGGCACACGAAAGACAATTTCAGATACACTTTTAACGGAAAAGGAAAAACAATATAATGAGCAAGTTTAATCATAATTTTGTGCCTATTGAAAAAGGTGACACCTACCGAATATATTCCTGCAACGAAAACAGGGCAAGAATTGACTTTATAAGCGACAGCTCTATGCGTGTTGCCCTATACCAAGAAAAAAGCCGGATGCTTCCCACTTTTTGCATAAACCCTGAAAATGAATTCCTTTTAAAGGGAAGAAATCGTCTTGATGTTTCGGGATTTTCTCTTTCTGCGCCTGAATACAGTGCCGATGAAAATTCCGAAAGCTTTACCATAGGCTGCGGAATCAATATCAGGCTTGATTTACATAACTTTATTCTGGAATACACTCTCGGTGATGAAGTTCTTTTCTCTGACCGTAAGCCTTTGCCCTATAATTTTGCAGGTGAATTCGGCAGGGAGAGCTATCACTATATTACCCGTGAAAAGAACGAAAAAATATACGGCTTAGGCGACAAGGGCGGAGAGCTGAATAAATCAGGCAAGGCATACCGGATTGAATGTAGCGATTGCATGGGCTACGATGCAGCTGAAAGCGACCCGCTTTATAAGCACATTCCTTTTTATATCTGTGAAAACAGTGTTGGCTGTTACGGCATTTTTTACGATACCTCGGACACCTCTTATGCAGATTTCGGAAAAGAAATCAATAACTATTATCCCACCTATAAGCATTTCAAAACTGAAGACGATTGCCTTGTGTACTATGTTTTTTTCGGCACAAAACTTTCAATTTTGCAACAGTTTACAAGGCTGTGCGGCAAACAGCCTTTACCGCCGAAATGGAGCTTTGATTACTGCGGCAGTACTATGGCATATACAGATGCACCTGATGCGGGCATACAGATGGACGGTTTTTTAGATAAGCTTAAAGATGAAAATCTCTCCTGCGGCGGCTTTTATCTTTCTTCAGGATATACCTCAATCGGAAACAGAAGATACGTTTTCAACTGGAATTATGACAAATTCCCCGACCCGAAAGGCTTCATACAAAAATTCGGTGAAAACGGCATAAAGATAATACCCAACATCAAGCCTGCATTTCTTGACAGTCATCCTCTTTATAAAGAGATTGCCGAAAAAGGTTATTTTATCAAAGATAAAGACGGTACACCTTTTGTGACGGAATTCTGGGACGGACTCGGAAGCTATCTTGATTTTACCAACCCCGACGCCTTCGATTTCTGGAGCGAAAAGGTTAAAGAAACCCTGCTTGACTTAGGTATAACCTCCACATGGAACGACAACAACGAATTTGACATAAAAGACCTTGGAGCGTTGGCTTGCGGCTTTGGAGGCGGGTCAGTTCCGGCAAGCAGAATAAGGCCCACCCTGACATATCTCATGGTTGCAGCCTCATATATGGCACAAATAAAAAAAGAGCCTTATTTAAGACCTTTTTTATCAACCAGAAGCGGAAATATAGCTCTGCGCCGTCTTGCACAGACCTGGTCAGGTGACAACCGTAGCGACTTTTCCGACCTTCGCTTCTGCCACAACATTGGTCTTACAATGTCACTTTCGGGCCTGTATTTTTACGGTCATGACCTGGGTGGCTTTGACGGAGATATGCCCTCAAGAGAGCTTCTTTTGCGTTGGCTTCAACACGGTGTTTTTGAACCGAGATTTACCATCCATTCATGGAATAAAGACGGCTCGGCAACCATGCCCTGGAGCTACCCTGATATAATGGATGGGGTTCGCCGTATTTTTGCACAGAGGAAAAAGCTTCTGCCCTATTTATATAACTGCGCCTACAACGCTGTAGAAAATGAGATACCGCTGAATGCTCCCCCACTTTTATATTATGAGGATAAAGAACTCAGCCTTCCAAACAACAGCATGATGGTGGGCAGGGATATTCTCGTTTCCTTTGTATTTGATGAAAACAATGATAATGTGAAAGTTTATCTCCCGAAAGGCGACAGCTGGTACCTTGGCGAAAAACTTTATAACGGCGGCGAGACGGTAGAGCTTAATATTCCTGCAGAACACGAGGTGCCCTATTTTGTCAGAAGCGGTTGTGTTTTGCCGACCGATGAAGGCAACTATGGCTTTAACTGTGACGAGGACATAACTTTTACTGTTTATCCTTTAAATGCGGGCAACTTTGAAAGCACCTTTTTCACCGATGACGGTACTACCTTTAAATATGAAAATAATGAGTGTGTCAGGCTTCATTTTACTGTCTGCTGCACCAAGGATAAAGTCAGTGTCAGATATGAAAACAAGGGTAAAATGCCCCTTGATGTTAAAATTAAACTTTGTGACGGTGACAGAAGAACTTTTGAAGTGATAAGCTAATTAACGAAAACCTATTTGCAACATTTAAAATAAAAACTACGAAATGTATCATATATGACATTTTCGTTCAAAAAATCCCTCTGTCTTAATAACAGAGGGATTCTTTTAATCAAACACATTCCAGCCGACTACTTCAACACCTTTTTCTTTTGCCCGTTGGAGCAAGTCTCCGCTTTTTAAAAGTCGGTACTCAAATTCTCTTTTCTGCCACATCTTGCCGTATTTCTCATTCGGCAGAGCAGGATGAAGAAAAATCTCCGTCACTCCGTCAAGGCAGTTATCAACTGCATCAAGATAATATTCTCTAAGAGTTTCGTAGTCCTTGATTTTATCCGTTGACCACGGGTTGGACACAAGATCTGTCAGGAGTTTTACTCCCCTTTTTTCAGCCACAGCAACTATCATCTGCTGAATTTTTACTACGGGAACTGGCATCTTTATCCCTACCTGCCTTTCGAGAAATCCTACAGTTTTCGGAAAACGAAAAGGCAGGTTATGATCCTTACAGAAGTCGAAGGCATCAAGAAAGAAGCGTCTGCCGTTTATGCCGTAAACTGTGCCGCAATGACTGTCGGCATGGTCAACGGTTGCACCTTTTGAGATGATATAGCGGTACTGCGCCTCAAGCTCGGCTCTGACATCCTTGCGCTTCGCTTTGAAGGTGAGATTTTTATTTTCGTGCCACAGGCCGTTTTGACCGAGAGATGAGGCTCCCGTAAGAGAGGGATAAAGCTCATTTTCATCGTCTGAATTGAGGGTTATATGCACACCGACAGGCAAGGAGAAAGTTTTTGCAAAAAGTGTTGCATCCTCTGCCTCGGGAGCTACAGACATAAGTGAGGTTGAAGTTATCAGCTTATTTTTAAGTAAGTCTTTTATGGCCTCATTCTGCTCTTTATTAAGACCGAAATCGTCGGCGTTGATAATCAGATATTTAGCCATCAGCTTTTTCATCCTTGGGGAATTTCAGGAAGAATGTAATAACGGAAGCTATAATCATTGCCACCGCAGGGAAAAGACAGAGAAGCACTCTTGCTGCCATAGCCGGATTATCACCGGGTTCGTCGCCGCTGATAAAGCCGAAATATTCGGAAGCCACATAAAAGGCAAGTGAGGTGTAAAGTCCGTTAAGTCGGTTCATGACACCCATAAGGCTGTTGATGATACCCTCTCTTTTTATGCCGTGTTTGCGGTAGTCGTCATCAACAATTTTTGCTCCGATGCAGTCCATAGTGGTAAGACAGGCGGCAACACCAACACCTACCACGGCGGCAATAGCAATGGTGGGAACAAGGCTGTTGACAAAGAAAAGCGGAATGAAAGCTACTGCCATAATAATGAAGCCTGTTCTCCAGATTTTCATAATGTCAACTTTCTGAATAACCTTTGACCAGATAACTATGCCGATAACTGCTACGCCTAAAACAATAGCAAGCATAACGGTTGTCATGCTTCCGCCAAGACCCAGGGTATATTTTACAAAGAAGGGTATAGCCTGTGAAATGAGAGAGAATGCAGCTGAGTAAAAAGCACCTGCAAGTCCGAAAATCCAGAAACGGGGATTTGTAACAAGAGCCTTGATACTGTCAAAAAGACGGGGCTTTTCAAGTTCTTCATAGTTTGTATCCTCACGGCAACCCCAGAAGCAGAACATCATTACTGCGAGGGCAACAACACCGTAAATAAGTGAGGTAAGTCTGTAGCCGATTGCATCCGTAATCATGGGAGTGAGGGCGATACTTATTGCCATGGCGAAAAGCTGACAAATCTGACGGAACCCGTTGGTCTTGGCTCGTTCTTCGTCCTTTTTGAAAAGCTCAGGGAAAAGGGAGCCGTAGTTGGCATTGACCAAGGAGTCAAGGGTACCCGTAAGTATATACATCAGAAGCATATAGATAAAGAGCATACCCTTTTCGCTTTCGATGAAGGAAGGCACA
The DNA here is from genome assembly GCA_045534675.1 of Acutalibacteraceae bacterium. Classification (GTDB taxonomy): domain Bacteria; phylum Bacillota; class Clostridia; order Oscillospirales; family Acutalibacteraceae; genus UBA6857. The sequence goes on from JAZSKE010000030.1 coordinate 27,660, forward strand.
TTATAAAAGAGTATGAAGAAGAGTACAAGCAATGGGGTACCAATAAGAAGCCAGGGTCTTCTTCTGCCCCACTTGGTGCGGGTACGGTCTGAAAGGAAGCCGTAAACCGGATTATCGATTGCATCCACAAAGGTGTATATGAACAATACAAGTGAATACTTTTTCATGTCAAGTCCCAGCATGTCTACATAGAAAATTGCCGCAAAGGACTTGAACATATTGATGGGAATTGATGTGCCGAACATGGCAAAGCCATAACGGGCAGGGGATGTTTTCTTCGTCAGTGCATTTTTTGGTGCCATAATTTTTCTCCTTTATTTGAAATATATAGGATTTGATATTGCGCAAATCCTTTTCAGCTTACCGAAGCCTTTGATAACTTTGATGTAAGCAAATTTTACTCTTTTGAGCTTGACCTTTACTGAACCGTTTCTGAGCCTCAGCTCTTTTTCACCCTTGTCGGTGACTATTATAACCTTATGAGTGTCGGCATATATTTCCAGATATGTGTTTTCGTTGTACTCTGCCGTCTGACCCATAACACAGTCACCGTAGGTAAGATTTATCTTCACACCGTCTTTGCTGTCTGTCACAAAGCAGTTACCTTGTCTGATTGCAGAGATTATATCATCAGCACTTCTTGACTTGGCGTAAACTGCTGTAACCGGGTTGCCGAGCTTTGCAAACTGTTTCGGTTTGTGAAAGTCACTTCCTCCTACTATGGGTATCTGCCGGTCTTTTTTCAGGAGTGAGGTCCACCACTCAACAGCTCTGACATTTGACGCTCGCATGGGACCGTTCCATATTTCCATCATATCAAAGGCGTTTTCATTCTCCCACTTATAGGGGCAGATGGGACAGCAGGGATGATTTACCGATACAGCCGCACCGAGGCTTTTGGCGTGACTGATGATAGACTGCATTTCTTCTTTGGTGTTTGCAATAAAGCTGTTTTCAAAGGGGGCAGGCACACCGAAAAAATTCATATGTCCCTTATAATGCGTCCATTCAACTGCAGGCACAAAAGTGAGTCCGTCAATATGAGGCAGACTTAGATTTTCCGAAAAGTTATTATGGTTAGCTATTCCGATGAAGTCAAGACCTTTTTCTTTGGCAAGTTTACCCAATTCATAAGCGCTGAAAACACCGTCAGATGCTGTGGAATGCATATGCAAATCACCAAAAAGAAGCTCTTCGCCCTCATACTCAAAATCAATATCATATGTAACCTCGACACCCTCATCCATCACATGATAGGCGCCTATAATAATCTGCCATTTTCCGCTGTTGATTTTTTGGCAGAGATAACCTGCTGAGGAATCGTACTGACCCACATAGATTGTTTTGTGTGCGCTTCCCGACCAACCGAGAAAATTGCCCTTCTCGTCCATAAGTCCGATATCAATTGTGTTTGAGGGCTTCAGGTCACCGAGAGCGCCTTTTGTGGGTTTATAATAGTTATAACTGACGGTAATTTTCACTGTCCCTAACGGTACATCAAAGGGCAGCGTATAATACTGGCCCTCTTTGTCTTTTGTAATCTTATGTTTTATAACCGTAATACCACCGCCTGACATTGTGATGTTATTTTTATTTTAGCATTTTCAACAGCGGTAGTCAATGGTATAAACATTGAAATAAAAAGCTTTCGGAATTTACTTAACAGGTTGAAAAATCCTGTTATAGAGTGTATAATCAATTTTAGAAAAAAGCAATCAATATAAAACAAATTCACGGAGATTAATATGAACAAGCCTAATGTAATTATAATTATGACCGATGACCAGGGCTACGCAGACCTGAGCTGTATGGGAGCAGAGGATTTCGTTACTCCGAACATCGACTCCCTTGCCGAAAACGGCATCTGCTTTTCTTCTATGTACTCTGGTTCGCCTGTCTGCTCACCGTCAAGAGCCTGTCTGCTTACAGGCAGATATCCGGGAAATGCAGGTGTAAGAGCAATACTTGCAGGCCACCGCCGTGCTTCAGGGTTGACACCCGAGGTGCCGACAATTGCCGCCGCCCTGAAAAAGCTCGGCTACAAAACAGGTATTTCCGGCAAGTGGCATCTCGGCTTAAAGGACGAGTGCAGGCCGAATGCCAACGGCTTCGATGAGTTTTCGGGCTTTCTTGCAGGCTGTGTAGATTACTATTCCCATATTTTCTATTGGGGAATGGCTGACGGCAACACAAATCCTACCCATGACCTATGGGAAAACAATAATGAGGTGTATGACAACGGAAACTATATGACCGAGCGCATAACGGATAAAAGCATTGACTTTATCCGCAGACACAAGGATGAGCCTTTTATGCTTTATGTTGCCTACAACGCACCTCACTATCCGATGCACGCTCCTGAAAAATATATGAAGCGCTTCTCCCATCTCCCCTGGGACAGACAGGTTATGGCAGCAATGATAAGCGCCGTTGATGACGGTGTGGGCGAGATAAAAAACGAGCTTGTCCGTCAGGGAATAGCCGATAATACAATTATCTATTTTCAGAGCGACAACGGACCTTCGAGAGAATCAAGAAACTGGCTCGACGGCAGAGCTGACCTTTATTACGGCGGTACATCAGGCATCTTCAAGGGTCACAAATTCAGCCTTTTTGAGGGTGGAATAAGAATACCTGCTATATTAAGCTGGCCTGAAAAGCTTTCGGGCAGGGTGGTTGATACTCCTCACATTTCGGCTGATATTTTCCCCACAATTTTAGAGGCCTGTGGCGGCGATACAAGTGAATACGACCTTGACGGCAAAAGCCTTATGCCCCTTATTGACGGCACAGGTGAAGCCCTGCACGAATATATCTTTTGGGAAATGGAAGGACAGACGGCAGTAAGAAAGGGCAAATATAAGCTTGTAATTAACGGCAGACTTGAAGAGTACGCACAGGTGCTTGACGAATATTTCCTTTCAGACCTTGAAAAAGACCCTTCGGAAAAAAACAACCTTGCCTTAGAGCTTCCTGAGGTGCTTGAGGAACTGAAAACGGCAGCATTAAATTGGCGAAATGGCATTGAGGAAACCTGGGAAAATAAGTTTCTTAAAAATTACACGAATCTCACCTGATAAAAAAGCTTCGGGTTCAAAAGAGGACTGCATATGAAAAAAGTAATTGTTGTTTCTAAAACTCACTTAGATTTAGGCTTTACCGATTACGCTGAAAACATCAGACGTAAATATATAGACACCTTTATACCGGAAGCCATTGATCTTGCCGAAAAGGTGAACATTAACGGCAAAAAGTATTTTATCTGGACAACGGGTTCATGGATTATCAAGGAAGCTCTCAAAGATAAGAAGTGCAAAGATAAGCTTCTTAAAGCGCTTAGGGAGGGTAATATCGTACCTCACGGTATGCCTTTTACAACCCATACAGAGTTACTTGATGTTGATACTCTTGATTTCGGATTATCCGTTGTAGATACACTTGACGAAATCCGCAAAAAGAAAACCGTTGCCGCCAAAATGACTGATGTACCCGGCCACACAAAGGGTCTGGTTCCCCTGCTTGCAAAGCACGGCATCAAGCTTCTGCATATTGGTGTTAACGGAGCTTCGGCTTTAGTTGATGTGCCGCCTTGCTTTTTGTGGCGCAACGGCGAAAGTGAAGTCGTTGTTATTTATTCAGGTGCCTACGGCGGCGCATTCAAAAGTGACCTTGTAGAGGAAATTCTCTACTTCGACCACACTCTTGACAATCATGGCGCACCTTCACCCGAAAAAGTGCTTGCCCATTTTGACGAAATACAGAAACAGTACCCCGACTATGAAATCACAGCAGGTTCAATAGACGATTTTGCTGATGTTATATGGAAAGTGCGCGATAAGCTTCCGGTGTTAGAAGGTGAAATGGGTGATAGCTGGATTCACGGTGCTGCCACAGACCCCTACAAATCAGCTTGCCTGCGCACCCTGATGTGCCTTAAGAGAAAATGGCTCAGCAGTGGAGAACTCAACCGCGAAAGCGAAGAATACCGTGAGTTTTCCGATGCGCTTCTCTGTATTGCCGAACACACATGCGGTATGGACTCAAAGACTTATTTTTCCGATTACGGTCACTATCTTAAGAAAGATTTTATCAAGGCAAGAAAAGCTGATAAAGTTAAATTCAGACACCTTTTCTCTGATTTGCCCCAGAGTATTTTGCCTCTTGTGAGTATTTTTGACGGCAGAAGAAAAAGAGGGTATTACAGTGTTATTGAAAAAAGCTGGTCTGAACAAAGAGAATATATAAACAAAGCTTTATCTGCTCTCGGTGATGAACGCAGAAAAGAAGCTGAAAAAGAAATTGCCCGTCTTATTCCTGAAAAGCCACTGGAATTTATCGGCAACGGTAAAAGAACTGCCGTATGTGGCGATTGGAAGCTTGAAATAAACGAAAAGGGCGGCATAGGCTCACTTACATATGGCAACAAGGGAATTATAAGAAACAACAACGAAGCACTCCTCACCTACCGCTCCTTCAGCAACAAGGATTACGATTTCTGGCTTTCACACTATTCGCGTGACCTTGAAGAAACTGCAGTCTGGGCTCTCGGTGACTTTGCAAGACCTAACCTGAAGATTTTTGAGGGTAAATATCCGTCAGGCAGATTTGACTACGGAATCAAAGAGATTTGTGCAGAGAATAATATAATAAAAGTAAATCTGTTATGCGATAAGAAGCTCTGTGACGAGCTTGGCGCACCAAGACTTGTTCAGGCGATTTATACCCTTAACGAAAACGGACTTGATATTGACATGAGCTGGTTTGATAAGGATGCCAACAGACTGACGGAAGCAGTTTATCTGAACCTTTTTCCCGATGCTGATAATGTTATGCTCACCAAACTCGGTTGCAGCATAAAGCCCGAAGAGGTGTTCCTCAATGGCAGCCGCAACCTTCATGCAGCACAGAGTGTAACCTTTGATAACTGTGAAATCGTAAATGTTCATTCGCCTCTTGTGTCTTTCGGCAGAGGTAAAATTCTTGAGTTTGACAACAAAATCGAAAGCATAAAAAAGGACGGCATAAGTTTTGTTCTTCAGAATAATGTATGGGGAACAAATTTCCCCTTGTGGTACGAGGATAATGCAAGATTTTTATTCCGGATCAGAATGAAATAAAGAAAAATCACAGCAAAAAAGGAGTACACTTTTCAAAATAAACAAAAACACTACCACTACTGATATAACCTTACCCGTAGTGGTAGTATTATTTTACCGCATTTTTCCCTCTCAGGAAAATAAACTGATTATACCTTTTCTGCAGTTACAACACTTTCGTCTGTGATTCCGCCGCAAGAGAAGCGGAAAAATGCAATTCTTTCTTTTTCCTCGAATTCATCCATAGTAATAGCGTAACCGCCGTCAATAATTTCTACGCCGCTATTCATGTTAGAAATTGATTTGGCGTCTATATAGTTTTTTGATGAATCATAGAAAGCAATGAGGTTGTAGGCGGGGCTTCGCAAATAAATGGAAATATTTATTATGCGGATAAGCTCATCAGCCGTTACGGGCATAAAGCCTGTGCAATAGAGATTTTCCGTAGCAGCCAGATCGCCGGTTAAACGGCTTACCCTGTAGCCGTATTCATAACCGTCACCGCCGTTTGCGTGGGTACCCACAAAATCTGTGCCGTCTGCATTAATGGATAAGGGTAATAAGTTTTCGGCAACTGAGCCAATCTTAAGCTTGCCGATATCCACAGCAGTACCGTCAGCCATTGCGTACTTTATGGAATATGTGCCGTCGGCAAGGTCGCCCTGAACAACAATATTGTTATTCTCATCAACATAACCGAATACGGGGTTACCGCCAAGGCTTTCAATTACCATTTGTACCATTTCAGCCTTATCCGCCTCGGTGAAATAATCTACACCTTTTGCAGGCGTGTCACCTTTCTCCCCTTTGAACTCTCCGCTTTCTTTTGCCCGGGCAAGAGCTTTATTGATTTCCTCACTTAAAAGTTTACCGGGAAGCTGCTCTTCTTTGAGCTTTCCTTTTGCGTCAAGGTCTGCTTTTCTACCCAAGGCTTCTTCAAGCTCTCTTCTGAGGGTCTGATAATTAATAACTTCAGTTTCCTCGTAAACATAATCAGAAGGTTTATTTCTTTCAGAAACGCAAAAAGCCTTTTTTTCCGCTGTTCTTACTTCATTGTTTTCCTTATGTACCGCAAAAACATATATTTTTTTTGACGACTGCAATAAAATGTTCGGAATGAAAGCCACAACCTTATCATCGGTTCTGGAAAAAGGTAAAAGAAGTGCATTTGCGTCATCTTCACAACAGCAATGCACTTCAGATATTTTATTTTCCTTATCATCGATTTCTAAGGAACGGTTCACATCCCACTGATACAAAGGACCGTTTTTTATCTTTATCATCTGGTCACATATAATAAAATCATCCTTTAAGATGTTTTTATTATTTCTCCTTTCTGTTTTTTGAAAAACGAATATACATATATTTATATTAATCATATATAATTCGTTTTTTACTGTGTTTTATAGGCCTACAATTTAATTTTATACGCGTTTTGAGTATTTGTCAATCTGATCAGGCATAAAAATACGCCAAATGTGAAGTTCGTCTTTTGTGCAGTTTTCACAAACAGCGTATTTTACAAGTTTTTATTTGACTTAATTACTCAAAAAGCGTATTATATATTCACAGAGGTGATAGATTTGTATAATCTTAAAGTCTTAAGACTGGAAAAAGGATTAAATATGAAACAGGTAGCCCGGGCTCTGAATCTGCCCTATACAACATATGTCAGTTATGAAAAGGGTGAGAGGGAACCCAACAGAGAAATGCTCATCAGATTAGCTGACTTTTATAATACAACTACCGACTATATTCTTAACAAACCCGATTCAAGCAAAATTCCTCAAAAGGCTCTTGATAAAAGCTTCATACCCCTTTCTGAAACAAAAGCCATCCCGCTTTTAGGCACCGTAGCCTGCGGAAGCCCCATACTCGCAGAAGAAAATATAGAAGCTGTGCTGTCTGTTCCTGAACATATACAGGTTGACTTTGCGCTCAGATGTAGTGGTGACAGTATGACAGGCGCACGGATTTTTGATAATGATATAGTTTACATCAAGAAACAGGAAATTGTTGAAAACGGAGAAATTGCCGTAGTTCTTATAGATAATGAGGCTACCCTTAAACGCTTTTTCCGTTACGGTGACACTGTTGTTCTCCGTGCCGAAAACCCTGATTTCAAAGAATTGCAATTCAGAAGAGACGAGCTTGATAATATTAAAATATTAGGCAAAGCCGTATATTTTTTAAGTAAAGTAAAGTAACATAAAAGGGCTGTAAAAAACGAAGTTTTTACAGCCCCCAGCGTGTCAAAAAAGTATTTTTCGGCACGCTGTTTGACTTTCGAGAATGGTACAAGATGCCGTTTTCTTCGCTCCGAAGCTGTACGATGGTACCGCGAGAGGGCGAAAAAACGGCAAACACAAAAGTTTCAGCGACACAGTTCAATGCTGTGTCGCTGAACTATATGTAACAATCTATGGTTTATAGTCACATCTTTTTTTTATTTTTATGACTTTTGTGTGTTCTTGTGCCCTTATCGACAGTCTGAGGCAGGTCACTACTGAAAAGTAGTGACCTGCCAATCTTTTTATCACACTGTTTTGGCGGGATGTTATTTTAGTTTTTCATCAAACTAAAACGGATATAATTCGAAGCGACCCGAAATTTTGCATTTTGCACTTTGAATTTTGCATTTTCTCAGTTGCTTCCGAAGGTGAAGCTTACGCCGCTGTTGTTGTTATTTGCCGTAACACAGTCAATTGCAAGCACCGTTGCAAGGGCAACTATTTCATCAGCCCCGGGAGCAATATCAAGCTCGTAGCAGTCACCCCAGGTCATCCATTCCTTGAATATTCTGACAACGGCACTGCCGTTTTTAGTTATCTCATAATCGTGAGCAAGAAAATCGCCGTTGACCTCCCAGTCAAGACCTTCAACATAATATTTCGGGAAGAAAAATGTCATCTTCTTTACAACCTCAGCAATCTGGGTGTCACCGATAAAAACATAATATCTGGGCAGGAAGGAAAAGACCTTCTGCTGAATGAAAGCCACCTCATTGTCTGCCATATCGTAAACATGAAGCTTCTTACCAAAGGAAAAAATTTCACCCTCAACATAGTATCTGTCTCTGCCTTGCTCGTCTTTTATAAAAAACTTGTCATTCCATGAAAAGACCTTCTGCTTTATATAAAGTTTCATTTCTTACCTCAATGCTCTCCGTAATGTGTAACACCGTCTTCGTGAACATGATATTCCTGAGTTGTGGTGGGTGTATCGTAGTGAGTTTCACCGTTTGCATGTGTATGATAGCCAAGGTCTCCACCGCTTGAGTTTCCTGTATTACTGAGAATTGCAGCAACTATTGCAAGCAACACTACAACAATAGCAACGGGAATAAAGATATGTTTCATTGTAATTTTCTTTTTCATTTGTTTTTCTCCTTTTGTTTTATACTTTATCTGATAATATCATAAATGCTGTTTTTTTGTCAATTTATATCCTCACAGATATAGCGTCTTTTTCCCACACTCTTTTTGCCGTACTCTATAGCCTCAACAGGACAGGAGCATATACAAGCCATACAGTGGGTGCAGCCTTTGCCCCAGACAGGTTTTCCGTCTTTTATGCTGATACAGTTTGTTACACAGAGCTTTTCGCACTTGCCGCAGGAAATACAGCTGTCTTTGGCATAAAAATCCTTACTTCTGACGCACAGGGCATAAAAGGCTGTGTTGACTACGGTGCTTTTCAGTTTATCGGCAATATTTGCTTTCTTTTCAGAGAGATAATCACATCTTGCTATTACACCGGCAATATTTTCTATGACGGGCAGAGCCTTTTTTACAATATCTCTGCTTTCTTCTTCATCAGGTACGCCAAACATAGCAATGTAATTTTCAGGCATAACCACCTCTGCAGTACCCATATAATTTAAATGCACCTCGGTGCAGAGTTTCTTGTTGAAAACGCCCGCATTACCTGCATCGTCACCGCAGGTCATAACAAAATATGCGTTCTTTTCACCGTCAAACCTGCTCTCTCTTATAAACCTTTCAAAAATATGGGGTATCCGCCATGCATAGGTCGGGCAGACAAAAACGAAGGGTTTCTCTGATATGAAATCACCTTTTTTATCTTTCTTCATATATTCGCCTGCATTTATGCACTCATCACCCAGGGCGGAAGAGAGCCTTTTTGCACAAAACTCACTGTTGCGCGTACCGCTGAAATATATAATCATGGTGTACATCTCCTTTCATCTTTTATGCTACCACACATATAGCTTTAAATCAACACAAACCCTTTATTTTATTCTGTTTTCTTTATTTTATGTTACAATCCTTACAATAATATTACAGTTTTGTCTTTTTACTTTATTTTTTGAAAAAAGTGTGTTATTATGCTTTTCGACAAATAACTGCAAAGGAATATTGTTATGAATAAAATAAAAACCTTCTTCGGCAGTGAAATTGACTGTTTAAAAAGCTCTGTAAGCAAAATTGAATATGCCTCATGGTGGATACTGAGAGTTATAATGGCAATAGCTCTTATAGTCAAATATAGAGAACTCGGACCCGGCTTCAGTATGACTGTTCTGCAACTTAGTCTCAATCTTCTTGCTACCTTCACCATCACCCTTGTAAGGCTCATTCTCATTCCAAAAAAGATAGTCTGCAAGCTTCCCTTCAGATGCCAGACCTATCTCAATATACTCATTTTCTTTGCTTCCTTTTGCGGACACGGTCTTAACTACATCCACGATGTGATGAGCTGGGATAAAATCATGCACCTTCTGACGGGTTTGCTGTTTGTCTTTATCGGCAACGAGCTTCTTAATATGTTTTCACGCCCCGATGACAAAATGTCACCTCTGCTTCAGACCTTCACCGCCTTCGGCTTTTCAAATATTGCTATTGTCATATGGGAAATTTTTGAGTTTTTCGTTGACTACTACTGGCCTGAAAGCTGTAATCAGGCATACAATATAGACCCGAACAGAGATCCCTGGTTCCAGGCAATATTCGGACTCGGCGCACAAAATGAAAATCAGTGGGCAGTGTTTGACACCTGCGTTGATATGATCTGCGCCTTTGTCACAAGCATCATCGGTGCTGTAATACTTGTAGTGTGGCTTTATAAAAAAGAAAAGAAGCAGCTTCCCGCCAAAGAAAAAGAAGCTGTTGCAGCTTAAAAAGTTGACCCTCCGTTTGAAAACGGAGGGTCTGCTGTTATTTACCACTTATTCTCAACATATTCACAGAAGGCAGGCAAATCCTTGATTTCAAGCTTGGTGCCGTCATCAAGAGTTACATCACCGCTCCATATACCGTGTACCTGATGGGTGTGCATTCTTGCAATGCCTAAATTCATATCCGAATGATGGTCGAAGATGGGCTTCATTGTCAGATTGAATCTGCCGTCTTCGGAAATAAACTTCCAGTCATTCATATACTTGTCGGGCTTTGGGAAAACTTCAACGTCAACTGCACCGAATTTGTGAGCCTTGCCGTCATAGAAAAGTGCTGTTTCCGTAGCGTTGCTTTCGTCACCGATAGCCCATGTGATTTCAAAGCCAAAGAGATGCTTTTCGCCCTTTTCGTCTGTGATGTACTGTGCGCCGTTACCCCAGTACCATACCATTTTGTGAGGAGTATTTACTCTGCCCCAGTCAAGAGTTGCAAAGGCAGTTTCCTTTGAGAAGGTGTAAACCTCATCTCCGAATTTATATGTACCCTCACAGGGCATGCAGTTCTGCTTTGTTGTCATAAAATACTTCTTGTCATCACCGGGGAAGGGAAGTACCGTTGTGATGTTTTCAAGGCCGGGCATAATATCCATATTGAATTCGCATTCAACCATCTTGCCCTTGAGAGGCATCTTAAACCAAAGTCTTCTCGTGGTTTCCTTTGTGTCAAAATCAAACTCTGCCTTGCCTATCTTATCCTTATAGCGGTTGGGTACGTCGCCCTTTGGAGGAGGCACATGCTTCTTTCCGCCAAGGAAAAGCTGAGTTGCGTCTGCAATAACCTTTCCTGCCTTGATGTCAACGAGCTTAGCGGCAACATAACCGCCGATGCCGATATTTGCAAAGCTGAGCTGCACCATATATCTGTCGTCAGCCACCTGATAGAAATCCCATTCCTTTTTGCTCATGGGGCTACCGGGCTTAACATAATCTCTGTTATATTCAAACACGTTGTGTCTTGCCCAGCCCTTTGCAAGCAGTGTGCCGTCGGGAGCTAAAAGAGGTGTGCTTTCGGTGTACTCGGTCTGCTTTGACTTCTGTTTCCAATCCTTAAAAGGGACATAGGTTCTTGGTGTTTCCATATTCATTTCTCCTTTTTGATTTTTTCTTCCCTTTTATTGTAATGCTTTTCCCTATCAATTGCAACTCTTTTAGAGAATTTTATTCTGAGAGAATCTGTTTTTTTCTATAGTTATTGCATTACTGATGAAATAGTGTTATCATAAAAACACATAAAACAACAGGGAGATAACAAAAATGGATAAACTCAAAAAAGCAGAAATTAAAGCAAATATTTCTGAAACTATGAACACCTTCAGACAGCTCGATGACAACATATGGCTTCTCGAATACAAGAGCGATTACGGTCTTGACAAAATGCTCTCAAAGGGTGTTTCATCAATTATGGATGCAGTCATTTTCCTGCAACAGCAGCTGAAGCTTCCCCTTGCGCCCAACCCCACTCACAGCGGTTTTGCCTGTTCAACCTTCAATGCAAAAAATCCTCAGGGCGATGTTATTTTCGGCAGAAACTTCGACTATAAAGCGGCGCCTACCGTTATTTGCTGGACCGCTCCCGAAAATGGCTATAAAAGCCTCAGCGTTATCGACAGCACCTTCTTCCTTCACGGCACCAAGTATCTCAGTCTAAAAAATCACAGTGATTCCCTGCGTGTTATGGGTGCACCCTATATGGCTATGGACGGCATAAACGAAAAAGGCTTTGCCTGCGGTGTGCTTGAAATAAAATCCAAGGCAACAAAACAGAAAACAGGCAAAAAGCCTATTATTACCACTGTCGCTCTTCGCGCAGTGCTTGACAAGTGTGCAACCGTAGACGAAGCCATCGACCTTTTCGCTTCATACGATATGCACGATTCTCTTTTCATCAACTATCACTATCAGCTCGTTGATGCCACCGGCACAAGCGCACTCATTGAATATGTTGACAATAAAATGCATGTTATCCGTCAGAAAAAAGAGGGTGACAGCCTTATTCTCACAAACTATTTCCTCACCCCCGGCGGCGACAACCACGACGGCAGAGGCTATGACAGATATGAGCGGATAGAAAAGAAGCTTATTCTTTCAGACGGTATTCTCACAGAAGATGAGGCTATGACCCTTCTTTCCGAATGTGTGCTTGATTATCAGCATCCTATTCTCAAGCATCAGGTTATAACTCTCTGGAGCAGTGTTTATAACTGCACAGAAAAATCAATGCTTATCTGCGCAGGCATGGACTATTCGAAGAAATATAAGTGCAGTATTGATAAACCCGGTGAGGTTACTGCGCTTTAAAAAAACGCATCCGGTTTTAGACCTCATTTATTGACTTTATCTTTTCTGAGTTATATAATTAAAACCATAATAATATAAAGGAGCAAATTATGAAAGATTTTTCACAGCGTTTTAAAATTGACTGCTCACCCGTGGCTCACGAAAGCAGTGTTATCGTCAGAAAAAATGTGCGTTTCACAGTTCTGACTCCCTGCCTTCTCAGAGTTGAAGTTCAGTCCAAGGGCAAGTTCTGCGACGAGCCTACACAGAGTGTATGGTTCCGCGATTTTGACAAGCCCGCATTTGAAGTCAAAGACGGCAAGGGTACCGTTGAAATCAAAACAACTAAGGCAAACTTCCTTTACTCACTCACCTCAAAAAAGATGGTGCGCATCACCCTTCGTGACGGCAGAGAAGTAACCGACTATAAATCAGGCAACCTTAAGGGTACCTGCCGTACTCTTGACATCACTGCAGGTATTATCACTCTTGGTGACGGTGTATGCTCTCGTAGCGGCGTTGCTCTTTTAGATGACAGCGATACTCTCGTGCTTAAGGAAGACGGCACAATCCTGCCCAGAGATAATAAGGAAAGCGACATCTACTTCTTCGCTTACGGCAACAACTACATAGGCGCCACAACAGACCTTTATAAGCTCACCGGCAAGGTTCCTCTTATTCCCAGATATGCCCTTTCAAACTGGTGGAGCAGATATAAGGCTTACACTCAGGAAGAATATCTCACCCTTATGGATAAATTCAAGGATGCCGAAATTCCCATCACCGTTGCAACAGTTGATATGGACTGGCACTGGGTTGACATCAAGTCAAAATTCGGCAAAGACAGCCATAAGCCCTCAATGCACAAAAACTTTATGGAATATGTCTATGACGTATGGTCAACAGGCTGGACAGGCTACAGCTTCAACACAGACCTTTTCCCCGACCCCGACGGCTTCCTCAAAAAGCTCAAGGACGATAACTACCACATAACCTTCAATATCCACCCCTCAATGGGCGTGCGTTGGTTTGAAGACCGGTATGAGGATATGTGCAAGGCTATGGGTATGGACCCGAAGAAAAAAGAGGCTGTCAAGTTTGACATCACAGACAAGAAATTTACCGAAAACTACTTCGATATCCTTCATCATCCCTTTGAAAAGAAAGGCGTTGACTTCTGGTGGATTGACTGGCAGCAGGGTACTCACACAAATGTACCGGGACTTGACCCCTTATGGGCGCTGAACCACTACCACTTCCTTGACAATGCAAAGGATAACCACAGACCTCTTATCCTTTCACGCTTCTGCGGTGCAGGCTCACAGCGCTATCCCTTAGGCTTCAGCGGTGACACAACCCAGACATGGAAGAGCCTCGATTTCCAGCCCGCCTTCACTGCAACAGCTTCCAACGTTGCCTACCCCTGGTGGAGCCACGATATAGGCGGCCACTGCATGGGCAAGAAGGACGACGAGCTTTATGTGCGTTGGGTGCAGCTTGGCATTTACAGCCCCGTTATGCGTCTTCACTCAACAAACAACGAGTTCGCAGGCAAGGAACCCTGGAATTACAGCTCACCCATTGAAAAGATTGCAACAGATGCCCTTCGTTTAAGACATAAGCTCCTGCCCTACATCTACACGATGAACTACCGTACACATATGGACTGCAGAGCTATCTGTGAACCTATGTACTATGCATACCCCGAAGATGAAAATGCTTACAACTGCAAAAATGAATTCTTCTTCGGCACCGAGCTTATCGTTGCTCCCATCACAGAGCATACAAGTCTTGACACAAACCTTGCAGGTGTTAATGTATGGCTTCCGAGGGGAAGATACACCGACATCTTCACCGGCAGAATTTACTCAGGCAATAAGTTTGTCAAGATGTACCGCGATGTTGACAAGATCCCCGTACTTGCTAAAGAGGGTGCAATTATCCCCATGAGCGAAAACGACAGAACAAACGATTGCTCTAACCCCGTTACTCTCGAGGTGCTTGTTTACAGAGGCAACAACACCTTCACTCTTTATGAAGATGACGGCGAAACCCTTTCATATCAGCAGGGCGAATATCTCAAAACAGACTTCACCGTCAAGCAATACGGCGACAAGGTTCTTTTCGGCATAAAGAAAAAGGAAGGCACCTCAGACGTGGTACCCTCAAAGAGAAACTATGTGCTTAAATTCGGTGATATTGTTTCAGCAGATATAACTGTTACAGTTGACGGCAAGAAGGCTGCCGCTGCAGTAAAGAAGTGCGGCAAAACTCTTGAGGTTACCGTTACCGCAAAGCCCGACAGCACAGTGGAAATCGAAATGGAAAACTGCACCTACCTTCAGAACGAAAACAAGAAGGTTGCCCTGACAAATGTTATCTCAAAATTTCAGATGTCAACAGACTATAAAGGCATGCTCTTCGGCTCCTTTATTAAGGGCGAAAAGGATATTCCATCAAATATTTCAGACGACTTTGCAGGACCTATCAAGGAAATTCTTGCACTTGACTAAAATTTTATCCCTCTGCTTTTTTACGGCAGAGGGATTTTCATTATGCTTTTATAAGGTCTTTTTCCTTCTTTTTCACCAAGGGAGTGAAATTCACAATAAACATAAATACTTCCATAAGTGCAATAGGTATCATTTCCATTAAAGCACTCTTGCCCACAAAAGCAAAGATAACTATAAATGTGCCGAGGATTATAAAAGTACACACAGTAAATATGTTAAAATATTCAAATCTCTTGCGGTAAAGGATGAAGAAAAGAGCAATAGGTGCCATTGTGAAAACTATAAACACACCTGTTGCAACCCAGTGTGCAATTCTTTTGGGATTCCAGTCCTCTATGCTGTGGCCGAGAGTCAATGCAATAAGACACATACTCACAAAGCCTGCAACACACATACTGTCAAGCCATTTATTTTTTATCTTGTAGCTCTTATACATATACTGTGTACTCATAATAAGACTGCCTGAGGTGAGAATGCCCCAGAGCCAGAACCAGCCCTTTCTGTCTTCACAGAGAAGCGACAGGGTGCCAAGCTCAGATGCAGGATTGTTGCCCCACATAAAAGGAAGAACCAGACCGTAAACAAAGGCTAAAAAGAGAAATGTTACACAAATGGGTTTAGAGAGAATTTTTTCCGTTTTCATAATTTTTTTCCTTTCTTTTTTTACATTATATCAAATAATTATACCATTGACAATACAATTTATATTTTGTATACTGAAAAAAAGACAAAAAAGGAGAAATAATTATGACATGCGAAAAAACTAAACTCAACCGCAAGGCTAAAGCACCTTGTGTTTTCCTTATTCTTCAGGTAATCTCTGCCATTCTTTTTGCAGCAGGCAGAGCCAGTTGGGTTTTCGTCAATATAACACTTGGCATTGAGCATTTCACCTTTATTCTTTTATGGGTGATGATTGTCAACGCTCTCGCCCTCACTGCCCTTTCAGCTGTGAGCCTTTATTCAAAGAAAATTTCAGAAAAGAAGCTGTTTAAAGTCCTTCTCGGCATCGGAGTCTTTATAGGCATTGCAACCTTCATTTATGCACTTGTGAATGCCATTATAGTGATGTTTGACGAAATGAGACACGCCTACCTTCTCTATCTGGGGGAATCTCTCATTCCTGCCTTTTTCCTTGTCGCAGTACCCTTTATTGCTATATTCTGGTTCAAGCTTCCCTGCAAGGCCAAGAGAGTTACTTCAGCCTTGGCAGTCACCGTCACTCTGCTTATAGGTCTCACCTATCTCATACCCCTGACCCCCTACAAAATCACATCACAGCCTATGGTTATCGACAGCGGCGAGGGTTACAGTGTTGTCTTCTCAACAAATGACGAGGGCACAGGCTACATAGAATACACCTACGAAGGCAAAGACTATAAGCTTTATGATTCTATCGGCGGCAAAAAGCGTACCGACAGCATGATTCACTCCGTAAGCGTACCCTATGAGCATCTGAAAAACAACACATATAAGGTCGGCTCGGTACGCGTTATAGAATCCTACAGCTACGGCAGCCGCCTGGGAAAAGAAGTTCTTTCCGAAGAATATACTCTCACTGTAAGCGATAGTGAAAATCAGCAGTGGCTTGTTATTTCCGACTGGCACACAATGCTGGACACAGCCTACACCGCAATTGATTATATGGGCGACTTTGACAGTGTTATCCTTCTCGGCGACGCTACTCCCGGTGTAGATTTTGAGCAGCAGGTTATAAGAAATATCGTGCAGTTCGGCGGTGAAATAACAAAGGGCGCAAAGCCTGTACTCTATGTCAGAGGCAATCACGAAACCCGTGGTGACTATGCAAGCGAGCTGAATTCCGCTCTCGGACTTGACGAATTTTACTATACCGCCGATGCAGGACCTTATTCATTTATAGTTCTTGACAGCGGTGAAGATAAAGACGATTCACACCCCGAATACGGCGGCACAACAGACTACAACACCTACAGAGCTGATATGATTGACTGGCTCAGCGATGTTGAACTCACAAATGAAAAAGTTGTCACCCTTTGTCATTCATGGCGCATAAGCGACGTTGAGCAGGAACTTTCCGATAAAGGCTGGCAGGAGCTTGACAGAATAGGCGCACGCCTTATGATTTCAGGCCACGAGCATCAATGCAGAATACTCGGCGACGGTAGTGAAAGAGAAGCAGAGATTTTCTCAAAATACCCCCACATAGCAGGTTATCTTGACGGAGGTAAAACCGGAAAAGACTTCATCGCAACCAAAATGACCCTCAGCGAAGAAGGCATTGACCTTTTGAGCATAAACAACTACGGTGAGACTGTACTCGAAACCTCATACGAGTGGTAACATAAAAGGACTGTCCCGATTAAGAGGACAGTCCCTGTTTTTTATTTAAGCTTATACTCAAGTCTTGTGTAATCACCCTTGATATACTCACCTGAAATGAACTTTCTTGCCTTGAATATAACTCTGTCTTCATAGACCTCACAGTAATAGCCTGTACCGCAGTCCTGAATACCGAAGTTGTTAGGCTTTCTGTAGCCGGGGATGCTTATTGAGTGAACACCCTTTTCTTCATTGAGAGTTTCAGCAACCTTTTCATAGATGCCGCCGTGAAGATGACCGTTGATAAAGAAAACATTGTTGTATTTTTCCATAACGGCGCGCACTTCGTCATTCTGCTCACCCATGTCGCCGGTTTTCCACACCTCAGGCAAGCCGTGTGTAAAAGCAAAGGGCTGATGGCACATTACAAACACGGGCTTACCCTCTTTGGTACCCCTTGCAAGCTCTCTGTCAAGAAAAGCTATCTGCTCCTTTGAAATGAAAGCCTTTTCGAGAATACGCTTCTCGGTGCAAAGCACAATAAAGGTGTAGCCGTTGATATCATAGGAGTAATAGATTTTGCCTGTTTTATCCTTCAGGTATTCTGCCGTCTTTTTGATCATTATCTTCGAGTTTTTTCTGAAGAAAAGTCTGGCATCGTGGTTGCCCATGGTAACAAACATATTGGGAATAACCTTCTGACTGTCGAGAACTCTGAAAAATCTTTCGTACTCATTGTTGGTGCCGTAATCGGCAATATCGCCTGCAATAAGAAAAGCGTCAAACTTTTCCTTTGAGTTTTCAATGTCGATAAAGGTATTTTTAAGATTAAGCTCTGCACTTTCTCTGTTGGGCAGATGCGTGTCGGCAATAATAGCCATTGAAAGCTTCACATTTTCACCGTCTTCAAAAACTATGGGGTCATCATTTTTCACTTGGTAAATAACATCATATTTCGGTGACATAGCTTGAATCTGCTTTGCATATTTCATAAAAAAAAGCTTTAAACCCATAACAAATCTCCTTTTTAAATAAAATCTGTGAAATATTATAGCATCTGCTTGCTTATTTTTCAAGTAGGAATATAAAACCTCTCGGCATTATGCAATAAAAGTGTCCTTTTCTTTTGTAAAAAAAGTCAAAAATTCAAAATAGGTTTGAAATAATGTGCAATAAGTGTTACTATATAATGGAAAAATTATGTCGGAGGAATTCACTATGAAAAAACTAATCGCATTACTCCTTTCAGTGCTTATGGTTTTACCCTTTGCACTGGTACCAGCATCAGCAGCGGTGGCAGACACACAGCCCGTAATCAAGGCCGCAAGCTCAATGGAAAGTGTTTTCGCAGAAGGCGAAAACAGCCTTGTTGTTTTTGTAACAGGCATCGGTCAGAGCTACTCCTATCTCTTTGATGAGAGCTATACTGCCGAAGGTGCTTTTGAAAAAGGCACTCTGCAGGACTATGAGAATTACGCTCCCCTCATTGCAGAAGGCAAATACAGCACAAGATGGAACCTTTTCAACAGCTTTGACGAGGCTTTCGGTGACAGCAACACAATCGTAACTATTGTTAAGCTGGTTCTCGGTCTTCTCTTTTCATCAGTTATCAGAAGAAATATTATGAACGAAAAAGATGTCAAGTCCCTTGTGAGAGACCTCTTCAAATTCAACCTTGTGGGCGAAGACGGCAACGGCAACCCCAGAGTTGTAACTCCCAGATATACAATGCCCGTTTCCGAATTTCCCGGAAGTGAAGCCAGAGACCGTTTCTATTCATCAATCCCCTGCAAGGATATTGCAAGAGAAAAATTCGGCGCAAACTTTGAAGACTATCTCTATGTTTTTAACTACAACGCATTCTCATACACATCAAAGAATATCGAGGGACTTCACAATTTTATTGAAACTATCCTCGAAGAAAATAAAGTCGGCGCCAAGGATGTTGTTCTCGTACCTATGAGTATGGGCGCATCAGTTGTTACCGCATATATGGATGCGTACCCCACAAGAGCTGAAAATCATATCAGACGCGTTGTCAGCATTGTCGGCGCATGGGACGGCAGTGATGTTGTTTGCGACCTTCTCACACAGCAGTACTGCGACAACTCAGCAGATCTTTTCTACAACGGACTTATTGCCGACCTTATCGGTGAACCTTGGGGCTATCTTGTAAACATTGCCCTGAGACTTTTCCCCAAGCAGGTTTTAAGAGACTTCATTGATATGGCACTGAGAGCTATTGCAACAGAAATGTTCTGTGCTACTCCCTCACTTTGCAATCTTGTCCCCGTCTCAAGATACGGCGAAATCGAGCATCTCATCTCTTCACCCGTCGTCAAAGCAGAGGCAGACAGCTTCCACGCTGCAAAGAGAAATCTCGGCACAACAATGTCAAATCTTGAAAAAGAAGGCGTAACCTTCTCATTCATTTCAGGCTACGGACTTCCCTTCGGTGCTATCACTTCCGACTACAGTATGTTCGGCTTTATGAAGGGTGCTCCCCTTACAAACTCAGATGAAATTATCAATATCGACTCCACCGCTCCCGGCACATCATATGTAGCAGCAGGCAGCAAGTTCACCGACACCGAAGGCAGAATCCTTTCACCCGACGGCTCAATTGATATTTCAACAACCTACCGCAAAGACGCTTCCTGGTTCTTCTATCAGCAGAAGCACGAGCTTGAATATAACAACACCGCTCTTGCACTTGCTCTTGAGCTTGCAACAGGCAACATCAAGACAGTTGCTGACTGTGATAACCTCAATGAAGACGGCTACTTCTTCCCCCAGTTTAACGGCGCAAGAAATCTTAAAGACCTTACAAGAAGCTATCTCCCCGACCTTGAAAGATACTGCAAGCAGACAGGCTATGTCCTCACTGCAGACCAGCAGGCAATTCTTGATAAGGCAGATGCCATGACAAAGAGTACCGTAAACGATTACGAGGCTGATAACGCTATCCTCGCTGAGGTTGAGGCTATGCTTGTTGAAATCGGTGTATATGAAGCCGAAGCAGAGCCCGAAGCATTTGACAAGATACTGGGTGGCGCACTTAAGGGTGCAAACGACATCACTTATAAAATTTTCGGAGCAAAGGGCTTCCTTGATATCATTCTTAAATAAAACAATCTAAACAGCAACACGGCAATCCTTTCGGACTGCCGTGTTATTTTATTATCAGCACAATTCAATAACCTTCAAAACCGCATCTGCCATTACCTTATGACCGAGAGTTGTGGGATGAATACCGTCAATTGCAAGTTCTTTAGGCTGAACAGTTTTCTGCGCCTCATAAAAGATCTGCTGCAAATCCACAACTGCCGCACCGTTTTCAAGAGCTATTGCCTTAAGCTTCTCACGGAATTCATCGAGAATTTTATGGAAGGGAAGCTTCTCCTTAACGGAATCAACCATAAAAGGCATAAGATAAAGGATCTGTGCATCAGGCAGCTCTGTTCTTATTCTTCTGTAAATTTCTCGGATATGTGGCTCCATAGGCCTCAAAAGAGGCGGATAGTCCTGAGGCACATAGTTTTCCCAGGCGTCATTGACACCGATTAGCATAATGATTACATCGGGCTTTAGGGCTATGCAATCCTTTGTCAGTCTGTCATAAACATGATATGTACGGTTGCTGGCAATGCCCTTTACAACCACCTTTATATCCTTACTGTATTTTCTGAAAGTCTTTTTAAGCTGAAGAGCATAGATATCCTTTACCTTGAAAGTAAATCTCTTTTTTGAATTGAACTTAACATCAGTGATACTGTCACCGATAAAAAGAACTTTACTGTTCTTTTTTATTCTTATTTTATCCATGGTGTGTTCTCTTAAAGAGCAATTGCCTTATTCACAAGCTCTGCAGTCTTTTCAACTACAGCCTCGTCGCCTTCCTGGAGGTTGAGAAGAGGCGCTCTTACACCACCGAGCTTCATACCTGTTCTCTTTTCAATTGCAGCCTTGGCAACAGCATACATATTACCCTTGGCTCTGCACATTGTATATGTAATTTCATTTGCTGCGTTTTGGAGAAGAAGCGCTCTTTCAAGGTTGCCTTCTGCAAGAGCTTCGTTCATTCTTACATAAAGCTCGGGGGTTACTCCATAGGTACCGCCGATGCCTGCATCTGCACCGATGATTCTGCCGCTGATAAACTGCTCATCGGGGCCGTTGAACACGATAAGGTCTTTGCCGTTCATTTCAGCCTGTCTCTTGAACATCTGAATATCCTGAACGGGCATTGAGGAATTCTTCACACCGATAACGCGGGGATTTTTCAGCATTTCGTCAAGCAGAGGAAGAGTGAGTGCCACACCTGCAAGCTGAGGAATGTTATAAATAACAAAATCTGTGTCGGGGGCTGCAGCGGAAATATCGTTCCAATATTTTGCAATGGCCTTTTCAGGCAGACGGAAGTAAATGGGAGGAATGGCAGCAATAGCATCTGCACCCACCTGCTGAGCGTGAGCTGCAAGCTCACAGCTGTCTTTTGTGTTGTTGCAGGCAACGTGAGCAATAATTGCAATTCTGCCCTTGGCAACCTCCATAACTGCTTCAAGAGTTGCTTTTCTTTCCTCTTTGCTCAGATAAATACATTCACCTGATGAACCGCCGACATAAAGACCTGCCACACCCTTTTCAATAAGGAATTCTACAAGAGCCTTTGTTCTTTCAGCGGATATATTACCTTCATCGTCATAGCAAGCATAAAATGCGGGGAAAATTCCCTTGTACTTATTATTCATTTTCATTAACCTCTCTTTTCCATTTCATTTATCATTGTGTGAAGCATAATAAGGCATCTGGGTACATGGAAGGGACCCTTGAAGGTGGAGCCTATGCAGGCAGGCAATGTGGGATTGCCGTCGCGTCTTAAGTAGCCGTACCACTCGCCGCAGGGAGCAGAAGCGAAATATTTTTCACAGTAATCCAGCAAAGTGCGGAAAATATCAAGATACTTCTCATCACCCGTATCCTTGTAAATCATAAGTGAAGCAATAAGTGCTTCGTTGTGAGGCCACCAGAGCTTCATATCATGCTCATAGGCTTCGGGAGGATTGCCGAGGCAGTCAAAGAAGTAGAGAATGCCGCCGTACTCCTTGTCCCAACCCTTGTCAAATGCCATATCAAAAATTTCAACAGCCTTTTTGTGAAGCTCCTTGTCACCCGTAGCGTTGGCCCTTTCCATAAGGAACCAGCTGCATTCTATATCATGACCCGGGTTAACAACTCTGCCTTCGGTTATATCAAGTCTTGCACTGCCGTCGGGAGCAACGCTCTCAAGAGTACAGCCAAGCTCAGGCTTTACATGATATTTGAAAATATCACTTACACATTCGTCTGCTCTTTTGTTATAAAGCTCAGCCTGCTCAGGGTCAACACGAAGAAGCACTGATGTAACATTGAGAAGAATCATGGGAATACCCAATGCTCTGCCGCTTCTTGTTTCGGGCACTGTTTTAGCTCCGAGGCCTGTGGGGTCTTTCATTCCGTGGTTGAGATTCCAATACATATCATAAGCTCTGCGGGCTCTTTCGAGATGCTCTCTCTCACCTGTAATGCCGTAGTACTCAGCATTTGCAATGCAGTAAAAAGCCTCCGAATAACAATATCTGCGCTGACGAAGAGGCTTGCCGTCAGCAGTTACAGTGAAGTAAAGTCTGCCCTCTGCTTCTTTGTTTATGCAGTGATTTTCAAGGAAATCAAGGCAGCTCTTGCTTGCCTCAAGCCATTCCTGCTTTACGCCGTAAACGTGACAAAGATAAGCAAAAATCCAACCGCAGCGACCCTGCATCCATACACTTTTGTCAGTAGAAAAAACCTTTCCCTCTTTGTCAATGCAGGTGTAAACACCGCCGTTGACCTTATCCATACCGTACTTGATCCAGAAATCCGTGACACTTTCAAGCTGAGAGGTAATCCACTGTTTTTCTTTGATGAAATCCATAGGGAGTTCTCCTTTTCTATAAATAGTCTGCAAAAATTGTAACACATTAAAATGAAATTGTAAATACTTGGTCTTGTTTTTTTCGACTTCTTCGTCTATAATATAATAAAGAAAAATGAACGGAGAAAATACTATGGAGTTCACAACCCTTTTCGGCCCCGGCACCGGCGGCCCCTCAGACTATTACAGAATCCCCTCAATAGTAACAACCAAAAACGGAGTTGCCGTTGCCTGCGCAGATGCAAGATTTTACACCGGCAGCGACAACCCTAACAGAATTGACAAGGTTGTGCGCATAAGCTATGATTCAGGCGAAACCTGGAGTGATTATATCACTCCAGTGCAGGAACACGGCACCTCAAAGGAGCTTTCCTCTGCAGCAATTGACCCCATACTCACCTACGACCATAATTCAGGCAGAATTTTTATGCACTACTGCCACACACCTGCAGGCGTGGGCATACTTAACTGCAACAGCACCGTAGGCGAGGATAAGCAGGGCAACAAAATCGTCGGCACAAAATTCAGAAAGTACATAATAAAAGACGGCGTCCTTTACACGAAAAGCGGAAAGAAAACCGACTACACCGTAAGCGAGGACGGAGAAGTGTCAAAGGACGGCACAAGCTACGGCAACATCTACACTGCAGGCAAATTCAAGGAAGCTCACACCTCATACCTGATGATGTGCTACAGTGATGACGAGGGAAAAACCTGGTCAAAGCCCGTTTCACTCAACTCACAGGTGAAAAAGAAATATATGAGCTTCATCGGCCCCGGCCCGGGATGCGGCATAGTCCTGCGCCACGGAAAATATGCCGGCAGAATCGTTGTACCCATTTACTACGGCGTAAGAAAGTTCCCCTTGGGACTTTCATGCTGCGTTATCTACAGTGATGACGGCGGTACCACATGGCACCTTGGCGAAACACCTAACAACACCCGCAAAATCAGAGGCTTCAAGGCAAACAGCCGTCTGATTATCGAACAGGATATGCTCACGGAGTCTCAGGTTATTGAGCAGAGTGACGGTACCCTTAAGTATTTTATGCGCAATCACGACCCCAAGCGTCTCGTTGCCGTAGCCTACAGCAAAAACGGCGGCGAAACCTGGGAGAACTTCCGTCTTGACGAAAACCTGCCTCAGCCCATCTGTCAGACCTCGGTCATTAAAATTGAAGATGCCGACAAGCCCTATGTTGTGCTTCTCAACGCGGCAGACAAAAAAATTCGTCGCAACGGTGTTATCCGTCTTTCGGAAGATGACGGTGAAACCTTCCCCTACAGCCGAGTGCTTAAGGAAGACAGCTTCGTTTACAGCTCAATGACCCTTCTGCCTGACGGCAATATAGGCATCCTCTTCGAGCCTGACCTTGAGTGCCAGAACATCTGGTTTACCAAGGTTTCCCTGAAGTGGATTAAGGGTGAAGAATGATAAATATGCAAAAACCCCACCGATTTCTCGGTGGGGCAAATTCATTTATAAACGAATTATTTATTTGCAATAGCTGCCTGAGCTGCTGCAAGTCTTGCGATGGGTACACGGAAGGGTGAGCATGATACATAGTCGAGGCCAATCTTGTGGCAGAATTCAACTGATGTGGGGTCACCGCCGTGTTCACCGCAGATACCGCAGTGAAGCTTATCGTTAACGGGCTTGCCGAGCTTGATGGACATTTCCATGAGCTTACCAACACCTGTCTGGTCGAGCTTAGGGGAGGGATCGTTTTTGAAGATCGTAGCATCATAGTAAGCATCAAGGAACTTACCTGCGTCATCACGGCTGAAGCCGAATGTCATCTGAGTAAGGTCGTTAGTACCGAAGCAGAAGAAGTCAGCTTCCTTAGCGATTTCGTCAGCTGTAAGAGCAGCTCTGGGAATTTCGATCATTGTACCAACTTCGTACTTAAGGTCTGCGCCTGCAGCTGCGATTTCAGCGTCAGCTGTTTCAACAACAAACTTCTTAACATACTTAAGCTCCTTAACGTCGCCTGCAAGAGGAATCATGATTTCGGGAACGATGTTCCATTCGGGATGAGCCTTGTTAACATTGATAGCTGCACGGATAACAGCTGCTGTCTGCATCTTAGCAATTTCAGGATATGTTACTGCAAGACGGCATCCTCTGTGACCCATCATGGGGTTGAACTCGTGGAGTGATGCGATGATGTTCTTGATTGTCTCAACGCTCTTACCCTGAGCTGCTGCAAGAGCTGCAATGTCAGCTTCTTCTGTGGGTACGAACTCGTGGAGAGGAGGATCAAGGAAACGGATTGTTACGGGGTTGCCTTCAAGAGCTTCATAGAGAGCTTCGAAGTCGCCCTGCTGCATGGGAAGAATCTTAGCAAGTGCTGCTTCTCTTTCTTCAACTGTATCTGAGCAGATCATCTCACGGAAAGCTGCAATTCTGTCAGCCTCGAAGAACATATGCTCTGTACGGCAAAGGCCGATACCTTCAGCGCCGAGTTCAACTGCCTTCTTAGCGTCAGCAGGTGTGTCAGCGTTTGTTCTGACCTTAAGTGTTCTGTATTTGTCAGCCCAAGCCCTGATGCGGCCGAATTCACCTGCGATCTGAGCATCTACTGTGGGGATGATACCGTCATAGATGTTACCTGTTGAGCCGTCGATTGAAATTTCTGAGCCTTCTGTGAAGGTCTTACCTGCAAGAGTGAACTTCTTGTTTTCTTCGTCCATAGCGATTTCGCTGCAGCCTGATACACAGCAAGTACCCATACCACGAGCAACAACAGCTGCATGTGATGTCATACCGCCACGTACTGTGAGAATACCCTGAGAAGCCTTCATACCTGTGATGTCTTCGGGTGATGTTTCAAGACGAACAAGGATAACCTTTTCGCCTCTTGCATTCCATGCTTCAGCGTCTTCAGCTGGGAATACTACCTTACCGCAAGCAGCACCCGGTGATGCACCGAGACCCTTACCGATGGGAGTTGCAGCCTTAAGAGCCTTCTGATCGAACTGAGGATGAAGAAGTGTGTCGAGGTTTCTGGGGTCGATCATAGCAACTGCTTCTTCTTCAGTCTTCATGCCTTCGTCAACGAGGTCACAAGCGATTTTGAGAGCTGCCTGAGC